>JBEKIJ010000028.1:0-36934 GCA_050011815.1 Acidimicrobiales bacterium | reverse complement strand
CCGCCACCAGGACCGGTGACCCCGGGAGCGGTTGTGGTCGTCGTCGTGGCGGACGCCGACGTGCTGGCGACGCCCACCGTCCGCTCGACGACGATGTCTGTCCCCACCGTGGACAGGGGGGACAGGACCCTGTTCTGGGCGTCGGAGAGCCCGTTGGACACCCCGACGATTCCCATCACGAGGCCCACGCCTGCAGCCAGCCCCAAGGCGGTGACCAGGGTCCGGCTCCAGCGACGCAACAGCTCATGCCGGACGTAAGCCAACGAGACCATCGACTGTCTCCTGCGCTTGTCTACCCGCGTCACTGCGAAGACACCGGGTGCCCCGGATCATGGTCCCCGATCCTGTGAGAAGGTTGAGAGAGCGCCCTCGGCCCGACCGGCTACCTTCGGGTGGGCGCCGACGACTGTCGGAGCGGTCGACCACAGGCCCTGATCCTCGTGGGGTGTGCTCCATGATCGAGGCTTCGGCTCCTGTCCGGATCTGTGACAACGGGGGCTGGACCGATACGTGGTTCGGTGGGCCGGGGCGGGTCCTGAATATCGCCGTGACCCCGGGGGTCGAGGTCTCGATCCGCGCCACGGAGGGTCCGGATCGGGTGGTGCTCGACGTGGCGAGCTTCGGTGACCGGTACCCGATCGTGCCCGGCGCCTCCCGCACCGCTCGTCACCCGCTGCTCGAGGCCGCCGTCGACGCCTTCGCACCCCCGCCAGGCCTGGCCGTCGAAGCGAGGGTGCGTTCCTCGGTCCCGGCTGGTTGCGGCACGGGGACGTCGGCGGCGGTCGCCGTCGCCCTGGTGGGGGCGTTGGCGGCGGTGCGGGCCGAGCCCTTGTCACCCCGGGACGTGGCCTATGCGGCCCATCGGCTCGAGGTCGACGTCCTCGGCGCCCAAAGCGGGATCCAGGACCAGTTGAGCGCGGCGTTGGGCGGGATCAACTACCTCGAGATCGATCGGTACCCCGAGGCCGTCGTGCACCCCCTGCCGGCCTGGGACGAGCTCGGGAGCTGTCTCTCCCTCGTCTTTCTCGGTCGTCCCCATCGCTCGTCGGACCTGCACCGCCGGGTCATCGATGACCTGGCCTCTCGCGGCTCGGAGGTGTTCTCCCGGCTCCGGGATGCGGCGACTGAGGCTCGCGATGCCGTGCTGGCCCGGGATCTTCACGCCTTCGGTCGGGCCCTGATCGCCAACACCGAGGCGCAGAAGGCGCTTCATCCTGCGTTGGTGGGCGCCGACGCCAGAACCATGATCGACATGGCGGCGGCCCACGGGGCCCTCGGGTGGAAGATCAACGGCGCCGGGGGCGATGGCGGCTCGATCACGATTCTGAGCGCCACGCCGCAGGCCAAGGAGATGTTCGACCATCGGGTGCCCGAGTTCGACAGCCGCTATCGGGTGCTCCCCGTCCGACCCAGCGCGTTCGGGCTCCAGGTCAGCGGCGTGCTCTAGAACATCGCCCTCGGCCACCGCCGGTGATCATCTGCTCGGTGACGACGATGACGCCCCGGGCGCCGTCGTCGGCGTCGACGGCAGGCCGGCCGCGGGGATCATCGGACAGGCGAACGTGGTGTCATCAGGTCCAGCGCCGACAGGGGGCGACGACGCGCTCGAACCGGTGACGCCGCTCGTGGTGGTGGTCGGGCCGGCTTGTCCTGCGCTCGACGAACCCGAACCGGCCCCCGCCCCCGAACCGTTGACGACCGGACCGGGCGACGGGACCGGCACGGGCAGCACCGGCACTTGCTGCTGGGGAAGGGGGAGGGTGCTCAGAACAGCGCCCGACCCGTCGAACAGCTCGACCGAGCCCGTGACGCTGTCGGGGTCCGATGTCGCGCCCACCGAGACGTGATCGGCGAGCACCACGACGCCGTCCACCGGCGCCATCTCGTCGGTCGAACCGTCGGCGAACGTCACCTCGGCCTTGGCGACCTCGGGACCGACCTGGATCGCCACCCACCACACCGGGTCGCCTTCCGCCACTCCAAATGCTCCCGCCGAGGTGCTCTGCAGCTGCGTTGAAGGCGACGAGCCGGTCGAGGATGGAGAGGCAACAGACCACCCCAGGTCACCCAGGCCGACGGCGGTGGCGTCGGACATCTCGATCGACACCTGCTGGCTGGAGACGCACGACGGCGCCGGCGAGACAGGACCGCCGGAGACGGGTACCGGACCACAGCCGATGTCGGTGGCGGCGAGGCGGTAGACGCGGATGGTCACACCGTCTCCGGAGGTCCGGGTGAAGAGATGCGTGGCGGTTCCGCCGACCGACGGGTTCCCGGTGGTCTCGCCCACGTCGGGGCAGGCCGCCATGATCGACGGGTCTGCGTTCACCGTGTGGGCCGGGCCGCTGGCACTCGCCGGCGACCGTGGCGAGGGTGCCCGGGCCGGGATCGCCGCCGAGGGCTTGGTTCCTCCATCAGATCCTCCGACCCCCCCAGCCAAGGCGACCCCGCCCCCGGCCAACACCACCACAGCCGAGATGACCACAACTGCCCTTGCTCTGGACACGGCACGCCTCCCTCTTCTGTACGCGGGGTTTGACGACCGGGGGCGGCGTTTGGTTCCGGTGGCCCTGGGGGCGGACCGGCAAGAGCTCGGACGGCCGGGCACGCCGGGGGAGAGGTTCTGAGGCGATGCGGCTCGGGGCACCGAAGTGCCCGGCGACGCATCCCGGGATCGTCTTCGTCAGCCTCGTCGTCGGCACGAGACCACCAATCGCGAGGCGGGATACGGTACCGCCGTGCGTCCGACATCCAGACCCGGGTCGGCGGTGACGGCCATGGTGAGCGCGGTCGTGATGACGGCGATCTGGTGGGCGCCGACGGTAGGAGCAGCCGCCCTCCCCGCCAGCCCCTCCTCGGCCACGAGCCCCTTCGTCCACGGGCTGCTGTCAAGCCCCCAGGGTGGCTTCCTCTACGACCAGTACGGCCGAGTGGTCATCCTTCACGGCGTCAACGCCGTCTACAAGCGCCCGCCCTACGAGCTCTACGTCGATCCGGGAAAGGCGTGGAACTTCACGAGCAAAGACGCCGCTTCCATCGCCGGCCTCGGGTTCAACGTCGTTCGCCTGGGCATCATCTGGGCGGGGATCGAGCCGGGCACCCTCAAGACGAACAATCCCGCCATCTGCTCGCCCGGCGTCCCCCACGATCCGCATCAATGGAACCAGTCCATCGCCGACAGCTACCTGTCGAGGGTGCAACAGACGGTCAACCTCCTGGCCCACGATCACGTCTACACGCTCCTGGACATGCACCAGGACGTCTACAGCACCGGTTTTCGGGGTGAAGGGGCTCCCCAATGGGCTGTCTGTACGAACGGGTTGCCGATCAAGACATTGCCCGGACGTTGGTCCAACAGCTACGCGTCCCCCTCTCTCAATGCCGCTGTCCGGAATTTCTGGAACAACAGCGTGGAAGGGGACATCCAAGGCGAGTACGACCGAGCCTGGGCCGCCGTCGCCTCGACCTTCAAGAGCGATCCATGGGTCGTCGGCTATGACCCCATCAACGAGCCCTTCACGACCACCCTCGACAATTTGAGCCCAGAACAGTTGGACGTCCGGCTCGAATGTTTCTACACCGGCTCCGCATCCCCAGGGCACCTCCTCTACAGCACAAAGACGATCGCCTGCTCCCCCGATGTCCCGGCTCAGGGTCTCATTCCGACGATTCGCTCGGTGGACCCGAACCATCTGATCTTCCGGGAGCCGACGATCTTCGCCAGCGGCGGGGCCCCGAACTACGTGGGTGCCATGAATTACCCCAACCTCGTTCTCAATTTCCACGACTACTGCAGCTTCCGCAGTGGGGTCACCGGCAATCCGACCAACCTTTCTGCCTGTGTCGCCCAGGAGGAGTCGACCTTCGTCAGGCGCTCCACCGAAGGCCCTCTGGTGGCCACGCCGTCCGAACCGCTCGGATTGCCTCTGTTCATGTCCGAGTTCGGTGCGACACAGAGCTCGGCGTTGCTTCAGAACCTGACCAGGGTGGCGGACCAATCTCTGGTCGGGTGGACCTACTGGTCATGGAAGTACTACGACGATCCCACCGGGAGCTCCGCGGAGGCACTGGCCAGCCCCTCGGGTCAGCTTCATCCCATCGCCAAGGCGCTGTCCCAGCCCTACCCTCAGGCGGTGGCGGGCTCCCTGACCTTGATCGACTACGACGCCGGATCGGGGGCCTTCTACTTGAATTTCCTCTCCAACCCCAAGGTCCGGGCACCGACGTTGATCACGGTTCCTGCCCAGGGGTATCCCAGGGGGTACTGCGCCCGGACCTCGGCGGGCTCCCTCCAGAAGCTCAAGGGAGCGGTGGAGGTCACCAATCCGAAGACGATCGAGACGGTCGAGGTCACGGTGACTCCCGGTCCGTGTCCCTGATCGACACGGCGTTCGTGCGCGTGCGCGACACACCGAGATGGACGTGCGGCGCGCCGTGACGAGAGGGTTGGCGTCCGGTCGCTGACTGTTGGCCGGGCGTGGTCGACCCGAGCCCGACGCCTTGCCATCTTTCTGAGTTTCAGCTGTGTGCTGCGGGAACCGACGTCACCGAGGCGCCCGCGATCGCCGCGCATTCTCCCTCTCCGTGTCGGGGCAAACGCCGCCGCCGACCGCCGGTCGAGACAGTGACCATCTGCTCTATTTGGGAACGGCCGGCGGTGCAAGGTTGAGGTGTTGCTTTGTTTCGACGTCGCACTTTGGCGGGGGGGACATGGCGAGCAGGGTCAATCCGAAAACCTTCAGAAGTGAGGACATGCAATGCACACGAACCGCAAGATCTTGATGGGCGTCCTGGCACTCGCCCTCCCGGCCGGCACGTTGGCTGCGTTCAGCCCGTCGGCCTTCGCCGCCAAGCCACCGCCCAACCCCGTCAATTGCACCTTCTCGGCGGCGGTGAGCATCTCGCCGCCCCTGAGTGTGGCGGGCGTCGTCTCGGCGAAGGGCGACCTGGGGACCACGGTCATCAACGCCACCTACAGCGGGTGCACAACCGCCTCGGGGCCCGTGGCGGGCTTCAGCCAGACGCTCACCATCTCCACGAAGTCGTCCAAGGACGCCAACTACAAGACCGATGGCAACAGCAAGACGGGCTGGTACCTCGGGCTCTGCAGCGGTTTCACCAGCGCCAAGGGATCCAAGGCCACGTTGAAAGGTCTCAAGAAGGCCGTCAACAATCTTCCCGTCGGTGGAGGACTCCTCAAGGGCTCCAAGGCATCTGAGGGTTCGATTGGCGCCGATGTCGGCTTCATCGTCAATCACGGCACCGTCAAGGGTGGCTCGTACCCGACCGCCACCCACGCGGCGGACATCATGGCCGGACTGACCAATGACGCCAACAACACCAACCTGATCGGCGGATGCACGGCCGGTCCGGTGGACCACATCGACATCGACTCGAGCTCCAGCTCCGCCACGCTGTAAGGCGAAGTCGAGACGACCCGAGAGGGTTCACAACGGGAGTTAGGAAGAAAGGGGCGGGGCCATGTGGCCCCGCCCCTTTCGGTCGGACCAGGACACGAGCGCCGACCGTTCGTGTGGCGTTCGTCTCGACCCCGGATCAGCAGTGACCCGGGGTGATCGTCACCGTCACGTGCGCCGGCGTGGCGGGGTTCTGGACGTCGACGAAGTCGGCGCCCGGTGCCGAGGTGATGCGAGCGCCGGTCGCCTGGGCGCAGTAGCTGTCGGCGTAGTGGGTGCTCACGGGCACCGAGACGACCGTGGGCTCGGTGATGGCCGGATCGGCGCGGAAGGCGAGCGTGAAACGCCCCGAGACGGGGTTGAACGACGTCGCCGTCGGTGTCCCCGCCACCGCCGAGGGGTACGGACGCGACAGGACCTGGAGCATCGCCTGCGTGGGTGGGGTGGGCGGCCAGAGCCCCGAATCGTGGGATCCCGTGGGGTCGTCGTAGTCGAGCCATTCCCAGTAGATCCAGCCCGTGAGGTGCGCATCGGCGTCGGCGGTGATCCGCCCCAGGTCGGCGGCATCGGTCGTGGCTCCGAATTCGGTGAGCAGTGAGGCGGGACCACCGGGTTGCTGCGACGTCGCGTCGCGGGAGCGCTGGGCGGCATGCTCGGTGAAGACCAGGTTCTCCGAGGGGCCACACACCGTCGCGTAGTTCGAGGTCTCGGGGCCGTTGGGGACGTGCAAGAAGCAGTAGTCGTGGAAGTTCAGGACCAGGCGGGGAAACGGCATGGGACCGATGTGGTTGGGTGGACCCGAATCCGTGGCGTAGTTGCCCTCGTAGAAGACGAGGTGGTTGGGGTCCGCGGCCTCGATCCGGGGGATCACCCCGACCTTCGGGTCATCACGTGGACAGGTGACCGCCTTGCCGGCCTGGTTCACACCGGGGTGGGCGCGACCCGCATAGAAGCACTGGAGCTCGGCATCGAACCCCGCCCCGTTCCCGGTGGGAGGGACTCCCTGGCCGTAGGGCTCGTTGAACGGGTCGTAGCCGATCACCCACGGATCGTTCTTGAAGTGGGCGGCCACCCGTGCCCACACGGAGTCGAATTCGCCCTGCAGGTCTCCCACCACGTTGTTGTCCCAGAAGTGCGTGTAGGCGGCGACGACGCCGGGGCCTTGGAGGTTGACGCTCCAGTCCGGCACGTTCAGCTTCGGCTCGGGCTTGGCGCCGTTGGTGCACACCGCCCAGTCCGGAGCACCTTCACCACCGAAGGCCTCGTTGTACACGTCCTGGTGCATGTCGATGAGGGAGTAGATGCCGTACCGGCCCAGGAGGGCGATGGTGGCATCGAGATTGCTCAAATAGGTGTTGAACACCGCGGCGTCGAACTGGTGCGGTCCCGAGGCCCGGGGCGCTCCTGGGGAGCAGATGCCCCGATCGTTGATGGAGGCGGTTCCCGGCTCGAGGCCCTTCCAGATGATGCCCAGGCGGACGACGTCGAACCCGAGGGTCGCCATGCGCTGCACTTCCGGTCCGGTGAGGACATTGGGCCCGGTGCCGTTCACCTCGACCTCGAAGGGGGGCACCTTGTAGACGAGGTCGACGCCGTGCATCAGCACGGCGCGGCCGTCGTGGTCGACGAGGAAGGGCCCGCCCGGAGAGCGCAGTGGTCCGATCGGGCCCGTGGCCGGGTTCGCCGGCGTGGGGACGGCGGGGGGGCCGGCGCCGAGCGTGGAGCTCGGTGCGTGATGGGTGGCGCGGCGAGGGCTCCCGGTCGACGGCGAGGTGGTGCAGGCCGCCAGGAGCACGATGGCGCTCACGAGCACGGCTGACGATGTCGGTCGGATCCGGCGCATCCTCGCTCCTCAGGGCGGCCACGGGGTCCGGTGGCCGGGCCCGGTGCCACGACGACGATCGTCAGGCAATTTGCCACGCCCGAGGGGCCCGGGACCCGACCCTGACACCGACGTCAGGGACAAGTATTCTCGACGGCATGGCGTTACCCAAGATCATCAGTGTGGACGACCACGTCGTCGAGCCCCCCCACGTGTGGCAGACCTGGTTGCCGGAGAAGTTCCGGGAACGGGGCCCACGGGTGGAGCGCAAGAAGTGGGGGGGCTTCAAGCACCTGTCGGGCGCCAAGTACGACATGGTCGAGGACCCCGAGGGCGAGTGGGGCGACGCCTGGTACTACGACGACGAGCTGATCTACGTGCAGAAGAAGTTCGTGGCCATTCCCCAGGCCTCGACCACGCTCGACGCCCAGGGCAACATCGTGTTCGACCGCACCCAGATGACGATGACGGCCACGACCTTCGACGAGATGCGCAAGGGGTGCTGGGACCGTGACGAGCGCGTGAAGGACCTGGCTCTCAACTACACCGACGGGTCGCTGCCCTTCCCCACCTTCCCCCGGTTCTGCGGCCAGACGTTCTACGAGGGCAAGGACAAAGAGCTCGGCCTGGCTTGTGTCAAGGCCAACAACGACTGGATGGTCGAGGAATGGTGCGAGCCCTCGGGCGGCGTCAACATCCCTCTGTGCATCATTCCCCTGTGGGACGCGGAGCTCGCCGCGGCCGAGACGAAGCGCAATGCCGAGCGCGGCGTCCGGGCCATCGCCTTCAGCGAGATGCCGACGCGCCTCAAGCTGCCCAGCATCAACACCGACTACTGGGACCCGCTGTGGGCGGTGTGCAACGACTACGGCGTGACGGTGTGTATGCACGTCGGGTCGAGCAGCTCCAACCCGGTGGCGTCGCCGGACTCGAACAAGGCCGTCGGCGTCACCCTGGGCTTCAACAACGCCATCGCCTCGCTGGCGGACTGGCTCTTCTCGGGAAATCTGCTGCGGTTCCCCAAGCTGAAGCTGGCCTACTCGGAGGGCCAGATCGGGTGGATTCCCTACATCCTCGAGCGGGCCGACACCGTGTGGGAGATGCACGACGCCTGGACGGGAGCCAAGGAGCAGATCCCGGTTCGTCCCTCGACGCAGTACTACGGGCGCATCTTCGGGTGCTTCACCGCCGACCGTCACGGGTTGCGTTCGCTGGAGGAGGTCGGCGAGGACAACATCTGCTTCGAGACCGACTACCCGCACACCGACACCACGTGGCCTCATTCCGAGGCGTATATCGAGAAGCTGTGCGCCGGTCTCGACGACGACGTGGCCTACAAGATCCTGCGCGGCAACGCCATCCGGATGCTGGAGCTGGACCGGGTCTGATCCCGTCGTCACCGGTGCCGGGGGGCGCGGTTCTCGCCGCCCGCGCTACCCTCGCCCGATGACTCCAGGTTCGCAACCCCATCCCCGGGCCGAGGTCCAGGCCGTCGTCGACCGCTACCGCGAGCTGCGCCGCCGCATCGACGAAGGCCTCGAGACCAACGGGTTCGGCGCGCTGGCCGACTTCTACACCGACGACGCCGTGTACGTGGACGCGGCGTGGGGTCGCATCCAGGGGAAGAAGGCCATCGCCGAGTGGCTCGAGCACTCGATGGTGGGCCTGATGGACTGGAAGTTCCCGGTGGAGTTCACCGCCATCGAAGGCGACGACGTCGTGGTGAAGTGGACCCAGATCATCCCCGGCACCCGGGCCGACGGCACGCCCTACACCCAGTCGGCCTACTCCCGGCTGCGCTACGCCGGCGACGGGAAGTTCTCCTACGAAGAGGACGCCTACAACATGGTGCACGTCCTCGAGGACGTGACGGCGAGCGGGTGGGCACCGACCGAGGCCATGAACGTCCCCCCGCAGCACCCCGATCGCAACTGGGCCCTGCCCGACGCCTGAGCCCGACAGCTCGGGTCTACCCCCTGAGCTCG
The DNA here is from genome assembly GCA_050011815.1 of Acidimicrobiales bacterium. Classification (GTDB taxonomy): domain Bacteria; phylum Actinomycetota; class Acidimicrobiia; order Acidimicrobiales; family UBA8190; genus Chersky-840. Next base: position 27,710 of record JBEKIJ010000028.1, on the reverse strand, counting down.
TAGGCGTCCCATCTCGGGGTGGCCATCTCGTCCCGGAACCGTTGGAAGGGCCAGGGCCACACGGCGGGGATGCCCCTGTCGTCGAGGTACCAGCTTCGGCATCCCGACGACCACACCGTCTTCTTGGCCGCTTCGACACGGGCTAGCTCGAATTCGTCGAGGGCGGGCCGCGCCGCGCTGATCTCCTTGCAGTCACCGGCCCGGAGCCGTTCGACCAGCTGCATGATGTAGCCCAGCTGCAGCTCGGCCACCTGCACCAGCGAGAAGTTTCCGACGGGCCCGTTGGGCCCGTTCAACATGAAGAAGTTCGGGTAACCGGGCACCGAGATCGAGAGGTACGCCTCGGGCCGCTGGGCCCAGTCCTGGTCGAGGGTCCTGCCGTCTCGCCCGATGACCGACATGGGGCGGACGAAGGCGTTGACCTTGAACCCGGTGGCGAGGACCAGGACGTCGAGCTCGTGCAAGGTGCCGTCGACGGTGCGCACGCCGGCCGGCTCGACGTGGTCGATGGCGTCAGTGACCAACTGGGCGTTGCGACTCTGGATGGCCCCATAGAAGCCTCCCGACACGATGAGGCGCTTGCACCCGGCCCGATAGTCCGGCCGCAGGCGCTCGCGCAGGGCGGGGTCCTCGACGTTGTCCTCGAGGTTGGCCAGGCACGCATCTTCGATGATCCCCATCATCGGAGAGGCGGCGTCGACGATGGCGCCGGAGAAGGTGTCGTAGACCTGCGACGCGTTGGTGCGGATCTCTTCGATCAGGGCGTGGTCATCTCGGAACGCCGCCTTCTGCTCGGCGCTGAAGGCCGGATTGGCCGCCGGCATGATCCATTGCGGGGTGCGCTGGAACAACACCAACCTCTCGACGCGCGCCGTGATGGCCGACACGATCTGCGATGCCGTCGACCCGGTCCCGACGATCCCGACGCGCCGGCCCTCGATCTCGACGCCGTGGTCCCACTGCGAGCTGTGGAAGACGGCACCACCGAAGGATTCCAGGCCCTCGATCTCGGGGTACTGCGGGTGATGCAGCACACCGGTGGCGGCGATGACGACGTCGACCTCGTCGTGATGGCCCCCGGCCGTCGTGAGCTGCCACCGGCCGCTGCCGAACTCGCAGCGCACGACCTCGTCACCGAACCGGATGTGCGGCATCACCCCGAACCGCTCGGCCACGTCCGCGAAGTACTGCTGGATCTCCTCGCCCGGGGGATACATGTGGCTCCACTCGGGATTGAGGGCGAAGGAGTAGCAGTAGAGGTGCGAGGGGACGTCACAGGTGAGCCCGGGGTAGGTGTTGGCGTGCCAGGTCCCCCCGAGGCCGTCGGCCTTCTCGTAGACCGTGAAGTCCTCCATCCCGGCCTGTCGCAAGGTGACCGCGGACAGGATCCCCGCCATCCCGGCGCCGACGACGGCGAAGCGGAGGTCGCGCCGGGCTGTCACTGCGGCGCCCCCGGCCTCAGAGCATCTCGGAGACGAAGTCGGGCAGCTCACCCACGATGCGGTGATGACCGGCCAGGCTGTCGTCTCCGACGATGTCGACGACGGCATCGGCGACGTCGTCAGGCGAGAGGAGGGGGAGGATGGCACGCGCCTGGCTGGCCCAGGCGGCCTCGGTCGAGCCGTCGCCCGATTTGGCCAGAAGAGGAGTGTCGACGAGCCCGGGCAACACGGCGTTGACCCGGATGTTGTGGGTCCGCTGCAAGGCGGCGCAGGCCCTGGTGAACATGACCACCCCGGCCTTGGTGGCGGAATACCCGGGCTCGTCCTCGAGGGGGAGGAGCGCTCCGAGTGACGCGATGTTCACGATCGCGCCGCCGCCCCGGGGACCGAGCACATCGACGGCGAGTCGGGTGCCGAGGATCACCGCCCCCAGGTTCACCATGACCTGGGACGACAGCAGGTGCGGATCGGTGGCCGGCCACAGAGGCTCGCCACACACGATGCCGGCGTTGTTGCACAGGATGTCGGTCCCGCCGAAGCGTTCTCGGGCCGTCGCGAACATGGTCGACAGGTCCTCGAGTCGGGTCACGTCCACCGCGACGTATTCCGCCCTCCCGCCCGCCGCGGTGATGGCGGCCACGGTGTCGCGCCCGCCCCCCTCGTCGATGTCCGCCACCACCACCGCCGCGCCTCGGGCGGCCAGTGACCGGGCACAGGCCCGGCCGATCCCCGACCCGGCTCCGGTGATGACGCTGACCTTGCCGGCGATCTCCATGGGGTGAGGATACGGGACCCGGTCAGGTCCTTCGCAGCGAGATCGCCCGTCGTCGTGGTGGATGGGCCCTCGCCACGCCCCGATGGACCGTCGCCAAAGAGCACGCTCGGCACCCGGATCGTATGATCCGGCCCAGGGGGAGCGATGAGGGCACTGCGGCGTCTGGATCGGCATCGACGGGCACTGCTGACCCTCACCGCCATGCTGGTCGTGGCCGGAGGCGCCTGGACGGCGGTCGCCGCGGCGACGGCGTCGGCTGTCGTGCATCGGACCGATGCGACGGCGCCGGGTCTCCCGGCTCACCGGGTCAGCAGGGCGCCGACCGCCCCCTTCGACCCCCCCGCAACTCCACCGGTTCCGGCCCCCGCCGTCACCGCCGCCCCGCCGGCGTCCACGAGCGCCGCGCCGCTCCCGGTTCCGAAGCCCGCGCCGGTGGCCGCGCCGGCAAAGCCACCGGCGTCTCGCCCCGCGCCGCCGCCGCCGGGCTCGGCGCCCCTGGTGGCCGCGCCGGAGTCGACCCAGGCCGCCCAGGTGGCGGCGGCGCTGATCGCCTCGGTCGACCAGCAGTCCCACGGGACGAGATCGATCCCGGCGACGCCCGACAACGTCGGTCTCGTCGCCAGGTGGATCATGAACGAGGGGGGTCTTCGCGCCGACAACCCCCTCAACACCTCACACGGTGCGGGCGGGTATCCCCATCAGGTCACCGCCGGCGGGCAGGACACCGGCATACCGATCTTCCCCACCATGGCCGTCGGCGTCGCCGCCGACGCCGCCACGCTCCTGTCGAACCCCAGGTACGCCCGCATCCTTCACGTCCTCGCCGGGGGGAAGGCGTCGTGTATGGCCTTCGCCACCGCCGTGATCCGTTCGCCCTGGGCCAGCGGGCACTACGGGCACAACCCCCTGGGCTTTTGCACCGGGAACATGACGCCCAAGAAGGTGCGGGGGCACAGACACCGCCGCGCCGGCTAGGAGTCGGGCCGGCCGGTCAGCTCAAGCTGGGCACCGTGATCTCGGTCGGTGAGGGGTGTCCGTCGAGAGAGGCAGGCCCCTGATCGTCGGCGCCTTGTCCGGGCGCCACCGGGTCCGCCTCGGCCCCGAGGGTGGGCACGATCCTGTCGAGCCAGCGGGGCATGTACCAGTTGGACCGGCCGAGCAGCTCCATCACCGAGGGGACGAGCACGAGGCGCACGAGACTGGCGTCGATGAGGATGGACGCGGCGAGCCCCAGGCCGAAGACCTTCAGGATCCGGAGCGGGTCACCGATCACGAAGGAGCCGAACACACAGATCATGATGGCGGCCGCGCTGGTGATGACCCGTGCCGTCTTGGCCAAACCGTCGGCGACGGCCGCGGAGTTGTCTCCGGTGCGGCGCCACTCCTCACGCATCCGGCTGAGGAGGAACACCTCGTAGTCCATCGAGAGCCCGAACAAGATGGTGAACATCATGAGCGGGATCCACGGGTCGATGGGCCCGGTGTGGCCGATACCGATGATCGAACCGCCCCAGCCCCACTGGAACACCGCCACGATCACGCCGTAGGCGGCGCCCACCGACAGGAGGTTCATGATGGCCGCCTTCACCGGGATCACCACCGACCGGAACACCGCCATCAGCAACAGGAACGCCAGCACGATGACGGCGCTGATCACGAGCGGCAAGCGGTGGGACAGATAGTTCGACGCATCCACGCTGGCCGCGGTCTCGCCTCCCACCAGCACCCGTAGCTGCGTGCCGGCGGTGGCACCCGGGATGACGGTCGTTCGCAGGTTCGTGACGAGCTGTGAGGTCTGCGCAGCCTGGGGGGCCGTGGTCGGGTAGGCGATGATGACCGCGGCGGTGCGATCGGCATTGATCTCGACGGGAGCGGCGAAGGCGACTCCCGGCGTCCCCCGCAGCGCCGCGTCCACCTTGTTCATGGTGGCGGCGTCGTTGGTCGACGACAGCGAGGCGGCCACGACCAGCGGACCGTTGAACCCGGGTCCGAATCCCTGCGCCAACAGGTCGAAGGCTTGGCGCGTGGTCAACGACGTGGGGTCGTTGCTGGCGTCGGTGAAGGCCAGACGCATGGAGAACAGCGGGATGGCCAGGGCCACCAACACCAGCAAGGCGAGGATGCCCGACCGCCACGGGCGCCGTTGGATCATCCGGCTCCACCGGTACCAGAAGCTGTCGGGCGCCGGGGTGGCTCCGGTTTGCAGGAGCCTCGGGAGGTGCAGCCGGTCGATGGCCCGGCCCGCGAATCCCAGCATGGCCGGCAGCAACGTCAGCGCTGCCGCCATGACGAGCAGCACGGCGGCGATCGTGCCCACCGCCAGTCCCTGGAGGAAGGGCAGCTGCAAGAGGAAGAGGCCCAGCAGGGAGATGACGACGGTGGTCCCCGCGAACAGCACCGCCCGCCCCGATGTGGCCAGCGATGTCGCCACCGCTTGGCGGGGCTGGCGTCCTTCGAACAACCCCTGTCGATACCGGGTGACGATGAACAGGGCGTAATCGATGCCCACGCCCAACCCGATCATGGCCAGCATCTCGGGCGCGAAGATCGGGACGTTCAAGAGGTGACTGAGCAGGTCCTCGAGCGCGAAGCCGATGGCGATGCCGAACAGCGCGGTGAGGATGGGCAGGCCCATGGCCACCACCGACCCGAAGGCGATGAGCATGATGATCATGGCTCCGAGGATCCCGCCCCCTTCGCTCGGCCCCGGGGCGGCGGTGATGACGTTTCCGATCGGCCCGCCGCCCAGGGCGACGTGGTACCCGCCCCGGTCGAAGGAGTCCGCCACGTCGATCACCGTCTTGACCGCGGCGTTCGGGATGGTGGACACGTCCTCGTCGAATTGCACGACGGCGAAGGCGATGTGCCCGTCCGACGAGACCTGGTCATGACTACTCGGGGCGAAGGGGCTCTGCACGTTCGAGACGTGGGGGAGCCTCGAGAGCTCTCCGACCATGGTGGCCGTGGTCGACCGGTTCCCCGATGACTGGACCGAACCGGTGGTCGAGATGACGACATCGGCACTCGTCCCCGCCGTCTTGGGGAAGCGGGCGGTCAGGAGGTTCTGGACCTGTTGGGAGGCGGAGTTGCCCGAGCCGAACGAGTCCTGGAAGCGACTGCCCATGGACTGGGCCACCACGGTGATGATGATGATGAGCCCGATCCATACGAGCAGGACCCGGCGTCGATGGTCGTAGCACCACCCCGCCAGCCGTCCCAGCGCAGTGTGCTCGGCGGTGTGGAGGCCGGGCGTGGGGGAATCGGGATGGGGCGGGGCGGATCTGGTAGAATTCATCACTGATGAGTTATAGCACGGAACGCCGGACCGCCGGAAGCCCCTTTCTCGTGGGGCCCCTTGGCCGGGGGCGTCGATGATGGTGGGGCGGGGCCGGCGCCCGGGCAAGGTGGACACCCGGGCCGAGATCGTGGAGGCGGCCCGCGCCTCGTTCTCCGAGGACGGCTATGCCGAGGCCAGCATGCGGGGGATCGCCCGGCGCGCCGGCGTGGACCCCGCCCTCGTCCACCATTACTTCGCCGACAAGGCGGCCCTGTTCGTCGAGACGATGGCCCTCCCCATCGATCCCCGTCACGTCAACGAAGACGTCCACGTCGCCGGGTTCAGCGGCGAGCGGTTGGTGCAGCGTTTCCTCGCCCGATGGGAGCAGGGGAAAGGGCCCGGCTCGTCGGTGTTCGTCAGCCTGGCGCAGGCCATGGCCGGTTCTGCGGACGTGGCCGACAACATGCGGGAGTTCGTGGCCGAACGCATCGGGCTCCACGGCGCGCCCGGCGACGACGAGGCCACCATGTTGCGGCGGCGAGCCCTCGTGTCGTCCCAGCTCCTCGGGATCGCCTGGAACCGGTACGTCATGCGCATGGAGCCCATGGCGTCCGCCAGTCGGGCCGAGGTGGCCCGGTGGACCGGGCCCACCATCGAGCGGTACGCCACCGGCCGGCTCGATTGAACCCCCGGGTCAGAACGGGCCGGATACGGAGGGTGTTTCGAAGCGCCCCGTTGCCTGAAACGGCTTGGGCGGTGCCGATGACTACTGTCGAGGGCGCGGATTTCCTGCACAGCGACCAGCGGCAGGGCAGTGACATCCCGAACCCCCCTTCCCCCTGAGCATCAGGAGCCATGCCCGAATACCAGATCCTCGTCCCCCCGCCCCGACGCCATCGGAGATTGTGGACCACGGTGATCGTCGTCGTCATCGTTGTGGTGGTGGCGGCGGGAGCGTTCGTGGTGGGAAGGCACGTCGAGGACTCCCGTCACGCGTCCAAGGATCACGGAGGGGGAAAGACGGGCTCTGTCACGACGCCCTTTGCCGTGTCCTCCACCGTGCCGGCGTCGGGCGCCACCGACGTGTCGTCGAACCAGGTGGTCACCGTCCATCTCTCGGCCCCCGTGGCCAGCGCCGGTACGCCCACCTTCAATCCGCCCGTGGCCGGGTCGTGGACGAGAACCGGGCCCAAGTCCCTGTCGTTCGACGCCACCGCACCATTCATCCCCATGAGCACCGAAACCCTCAGCATCCCGGCGGGGTCCTCCGGTCCCCGTTCCGCCACCGGCCAGGCGTTGGCGACACCGGACACCATCACCTTCACCGTCGCCCAAGCCAGTACCGAACGCCTCCAGCAGCTGCTGGCGCAGCTCGAGTACCTCCCTCTTGCCTTCACACCGACCGCACCGCTCAAGTCGCCCGCCGACGCCACCACCGCGCAAGCGGGCTCCTTCGCATGGCGGTGGCCCAATCCCCCACCCTCGTTGACCGCGCTGTGGATGGAAGGGTACGAGAACGTCATCACCAAGGGTGCGGTGATGGATTTCGAGAACCAGAACGGCCTGACCGTCGACGGGCTGGCGGGCCCCCGGGTGTGGTCGACCCTGCTCGCCGACATCGCCAGCGGCAAAGTCGATGCCGATCCCTACACGTACGCGTATGTGTCCAAGGTGCTGCCCGAGACCCTGACGATGTACGAGAACGGAGCTCCGGTCCTGAGCGACATCTCGGTCAACACCGGGGCCCCGGGGGCCGACACCGTCGACGGCACCTTCCCCGTGTTCGAACACGTCACCAGCTCCCGTATGCAGGGCACCAACCCCGACGGCACCAAGTACGACGACCCCGACGTCCCGTGGGCCAGCTATTTCAACGGTGGCGACGCCCTGCACGGGTTCGTGCGCGCCTCCTACGGCTTCCCCCAGAGCAACGGGTGCGTGGAGATGAGGATCTCCGACGCCGCCAAGGTGTGGCCCTTGTCTCCCATCGGCACGCTCGTGACGGTGGTCGGCCCCGCCTCGTAGTCGCGATCACCCTGACTTCACGACGCTGCCCCGATGGCGCAGGGACAGGTCGCCGGGCACCGGTCGGGACGACGTGTCCGGGTGGGGCGTTCCCGACGGACTAGTAGGGACGACCCCAGTCCGCCCCGGGGAACACCACGGCGCGGCCCTCGGGCTCGGGGCCGGCCAGAAAGCGGCCGACGCGGACCAGCACCAGCCCGATGGGCCGAATCGGACCGCGCCGCGGCGGGCGTCGCCCCCGAGCCGGGGTGGAGGGAGGACGACGGCGCCCCGAGGCGAGCCCGCGGAGCTCGCGCATCCTGTCCTCGGCGAGGCGGCCCTCCATGCCGGGGTTCATCATCGACACCTCTGCGACCGCGTTGCCTGCACCTCAGCAACCTTACGCGTCCACCCCTTGCATATCAAGCTAAATAGACATATAGTCAGTTAACGATGCAAGAGGTCGAGGAGTCTCAGCCGGAAAACCGGCCGGTCGTCTTGGGACCGTCGTTGGTCCTGGACCTGTCATGGGCGCTGCACGCGGTGTGGAAGCCACCTCTCCAAGCGGCCCAGCCGGTGCTCGGGAAGCTTTTCGGCGAACGCCCCGAGCTGGCGCAAGCGGTGCGGGGCCTGTGGGACGACGAGCTCGGTTGCCTGGCCGAGCTCCAGATCCTGGCCATCTGGGCCGAAGCGCTCGAGGTCACCGACTTCGACACCCTGCTCTCGAAGCTGTTTGACGCCATCGACACCGTGCCCCTCGATCTGGCCCTCGAGTCCGAGGCGGAGCGCGATCGGGAGATCATCCTCAGTCGGCTCGCCGCCCTGCGTGGTTCGCCCCGGCTGCGCCGCCGTTGGGGGGACGTGCTCGCCCAGGTGTGGGCCGGCCTCGACGAGGAGTGGCGGACCTCGAGCGTCCCCCTCATCGAGAGCGCGGCGGTCGAGGCCCGGGGCCAGCTCGATCGGGGCACAGAGTGGTTGCAACTCATCGTCACCAAGTGCGAGACGTTCAAGGCCCACCTGCCGCAGATCCTCGAGCGTCACCGCGCCGGGCGCCGCGTGCTCATGGCCCCGTGCGCGTTCTTCGGCAGGGCGATGTACATCGAGATGCCGTCGTGCATTCTCATCGGCCTCGGGATATCGGGGGTTGACAGCGTGGCCCGGGCCCGGACCGCGGATGTGGCCCGCCGACTGCGCGTCCTCGCCGACCCGACCCGATTGGCCATCCTGGACCATCTGGCCGACGGCGCACGTTCGGTGGGGGAGATCGCCTACTCGTTCTCCTTGGCCCAGCCGACGGTGAGCACCCACGTGAAGCACCTGCGCGAAGCGGGATTGGTGTCAGCCGAGCGCCAGGGCACGCGGGTGGAGGTATCGCTGAACCGCGACGCGGTCCAGGCCCTGGCGGGGGAGCTCGGAACCCTGCTCGTCCACTGACGGGCGCGAGGTTCGGTCAACGCCGTCGGGCGCGCAGGTTCCTGTACTCGGCGCCGCTCTCAGAAGGGGAAGGGCCGGTGGCCCTGCTGCAGGGTGATCCACCGCAGGTCGGTGAATGCATCCACACCGGCGCGTCCGCCGAAGCGGCCGTACCCCGATTCCCCCACCCCCCCGAACGGCGCCTGGGGCTCGTCGTCCACAGGCTGGTCGTTCACGTGGACGATCCCGGTGCGCAGGCGGCGCCCGACATTGAAACCGCGCCGGATGTCTTCGGTCAGGATCCCGGCGGACAGGCCGTAGGCGCTCTGATTGGCCACGGCCACGGCCTCGTCGTCGTCCTCGACAGGCAACACCGTGCACACCGGCCCGAAGATCTCTTCGGTGTCGATGCGCATCTCGGGACGGACCTCGGTCACCACCGTCGCCGGGTAGAGCGCCCCGCGAGGACGGCCGCCACCCGCCCGCACCGTGGCGCCCGCCGCCGTGGCCTCGTCGACGAGGTCGGCCACGCGCTGCGCCGCTCCTGCGGTGATGAGCGGCCCGATGAGGGTGCCGGGATCGCTCGGATCGCCCGAGGGGAGCTGCGACGCCTTCTCGGCGAGCCGGGCGGTGAACTCGTCGGCCACGGACCGGTGCACGAGCACACGATCGGCGGACATGCAGATCTGGCCGGCGTTCATGTAGGCGCCGAAGGCCACGGCGTTCACCGCGTATTCGAGATCGGCGTCGTCGAGGACGATGAGGGAGTTCTTGCCACCGAGCTCGAGGACCGCCGGTGTCAGGTGGCGCGCCGCCAGCTCACCGATGACACGGCCCACCCGCGTCGACCCGGTGAAGCTCACCCGACGCACCCGGGCGTCGGCGATGAGGGCTTCGGCGACAGCCGGGGCGTCCTCGGGTGTGGTGGTGATCACGTTGCACACCCCGGGGGGGAATCCGGCCTCGTGCAGCACGTCGGCGAGAAAGAGGCCGGCGGACAGCGGGGCGTGCTCGCTCGGCTTCATCACCACGGTGTCGCCCACCGCCAGTGCCACGGCCACGGACCGGATGCCGAGGATCACCGGCGCGTTCCAGGGCGCAAAGCAGGCCACCACGCCGGCCGGTTGGCGCAGGGACATCGACAACGCCCCCGGCGTGGAGGTGGTGAGGACCTCGCCGACGGGTTGGCTGATCGCGGCGGCGGCCTCGCGCAGGATCTCGGCGGCCAACCCCACGTTGAAGTGGCCCCAGGGCCCGATGGCCCCCGTCTCCGCGGTCATGAGCGCGGCGGCGTCCTGGGCGTGTGCCTCGAGGAGATCCGCGGCGCGCCAGAACAGCTTGCGCCTCTCGGTAGGCACCACGGCTGCCCATCTCTCGAAGGCGGCGGCGGCGGCGTCGACGGCGAGCCTGGCGTCCCCGGGACTCGCCGCGCTGAGCGTGGCGATGACCTCGCTCGTGTACGGGTTCAGGTCGTCGGTGCGCCGACCGCCCGCGCCGGCCACGTGCTCGCCGTCTATGAGGAGCTGTCGTTCGATGGTCACAGGCATCCTCCCTCCTCGTGTCTGTCGTCGTTGCCGGCGCGTCAACACTCGCACGCCGTCGCCCCCGCTGCGCGAGCCGCGCCGATGGGGGACCGACACCCCTGGGCCCCCACCCGGCTCCCCGGCGCCCTTTTCGGGAGTTGGGGGCGATTTGGCCCTGACCCGTGGCTATTTGGGCCTTCGGCCACCTAGTCTTTTTAGAGGGCGGCAGGTGGGGACCTGCGTTCTTTTCTGGGGGGGATCTGGGTGAGTGGAGCGCACGGGAGACCGGCGCGGGGTGGGCACCTTCACAAGGCACACGTGCAGGGCAAGCACCTTCGCCGGACGGTTCAACGGGGTCCGGGCCGCTTGACCAGCGCGGCCGCGCCCCGCCACACGAGCTCGCCGGGCTACCGGGCCAAGGCGTTCTTCCTGGCGGCGACGGTCCTCCTGGCCGGCGTCGGGTTCGTGGCCACGGCGGACGCCGCCAGCGGCATCAGCGCCGTGGGCAGTTACGCAAGTGCCCACAACACCGGCATCACGACCCTGGCCGTGTCCCCGGCGCAGGTCGGTGACGTGCTCGTCCTGTCGGTCAGGGTGTCCTCGGGGACCATCACGGCCACGTCGGTGGCCGGAGGCGGGGCCACCACGTGGACCAGGCTCACCCAGCACACCGACTCCACCGACGTCGTGGACGACGAGCTGTGGATGGGGCCCGTCACCACCACGGGATCCTCCACCATCAGCGTGACCTTCTCCGCCTCGGTCAAGAGCGACCTCGTCGAGCTCGTGGCCCAGGAGTTCTCGGCGGGCCTGGGGGCTTCGACCACCTGGGCCCAAGACACCGCCAACAGCCAGAACAACACCTCGTCCACCAAGGTGGCGTTCCCGAGCCTCACCCCGGCATCGAGCGCCGAGCTCTACGTCGGCTACGGCTACGTGGCCAACTCGGGGACCTCGGGGTCCACCGCCGGGGTCACCTACGACATCCTGCCCACCACGGCCAACTTCTTCGTCTACGACACGAGCGTGTCGGGCGCCCTGGCCCCGAGCGCCACCCAGTCCCCGGCCGGGACCTCTTCCACCGTGGGTGTGCTGCTGAGCGCCTCGAGCGCCACGCCCCCGCCGCCGCCGCCTCTGCCCACGGTCACCGGCCTGACCCCCAACTCGGGCCCGACGGTCGGAGGGACATCGGTCGTGATCACCGGCACCAACCTGAGCGGGGCCCTCTCGGCGAAATTCGGGACCAACGCCGCCACCGGGCTCACCAAGAACACCGCCACCTCCCTCACGGTCACCGCCCCCGCCGGAGCGAGCACCGTGGACGTGACGGTCACGACGGCGGGGGGCACGTCACTGACCAATACCGGCGACGAGTACACCTACAACGTCTCCACCTCGCCCACGATCACCGCCGTGGGCAGCTACACGAGCGCCCACAGCACCGGCGTCACGACGCTGGGGGTGACCCCGGCTCATGTGGGTGACGTGCTCGTGCTGGCGGCCCGGGCATCGTCGGGGACCACCACCGTGTCCTCGGTGACCGGCGGCGGGGTCAGTTCCTGGACGAAGCTCACCCAGCACACCGACTCCACCGACGTCGTGGACGACGAGCTGTGGATGGGGCCGGTCGCCACCACGGGGTCCTCCACCATCAGCGTGACCTTCTCGGCCTCGGTGACGAGCACCCTCGTCGAGCTCGTGGCCCAGGAGTTCTCCTCGGGTCTCGGGACCTCGACCGTCTGGGCGGCGGGTGGGTCCGGAGCACAGAACAACACCTCCTCCACCAAGGTGGCGTTCCCGAGCCTCACCCCGACGGGCAGTGCCGAGCTCTACGTCGGCTACGGCTACGTGGCCAACTCGGGGACCTCGGGATCGACCGCCGGAGTCACCTACGACATCCTGCCCACCACGGCCAACTTCTTCGTCTACGACACGAGCGTGTCGGGCGCCCTGGCCCCGAGCGCCACCCAGTCCCCGGCCGGGACCTCCTCCACCGTGGGAGCGCTGCTGAGCGCCTCGACCTCCTCGGTTCCGCCTCCTCCCCCGCCCCCGCCCGGGTCCCTCCCCACCGTCACCGGCCTGAGCCCCACCACGGGCCCCGTCAGCGGCGGGACAACGGTCGTGATCACCGGCGCCAACCTGAGCGGGGCGACGGCAGTGGCCTTCGGCGTCAACGGGGCCACCGGGATCACCGCCAACACCGCCACGTCGGTCACGGTCACGGCCCCGGCCGGATCGAGCACGGTCGACGTGACCGTCACCACCGGGGGGGGAACCTCGGCGACCAGCCCGGCCGACCAGTACACCTACACGGCCACCGCCGTCACCTGGGCGGGCGAAATCCCCTTGGGCGTCTACCCACCCGAAGGGGGAGGTGACCCTGCGGGGATCGCTTCCTACGCGGCCGCCACGGGCACGGACCCGACCCTCGCCCTCGACTTCCTCGACAAGAGCGACGGCTGGGCCGCCATGGACAGCGCCAGCGTCCTGGAGCCCTGGACCGGTTCGGGGTACCGCCTCGTGGTGGCGGTGCCCATCATCCCCACCAACTCGAGCGGCACGGCCCAGGGCACGTTGGCCGCCGGGGCCACCGGCGCCTACAACCAGTACTTCACCACCTTGGGCCAGAACCTGGTGAAGCTGGGGCTCTCCAACGCCATCTTGCGGATCGGATGGGAGTTCAACGGGAACTGGTACGCCTGGAGCGTGGCCACCGCCACCGACGCGGCGAACTACGTGTCGTATTGGCAACAGATCGTGACCACGATGCGGGCCGTCCCCGGAGAGCAGTTCAAGTTCTTCTGGAACCCCAACGGGCCGAGCCCGACGAGCTACACCCCGGCCCAGGCCTATCCCGGCAACTCCTATGTGGACTACGTCGGCACCGACGTCTACGACAACTCGTGGGTGACGCCGTTCACGCCCGCGGTGGGCTGGTCGAACCAGTTGAATCAACAGTGGGGGCTCGACTGGTTGGCCTCCTTCGCAGCGCAGAACGACAAGCCCATCGCCATCGCCGAGTGGTCCGACGAGTTCCGCACCGACGGTCACGGCTTCGGCGACGATCCCACCTTCATCGACAACATGGCCGAGTGGTTCATCGAGAACAACGTGGCGTTCACCGACAACTTCTGTTACGACTCCTCGTCGACGTATCGAAACGACCTTCTCGACGGCACCTTCCCCAATGCCCTGGCGGAGTTCGAGCTCGACTTCGGCTGAGCGGCTCCATGGCGCGGGCCCTTCAGCGCTCCTCCCGGGGGGCCCGTAGGGAGGGCGGCGCCTTCAGCAGGTAGCTCTCTTCGAGATACCCGGCCAGGTCGTCCCGGTCGACGTCGACGAGCCGGACGAGCACGGCCCCGTGCCCGTCGTAGTGGGGCGTGGTGAACAGGGCGCCGCCGCCCGACTCGATGAGGAAGGGCTTCTCGTCGAGCTCGCAGAACACGACGAGCACCTCGGTGTCGTGCACCTCGTCGCGGTCGTACTCCCGGTCCCCCCACATCCGGCAGAAGCTCTTGCCCCGCACCTCGAGCGACGGGGTCCCGTACGAGGTCGACTCCTCGACTCCCCCGAGGTGGGCCACGAGCTCCTTGATGTCGTCGAAGGTGGTCGGCACGGCGTCGTGACCTCGATGGCCGAATTCGTGGGGGGCGTGTCATTGACGCTATCGCAGGGGCGGGGCACGCTGGCACCCATGAAGCCGCGCCACGTCGTGATCGTCGCCTTCCCCGGGGTCCAGCCCCTCGACGCCGTCGGGCCCTTCGAGGTGTTCGCGGGCGCCACCCGCGCCGCCGCGGCGCTGGGCCGGCCCGGGGGCTACCGGGTCACGCTGGCGTCGAGCGCGGCGCAACCGGTCCGGGCCGAGAGCGGGCTGGGGTTGTGCACGGTGCCCCTGCCCGGCCCCGAGCCGCGCATCGACACCCTGGTGCTGGCGGGAGGCGACGGCGCCCAGTCAGCGCGCCAGGACGGGGCCCTGCTGTCGTGGATCTCGGCCGCCGCCCCCCGGTGTCGTCGGGTGGCGACGGTGTGCACGGGCGTGTTCCTGGCCGCCGAGGCCGGTCTCCTCGACGGCCGCCGGGTCACCACCCACTGGGCCCGGGCCGAGCAGCTCGCCGAGGAGTTCCCCCGCCTGCACGTCGACGCCGATCCCATCTACATCCGGGACGGCAAGTTCTGGACGAGCGCGGGGGTCACCGCCGGCATCGACCTCGCCCTCGCCCTCGTGCAGGACGACCTCGGTGTCGAGGTGGCCCAGACCGTGGCCCGCCACTTGGTGATGTTCCTGCACCGACCGGGCGGGCAGACCCAGTTCGCCTCGCCGGTGTGGGTGCCCCGGGCCGAGCGCTCCACCGTGCGGGCCGTCCAGAGTGTGGTGGAGGCGGCACCCGGGGGCGATCACCGCCTCCCCGTCCTCGCCGCCGCGGCCGCCATGAGCGTGCGCCATTTCGCCCGCGTGTTCGCGGCCGAGGTGGGCGAGACCCCCGGTCGGTTCGTCGAGCGCGTGCGGGTGGAGGCGGCGCGCCGTGAGCTCGAGACCACCGACGACACGCTCGAGGTGGTGGCCCGCCGCTGTGGCTTCGGGACCTCCGAGACACTGCGCCGCGTCTTTCACCGTCGGCTCGGCGTCGCCCCCGACTTCTACCGGCGGCGCTTCCGCGTCGTCGACGAAAGGACACCAGCGTGAGCGAGACACTGCAGGTCGCCATCCCCCTGTTCCCCATGTTCACCGCGCTGGACGGCGTCGGACCCTACGAGGTGCTGCAACGCATCCCCTCCATCGACGTCACCTTCGTCGGCCACCGTCGGGGCGAGGTCCGCACCGAGAACGGCATGCTCGGGATCACCGCCGATGCCACCTTCGAAGAGCTGCCCGAGCCCGACGTCATCGTGTTCCCCGGCGGGGTGGGGACCCGTCCGCTCGAACACGACGACCGGGTGCTCGACTGGGTGCGCCACGCGCACGAGACCACACGGCTCACGACCTCGGTGTGCACCGGGTCTCTCGTGCTGGGGGCGGCCGGCCTGCTCGACGGGCTCAGCGCCACCACGCATTGGGCGTGTTACGCCGAGCTCGAGGCGCACGGGGCGCTGCCCACCGCCAGGCGCGTGGTGGAGCATCTCGAGCAGCGCATCATCACCGCCGCGGGCGTGTCGAGCGGCATCGACATGGCGCTGCGCCTGGTCGAGCTGGTGGTGGACCGCACCGCCGCCCAAGCGGCACAGCTCATGATCGAGTACGACCCCGACCCCCCCTTCGACACCGGGTCGCGGGCCAAGGCCGACGACACGATCCTCACCCGGGTCATCGAGTACGCCCAGCTCCGGCAGTAGTCGGGAGGAGCCCGGATCAGGTCGGTGGGCGACGGAGCTCGGCGGTGACCTCGCCCAGCGCCGCGATCTGTCGTCGCGCCGTGCCCGGGGAGACCCCCGGGACATGGACGCGCAGGTTGAGGGCGTCGACCCCGGCCCCGACCCGGATGGCCTCCAGCTCGCGGGCCAGGTCGTGGGGGTGCTGCGCCGCCACCATCTGCTCGCCGCGCCAGTGCACCTGCGCACCGGCCGACGCGTAGGTGCGGTACCGGTCCACCTGCCGCTCGACCTCGGCGGTGGGGGGCGCGCCCACCCAGGCCCGCCGCACCGCCACGCAGGGCCCCCCGCCCCCCTCGGCTCGGTACATGTCGGTCAGCTCGCGGATGCGCTGGGGTGTGGACAAGGAGTCGAACAGGAGGCCGGCGTCGAGAGCGGCCGCCCGGCGCACCGCCGCGCCGCTCAAGGCGGCGCTGAGCACCGGCACCGGGTCCGTGGCGCACCGGGCGACCGCCGCGTCGCCACCCAGGCGTCCGGGGTCGGTGCCACCGAGCGCCCCGACCACCACCGCCAGTCCTTCGGAGAAGCGGCGGGTGAGGTCGTCCTTGGTGAGTCCCATGATGTCGAAGTCGTCCTGGAGGGAGCCGGCCGCCAGTCCGAGCCCCACCCGCCCGGGAAAGCGCGCCGCCAGCCACGCCACCTCCTCGACGACCAGGGCGGGCGGGCGCAACGTGAGGAGCAACGGGCACGCCGCGGCCCATCCCGTGGGCATGGCCTCGAGGAGCCACCCCGCCGCCTGGAGGGGATTGGGCATGTAGCCGGCGAAGCCGCCGTGGTGCTCGCTCGTCATCACGCCGTCGAAGCCGGCCTCGGTGGCGAGCACGGCCTGGGCACGCAGTTCCCGCACCATCTCGTGGGCGGGGAGCTCCCCGTGGGGGTAGAGGCGTAACGACACCGATCCGACGGCGAAGGGGCGGGCCCGGTCCACGGGGCGATCCTGTCACAGCGCGGTGAAGCGACCCCCGTCCACCACGATCGTCTGCCCGGTGATGTACCGGGCTCCCTCTCCCAGCAAGAAGACGACGACCGGGGCGATGTCGGTGTCGCTGTCGCCGACCCGACCGAGCGGCACCACCTGGGCCAGGCGCTCTTCGAGCCCGGGGTTCTCGACGTAGGCGCGCGCCAGTGCCGGCGTGTTCGCCAGCGGCGACAGGCACACCACGCCCACCCCGAGCGGGCCCCACTCGAGGGCGAGGCTCTTGGCCAGACCCCGCACCGCCCCTTTGGCGGCGGCGTAGGCGGGGAGTGTGACGCTTCCCTCCATCGCCGCCGGCGACGTCATGAGGATCAAGCGCCCCCGGCGCCGCGCCAGATGCGGCAGGGCGAACCGGGCGCAGTGGTAGGCGCCCCGCAGGGACACCGCCATGTGGTCGTCCCACGCGTCGTCGTCGATGGCGTCGATGGCGACGACGTCGCTCGAACGACGACTGGTGGCGTTGTGGACCACGGCGTCGAGCCCGCCGAACACGTCCACGGCGCGCTGCACGGCCGCCTCGACCTCGTCCGCCACGGTCACGTCGGTGCGGGCGAACACGGCGCGCCCTCCCTGCGTGCCGGCCAGGCGGGCGGTCTCCGCGGCGTTGTCGCCGGGCCCCGACACGACGACCGCCGCGCCTGCTCGCGCACAGGCCACGGAGATGGCCCGTCCGATCCCGGCCCCTGCCCCGGTGACGAGGACGACGCGCCCGCGCAGCGGACCGTCGTCGGGTCCGGTCACGGTGTCATCCACACGCCGCCGTCGACGGCCACCGTGGCACCGGTGACCGACCGCCAGGCGGGGGAGATGAGCGTCTGCACCACCGGGGCGACGCACCCCCGCATGTCGGGGGCGTCGAGCGCGGGCGGAGGCTGCCCGGGCCGGTCGAGCCGCGTCTCGTGACCGGGGGGGAGCGCCCCCGCCCCGGTCGGCGCCGGGTCCCGCACCAGCAGGGCGGCGGGCACCGCCACACAGTGGACCGTGACCGCCGATGGCCCCCAGGCGCGCCCCGCCGCCTTGGCCAGGGCGCGTTGGCCCTCGGTCACCGCCGCCCAGGGCCCGAAGCCCGCCGCGCCGATCAGGGCGAGCGTCGGCACCACCAGCACCAGGGTCCCGCCCCCGGCGCGCAACGCGCCGTAGGCGCCCTGGAAACCGACGAGGGTCCGCTGCAACGGGACCTCGACGCGGGCGTGCCAGGCGTCGGCATCGAGCTCGGACAGCGCGCCGGGGAGCGTCGGCCCGGTGCCGACCGAGGCGATGACCACCGCGTCGAGCGCTCCTGCGCCGCGCCCGGCGTCGTCGAGCGCAGCGCGGAACCCGACGCCGCGGGCCAGCACCGCGCCGGGGAGCGTGACCACCGACGCGCCCAGGTCCTCGAGACCGGCCGCCAGCGCCGCTCCCGCACCGGTGTCGGCGCCCACGACGGCGACGGACGGCGCCGGCCCTTCGGTGTTCACCGGGCGGGCTCGCCGTCGGGCCGGGCCGGGGGGTCAGCCATCGCGCACCTCGCCGTCGACAACCCAACGCGAGCGCAGGTCCCCGAGCCACGCCGGCAATTCGATGTCGGGATCAGGAAGGGCCTGGGCGCCGCGCGCCGCCAGGGCGCGGGTGAAGGCCTCGGGGTCGTCCCCCCACGACCGCGGGTCGCCCATCATGACCTCGAGCAGGAGCGTGCCCCCCTCCCCGGCCACGAAGGGCCCGAAGGCGGCACCGAAGGGCAGCTCGATGTGGGTCCCCGGGCCACAGTGGCGGTCCCCGCACCACATGTCGCCCTCGATGACGAACAGGACGTGCGGGGAGTAGTGGCCGTGGCGGCGGACGACGACTCCGGGGTCCCACTTGGCGTAGAGCGACAGGTACTGGGGATCGGGCGAGAAGGCCAGCCACTTCTCCCACACCGACGACACCGAACCGTCGGCGTTGCGGACGGCCTTGACCTGTTGCCAGGGGACGTCGGGGTCATCGGTGTGCCGGAAGGTCGGTTCGAGGCCCGGGACCTTCACGTCGGCGTCGTCAGTCATGGCGCTCCTCTCGATGCGGCGACGCCGGGGGCCCGAAGCACCACCGGTAGCGCGACAGCTCAACGAACCCCAGGCGCAGGTACAGCGGCTCCCCGGCTTCGGACGCCTCGAGCACGATGGCTTGTGCCCCGAGCTCGAATCCCGCCGCCACCGCCCAGCGCGTGCACAGCTCGCCGAGACCCCGGCCCCGGGCACCGGGGACCGTCCCCACCAGCTGCAGACCGGCGACGGTCCCGCTCGCCACCACCATGGCGCCGGCCACGGCCCGCCCGCCGCGGCGTGCCACCACGGCCCGGACGTCGGGCCCGCGCACCGCGTCCATGGTGGCCAGCTGGGCCAGTGCGGCGTCGCGGGGCAAGAAGGAGTCGGCGAAGGCGTCCACGGTGAGGGCCAGGTAGTCGAGCCGGGCCCCCTCGTCGGTGACCTCGGCGAGGACGACCTCTGCCCCGGCCCGGCTGGCGACGTCGGCGACGCCGGCGGGATCGAGGCGGTGATCGAGGACCAGGCGGGGCGTCCCGGTGGCCGAGATCGAGGCGTACCCGGCGTCGAGGGCATGGCGCTCGAGATCGGCGTCGGCGTGGGCGGCGATCCACACGCAGTAGCCCGGGCGGGACGCGAAGAAGGTCCCGGCGCGAGACAGCACCTCGGCGGGCGCCAGGGTCGGATCGAGGCGGATGGCCCCGTTGTGGTAGGGGCCGGGCCAGGTCGCAGAGGTCGAGTAGAGCAGCAGCCGGCCGTCGTCCTCGAGGGACGCCCCGGGGGCCGTGGCGGCGTAGAGGCGCATCGTCGCCGCCAGGTTGCGGTCGCCGGCGGCCAGCAATTCGTCGCGGTCCATCCTCGGCAACGTAGTTTGCAGGGCCGTGACGAGAATCGGGTTCGTGGGGACGGGGGTCATCGCCTGGGCTCATGCCATCGGCCTCCAGGCCATGATCCGTGCCGGCCTCGTCGACGCCGAGGTGGTGGCCGCGCACGATCTCGACGACGAGCGGGCCTCGGGGTTCGCGGCGGTGATCGGGGCCGACGTTGTCCCGGGCGTGGCCGAGGTCCTCGAGCGCAGCGACGCCGTGTGGGTGTGCACGCCCACCGCCGCGCACCGCCCCGTGGTGGAGGCGGCTGTCGCCGCGGGGTGTGCGGTGTTCTGCGAGAAACCCCTCGCCCCCGACCTGGCCGGGGCCGAGGCGCTCGCCGCGGTGGTGGCCGGCTCCGGGGTGCGGACCCAGGTGGGCCTGGTGCTGCGCAGCGCGCCGGTGTTCCGGGCGCTGCGCGACGTGATCGCCTCGGGGGAGCTCGGCGCGCCCATGACGGCGATCTTTCGCGATGACCAGTACTTCCCGGTGCAGGGCGTCTACAGCTCGACGTGGCGCGGTGACGTGGCGGTGGCGGGAGGGGGTTGCCTCATCGAGCACTCCATCCACGATCTCGACATCTTGCGGTTCTGCTTGGGGGAGGTGACCGAGGTGGCGGGCCGCACCGCCAATTTCTCGGGGCACGAGGGCGTGGAGGACCTGGCCACGGTCTCCCTGCAGTTCGCCTCGGGGGCCTCGGCGCAGCTCGTGAGCGTGTGGCACGACATCTTGAGCCGGGGGTCGACGCGCCGGGTCGAGGTGTTCTGCCGGGGCGGGATGGCGTGGCTCGACAACGACTTCCTCGGGCCCCTGCACGTCCAGACCACCGACGGTGCCGAGGTGCGACCGTGCCCGCCCCCGGGCTGGCTGCGCGACCTGGCCCTCGGCGACGACGAGATCGGACTGGCCATCAGCGCCTACGTCGAGGCCGACCGGGCCTTTCTCGACGCCGTGGCGGCCGGCCGGGTCCCCGAGCCGAGCTTCGCCGAGGCCGTCGTCGCCCACCGGCTCGTGGACGCCACCTACCGGTCGTCGATGGCGGGGGGCGCGCCGATCACCGTCACCTGAGCTGCGCCAGGTTCAGGCGCTGGTGCGGAGGGGGGCGGCCACGGCCCAGCCGCTCAAGTCGTCGGCGGGGAAGGGCTCGAGGGCGCGGGCCGGTTGGGGGGACCCGAAGAGATATCCCTGGGCGAGGGCACAGCCCAGGGCCAACAGGGCGCTGGCTTGGGCGGGGCGCTCCACCCCTTCGGCCACGATGCCCAACCGCAGGGACTCTCCGAGACCCACGATGGCCCGCACGATGGCGACGTCGTCGGCATCGCAGTCGAGTTCGTCGACGAAGCTCTGGTCCACCTTGAGCGCCTCCACCGGCAGGCGCTTGAGGTAGCTGAGCGACGAGTACCCCGTGCCGAAATCGTCGATCTCGAGGTGGGCCCCGAGCTCCCGTATGGCCGACAGGGTCGCCACGCTGGCGTCCCCGGTGCTCATGAGCGTGCTCTCGGTGATCTCGAGCCACAGCTTCTGGGCGTCGAGCCCCGACGCTTCGAGCGCCGAGGCGACCTGGCGGGGGAAGGTCGGGTCCCAGAGCTGTTGCGCCGACACGTTGACCGACACGTTGAGGCGTCCGGGGTCCTGGCCCGCCGCGTTGCGCAGGATGTCCCACTGTGCGGCCTGGCGACAGGACTCCCGCAGTACCCAGGCCCCGAGGGGCACGATCAGCCCGGCGTCCTCGGCCAGGCCGATGAACTCGCCGGGGAGCAGCAGCCCCCGGGTGGGGTGATGCCAGCGCACCAGCGCCTCCATGCCGATCATGGTCCGGCTCTTGAGGTCGACCATGGGTTGGTAGAAGACCTCGAACTCGTCGCGCTCGAGGGCGCGGTGCAACTCATTGGAGGTCCGCAGGCGCCGGATGGTGCCCGTCTCGTTGTCGGGTCGGTAGAACTCGGTACGAGACGGGCCGACCTCCTTGGCGCGGTACATGGCCACATCGGCGTTGCGGAGCATCTCGGCCCCCGACTCGCGGCCGTCGAGGGACAGGGCGATGCCCACGCTCACCGTCACGAACATCTCGGACTCGCCCAGGTGGAGGGGCTTCTGCATGGCCTGGACCAGACGCTGGGCGATGTCGAGGGCTTCGGCTTTGTCATTGACCTCGCACAGCACCGTGAACTCGTCGCCCCCGAAGCGCGCCAGGGTGTCCACGGCCCGCAGCGCGGTGCCGAGCCGTTGGGCCGCGTGCTTGAGGAGATGGTCACCCATCTCGTGGCCGAGGCTGTCGTTGATGAGCTTGAAGCGGTCGAGGTCGAGGAACATGAGGGCCACGCTGTGGTGGTCGCGCTGGGCCCGGTTGAGCGCCAGCTCCAAGCGGTCCATGAACAGCACCCGGTTGGGGAGCCCCGTGAGCTCGTCGTGCACCGCCGCATGGGCCAGGCGCTCGCGCATCTCACGGCGTTCGGTCACGTCCTCGATCTGGCCGATGATGTAGATGGCCCGGCCCACGTCGTCGCGGACGCAGGTCGCGCTCACCGTCACCCACACCGGGTGCCCATCGGCGTGGAGGTAACGCTTCTCCATGCTGTAGATGTCGATGTCCCCGGCCACCAACGCGTCGAACTGCACGGCGTTGGCCTCCCAGTCGTCGGGATGGGTCAGCTCCCTGATGGCCTTGCCCACGAGCTCCTCGGGCTCGAAACCCAGGATGTGGCCGTAGGCGCGATTGGCCCGCACCAGGCGTCCGTCGGGCAGGGCCAGGCCCATGCCGATGGGGGCGTTCTCGAAGGCGCTTCGAAAGCGCGCTTCGGCGTCGAGGCCGGCGGACTCCGACCGGCGCAGCAACCCGCCCACCCAGGCCACGATCTCGCCCACGAGGACGCAGCACGGCACGACGAAGAAGGCCGAGGCGAGCCCCATGGCCCGCAGCGTGGGGGAGATGTCGAGCAGGGGCAGGGCATAGGCCGCGGCGAGCAGAGGGGCGAAGCGGATCGAGGTCCCCCGGGGATGGCCCAGGCCGAGCCACACGAAGACCACCAGGAAGAAGGTGCCGTAGACGAAGGGGTCGAACGCGGTGAAGTGGTTGTAGAGGGTGATCATGCCCAGAGCCAGGGGCACGAGCCACAAGGTGGCCGAGCGCGGCCAGCGCCCCCACGGGACCCGGTACACGGCGAAGCCGATGCCGACGCACACCACCCCGACACCCACCATCCCGGGCCGCGACGAGCCGGGGTGGAAGCGAAGGACGGCCCCGGCCAGGGTCACGAGCAAGCCGGTGCCGATCCACAGGGCGGCGGAGAGGCGTCCCACCAGATGGGTCGTCAGCGTCCCCTGCCCGACCTCGTCGCCCCCGCCGCCGCTCATGTGTTTCCATCGGCGCCCCGGCGCCCGAGCCAACGCCCGCGGCCTGCGAGTTGGGCCTGCGTTGGGGGGAGTGCACCTCAGGCCAGGGCGGCGAGCACCTCGGCCGCGGCCCGCTGGCCCGAGGACACCGCCCCGTCCATGTAGCCCGACCACACGCTGGCGGTCTCGGTGCCCGCCCAGTGGATGGGGCCCACCGGCTCGCGCAGCGCCGGGCCGTAGCGGGTCCACACGTTGGGCCCGAAGAGCGTGCCGTAGCACCCGCCGCTCCACGGCTCGGCCTGCCAGTCGAGCTCCACGAACTCGACGGGGTGGGCCGCCTTGGGCCCGAAGTAGCGGACGAAGGAGTCGAGGACGGCCTGGCGGCGCACGCCGGGGTCGGCCCGTCCGAGGCGCCGGGCCCCGTCGCCCTCGAGGAACCCGAGCAGGATCCCGGGGCTCCCGTCGGGGGGCGAGTTGTCGAACACGACACGCGCTCCCTCACCGTCGCCGGTGGCCTGGCCGCTCAAGCCTTCGGCGCGCCAGAACGGTTCCTCGTAGATGGCGTTGCACTTGATGACCGACCCCATCGGCGTGCGCTGGGTGAGCTGGTCACGCCACGGTGGGAGGAGGGGGTCGTACTCGATCCGGCCCGCCAGCATGGGGGGCACCGACACGATCACGCGCCGGGCGCTCCACGTCCCGTTGTCCGACGCCACCGTGGCCCGGTCGCCGTGCACGGTGATGCGGCGCACCGGCGCCTCGAGGGTCACGACGTCGGGGCCGAGGGCCTGTGCCATCTTGTCGCACAGGACCTGGGACCCGCCCTCGAAGCGGTCCTGTTGCGCCCCGCCCCCGGTGTCGATGGCCATCTGGAACGATCCCGCCGAATGGGCGTAGAACAACACGTGCAGGAGCGACACGTCCCCGGGCTCGCAGGCGAACACCGCTTCGACACCGAGGGCGAGCAACGTCCTCCCCGCACCGGTCAGCGTGTTGCGGCGGAGCCAGGTCTCGAAGGTGACGGCGTCCCACGCCCGGGCCTTGGCCGCCGTCCACGGCGCATCGAGGGGCACCTTCTTGGCGAGCGACTCGAGGCGCGCCTGGGCGCGTCCCACATCGGCGATGACGAAGGGGTTGATGCGGGGGATGGTGCCCTTGTAGGTGCCCCGCTTCCCGCCGAAGTGCAGCACCCGCCGGCCGGTGTCGTAGGTGGGGAACGTCGCCACCCCGAGTTCCTTGGCCAGGGCCAGGACGGTGTCCTGGGTGGGGCCGACCCACTGGCCCCCCACCTCGACGACCTTGCCGTCGCCGATGGACTCGTTGCGTACCCGGCCGCCCACCCGGGGGCGCGCCTCCACCACCGCCACCGACCGTCCGGCCGCCGCGAGGTCGCGCGCCGCCGACAGGCCTGCGAATCCCGCCCCCACCACCACCACGTCGACTTCGGTCGTCGCCATGGCCCGGTTCTAGCCCGTCGCCGACCGCCCCGCATCGGGTCCGGTGCCGACGTCGACGAAGACCGGTTCGCGGGCCCGGGGGGCCAGGCGCCGAGCCAGGCCGCGCGCCGCGCAGTCGGTGAGCAGGACGACGCCCACGCCCGTGGCCAGACCGGCGGCGGCGTCGGTGGGGTAGTGCCAGCGCAGGGCGATGACCGACACCACCGTCAAGACGGTGAGGGTGCCGCCGAAGGCGGCCATGATCGAGCGCCAGGGGTCGGGCGTGGCCAGAAGGCCCACCGTGGCGATGGCGGCCACGGCGGTGACGGTGCCCGACGGGAAGCTCACCACGTCGGAGAACGTGCGGCCCACGACGGGCTTGATGACCCAGTCGCACAGCCCCACCGCCACCAGGGGGCCGATGAGCAGCGCCACCGCCCGGGCCCGATGGCGTGACACCGTGGCCAGGAAGCCGGCCACGGCCGCGGCCACCACCACGAAGGGCGATCCCAGCCGGGTGACCGCCACCAGGAACCCCGAGTGGCGCACGAAGGGGAAGGCGGCGAGGACCGTCCGGTCGATGGGGGTGGGCCCCGGCCGCGCCTTCAGATAGAGACCGGCCAGGGCCACCGCCGCCAGGAGGACGACGGCCGCCGTCAGCTCGATGCCGGCGCGCGACTTCTCCCTCATGCGCCGCCGCGGGCCAGGGCCTCGAACTGGTCGTCGGAGAGCACCACCGTCGACGCCGCGCAGTTCTCCTCGAGATGCGACACCTTCGAGGTGCCCGGGATGGGCACCATCACCGGGGAGCGCCGCAGCAACCACGCCAAGGCCACCTGATGGGCGCTCGCACCCAGCGCCTCGGCCACCGCCGCCAGCGCCCCCCGCCGCCCCGACAGCGTCCCTTCGGCGAGGGGGAACCAGGGGATGAAGCCGATGCCCTGACCCTCGCAGTGCTCGAGGACGGGTTCGGACCGGCGGTCGGCCAGGTTGTAGAGGTTCTGCACGGACACGATGGGGACGACCTCGCGGGCCGCTTCGATCTGGCCCACGGTCACCTCGGACAACCCGACGTGACGGACCTTGCCCTCGTCGCGCAGCTCCTTCAGGATCCCGAACTGCTCGGCGGCGGGGACCTTGACGTCGATGCGGTGCAGTTGGAACAGGTCGATGCAGTCCAGGCGGAGCCGGCGCAGGCTCATCAGGCACTCCTGGCGCAGGTACTCGGGGCGCCCCACGGGGGGCCAGTCGGCGGGATCGGGACCGATACGGGTCAGCCCCGCCTTGGTGCCGATTACGAGACCCTCGGGGTAGGGGTACAGCGCCTCGCAGATGAGCTCTTCCGAGACATAGGGCCCGTAGGAGTCGGCGGTGTCGATGAAGTCCACGCCGAGCTCGACGGCACGGCGCAGCACGGCGATGGCCTCGTCGTGATCGTCGGGCGGGCCCCAGATCCCGGGGCCGGTGACGCGCATGGCACCGAACCCCATGCGGTGAACGGGCAGGTCACCGAGCATGAAGGTCCCACTCGAGCCCACGGGCTGCTCCGACTTCGGGGTCACGTCCACCTCCACGTCCCACTCCTGGGTGCGCCGGGGACGGCGCCGCTCCATCCTTCCACCTGAGTCTCGGGTCCGGACCCCGACTCCTGAAGGGGCGTCAGTCGGTGCGGACCGGGTACCAGCCCGACGCGGCGATCTCGAGGGCTCGTTCGGCCCGGGCCCGGGCCCGCTGGGCCTCTGCCTGGTCCACGGGCTCGAAACGCACCGGATCCCCCGGCCCGAGCTGGCCCAGCACGCCCAGGTCGGCGCGCACCACGGTGGCGACGACGGGGTAGCCGCCCACCGTGGCGTGGTCGCAGAGCAGCGCCACCGGAGCGCCGTCGGGGGGGACCTGGATCGCCCCGGTCACGGTGCCACGCGAGGCGATGCCGGGCGTGGTCACCGGGAGAGGTCCGCCGCCGTGCAACCGCACCCCGACGCGATCGCTCGCCGATCCCACCTCCCAGACGTCCGCGGCGAGGCGGGCCACGACGTCGGTGTCGAGCTCGTCGGGCCCCGCCATCACCCGCAGCACACGCGCCCCGTCGCCGGGGCCGACAGCGGTGTCGTCGCGCACCATGCGACCCCGGGGCCGCGCCGCGGGGCCCAGTCCGAGGACGTCCCCGGCCCGCAGCGCGCCGGGGCCGAGGCCGGTGAGCACGTCCGAGGACCGGCTCCCGAGGACCGGTGGCAGCTCGAACCCACCCGACACCGCCAGATAGCACCGCACGTCGCCGAGTGTCCTCCCGACGGCGAGGGCTTGGCCCGCGGCGACCGGGACGACGGTGTCGACGTCGACGGGCCGACCGTCGACGGTCACCTCGGCCCGGCCCACGACGGCAACGTGGGCGTCACGGCCGAAGCGCAGCCGGGGCCCCAGCGCGGTGACCTCCAGCGCGGCGGCGCCGTCCCCGTTGCCCACCAGTCGGTTGGCGGCCCGGACCGCGTAGGGGTCGGCGGCCCCCGCCCGGGGCACTCCCAACCGGGCCACGCCGGGCCGGCCCAGGTCCTGCACCATCGACAGGAGGCCCGGTGCCTCCACCGCCACCGTGCGCGCCCCCGTCGATCGCAGCGGGGGCCTGACCCGCGTCGCCGTCACCCCGGGGTCCGCGGCGGCGCGCAGCCGGATCGTGTCCCCGGGGCGGAGGGTGGCGAAGGGGGCGGTGTCGGGGTCGAAGAGCTCGAACCCGGTGCGCCCGAGGATCTGCCACCCGCCCGGGGAGGCCTGGGGATAGATGCCGGCGAACCCGCCCCCCAGCGCCACCGAGCCCGCCGGCACGGTGGGCCGCGGCGAGGACCGCCGGGGCACGGCGGCCAAGGCCTCGGGCAGGCGGTCGACGTAGGCGAATCCGGGAAGGAACCCGAGGAAGGCGACGCAGAGTTCGGCGCCGACCAGCGCGTCGACGACCGCGGCGCGGGTCGTCCCCGCCAGGCCGGCGACGTCGTCGAGGTCCGGACCGTCGAAGGCCACCGGGATCTCCACCTGCCGCCTCGGCCCCCGGTGGCGCGCCGCGGCGGGGAGCCGGGACAGCTCGGCGGCCATGGCCTCGAGGTCGGTGACCGTGGGGTCGGCCACGACCGTGACCGAGCGGTAGCCGACGACGACGTCCTCGACCCCGTGCCAACCCCCGGCCCCAGAGACCGCGGCGGCGAGACCGTGGGCGTCGCCGACCGAGTCGACGTCGGCCACGAGCGCACCGTCGCCGAACCGGCGCACCCGACGCGGCGCCGTCACGGCACCGCCGCGCTCACGACAC
>JBEKIJ010000027.1:0-38748 GCA_050011815.1 Acidimicrobiales bacterium | reverse complement strand
TCTCTACGGCGCCTTGGTCTGGAGGCTACGGCAAACCGTTCCCTTGCCTTTGGTAGTCGTGGTGTCGTACCTCGTCGGTGGTGTCTCACTGCTGAGCGCCAGGTACTTCGGGACCACCGTCGCTGTTGAAGACGCCCTTGCACTCGTACTGATCGTCTGCGTCTCGGTGCTCAGCCGGCGACAGGGAGACAGCGCCCCGATGTGGATCTGGATCGGCCTGGGCGGCGTGCTCGGCATCTTCTCGATGGTGAAGCTCAGCCTCGGCTTCGGAATTGGCGTGGCAGAGCTGATCACCGTGGCCTGCCTGCCGCGTGATCGCCGACGCGCGGTCGGAGGGCTGGTACTGGGTGCTGTGCCCCTCTTCAGCCTGGGTTGGTTCGGGACGGGAAATGGGTTCCACAACCTGGTCGCCTACGTCCGATCGTCCGTCGACGTTGTCGGCGGATACGGCGCAGCCATGGCCTACGAGCAGACGGGTCGGGGATACACGTA
Organism: Acidimicrobiales bacterium; assembly: GCA_050011815.1. Lineage (GTDB taxonomy): Bacteria > Actinomycetota > Acidimicrobiia > Acidimicrobiales > UBA8190 > Chersky-840. The sequence continues at coordinate 38,256 of JBEKIJ010000027.1, read as the reverse complement.
CTGGTTGGCGGCGCTCGCCCTGGTGGTGATCGGCACATTCGCCGTTTCTCATGCGCGGCACCTGCCACGACGGTCCCAACTCGGCATCGGGCTGGTCACGTTGACAACGATGTGGTTCCTGTTCAAGGAGGCTTTCGTTCGACATGACCACCACGATCTGGTCCTGTTCGTCACTGCTCCGGTGGTCTTGGCAGCTTTCTCACCGGGGTGGCGGTCTCGGACTTGGCTCGTAGCCGGGGTTCTCGGATTGAGCGTCCTGGCCGTTTGGGACGGGGGGGCGATTCCGGTCGTGATCAACCAGCCCGTACGTGCCGCTCGGAATTTCGTCGACGAGGGGACGACACTGGCTTCTTCTCATCGGCGAGCCGAAGTCATCGCGCAGTCTCGACGGGCGCTGCTGGGTGTGTCTGGCCCGTCCGACAAGATGCTCCATCTCATGCAGAGAAGCACCGTCGACGTCAGCCCGTGGGAACAGACCGTGATCTGGGCCGATCCCAAGCTCCGCTTCGATCCGCTACCTGTATTGCAGGACTACAGCGCATACACGTCTTCGCTCGACCAACTCGACACGAACTTCCTCAGGTCATCGAATGCTCCTCGATTCATACTTCGACAACCCGTGTCCATCGACGGAAGGAACCCGGCCTTCGAGCCCCCAGCAGCCCAATTGGCCCTCGAGTGCCGGTACCGCGAGGTCGCGGTCAATGCCGCTTGGGAGGTTCTCGAGCATCAGGCCAATCGGTGCGGACATCCCCAACTGCTCAGAACGGTTGCCAGCGGACTCGGTCATTGGGTGACCGTGCCGTCGGCACCCCCTGATGACGTGGTGGTGGCCAGCTTCCAGCTCACCGAAGATTTCTGGTCCAAGTTCGAAAGCTTCACGTATAAGCCTCCCAATATGTTCCTTGCCGTCAATCACGACCAGACGACGTGGCGGTTCGTGGCGGGCACAGGGCCCGATCTCCATGTCCTGCGGGCGTCGTCGGCCCTGGGGTTCTCGCCGGGCTTCGTCCCGCTGGCCACTCAGAGTCTCCGACTCTTGATCAGTGGAGAGGGACCCGGTACGTCGGCGATCAAGATCTCGTTCTACAAGATACCGATGGCCCCCACACCGGGCAGTCCCTGAGGAAACGAGGGCGACTGCATTGATGCCCGGGGCGTATCGACGAAGGCCCTAGATGACCCCGTCGACGATGGCCTTCTCGATCCACGGGATCACCTCGTCGAGCATCTGATCCAGCGACCACGTGGCCTCGAACCCGAGGATCTGCTTGGCCTTCTTCGTCGAGGGGATCCGACGCCCGACATCGTGCTCGAAGGGCTCGTCCGAGACGTAGCGAAAGGGCACGTCGCCGCCCCGGATCTTGCGCCAGATGGTCTCGGCGAGCTCGAGGACCGATGTCGAAACGTCGGTCGACAGGTTGAAGTCCTCGTTGCGGGCGGCGGGGTGTTCCATGGCGATGGCGATCCCCCGAGCCAGGTCGCCTCCATAGGTGTAGTGCCGCACCTGGGACCCGTCGCCGAGGATGTGGAGGGGGTCCTGGCCCTTGATCACCTTCTGCACGAGGTCCGGGACGACGTGGCTCATCGCCAACTTGACGTTCCCCGAGAGCACCTCGACGTCACCGAGGGCCCGACCTTCGCCCGTGCCGACACAGTTGAACGGCCTGATGATGGTGTAGGGCACTTGGTACTGGTCCCAGGCAGCCTTGGCGAAGTACTCCACGGCGAGCTTCTGGAACCCATATGACGACAACGGCGGGGGAACCTGCCGTTCTTGGCCTTCGTAGGAGGGCCACCTGTCGGTGGACTCGAACACCATCGAGGACGACAGGTACGTGACCTTTTCGAGCCGGCCCGCCCGATGGGCTTTGATGGCTGCGTCGCACGAGGCGGCGATGATCCGCTCGTTGGTGGCCAGGAGGTCGTAGGGGTAAGCGTGGAAGTAGGAGATGCCCCCGATCATGGCCGCCCCGGCGATGAAGTGATCACACTCGCTCAGGAGGTCCGAAAGGAGATCGACATCTCGAGCGTCGGCTTCCACGAACCGATATCCGTCACGGTCGTCGTACGAGCGTCGGACCGGTCCGTACTTGGAGTAGTTGTCGACTCCTATGACGTGGTGACCCCGATCGAGCAGTTCCTTGACGACGTATCCGCCGATGAATCCGGCCGAACCGGTCACGAGAACAGTCTTCATGACTTCCTTCCGCGGTTGGCGGCCTTGCGCACGTCTTCGAGAGGGAGACGGGGGCCGAAGGCGAACGTCCACCACCGCACGTAGCGCGGAATCCAGGATGCGAGCTTGAAGTTCGACATGCCCTGATCGCGTTCCAGCCAGATGGTGGGCAGCTCGGCCACCGGCAGCCGGGCTCGCCGGGCCTTGGCCACCAACTCGATCCCGATCTCGAACCCGGCGTCCGAGTCGATGCCGACAGCCCGGATGAACGCCGCGTCGTAGGCCTTGAACGAGTTCGTGGCGTCGCGCGTACCGACACGGGCGAACATCGCCAGCGACAGCCCGGCAAGTCGCGAGAGCGAGCCCTTCAGAAAGGGGCCGCCCACCTGCTGGCCGCCCCGCGAGTACCGAGAGGCGGCCGCCACCACGACTCCGCGCTCGACCAGTCGCACCAGCTGATCGACCTGTCGGGGGTCGTCGGAGCCGTCCGCCATGGTCACGACGACGACGTCGGCCAGTGCCTCGGCGATCCCGGAGCGGATGGCGTGCGCAGGCCCGGGACCCAATTTGTTGAGCAGAGCCCGGGCCCGGGCGTCCCCCCGCGCATACTTCTCGACATAGGGAAGGGTGGTGTCCTCGGGGGTGTCCACCACGACCAGGAGCTCGCAGGGGAGCTCGACGGCCTCGAGGACCCGGCTGAGGAATTCCTCGATGGCGGCACCTTCGTTGTAGGCGGGGACGACAATCGACACGCGCGGCTTCATATGCACACCCCTCCGCCTCGGAGGTTCCAGACGTCCACGATCGGCTGGGGAATGTCGATGTCGGCATAGACCCGGTGTGGTGCGCCGATGACGATGAGATCCGAGCGGGCCAACACGTCCTCGAGCGGCCACAGGTCCCCGTCAACGGTGACATAGGGATCCGTCGTCAAGACGCCGGCCGCCCTGACCTTGAGGATCCGCTTGAGCTTGTAGGAGAGACTCGATCGGTTGTCGTCGGACTCGCCTTTGAAGGCCATGCCCAAGATGCCGACGGTCATCGAAGCCAGGTCATAACGCGCCGCCATCCGCGCCGTGAGATACAGAGGCAGCCCCTCGTTGATCTGCATGCTGGCTTGGCCGAGCGCGAAGTTGTTGTTGTTGAAGGCGGCCAGCTGCATCGTGTCCTTGAGCAGACACGGCCCGGCCGCGAACCCCGGACCGGGAAGATCCGCAGCGCGCGGATAGTCCTCGATCACGGCCCTGCGGATCCGCTCGAAATCCAGGCCGAAGTCATTGGCCATCATGTAGAGCTGGTTGGCGGCGGCGAACTTGATGTAGCGATAGGAGTTGGTGAAGAGCTTGGCGAGCTCCGCCTCTTCAGGTGCCACCCGGATGATCTTGTCCGTCAGGTGGCGGAACAGGGTTTCCGCTCGTTCGAAGGATCGGTCGGTCCGGGCCGACACGATCTGCGGCAGCGTACCGAGCTCCTCCATGGCACGCCCCTCGGCGATGCGTTCGGGACAGAAGGCCACGTCGACCGCCTTGCCCAGGCGCTGCATGAGCCGCTCGACCATGCCGGTGACGCCGGGGAACACCGTGCTGCGCAAGACCAGCAGCTGGCCGTCGTGCAGCTGGTCGGCCACGCCTTCGAGGGCGTGGACCAGGGCCTGGGGGTCGGGGTTGAAGTGCTCGTCGATCGGGGTGCCGAGGACCACAATCACGTGCTCGGCGGTTCCGACCGTCGACGCGTCAGCCGACACCGAGAGCAGGCCTCGTTCCAGCACCCGCGCCAGCACCTCCGGAGCGCCGGGCTCCCGATGAGGCATCTTGCCCGAGCCGACCCGGTCGACCGCACTCAGATCGACGTCGTAGAGCGCGACCTTCAGGCCCGCCTGGGCCAGGGCTATCCCGAGAGGTAGTCCCACGTGCCCACAGCCGCCCATCACCGTGACGTCTACCGGCCAATTCTCCCTGGGCATCACCTCAATGCTATGGGAGAGGCCCCGCAACCGGAAATGATCTCGGAACGACTCTCAATATTGAGTAGGCGCCTCGATCCTCCGCATTCCGCATGCCGGACGCCGCATGCCGCGTCTCTCGCATGGGGCGGGTCAGCCCCAGCCTCAAGCGTGACGACTACCCTGGCGCCGGAGTCCCCACGCTCCAGGAGGAGCGATGCCCCACCCCCCCAACGAGCGCTTGTCCACATCCTCCAGCCCGAGTTCGACTCGGTCGGGCATGCGCGTCACGCCGACATTGCGGCGCAACCCCGGCGTCGGCGAGGAGCGTGACCCCACCCCTCGGACCGCGGCGTCAGAGCCACCACCGGCGTCGCACCATCGTCCCGTTCCTGACTCGGACACGACTGAGGTGGGCGAGGACAAGGCACAGGATTCTCGAATCTGCGTCGTCATCCCGGCGTTCAACGAGGCCAACTCGGTGGCCCGGGTCATCGCACGCGCCCACCAGGCGATTCCCGAGGCACTCGTCGTGGTGGTCAACGACGGCTCCAAGGACGATACGGCGGTGCGGGCGCTGCGGGCCGGCGCCACGGTCATCACGCTGCCCGTCAACCTCGGCATCGGGGGGGCCGTCCAGGCCGGCTACCTCTATGCCTTGCGCCATGGATTCGACATCGCCATACAGGTCGACGGTGACGACCAACACGATCCGGCCGAGATCGAACGACTGTTGAACCCGATCCGAACGGGTCGGGCGGAGATGACCATCGGATCGCGGTGGCTCGGTCGGGGAGACTACGAGGCGCCTCGCAGTCGCCGGATGGCCATGCACGTACTCGCCACGTTGGTGCGATGGAGGACCGGAGGCTCCTTCACCGACACGACCTCGGGATTCCGGGCCGTCGGCGTCGAGGGCATCGCGCTCTTCGCCCGGTCCTACCCGACCGATTTCCCCGAGGTCGAGTCGCTGGTGCTGGCCAGCCGGCATGGACTGCGCCTCGAAGAGGTGCCGGTCCGGATGGCGCCGCGCATCCACGGGCGGTCGAGCATCGCCGGGATCCGCTCTGCGTATTACATGGCCCGGGTGACCGTCTCCCTCGTCGTCGGGTCTCTGAGCAGTCGCGACAAGTCCAAGCACAAGGAGGTCTCGTGAGGGCGATCGTTCTGTCGTTGGTCTTGAGTATCGGGTTCCTCGCCGTCTCGGTCTTCGCCATGCGTCGGCAACGACTGCGCGAGCAGGCCGCTCTCCTGTGGTTGCTGGTGAGCCTGGTCATGGTGTTCGTGAGCGCCACCCTTCCCTTTCATCTCCTGGACCGGGTGTCGCATCTGGTGGGGATCGCCTACGCCCCCGATCTGGTCCTCCTGCTGGCGGTGCTCTTTCTCATGGTCCTCGTCTTCCACCTCACGCTCAGCCTGGCCCGGCTGTCGGCCAAGCAGATCGCCCTGGTTCAGGAGATCGGTCTCATGACCGCCATGACACCGTCGAGCCTGGGCACCGACACCGACCAGGGGGGCGAGGAGCCCCCGCCTCCGACAGGCGACGCCCCGCTGAGCCCCTAGAAAAGACCGAGGGACCTGCCCGCCGGGCCGGGGGTCCGGTCAGGCCCGGGGGCGGAGGCTGGCGACCAGACCGTCGAGGATGTCGTCCTCGGACACGAGACACTCGGCTCGGTCGAACGTGGTCATGACGGCGTCCAGGATGAGGACCCCGCCGACGATGACGTCGGCTCGGCCTTCGACCATCCCCGGCCGCGCCAGGCGGGCATGGCGGTCCTCTCCGGCCAACGTCTCGAGCCAGTGGGCCACGGTGGCACGGGTGAGCACACGATGGTGGACCTCGTCGCGCGCGTAGTGCGCCACGCCCCCCTCGAGCTGGGCCAAGGTCGACACCGTGCCGGCCAGCCCGATGCACAGGCCCCCCCGAGCCAGGGGCGGGAGCGCGCCGCGCCCGTCGGCCAGCTGCGCCTCGACCTCGCGCCGGGCTTCGGCCAGCTCGTCGGGGCGCGGCGGGTCGTGGCCGAAGAACCGTTCCGCCACCCGGACGCAGCCGACGTCGAGCGACACGGCGGACTCCACCGTCGGCGAGGCGCCCGGCGCCCGCTCCCCCGCCACCAGCTCGGTCGACCCCCCGCCGATGTCGACCACGAGCACGGGCCCGGGCCCGAGGCGCTCGTCGGGGACATGGGCGGTGGCGCCGGCGAAGGAGAGCGCGCCTTCCTCCAGGCCGGTCAGCACCTCGGGCCGCACCCCCGTGGCCTCGAAGGCGACCGAGAGAAACTCCTCGGCGTTGGTGGCGTCGCGCGCCGCCGAGGTGGCCACCAGTCGGGCCCGGACGACACCGTGGTGGTCCATGAGCGCTCGGTAATCGCCGAGTACCGACACCGTGCGGGCCACCGCATCACGAGACAGGGTGTGGGTGGCGTCGACCCCTTCACCGAGCCGAGTGATCTGCATCCGGCGCTCGAGGACGGTGCCGTCGCCGGCCACGATGAGCAGACGCGTCGAGTTGGTCCCGCAGTCGATGGCCGCCACGGGACCCGGGGCCGCATCGACGGCCCGGCGCGTCGTCACCGGGTCTCGCCCGGTTCGACCCTGAGATCGGACAGGTCGAGGCCGAGCTCGTCCACCGTCCAACGGCCGACCGGGTCATCACCGCCCGCCAGGTACCACGCCACATGGGCATGCAGGCACTTCACCCCGGTCCGGGTCCCGCCGACGCCCCCCGAGGGGCGGGGGCCGGTGTGCCCGGCCGGCAGGGCACGGTCACGTTCCGCGGCGTACCGGGCGTGGGCGTCGGCGAGGGCGGTGGCATCGACGGCGGCTTCGGCACGCCGCACCCCCCCGGCCGCCTCCAGCGTGCTCACCGCGTCGCGCACCACCGCGTCCACGAGCCAGAACCGTGTCGGCATGGGGCGGCGGTCGTCGAGCAGCGGGGCGTTCTCGATGACCGCCGGCGTCCCGTCGCCGCGGCGCACCACGACGAGGAACTCCCCCGAAGGGGGGCGGCCGAGCAGCCGGGCCACCGCTTCCCGATCGGACTCGCCGAGCGGGCGCGAAGGCGGGCTCAGGTCCAGAACTCCAGGCTCCGCAGCACCCGTCCCCAGTAGCTGTGGGGCTCGGGGGGTTCGGGGCTCTGACCGGTCACGACGGCGCCGGAGCCTCCGGACCTGCCACCGGTGGTGGCGCTCGGCGTGCCGACGCCCCCCGGGGGGGTGGTGACCCCGATGAGCGCCTGGGACCGGGCCGACCCGGGCGCGACCGGCGGGCCGGAAAGCGGAACCTGACCCGACCCCGACGACGTGGCGCCCGACGGGTCGGGAGCCGGGAGGATGTCGAAGACGCGCTGTCCCTTGGGAACGAACCCGTAGTCGAGCCGGGCGATGGCGTTCACGGTCGCCGGGTTCCTTAGGTCCGAGACCTGGCGGGCGAGCGAGTTGTTCTCGGCCTGGACGGTGCTCAGCTCGTGGGCGGCACCCGACAGAGCCGAACGCTGGGTGAGCAGGCCCTCGATGGGGAAGCTCGTGAGAAGCACGACGCCCGCCAACACGATGGCGCCGATCAGCATGGAACGGGCCCGCCGGCTCTCCAGAGACAGCGTCGCCCGACCGCCCCTCCATCGGGACACGAACGCCACCAATGCCCGCACCGGCGACGGGGGCATGCGCAGGTGCAGGCGCGGGCGCGGCACGTGCAGGTGGAGCCGGGGCAGATGCGGGCGCGGCACGTGCAGATGCGGGCGCGGCAGGTGGGGTCGGGGCACCGCCACGTGGGGTCGCGGCACGTGCAGGTGCGGGTGCCGTCGCGGCGCTCGCTTGGCGGCGTGGCGGGGACGGCGCCTCTCCCGGGTGAGCATCACCAGGCTGAGCCGCCGCCGCGGCCGGCGGTCGAGAGTGCGCCGCGCCCGAGATAGGCCGCCGACTCGCCGAGCTCCTCCTCGATGCGCAACAGCTGGTTGTACTTCGCCACCCGGTCCGAACGAGCCGGGGCTCCGGTCTTGATCTGCCCGCAGTTTGTGGCCACGGCGAGATCCGCGATGGTGGTGTCCTCGGTCTCACCCGAGCGGTGCGACATCACGCACGCGTAGGACGAGCGCGTCGCCAACGCCATGGTGTCGAGCGTCTCGCTGAGCGTCCCGATCTGGTTGACCTTGATGAGGATGGCGTTGGCCGCGTCGCGGTCGATGCCGAGCTCGAGACGCTCCTGGTTGGTGACGAAGATGTCGTCACCGACGAGCTGCACGCGCTCACCCAGGGCCCGCGTCAGCGCCACCCATCCGTCCCAGTCGTCCTCGGCCATGCCGTCCTCGATGGACACGATGGGATAGCGATCGCACAGCTCCACCCAATAGGCCACCATCTCCTCGGGCGACAGCCGGCGGCCTTCGCCCGACAGTTGGTACGCCCCGTCCTTGAAGAACTCACTGGTGGCGGGGTCGAGGGCGATGGCGATCTCCTCCCCGGGCACGCGACCCGCTTCTTCGATCGCCTCCATGAGGATCGTCACGGCTTCGGCGTTCGACGAGAGGTCGGGCGCGAACCCGCCTTCGTCGCCCACCGTCGTCGACAACCCTCGCCCCTTCAACACCCTGGCCAGGGCGTGGTAGGTCTCCACGCCCCACCGCAGCCCCTCGGAGTACGAGGCCGCCCCCACGGGCATGACCATGAACTCCTGGAAGTCGATGGAGTTGTCGGCGTGGGCGCCCCCGTTGACGACGTTCATCATGGGCACCGGGAGCACATGGGCGTTGGCCCCCCCGACGTAGCGGAACAGGGGCAGCTCGGCGTCGACCGCCGCCGCCCGGGCCACGGCCAACGACACCCCGAGCACCGCATTGGCGCCCAGGCGCCCTTTGCTCGGGGTCCCGTCGAGGTCGATGAGGGCCATGTCGATGCCGCGCTGGTCGTAGGGATCGAAGGCGAAGAGGACCTCGGCGATCTCCCCGTTCACGTGCTCGACGGCACCGAGGACGCCCTTGCCGCCGTAGCGGTCGCCCCCGTCGCGCCATTCCGTGGCCTCGTGGACCCCTGTCGAGGCCCCCGAAGGGACGATGGCCCGGCCTCCGGCACCGGAGTCGAGGACGACCTCGACCTCGATGGTCGGGTTCCCCCGGGAGTCGAGGACCTCCCGCGCCGCGATCTTTTCGATGGAAGTCATTTTCTCGCTGTTGTCCCTGTTGTAAGTGTTGTAGAAGTTACTCGCTGGCCGCCGACCAACGGCGGAGCCGCCCCCGCCCCGGGCAGGGTGGCGACCCTCGGTTCCACCCCGATTTTCCACCGGACATCCCTCCGCCACAGGCCCGGGACCAGGGCCCCGGCGCGGTTTCAGCCGGGACGGGTCAGCCGGGACGTCCCTCGGCGGTCTCGATGCGGCGGCGGAACGCCCCGGCATATCCCCGCAACGCCGTCTCGGGATCCACCCCCAGACGGCGGGCCGCATCGGCCAGGGCGAAGAGCGTCTCCCCCACCGCGTCGACGGTCGGGGCTGACGCCTCGAGGGTCTCCCCCGATGCCTCGGGGGCGGATCTCTGGACGACGGCACCGGGGGCGGGGGCGGGTCCCCACAGGGCGTCGAGGCCCGCCTCGATCTGGCGCCGGCGATCGGCCAGGGTTCCGGTGTCCATGCCGAGCGACTCCGCCTTGCGCTGGAGCTTGGCCGCCAGCGCCAGGGCGGGCAGGGCCGGAGGGATGCCGTCGGTGACGCTCGTCCTGCCCTTCTCGGCCTTCTTCAGGACCTCCCACCGCGCCGCCACGTCCTCGGGGGTCTGGGCCACGGCGTCTCCGAAGACATGGGGGTGGCGCAGAACCAATTTGTCGTGCAGGGTCCGGGCCACGTCGGCCAGGGTGAAGTAGCCCTCCTCGCTCGCCAGCAGCGCGTGGAAGTACACCTGGAACAACAGGTCGCCGAGCTCCTCCTCCAGATGAGCGACGTCGGTCGCCGACACGTCGGGCTCGGTGGCGGCAACCGCCTCGATGGCGTCGAGCGCTTCGTAGGCCTCTTCGAGAAGATGGCGGGCCAGCGATCCGTGGGTCTGGCGCTGGTCCCAGGGGCACTTCGCCCGGAGGGTGCGCACCAGCTCCTCGAGCCCCACGAGCTCGGCCCCGACCGGAGGGGCCAGGCGCGACACCCACAGCGCGGTGAGGTGATCGGGGTCGAGGGTCCTGTCGATGTCGGCCCAGGCCACGTCCACCACCCTCTCGTCGGGGAGCCCGAGATGGTGCAGCAGCACGGCGCGGCGATGGGGGTCCTCCCCCGAGATGTCGTCGGCGGCCAGCTTCACCTGGCCCAGCACGGCGCGGCTGTGGCACTGCGCCACCAGCAGCGGGCCGCGCTCGCCGGCCGCCTCGGTGGCAAAGACCGTGGCGTCGACGAGTCGCACCCCGGCGTCGACGGGGTCCACTCCGAGGCGCTCCCAGGCCAGGTCGAGAAAGGAGGGGGCGGCGACGACCTCGACCGACACCCGGGGGTCGGCCCGAAGGAGCACGACGGTGCGCTCGGCCACGAGCGGTGAGCCGGGGACGGCGTAGGCGACGTACCCGGTCCCGACCACGCCACCGGCGGCGGCGACGACCTCCTCCACGATGGCGCCATAGACGTCCTCGAAGGTGTCGGCCTCGTCATAGAGACGGTCGAGGACCTCGACGGGCCCGGTGGCGACGTCGGCCACGACGGCGGCCGAGGGGTGCCGGGCCGTGCGCACCAGGCAGCGGGCCGCGCCCCGCAGCGCGTCGAGCGTGGCCCCGGGAACCAGCTCGATTCCGCCGGGCCCGAGGCCGACCACCATCACCCGGGGGCGCTGCGGTCGCGGGGGCGACGGCGTGCCCATGGCGTCGGTCAACCGGCGGGCGGGGCGCCCGAACCCAAGATTGACGCGCTCGAGGACTGGTTCGCCGTGGGGTTGAGCACGAAGGCCGGAGCAGGCGGGGTGGGAGCGGTCACACCGTGGGTGCTGTTCCACGTCCCGTAGCGCGGATCGAGCTCGACCCGGGAGCTGCGCACCACGTGGCCCAGCGCGGCGGTGAAGGTCGACGCACCGGTGGCGAGGATCTCCTGGCGCAACCCCGACTCGGTCTGGGCGAAGGGCACCAGGTTGTGGGCGCGCACGCCGATGACGATCCATATCGTGCTCGTCGTCCCCGTGGTCTGGTCGGAGACCGAGATGGCCTGGGGCGGGGCCAGGGCGCCGTTGGCCAGGCCTTCGACCACGGTGGCGGCGGACTGTCCCAGCTGGGCCACGATGTCAGACGGATACACACACGGCCCCGCCCCCCCCGCCGGGCTGTTGGCGTTGACGCCGGACCCCTGCGCCGCGGTGGCGAAGCTGGCGCCCGCCGCGATCCGGTCGTGGATGGTCTGGGCCGAGGCCTGGTCGGTGGCGATGATCAGGTTCAGGCACAACTGGGTGACGTCGGTGAGATGCGAGTTGTAATAGGCGCGCACCGCGGCGGTGCTGACGTCGACGTGGCCGACGATCTCCTCGAGCTTCTCCTGGGCGGCGAGCGACCGGGCCTGGCTGTCCACGAAGGCCTTGGGCAGCCGGTCGACGAGGGCGGTGCCGGTCAGGTTGCACGGCGAGGTGACCTGCGTCGAGGACGCTTCGAGCTGGCTCTCGTAGTCCTGGCGGGCGGCGGCGACGTCGGCCGCGGTCACCTCCGAGTGGTGATCCGCCACCGCCCCTTCCTCGAGGCTCTGGGCCACCATCGAGTTGAGCTCGAACGCGGCGAACTGCGTGGTCACCGTGTCGTCGCCGCTGCCTTGCACGGCGGGCAGGGTTGCCCCGCTCTGGGACTCCTCGATGGACAAGGCGCACTGCGCCACGGGGCTGCCCGACACCAGCGAGAGCTGGTCCTGGAGCTGGGACTGGCTGATGGTGACGCCGTTCACCGTGGCCGCGGTGGGCGACAGATCGCATCCCGCCGCCCCGGCGCACAACGCTCCCAGAACCACAAGTGAGAGGAGGCGCTTCACGGAACGGGCACTCTACCGGCGCGCCCCCGCCCCCGACGATTCGGCCCCGCCCAGGACGCCGGGCACCGGCACCAGGTCGACGAGCAGCTGCGTCAACGCCTCCACCGGTGCCTCGTCGGCCCCGAGCGGGACCACCAGCAGGCCGACGTCCTCCTTCACGATCGACTCGGGGCGCAGACGCCGGAGCCGCACCCGGGCCGAGGCGGGGAGCTCGAGCGGTGCGATCCGGGCCACGAACCCCCGCCGCCCGGGCCGGCCCGTGCCCTGGCCGGGGCGTGCCGGGGTCGCCGATACCTCCCGGACGCCGGTGCGGAGGCACTCGACCCGCAGCCGGGCCACGGCCAGGAGCCCCTCGGCGGGCGCGGGGAGAGGACCGAACCGGTCCACCCACTCGGCCCGGATGTCGTCGACCTCGGCCTCGGCGCTGACCGCCGCCAGGCGCCGATAGGCCTCGAGGCGCAGGTCCTCACGGGAGACGTAGTCGGCAGGCAGATGGGCGTCGGAGGGCACGTCGATCTTGACCTCGACCGGCGGCCGCAGCGGCTCACCCTTCATGTCGGCCACCGCCTCGGCCACGAGCTGGACATAGAGGTCGTAGCCCACCGCCGCGATGTGGCCCGACTGGTCCTGGCCCAGCAGGTTGCCCGCGCCCCGGATCTCGAGGTCGCGCATGGCGATCTTGAAACCGGCGCCGAGCTCGGTCTGCTCGCCGATGGTCCGTAACCGCTCGTAGGCCGCCTCGGACAGGACCTTGTCGGCGGGATGGAACAGATAGGCATAGGCGCGTTGTCCGGAACGCCCCACCCGCCCCCGCAGCTGGTGGAGCTGCCCGAGGCCGAGCCGATCGGCCCGGTCGACCACCAACGTGTTCACGGTGGGCATGTCGATGCCCGACTCGATGATGGTGGTGCACACCAAGACGTCGAAGCGCTTCTCCCAGAAATCGAGCACGACCTGTTCGAGCGTGCCCTCGTCCATCTGCCCGTGGGCCACCGCGATCCGTGCCTCGGGGACGAGCTCGCGCAGGCGCGCCGCCACGGCTTCGATGTTCTGCACCCAGTTGTGCACGAAGAAGGCCTGGCCCTCGCGCAACAGTTCCCGGCGCAGCGCTTCGACGACGGCGGCTTCCTCGAACTCGCCCACGTAGGTGAGGATGGGCTGGCGCGCCGCCGGGGGGGTGTTGATGAGCGAGAGGTCGCGGATGCCGGTGAGCGCCATCTCCAGGGTGCGGGGGATGGGGTTTGCCGTGAGGGTCAAGACGTCGACACCCGAGGCCATCTGCTTCATGGTCTCTTTGTGGCTGACACCGAAGCGCTGCTCCTCGTCCACCACCAGGATGCCGAGGTCCTTGAACTTGACGTCCCCCGCCAACATCCGGTGCGTCCCCACCACCACGTCGACCGCCCCCGACGCGAGACCGGCCACGACGTCGCGCGCCTGGGCGGTGGTGAGAAAGCGCGACAGCATCTCGACGCGCACGGGGTACCCGGCGTAGCGCTCGGCGAAGGTCTGGGCGTGTTGCTGGGCCAGCAGCGTCGTGGGGACGAGCACCGCCGCCTGCTTGCCGTCCTGCACCGCCTTGAACACGGCCCGCACCGCCACCTCGGTCTTGCCGAACCCCACGTCACCGCACACCAGGCGGTCCATGGGGACGTCGGACTCCATGTCACCTTTCACCTCCTCCACGGCGCGCGCCTGGTCCACGGTGTCGGTGAAGGCGAAGGAGTCCTCGAGCTCACGCTGCCACGGCGTATCGGGACCGAAGGCGTGTCCCTTCATGTGCAGCCGCAGCCGGTACAGCTCCACGAGCTCCTGGGCGATCTCGTGCACCGCGGCGCGCGCCTTGGCCCGTGTCCGCTGCCACTCCGAGCCACCGAGGCGGTTGAGCGTCGGTGACTCACCCCCGCTGTAGGGCGTGAGGACGTCGATCTGGTCCGACGGCAGGTAGAGCTTGTCGGCGCCCCGATACTCGAGGAGCAGGTAGTCGCGCGAGGCGCCGTTGACGGTGCGGGTGACCATGCCGGCGTAGCGCGCCACGCCGTGCTGGCGATGGACCACGTAGTCGCCGGGGGCGAGGTCGTCGAAGAACCCGTCGGTGGGCCGGGCCCGGGCCCGGGCCGGGCGGTGGGCGCGGCGCCGTCCCGTGAAGTCGGCCTCGGCGAGCACGGCAACCTTGGCCCCCGGCACCACCACCCCGCGCTCGAGGGGGGCCACCACGATGCGCAGGCCGGGGCGCGACAGGTCCGGATCGGCGCCGCCAGGGTCCTCGTCGAGAGCGACGATGGGCACGACCATGCCCTCCTCGGCCAGCACCGCGGCCAGCCGCGTGGCCGAGGACGACCCCTCGGCGCACACCGTCACCGAGTAGCCGCCCGCCAGCAGGTCCGACAGCCGCGCCCCCAGCAGAGCCCGGTCGCCGTGCACGGGCTCGATGCCCCGCGCCACCACGGCCGGAGTCGATGGCGAGTCGGCGACCGGCACCATCGACAGCACGGGGGCGGCGCTGTGCTCGAGGAGCCGTTCGTAGTGGACGTTCAACCGGGGGAAGCGCTCGGAAGCACCGGGGTCCTCGGCGGCACCGGCGTCGTCCCCACCGGCGTCGACGGCGTCGAGGGCGTCGGCGGGGGTCCCCGACACGACGCCCCAGGTGACGGCCAGGGCCCCGGCCAGGGCGGCCTCCTCGTCGTTGAGCTCGGCGGCGCGGTCCCGGATGCGGCGGGGATCGACGAGCACGATCCGTCCCCCCGCCCCGACCAGGTCGGGCAGGACGCGTTCGTGGTCGACGAGCCACGGCAGCCACGACTCCATCCCGTCGAAGACCTGGCCCTCGGCCAGTCGCTCCCACTGGGACCGTCCCCACGGCTCGGCGCCGACGAGGGCGGCGGCCCGGGCCCGCACGGCCTCGGTGGGAAGGACCTCGCGGCATCCGAAGAGCTCGATCTCCTCGAGGGCCGACACCGAACGCTGATCGCCGGGGTCGAACTCGGTGAGCCTGTCCACCTCGTCGCCCCACAGGTCGATGCGCACCGGCAGCTCGGCGGTGGAGGGGTAGACGTCGATGATCCCGCCCCGAACGGCGAGCTCGCCGCGGTGCTCGACCTGGTACTCGCGCCGGTAGCCGAGGGCGACGAGCCGAGCCACGAGCTCGTGGAGCTCGACGCGGTCGCCGCGCGCCACCACGACGGGAACGGCGGCCTCCTCCACCGGGCCCAGGCGCTGCAGCAGGGCGCGCACCGGCGCCACGATCACGGCCGGGGCGCGGGCGGGATCCTGCAGGCGCCACAGCAGACGCAGTCGCCGACCCATCGTCGAGAGCTCGGGGCTGACGCGTTCGAAGGGGAGCGTGTCCCAGGCCGGGAACAGGTCCACCACGTCGTCCCCGAGGAAGGCACCGACGTCGTGGCTGAGCCGCTCGGCGTCGAGGACGGTGGGGGTGATCACGAGCAAAGGTCGGCGCTCGCCCAATCGGCACATCCCCGCCACCACGTAGGCCACGGCGACGTCGGGCACCGCCAGCGCGCTGCTCCCCACCGCCATGGCGTCGACCATGGCGGGCTCGTGGCGCAGCAGGGAGGGAAGCGAGCGGAGGCTCACGGGTGCAGGCTAGGGCCAATGGCGGCGGTGCCCGCCGCCTCGGCCGGCCTCAGGATCCGGCGTCGCCGTTGAACCGCAACATCGCGGCGTCGACACCTTGGAGGGCGATCACCTCGACGGCGTCGGCCGCCACCTCGACGGCCACGTCCAGCGCGCTGCGCTCGGCCCGCGACGGTCGGTGCAGCACGTAGTCGGCCCCCGGCTCGCGCCCGGGGGGCTTGCCGATGCCGATGCGGACGCGGAGATAGCCGGGATCGTGGAGATGGGCGTGGATGGACTTGATCCCGTTGTTGCCGGCGGTCCCGCCCCCCACCTTCACCTTCACCCGCCCCGAGGGCAGGTCGAGCTCGTCGTGGACCACCACCAGCGCCTCGGTCCCCGGCACCCGGAACCGGCGCATCAGGGCCGACACGGCCAGACCCGACTCGTTCATGTACGTCTGGGGCACGGCCAGGACGACGAGGCGCTGGTCCAGACGGGCCTGGGCGACAACGGCTCGCGTTCCCTTCTCGGGTCGGAGCCGTTGGCTGTGGCGCGTCGCCAGGAGCTCCACCACCTCGGCGCCCAGGTTGTGACGGGTCCGCTCGAATTCCGCTCCCGGGTTGCCGAGGCCCACCACCAGCAGGTCGGCCGCCGCCCCCCTGCCCGAGCTGGGCAGCAGACGCCGCAGGGGTTAGCTCTCCCCGCCCGATTCGCCCCCGGACTCGGCCGCGGCCTCGCCGCCGCCACCGGCCTCGCCCTCGGCGCCCTCGCCCTCGGCGCCCTCGCCTTCTTCGGCCGCGCCCTCCTCGGCCGTCTGGACACGCGGGGGCTGCCCGGCGGCGACGATCGACTCGGGGTCGACCTCGGTGATCACGTTGGGGGGGAGGGTGATGTCCGACACCCGCACCGCGGACCCGATGACGAGGTCGCTGATGTCGACCTCGAGGTGGGCCGGGATGTCGGCGGGGCGGGACTTGATGGTCAGCGAGAACATCTGCTGCTCGAGCACCCCGTCGGCGCGGTGCAGCTCGAGCGCTTCACCGGTGAGGGTGATGGTGACCTCCGCGGTGACCTCGCGGTTGGGGTCGACGACCTGAAAGTCGACGTGGGTGACGCTGCCGCGCACGGGATGGCGCTGGAGCTCGCGCGCCATGGTGAGGTACTTCTTGCCTTCGACCTGCAGAGAGAGCACGGCGTTGAGACCGGCGTCGGTGCTGAGCGCCGCCCGCAGCTCGCGGGCCGCCACCGACACGGGGATGGGGGCGACGCCGGGGCCGTACACCACCGCGGGGATCCGACCGTCGTGGCGCAGACGGCGGGCCGAGCTCGAGCCCGAGGGGCGGCCGGCCTCGGCTTCCAGGATGAATTCGGCCATGGGTGAAGAACTCCTCGGATGCGACGAACGGGCCACCCAGCATAGAAGGCCGGGGGCAAGGCGAGGAAAACCGATGTCAGGACCCGAGGCCCGACCCCGGGGTCGGGGCGGCGTCCCTACGTGAGGTTGTCGCCCCCGAAGATCTCCGAGACCGACGTGTCTTCGAAGACGGCGTCGATGGCATCGGCGATGAGCTTGGCCACCGAGAGGACCTTCAGCTTCTCGATGCGCTTCTCCTCGGAGATGGGCAGGGTGTTGGTCACCACCACCCGGGTGAGCGGGCACTTCTCGAGTCGTTGGGTGGCCGGGTCCGACAGCACCCCGTGGGTGGCCATGGCCGAGATGTCGGCCGCCCCTCGTTCGGCCAGGATCTCCGCCGCGGCGCAGATGGTGCCGGCGGTGTCGATCATGTCGTCGATCAGCACGCAGTGGCGGCCTTCCACCTCACCAACCACGTCGAGGGCCTCGACCTGATTGTGGGTTCCCCGCGGTCGGCGCTTGTGCACGAAGGCGAGGTCGGCCCCGAGGTGCTGGCTGAATCGTTCCGCCACCCGCACCCGGCCCGCGTCGGGTGCCACGATGACGAGATCGCTCGTGCCCAACCGGCGCAGCTCCTCGACGAGCACCGGCGTGGCCGTCAGGTGGTCGAAGGGGACGTCGAAGAAACCCTGGATCTGGCCCGAGTGCAAGTCGACGCTCACGACCCGATCCGCCCCGGCCACCTGGAACATGTCGGCCACGAGCTTGGCGGTGATGGGCTCGCGTCCCGTCGCCTTGCGGTCCTGGCGCGAGTACCCGTAGTAGGGGCACACCGCGGTGATGCGCTTGGCCGACGCCCGCTTGGCGGCGTCGATCATGATCAGCTGCTCCATGATGGAGTCGTTCACGGGACCCGAATGGGTTTGGACGATGAAGACGTCGCTCCCGCGCAACGAACCGTCGTAACGGCAGTGGATCTCGCCGTTGGCGAACTCGCGCAGATTGGCTCCACCCAACTCCACCCCGAGATGCTTGGCGATCTCCTGGGTCAGGGCCGGGTGCGACCTCCCGGACACGAGCTCGAGACGCCTGTGGGGAACCAGCTCCATGTGTGCGAACGCTACCGCGCCGGTGAGGTCACGCGCCCTGGACGATCTCGGCCACGGCGGGGATGTCGAGCTCCCCGTGGTGCTGTGCGGCGCGGGTGAACAATTCGTCGGCGACCAGGGTGAGCGGCGTCTCGCTCCCGGCCCGCCGGTAGACCTCGAGGGCCAGGCCCAGGTCCTTCGCCATGTCCGCCACCC
Organism: Acidimicrobiales bacterium; assembly: GCA_050011815.1. Classification (GTDB taxonomy): domain Bacteria; phylum Actinomycetota; class Acidimicrobiia; order Acidimicrobiales; family UBA8190; genus Chersky-840. Next base: position 19,933 of record JBEKIJ010000027.1, on the reverse strand, counting down.
GGAACAGCACCGGCTCGTAGCGGTGCTCGAGGAAGCCGGCCCGGCGGGCCTCGAGATAGGGGACGAACCGGACCAGGACGGCGAAGACGGCGTCGGCGTCGAGCCCGCTGGCGGTGCCCGCCGCCAGGAGCTCCGCCGCCGCGGCGTGGGTCACGGCCAGATACGAGTTGGCCACGAGCTTCAAGCGGATGCCCGCCCCCAGGGGCCCGATGTGGCGCAGCTCACCCAGGGTTTCGAGGACCGGACGGGCCCGGTCGATGGCGGCGACGTCTCCCCCCACGAGCAGCACCAGGCTGCCCGAGTCCGCGGCCGGGATGCTGCCCAGCACCGGCGCCTCCACGAAGGCGGCACCACGCTCGGCGGCCGCCTGGGCCACCTCGACGTGCACTTCCGGACTGGCGGTGGTCATGTCCACGTAGACGCGGCCACCCCCCGCCTCGAGCGCGCCGTGCTCCCCCAGGTAGACCTCGCGCACCGCGTCGGTCCCGGTCAGGACGCTGAGCACGACCTCGGCCCGGGCCGCAGCCTGTGCCGGCGTGGCGTGCAGGGTCCCGATCCCGACGTCCTGGGCCCGGCCGGGGGTGCGGTTCCACAGGTGCACGGTGTGGCCCTGCTCGTGGAGTCGCCTGGCGATGGCGCCACCCATCTTCCCGGTTCCCAACATGGCCACGTCCATGGTCTCTCCTCGCCTCGTCTGCACCTAGCTCCGGCGCGCCGTCTGCCGGTGGTCCGTCGCCGGTCGCCCATCATCTCTCTCCGGCGACGTCGTCGATCCGCGCCACACCGGCGAGGCCGCCGGGACGTGGATAAAGTGCGCGGGAAGGGGGCGAGCGATGGCCATGTTCCAGTCGGTGGTGGTCGGGACAGACGGCTCGGACACCGCTGCCGAGGCCGTGCGCAGCGCCATCGACCTGGCCAAGCTGTGCGGAGCGACGCTGCACATCGTCACCGCCTACAAGCCTCGGCCGGTACGCGCCGCGGGGCTTCCCGACGAGTTCCGGGACAAGGTCGGCTCCGGGTCCGGACCCGAGGCGGTGCTCGAGGAAGAATGTGCCCGGGCCCGAGCCGCGGGGGTCGCGGTCCACCCTCACACCGGGACGGGCGATCCGTCCGAGGCCATCGTGCGGGTCGCCGAGCAGGAGAAGGCCGACGTCATCGTGGTGGGGAACAAGGGCATGGCCGGGGTCCGCCGTGTGCTCGGCAGCGTCCCGAACTCGGTCGCCCACCAGGCGCCGTGCTCGGTGCTCATCGTCCAGACCACCTGAAGCGGGCCCGCCCGGCACGCCGAGCCGCTGGGGTCACCGGATTTGTCGGTCTCGGGCTGTTCGGTCTCGGACGGTGTCAGTCGAGGGCGGGGAAGTCCGCTCCCAGCCGGCTGAACGGTCCCACCACGGCACCGTTGGCCACCTGGGTGCCGGGCCCGAGGACGGCGAAGGGCCCCACCCGGGCCTCCTCCCCGATCTCGGCCCGCAACACGGTGGACTTGGTCACCTTGGCCCCGGCCCCGATGGCGCTGTCGACGATGTGGCAGTCGGGCCCGACCTCGGCCCCCGCCCCCAGGGTGCATTCGCCCTGGAGGACGACGCCGGGAAGGAGCACCACGTCGGCCTCGAGGCGGGCATTGGCATCGATGTAGGTGCGCTCGGGGTCCCACATGGTGACGCCACGGCGCATCCACCGCTCGTTGATGCGGTCGCGCAGCTCGGCGTCGGCCACCGCCAGCTGTGCCCGGTCGTTCACCCCGGCGGCCTCCATGGGGTCACCGACCACCAACGACTCGACGCCGTAGCCGGCGTCGTGGAGGACGGCGTAGATACCGGTGAGGCAGTGCTCCCCGGTGCGTGCCACGGGCCGCAGCCGGCGCAGGGCGGGCGCGAGCACGGCATGACGGAAGCAGTGGATGGTGGTGGCCACCTCGTCGACGAAGGCGTCTTCCTCGCGCACCTCGGCGGCCTCGACGACGCGCACCACGGCGTCGTCCTTGCCCCGCACCACGCGGTCGTAGCCGGTCGGGTCGGGGAGCACCGCGGTGAGCAGCGTGGCCGCCGCGCCGGCGTTGCGGTGATGGCGGACGAGCGCGGCGAGTGTCGGCGGTCTGACCAGCGGCGTGTCGCCGGGGAGCACCACGACGTCACCGTCGGCGTCGACGAGGCCGTCGGGTAGCGCCGTGAGCCCGACGGCCAGGGCGTCGCCCGTGCCGAGCTGCGCGGTCTGCTCGACGAACTCGATGGCGAGCGAGCGGGGGGCGTGGTCGACGAGGGTCTTGGTCACCCAGTCGCCGCGGTGCCCGACCACCACGACGACCTTGTGCACGGGCAGCTCGGCCAGGGCGTCGAGCACGTGGAGGATCATGGGGCGACCACACAGCCGGTGCAGCGGCTTGGGGCGCGACGAGCGCATCCTCGTCCCCTCGCCGGCGGCGAGCACCACGGCAGAAAGCGGCCTCGTCTCCATGCGGTTTAGTCTGTCACCCGATGACGGGGGGGACAGCGCACTCCATGACGACCCGAGGCGCCCTCGACGCGCCGCCGAGCACGCCCTCCCCCGCCCGATGCCCGTCCTGACCTCGACGATCGACTCCGGCTCCGACTCCTACCGCCAGAACCGGGCGGCCATGGAATCGGCCCTGGAAGAGGTCGAAGAGCAGCTGGCGGTGGCCCGGGCCGGCGGTGGCGTTCGCTACGTGGAACGACACCGGGGGCGGGGGAAGATGCTCGCCCACGAGCGGGTCGAACTCCTCCTCGACCGCGATTCCCCGTTCCTCGAGATCGCCCCCTTGGCGGCGTGGGGGACCGACTACACCGTGGGGGCGAGCCTGGTCTCGGGCATCGGCGTGGTCAGCGGGGTCGAGTGCCTGGTGTCGGCCAACGACCCCACCGTGCGGGGAGGCGCCACCAATCCCTTCACCATGCGCAAGTCGTCACGCCTGGCCGACATCGCCCTCGAGAACCGGCTGCCCTCGATCAGCCTGGTCGAGTCGGGCGGAGCCGACCTTCCCACCCAGTCCGAGATCTTCATCCCCGGGGGGCGGGGCTTCCGCGACCTCACCCAGAGGTCGGCCGCGGCCGTCCCCACCATCGCCCTGGTGTTCGGGAACTCCACCGCGGGCGGCGCCTACGTGCCGGGCATGAGCGACCACATCGTCATGATCGAGGGTCGCTCGAAGGTGTTCTTGGGAGGACCGCCCCTCGTCAAGATGGCGACGGGCGAGGAATCCGACGACGAGGAGCTCGGGGGGGCGTCGATGCACGCCCGGGTGAGCGGCCTGGCCGACTACCTGGCCACCGACGAGACCGACGCCATCCGCATCGGCCGCGCCATCGTCTCCCGGCTCAACTGGCACAAGCACGGTCCCGGGCCCTCCATGGAGAGCGACGACCCGGTGCATGACCCCGACGAACTGCTCGGCATCGCCTCGGCCGACCTGCGCGTCCCCTTCGACCCGCGCGACGTGCTGGCCCGGGTGGTCGACGGGTCGCGCTTCGACGAGTTCAAGCCGCTGTACGGTCCGAGCCTCGTGACCGGGTGGGCGTCGATCCACGGCTATCCCATCGGGGTGCTCGCCAACCACCGCGGCGTCCTGTTCAGCGAGGAGTCCGACAAGGCGACCCAGTTCATCCAACTGTGCAATCAGACCGACGTCCCGCTGTTGTTCCTCCAGAACACGACGGGCTACATGGTGGGCAAGGAATACGAGCAGCGCGGCATCATCAAGGACGGCGCCAAGATGATCAACGCCGTCTCGAACTCGAAGGTCCCCCACCTCACGCTCAACATCGGCGCTTCGTACGGAGCGGGCAACTACGGCATGTGCGGCCGGGCCTACAACCCCCGCTTCCTGTTCTCCTGGCCCAATGCTCGTTCCGCGGTGATGGGTCCCGCCCAGTTGGCGGGGGTGCTGTCGATCGTGGCCCGCCAGGGCGCGGCGTCGCGCGGCGAGGACTTCGACGAGGAGGCCGACGCGGCGATGCGGGCCATGGTCGAGTCCCAGATCGAACGCGAGTCCCTGCCCTTGTTCCTCACGGGCCGTCTCTACGACGACGGCATCATCGACCCCCGCGACACCCGCCACGTGCTCGGCATGTGCCTTTCGGTCATCCACAACACGCCCATCCACGGCACGCGTGGCTACGGCGTCTTCCGGATGTGACCGTGGACCCGGATGTGACCGTGGACCTGGATGTGACCGTGGACCCGGATGTGACCGTGGACCTGGATGTGACCCGTTGATCCAGAAGCTCCTCGTCGCCAACCGGGGCGAGATCGCCCGTCGCGTCATCCGCGGCGCCCACGCCCTCGGCATCCATTGCGTGGCGGTGTGCTCCGATCCCGACGCCGACGCCCCCTATGTCTCGGAAGCCGACGAGTTCGTGGCTCTCCTCGGCGCCACCCCCACCGAGACCTACCTGAACGTGGACGCGTTGGTCGGCGCCGCGCTCTCCAGCGGGGCCGACGCCGTGCACCCCGGGTACGGGTTCTTGTCCGAGGATGCCGGGTTCGCCCGGGCCTGCGCGGCGGCGGGGCTGATCTTCGTGGGCCCCCCGCCCGACGTCATCGAGGCCATGGGATCGAAGCTCGCCGCCAAGGCCGCGGTCGGGGCGGCGGGTGTCCCCGTGCTCCCCACGGTGGAGATCCCGGGGGGCGGGGGTGACGGGCACGAGGCCGACGACACCGTCCGGGAGGCGGTGGCGGCACTGGGATGGCCCGTCCTCGTCAAGGCCTCGGCGGGAGGGGGCGGTCGGGGCATGCGGGTGGTGCACAGCCCCGACGCCCTGGCCGACGCCCTGGCGTCGGCCCAGCGGGAAGCCGCCTCGGCCTTCGGCGACGGCACCGTCTTCGTCGAGCCCTACATCGACCGGCCTCGCCACGTCGAGGTGCAGATCTTCGGGGACACCCATGGCAATGTCGTGCACCTCTTCGAGCGTGAGTGCTCCATCCAGCGCCGCCATCAGAAGATCATCGAGGAGAGCCCCTCCCCCGGGCTGAGCCCGGCCCAACGCGCCGAGCTCGGGGAGGCGGCGGTCACCGTGGCCCGCACCATCGGGTACGTGAACGCCGGCACCGTCGAGTTCCTCTTCCTCCCCGACGGCCGGTTCGCCTTCTTGGAGGTCAACACCAGACTGCAGGTCGAGCACCCGGTCACCGAGCTCGTCACCGGGCTCGACCTCGTGCGGCTGCAGCTGCTCGTGGCCCAGGGCATGGCCCTTCCCACCGAGGTGGGCGAGGCCGTGGTCACCGGGCACGCCATCGAAGCCCGCCTCTACGCCGAGGACGCCACCCGGGATTTCCGGCCCTCGGCCGGGCACCTGCACCGCTTCCGGTTCCCCGCCGCCACCGGCGTGCGCATCGACAGCGGCGTGGAGGACGGGTCGGAGGTCTCGATCCACTACGACCCCATGCTGGCCAAGGTGATCGCCCACGCCCCCACCCGCGCTGAAGCCGCCGGCGCGCTGGCCGGCGCTCTCGAGCGGGCCCAGGTCCACGGCGTCACGACCAACCGCGACCTCCTGGTGCGCATCCTGCGCCATCCCGAGTTCCTGGCCGGCGACATCGACACGGGCTTCCTCGTGCGCCACGACCCCGCCGAGCTCGGCGCGCCGTTGGCCGACGCCTCGACCCGTGAGCTCCACGCCGTGGTCGCGGCGCTGGCCGCCCAAGCACAGCGCCGCGCTGACGCGGGTGTCCTGGCCGGCATGCCGTCGGGGTGGCGCAACAACGCCGCGGCCCCGCAGAGCGCCGCCTACACCTCCATCGACGGCCGCATCGACGTCGACTACCGCTTCGATCGGACGGGGTCGTGCACGTTCGTGGCCGTCGACGGCGTCGCCCGCCCCGACATCTCGGTGCTGTCGTGCGCGCCGGACTCGGTCGTCCTCGGGGTCGCCCGCCCCCCGGAGGGGGTCCGCGTGACACGCCGTTACGACGTGGCGCGGTCGGGGCCCCTGGCCTACGTCGACGGGCCCGACGGCGCCTCGGTGCTCACCGAGATCGAGCGCTTCCCTCTGCCCGGGAGCCAGCTGGCCGCGGGCGCCCTCGTCGCCCCCTTGCCGGGGACGGTCGTCAAGGTGGCGGTGGCGGCGGGAGACACGGTGAGCGCCGGGGACACCCTGGTCGCCATCGAGGCCATGAAGATGGAACACGAGGTGCGGACCCCCTCGGACGGGACCGTGACCGAGGTCCACGTGGTGGCGGGCGAGCAGGTCGAGTCGGGACGTCTGCTCGTGGTCATCGACGAGGGCGAGAGCGCCTGATGCCCGACGAGGGGGTGCTGCGCATCGCCAATTGCTCGGGCTTCTTCGGGGACCGTATGGCCGCTCCCCGGGAGTTGCTCGAGGGAGGACCGCTCGACATCCTCACCGGCGACTACCTCGCCGAGCTCACCATGCTCATCTTGTGGAAGACGCGCCAGCGCGACCCGAGCCTCGGCTACGCCCGCACCTTCTACCGGCAGATGGAAGAGGTCCTCGGGACCTGCGTCGACCGGGGCGTGAAGGTGGTGGCCAACGCCGGGGGCCTCAATCCCGCCGGGCTGGCGACGCGCCTGCGCGAGCTGGCCGCCACCCTCGGCATCACCGTCTCGGTGGCGCATGTGGAGGGCGACGACATCCTCGACCGCCTGGGGTCCATCGAGGCCTCGGGTGACCCCTTGGCGCATCTCGACACGGGCCGGCCCCTGGCCGAGGCCGGGAGCGATCCCGTGAGCGCCAACGCCTATCTCGGCGGGTTCGGGATCGCCACGGCGCTGGCGGGCGGGGCCGACGTGGTGGTGACCGGGCGCGTCACCGACGCCTCGCTCGTGGTCGGCCCCGCGGCGTGGCGTTTCGGTTGGGCGCCCACCGACTGGGACCGCCTGGCCGGTGCGGTGGTGGTGGGACACGTCATCGAGTGCGGCACCCAGACCACCGGGGGCAACTACGCCTTCTTCGGCGAGGTGCCGGGCCTCGAGCACCCCGGGTTCCCCGTCGCCGAGGTGGCCCAGGACGGCTCGGCGGTCATCACCAAGCACCCGGGCACGGGGGGCCTGGTGTCGGTGGGGACGGTCACGGCCCAGCTCCTCTACGAGATCGGCGGGCCCCTCTACGCCAACCCCGATGTGGTGGCGGACTTCTCGACCATCCGCCTCGAAGACCTCGGTGGCGACCGGGTGCGCGTCTCGGGCGTGCGGGGCCGGCCCGCGCCGGAGAAGCTCAAGGTGTCGATCAACCTGCTGGGCGGGTGGCGCAACACCATGACCTTCGTGCTCACCGGGCTCGACATCGACGAGAAGGCGGCTCTGGTGCGCCGGACCATGGACCAGCTCGTGGGGGCGTCGTCGGGCTTCGCCGACTACGACGTCCGCCTCATCCGCACCGACGTCCCCGACGCGCCCACCAACGAACAGGCCAGCGCCCAGCTGCGCATCACCGTCAAGGACCGCGACCCCGAGGTGGTGGGACGCCGCTTCTCCAACGCCGCCACCGAGCTGGCCCTGGCCAGCTACCCCGGCTTCTACCTCACGTCCCCGCCCGGCGAGGCCACGGCCTACGGCGTCTTCTGGCCCGCGCTCGTGGCCCGCCGTGTCGTCGAAGAGACCGTGGTCCACGACGACGGGCGCCGCGAGACGCCGACACCGACGACACCGACGACACCGACCGCCGCGGCCACCGCACCGCCCTCGACTCCGGCCCCCGACCTGCCCCCGCCACCGACCGGGGAGCGCCGCCTCATGCCGCTCGGCACGGTGATCGGGGCCCGGTCGGGAGACAAGGGGGGCAACGCCAACGTGGGCCTGTGGGCCCGCAGCCCGGCCGGCTACGCCTGGCTGCGCGCCGAGCTCACCACGCAGCGCCTACGCCAGCTCCTGCCCGAAGCCGCCGACCTCGACATCGACCGCTACGAGCTGGACAACCTCCTGGCCCTCAACTTCGTGGTCCACGGGCTCCTCGGCGAAGGCGTGGCCTCCTCCACACGGCCCGACCCCCAGGCCAAGAGCTTGGGCGAGTACCTCCGCTCGCGCCGGGTGGAGATCCCCGTGGCCCTCCTCGCCGACATGCCCCCCACCGACCCCACGAGGTGACCCATGGACTTCTCTGAGACCGACGAGCAGCGCATGCTGCGCGAGGCGGTGGACGGCATCGCCTCGAAGTACGGCCACAGCTACTTCGCGGGTCGCGCCCGCAGCGGCGGGAACACCGACGAGCTGTGGAACGAGCTTGCGGCGGGAGGGTTCTTGGGAGTGAACGTCCCTGCCGAATACGGCGGGGGCGGGATGGGGATCGCCGAGCTCGCCATCGTCCTCGAGGAGCTGGCCGCCAACGGCTGTCCTCTCCTCTTGCTGGTGGTGTCCCCCGCCATCTGCGCCACCATCATCGCCCACTTCGGATCGCCCGAGCAGAAGCAGTCGTGGCTGCCGCGCTTCGGGTCGGGAGAGCTCAAGATGGCCTTTGCCATCACCGAGCCCGACGCCGGGTCCAACAGCCACAAGATCGCCACCACCGCCACCCGCGACGGCGACGTCTGGCGGCTCTCGGGGACGAAGTACTACATCTCCGGCGCCGATGAATCCGAGGCCGTGCTGGTGGTGACGCGCACGGGCGTCGACGAGGACACGGGCCGGGGGCGGCTGTCGCTGTTCATCGTCGACCTCGACAGCCCCGGTCTCGACAAGACGCTGATCCCCGTCGAGATCGTGGCGCCCGAGAAGCAGTTCACCTTGTTCTTCGACAACGTCGTGGTCCCCGCCGACCGCCTCCTCGGCACCGAGGGCGACGGCCTGCGCCAGGTGTTCGTGGGGCTCAACCCCGAGCGCATCATGACGGCGGCCATGGCCAGCGGCATCGGGCGCTACGCCCTCGACAAGGCCGCCGCCTACGCCCGGGACCGTTCGGTGTGGGGGACACCCATCGCCCGCCATCAGGGGATCTCACACCCCTTGGCCAAGGCGAAGATCGAAGTGGAGCTGGCCCGCCTCATGTGCCAGAAGGCGGCCTGGGCGTGCGACTCCGGCGCGGATGCCGGGGTGGCGGGCGAAGCCGCCAACATGGCCAAGTACGCGGCGGCCGAAGCCTCGCTCGCCGCCCTGGACCAGGCCATCCAGACCCACGGGGGCAACGGGATGTCCTCGGAGTACGGCCTGGCCGACATGTGGGGCATGGCCCGCCTCATGCGCACGGCGCCGGTGAGCCGGGAGATGATCCTCAACTTCGTGGCCCAGCACTCCCTGCACCTGCCGAAGTCCTACTGACGCGTCGCTCCCTCCCGTCAGGGCTGGAACACCAACCCCGCCAGCGCCGGCGTGGTGTAGGCGACCAGCACCACCACCATGAGGATGCCGCTCCCGACGAGCACGACCCGGAACCGTTCGGGGCGCAGTCCGATGGCCAGCGCGCCGGCCAGCGGGAACAAGCTGAGCAACAGACGCGGCGTCATCCAGCTCCCCGCGCCGAAGAGGATCGAGCCCAGGAGCACGACGGTGAAGACCCACCACGTGCCGGGCACCCCCGCCTTGGCCATGACCCGCAACCCGAAGACGGCCAAGGCGATCGAGATGGTCTCCACCACGGCGATGCCCGGGCGCGTGACGAGCCAGTGCCCCGTGGCCAGAAGCGAGAAATGCTGTCCCCAGCCCAGGCGTTGGGCTTCGAACCAGGCGAAGGGCGTGCCGGTGTGCACCCAGAGGTAGACGAAGTACGAGCCGACACCGGCGCCCGACAGGACCGGGGCCGTCCACGCCCGCCGGTCGTGGGCCCGCCACGCCGCGAAGGCGGCCGCGGCCACGATCGGCAGGGCCAGCGGGGACGCCGCCGTGGCCAGGGCGCCTGTGATCCCCGCCGCCAGCCACCGGCCCCGGTCCAGCATGACCAGGGCGCCGGCGCACAGCGCGATGGCGAGCCCCTCGGCGTAGGCGGGGCTCAGGAACATGGCCCCGGGGGCGAACGACATCAGCCAGCCGGCCCGGACCCCGGCTTCGGCCCCCGCCTCGTGGCGCACCAGGGCTCCCACCGCCAGACAGGCGGCCGCGCCGGCCAGGAGCGACACCACGATCCCGGCCACGGCCACGTCCTGGCCGGCCAGGGCGGCGGCCCGCACCACCAGTGGGTACAGGGGGAAGAAGGCAATGTCCGAGCTCGCATGGGACACCGACGTCGGATACCCGTGGGCGGCCACCTGGAGGTAGTACCGGCCGTCCCACAGGCCGACGAGCTTCCCCACCGGCGCGTGCACGCCGAACAGGTCGACGACCGCCCCCAGCAGGATCAGCCGACTGGCCCCGTAGACCAGCAGGACCCGGGACGCGAACGGGGGACGGCGCGGCGGCGCCGGGGGCCGGCGGTCGGGTTCGAGGCCGCGCTCGAGGAGCTCACTGGTTGGTCCCGACGCCATGACTAAGCATCGGCGCGACGCCTCACACGGTGAGAGCCGCCCCCCGTGTTGTGTCTCTGTTGTGGCTCAGGAGGCGGGGTGGCTCAGGAGGCGGGGTGGCTCAGGAGGCGGGGGCGAAGCGCCGGGCGTCCTCGGCCGCGTACTTGGCCACGACGGTGTCGATCGCGGCGGTGCGCTGCACCGCGTCGGTGATCTCGGCGAGACGACTGCCCGGCAGGGCCAGGGTCATCTCGTCGGGCCGCATCCCGGTGCGGGCCCGGCTCAGTGCACACCCCACGCTGGCCGCCACCTCGCCGTGCTCCTTGGCCAGCGCCACGATGTGGCACTGGGGCTTCCCCTCGATCTTGAGACCGGGCAGAGCGTCCGACAGCACCATCATCTGGCGGCCGTTCACCCGCAGGAGCACGACGTCGGGCACCGCGGCCGCCTGGTTCACCGGCCCGTAGGTGATGACCTCGGAGCGCTCGGAGATGGCCGGGATCCCGCCCACGGCCTCGGCGTCGACCCACCCCGACTCGAGCAGGGCGGCCACATCGTCGTTGCCCCCCACCTCCTCGAGACTGGCGAGACCGTGGGTGTAGCGACCCACCGAGCAGTTGCCGTGGTCCTCGGGCACGGTGGTGAAGCTGCGCTCGGCGGCGCGCACCCAGAACACACAGCCGGCGGGGACCCGGCCGGCCCGGCCGTCGGCGGCGGGCTCGGACATGGGCTCGGCGAAAGCCGGGACCCCGGCGGCCGCCTGGGTCGAGAAGGAGATGCCGATGGGGGGCGCGGCGAGGTGCAGTGCGTCGCTGAGGGAGTCGGCCTGGGTTCGGTGATCGGTCATGGCCGCCATCTTCGGCGCCCGAACCTCCGAGCACAAGCCCGGACTAGGTCATCGGAGCAGAGGAGTCGGCCACGAAGCTGAGGCGGACCTGGCGGTCGGGGTTGTCGGTGTTGGTGTCGACCAGCACCACCCGCTGCCACACCCCGAGGGCGAGGTGCCCGAAGAGCACGGGCAGGACGACCGACGGCGACACGAAGACGGGCAGCACGTGATCGGCGCCGTGACCCTGAGACCCGTGCCGGTGCCGGTAGCGGTCGTCGCGCGGCCACAGCCGCTCGAGGCTGTCGACGAGATCTTCCTCGGATCCCGATCCCGTCTCCATGAGCGCCACGCCGGCGGTGGCGTGGGGAACGAAGACCGAGCACAACCCGTCGCCGCGCCCCGCGCAGAAGGTCTCCACCCGATCGGTGATGTCGACCACCTGGCGGTGCGACGTGTCCACGCCGATGAGGGTGCTGTCCATTACCCGCTCGCCGGGAGGGCCCCCTCCACGGCGTCGACCAGTGCCTTGTCCTCAGGCTCCACGCCGGGCCGGAACCGCGCCACGATCTCGCCGGCCGGTGAGACCAGGAACTTCTCGAAGTTCCACTGGATGTCGCCCGCGGCGCCTTCGGAGTCCGCCTTGGTCGTGAGCTCGTCGTAGAGGGGGTGGCGGTTGGGTCCGTTCACGTCGATCTTCTCGAACAACGGGAAGGTCACCCCGTAGTTGACCGAGCAGAACTCGGCGATCTCGTCGGGGCTCCCGGGCTCTTGCTCCAAGAACTGGTTGCAGGGGAACCCGAGCACGCTGAACCCCTTGTCACCGTAGGTGTCCTGGAGCTTCTGGAGCCCGGCGTACTGCGGGGTGAGGCCGCACTTCGACGCCACGTTCACGAGGAGCAGCGCCTTTCCCTTGTAGGGGGCGAGCGAGGAATCCTTGCCCTGGAGCGTGTGGATGGGGACGTCGTAGAGATCGGACACAATTCCTCCTGGAGCTCATCTCGGAGCCGGGTCGTGACGGGGCGGTTTTCACACTACCGTCGGCACCGTGGCCGAGATCACCGTCACCGCCGGCCCGTGGCGAGGTGGCGACGCCACCTTTCAGGTCGAGGTCCGTGATGGTGCCATCACGACCTCCCACACGGTGACGCTGCCCCCCCGACTCGCCGCCGATCTCGGATGGACCGACGAGCGCGCCGTCGAGCTCATCGAGGCCTCCTTCGAGTTCCTCCTCGAACGAGAGCCGGCCACCTCCGTCCTGCGCCGGTTCCGCCTGGACGTGATCGGCGACTACTTCCCCGACTACGCCGACGAGATGGCCCGGCGGGCCCGGACGCGGGCCTGATCGGTCGGGCCCCGGTCGCTCACCCGCCCGGTGAGGGACCGAGACGATCCCACACCGTCTCGTCGAGTTGGTGCAGCGAGTCGAGCACCACGTCGGCGCGCCGCAACACCTCGGTCAGGGTCTCTCCCCCGCCCCCGGCCCCGGGGAGCTCCGACGCGGCGGTGGGGTCGGCCTCGGGCACGGCCACGCACGCCATGCCCGCACCCTTGGCGGCGAGCACCCCGGCGGCGGAGTCCTCGAACACCACGCAGGCCGGGGGCGCCACGCCCAGGAGCCGGGCCGTGGTGAGGAAGATGGCGGGATCGGGCTTTCCCACCGCCTCGTCCTCGGCCGAGTGCACGACGGCGAAGCGCGGCCGGAGCTCCAGGCGGGCCACCACGGCCTCGATGACCCGGCGCGTCGACGACGACGCCAGGGCCAGCGCCGCGCCCCGCGCCCCGCAGAACGCCAGGGCCTCGGCCGCACCGGGCTTGAACGCCACGTCGACCTCGAGGCGGGCCACCATGGCGTCTTCGATCTCCGCCGCCACCTCCTCTCGAGACGCCCCGGGCCAGGGGTGGCGGGCGTACCAGTGCGCCACGGCGTCGCCGAGGAACATCCCCTTGGTCTCGAGGCACCGCTCCACGGTCAAGGCCACGCCGTGACGACCGAAGACGTCGATCTCGACCTCGTGCCAGATCGGCTCGCTGTCGACCAACAGCCCGTCCATGTCGAAGATCGCCGCCTCGATCCTCACCGGGCAGGCACGGCTCAGTTGAGGATGTTCACGGCGCGCGACACCACGAGGGCCACCGTCAGCAGTGACGCCAACGACTGGACCATGAAGAGGATCTTGGCCCACGGCGTGAGCGGCATCGTGTCGGTGGGGCTGAAGGCGGTGGCGTTGGTGAACGACGTGAAGAGGTAGTCGATGAAGGCGGGCGACCAGTCCCGCCGGGTGGCGTCGGGCGCGGTCATCTGCGGAAAGAGGAAGTCGGGTTGCCGGCGGTGCAGCTCGAGGCGCGCCACGGGTCCCCCCCGATCCAACTCCCAGTACCACAAGGCGAAGACGAGCACGTTGGTCACCCATATCGGCACCGACGCGTAGATGAGGGTCCGGCCCCCCGGCGCGCTGTGCCCGTTGACCGCCAGCAGCTCGTGCACGAGCTCGCCCAGCGACACCACGTTGGCCAGGTTCACACAGGCGATGAGGGCGATGGCGACGGGCCGCAGCCGCCGCGACTCCCGTGTCAGACGGGGATTGGCGATGACCAACGACGCCCCCAGCACGCCCTCGAGCGCGGGCACGAGCCAGCGGGGCCCGAGCCCGCTGATCAACCGGTCGGGCAGAGCGAAGTACAGCGCGATCGACGCCACCACGGCGAGCGATGCCGGCCACCGGGGCTCGCTCTGGGCCCGTTCTCCCCACTCCGCATCGTCGCGGCGGGTCTCGTCGGGGCTCGGCCCGGCGTGCGGGACCCCATTCGCTCCGGGTCCGCTCCCCGAGGGGGCGTCGTGCTCCTCGGCCATCGTGGCCACGGTACCCAGACCACGATCCCCGCAGCGTGACCCTCGACGCCATGCGACGACACAACGGCGCCCCAACAGCCACGGCTCGAAACCCGGCCCTGAACGAGAAGACCCCCTCGTCCGTATCCTTGGTGAGGACCCACCCGGCCCGAGCGCCGACACGGTCGAAGACACCACCAAGGGAGCCCCGAGATGTCGCACCCCGCTGACGCCACCTCCCGGCGTCGCGCCCTGCTCGGCACCACAGCCGTGCAGGGGCGGGCCCGACCCGCCACCGCGGCGACCGCGCTCGTCGTCGTCGCCCTGGCCCTGGCCGCCTGCAGCTCGTCGAGCCCGAGCACCACCACCGCGGCGGCGAGCACGGGCAACTCGGGGACGGCGGCGGCCTCGGCCGGCACCTCCGCCTCGACCGCGACCGTGAAGACGACGACGGCGACCGGCTTCGGGACCATCCTCGTCAACAGCGCCGGCATGGCGCTCTACACCTACGGCCCCAACGCCGGTGGCACCATGAACACGTGCACCGGAACGTGTCTCCAAGCCTGGCCCGCGCTCACCGTTCCCGCCGGCACGACCCCCACCTTGGCGTCGGGAGTGTCGGGGACACTGGCGACGGCCAAACAGTCCGACGGAACCCTCCAGGTGACCTACAACGGGATGCTTCTCTACACCTTCACGTCAGACAGCTCGCCCGGGCAGGTCACGGGGAACGGGGAGGCCAAGTTCTCCGTGGCCAAGGCGTCGTCGACGACGCCGGCCACGACCGCCGCATCCAGCGGGGGCAGTCAGTATTGATCCGGAGCGCGGTCGGGCCCTACGACGGCCAGAAAGGCGCGCGAGACATGGTGACGCCGGGAGGCCCAACCGACCCCACCCTCGCCGACACGGCGGGCACCACGGGACGCGACGACCCCGTGTCGGAGTCCGCGGACGCGGCCGGGTTGCGCGTGGCCTTCCTCACCCACGGCGGCGAGCTCTACGGCTACGCTCGCCGGTCCCTGGGCGACCCCCGCGCCGCCGAGGACGTCGTGCAGGAAACCTTCATCCGCGCCTGGCGGGCCCGCGACCGGTTCGACACCAATCTGGGGACGCTGCGGACGTGGCTCTTCACGATCGCCCGTCGTGTCGTCATCGACCATGCCCGCGCCCGCGCCATTCGCCAGACCGATCCCATGCCGGCCGACATCGCCAGCGTCAACGACGACGTCGAGAACGCCATGGTGGGGTGGCAGGTGGAGGAAGCCCTGAGCCGGCTTCGTCCCGACCATCGCCAGGTCGTGGTGGAGACCTACTACCGGGGTCGTTCGGGCCGTGAGGTCGCCGAGGAGCTCGGGATCCCCGAGGGCACGGTGCGCAGCCGGCTGTTCTATGGGCTCCGCACCCTTCGCCTCGCGCTCGAGGAGATGGGGTGGGACCGATGATGTCGGATCCCTGCGAGCACTTCCGGGGCCTCATCGCCATGGAGGTCGTGGGCCAGCTCTCGGTCAACGAACGGGTGGCGCTCACCGCCCACACCGAAGGCTGCCCGTCGTGTCGCGACGAACGCCAGGACCTCATGATGCTGTCGATGGTCCTCGGGACCGCCGACCCCGACCGCTTGACCGACCACGAGCTCCCCTTCCGGCTCGAGCGTGCCGTCCTCGACCGCCTTCGATCCGACGAGCGGCGCGAGCAGCGCCGGCATCGGGGGCGCTCCGTCCTCGTCTCGGCTGCGGCCGCCATCGTGGTGGCCTTCGTGTTGGTGCTGACCCTGGCCTGGCCCTCGGGCCCCACCACGACCACGGTGGCCCTGGTGGGGCTGCCCGAGGTGCACGCCACGGCCCGCCTGACGGCGGAGCCGTGGGGGACGGCCATGGACCTGCACGAGTCCGGGCAACCCTCGGGCGAGGTCTTGTCGGTGTACGTGCGGACCTCGTCGGGCTCGTGGTGGCAGACCGGCACCTACAAGACGGTGGGCACCTCGGTGCGGGTGACGATGGCCTGCGCCCTCAAGATGTCGAAGATCGACAGTGTCTGGATCCGCCAGAGCACCGGCAAGGTCGTCCTGCACGGCTACATCTACCGGTCATAGCGGGACTGGCGGTCACCGCGACCCCATCCCCTACGCTCCGACCGTGCAGCTCGGGCCCGACCCAGATGGTGCCGGCACCGGCGGCACCACGTCACCTCCCTCGGTCGTGGCCCGTACCGTCGCCGAGCTGCTCCGGGCCCGGGAGCACGACGATCGGCCCGGCCTGCACTTCGCCGACACCACCTGGACCTGGCGCCACGTGGTGGCCGAGAGCCGCCGCCGTGCCGCGCTCGCATCGGCGCTGCGCCCCCCGGGCCCGTTTCACATCGGCGTCCTTCTCGACAACGTGCCGGAATACCTTTTGTGGCTGGGCGCCGCGGCCTGCGCGGGGGCGGCCGTGGTGGGGATCAACCCCACCCGACGCGGTGCCGAGCTCGCCCGGGACATCGTCTTCACCGACTGCGGCATCGTCATCACCGACGAGGCGGGCGCCCGACTGCTCGACGGCCTCGACCTCCAGGTTCCCCCCGATCGCATCCTCCACATCGACAGCGACGGCTACCGGGCCCGGCTCGGGGAGGTGGAGCCGCCCGAGGAGTGGCACCCGGTGGCACCCGACGACCTCCTCCTGCTGCTGTTCACGTCGGGCACCACCGGCAACCCCAAGGCGGTGCGCTGCACCCAGAGCCGCCTCGCCGCCATCGCCGGGCGCGCCGCCCAGGGCTACGGGTTCGAACCCGACGACGTCTGTTTGTGCCCCATGCCCCTGTTCCACGGCAACGCCATCATGGCCCTGTGGGCACCGGCCCTGGCCGTGGGGGCGTCGGTGGCGCTGGCGGGCCGCTTCAGCGCCTCGCGCTTCCTGGCCGACGTCCGCCACTTCGGCGCCACCCGTTTCACCTACGTGGGCAAGGCGCTCGCCTATGTGCTGGCCACGCCCGAAAGCGACGACGACGGCGACAACACCCTTCGCCAGGGATTCGGCACCGAGGCCTCGGCGCCGGACCGGGGCACCTTCGAGCGCCGCTTCGGATGCCGTCTCGTGGAGGGCTACGGATCGAGCGAAGGCGGCACCGCCATCAACGTGACCCCCGACACGCCCCCGGGATCGCTCGGTGTCCCCCTGCCCACCGACGACGTGGCCGTGATCGATCCCGACACCGGGCGCGAGTGCGACCGGGCGCGCTTCGACGCCGGGGGCGGGCTCGCCAACGCCGGCGCCGCCATCGGCGAGATCGTCAGCCGCTCGGGGGGAGCCAACTTCGAGGGCTACTACAAGAACCCCGACGGCGACGCCGAGCGGGTCCGCAACGACTGGTACTGGTCCGGCGATCTCGGATATCGCGACGAGGCCGGCTACTTCTACTTCGCGGGGCGCGGCGGGGACTGGCTGCGCGTCGACTCGGAGAACTTCGCGGCCGCCCCCATCGAGCGCGTCGTCGAGCGCCACGGTGACGTCGCCGCCGCCGCGGTCTACGCCGTGCCCGACCCCCGATCCGGTGACCAGGTCATGGCCGCCGTGGAGCTCCGGCCCGGTGCGGTGTTCGACCCCGACGGCTTCGCCGCCTTCCTGCGGGCCCAGGCCGACCTGGGCACCAAGTGGCCGCCGCGCTTCGTCCGGGTGTCGGGCGGCCTGCCCCTCACCGCCACCGGCAAGATCACCAAGGCCCCGCTGCGCGCCCAGGCCTGGGCCTGTCCCGACCCGGTCTTCTGGAGCCCGGGGCGCGGCGTGCTCGAGTACCGGCTCCTCACCGACGACGACCGACGCACCCTGCGCGACGAATTCGAGGTCCACGGTCGCTCGCACCTCCTGCGCACCGGCGGTGCTCCCGCTCTCGACTAACCGGTCCCGACGTGCTCTGATCGTTGGCGGACACCAGGGAGAAAGGCCAGAACAGCATGAGTGTGATGAAGAGGTTGTCCGGGATCGTCCAGGCCAAGGCGAACAAGGCGCTCGACAAGGCCGAGAACCCCGCCGACATGCTCGATCTCTCCTACGAGAAGCAGATGGAGAACCTCACCAAGGTGCGCCGCGCCCTCGCCGATGTGGCCACGGCCCGCAAGCGCCTCGAGCTCCAGGCGTCCCAGCTCCAGGCCCAGGCCCAGAAGCTCCAGGACCAGGCCAAGCAGGCGCTCGGTCAGGGCCAGGAGGACCTGGCCCGCGAGGCGCTGGCCCGACGGGCCACCCTCGCCGACCAACTCGAGAGCCTCGGGACCCAGCACCAGCAGGTCGAAGCCCAGCAGCAACAGCTCGAGACGACGGCCAGCCGCCTCCAGGCCCAGGTCGATTCGTTCCGGACCAAGAAGGAGACCTTGAAGGCGAGCTACACGGCATCGAAGGCCCAGGCCAGCATCGGGGAAGCCGTGTCGGGGATCTCGGAGTCGATGACCGACGCCGGCATGACCCTCGATCGGGCCCAGGACAAGATCGCCCAGATGCAGGCCCGGGCCGGCGCCATCGACGAGCTCCTCGACACCGGCGCCCTTCCCGACGCCCTGGGCGGTGGCGGCGACGACATCCAGAAGCAGCTCGACGCCACCTCCAAGGCCGGGCAGGTGGACGCCGAGCTGGCCGCGCTCAAGGCCGAGGTCGGCTCGGGTGCGGCGGAGCCCAGCGCCAGCCTGCCCCCCGGTGGCCCGGCGGGTTCCAACGGCGGCCCGGCCGGGTCCAGCTCGGGCAACGGTGCGCCCGCCTCCGACGGGGGGGACTCCTGATGATCGTGCGCATCCTGGGCGAGGGGCGCTACGACGTCCCCGAGGCCGACCTTCCCGCCATCGAGCAACTCGACGCGCAGCTCAACGACGCCTTGGAGCGCGGGGACGACTACGAGTTCACGACCTCACTGTCCGATCTCATCGCCCAGGTCCGCCACACCGGCACCCTCGTGGCCCCCGACGATCTGCGCACCTCGGAACAGGTGGTCCCCCACGAGGGGTCGACCCTGGCCGAGGTCCGTGCGCTCCTGGCCGAAGAGGCCTGATCGACGCCCGCTCCGGTTCCGGGGCTCAGGTGGCGGCTTTCTGCGCCGTGGTGGTGAGGTCGACGAGCTCGGAGAGCTCCCCGGCGTCGAGAACCGAGTAGGCGCGCGCCACCATGCGATTGGTGGCCGCTTCGGCCTCCTCCCACCGCGGCCGACGCGACGCCACCTCGGGAAACGGCTCCTCCCAGCCGAACGCGCCCGCCATGAACGGGGTCTTGATGAGCAACGCCTCGAGCGGCTCGAGGCCGGCGGCCAGGACGGCGGCGCCGTGCAGGGCGTTGCGCAGCTCCCGCAACACGTTCAGCCGTTGCAAGGCCAGTGCCTTGCGGTCCTCGGGCTCGGGCACGGCCTTCCACGCCGCGAACAGCGGGGCCGCCGACACAGAGGCGTGGTCGTTGACCCGACCCAGCAGCTCGGCCAACCGCCCGTAGTCCACGTCGTCGGGCAGATGCGTCCGGGCCCAGGCATCGAGGCACCCGGCGAAGGCCTCGGTGGCGTCGTGGCGCGCCATGAGCGGCCGCGTGCGCTCCCACGCCCCGACGACGGTCTCGGGATTGAAGAACACGAAGGCGGCCGCCACCACCAGGCCGTCGACGTCGCCGAGCGCCCCGCCGCGCCCCACCATGTAGAAGTCGATGCCCTCGAAACCGAGCTCACCGCCGCGCTCGTAGGTGGCGCCGTCGAGCATGAAGCCGGCCGGCAGATAGGCGACGGCCTTGGTGTGGGCCCGGGCGGCCTCTTCGGCGTCCATGGTCGCGCTCCTCTTCCTGGTCTTCGTGATCTTCGTGGTCTTCCCGGGCCGGTGCGCGACGCTACCAGCGGCGCTTCGCCGTTAACCTTCTGGCCGATGCGGGCGCAACACCCAGAGATGCGACACCCAAAGAAGCGGCGGAGCGGGTCGTGAAGGTCCGCATCGGGAT
>JBEKIJ010000026.1:0-44298 GCA_050011815.1 Acidimicrobiales bacterium | reverse complement strand
GCGACGTGGGCCTCGATGACGGGTTCGGACTCTGAGGGTGACGTTCGAGGCCACGATGCCGTGCTCGTCGTCGACCTCGACGCGGGAGGGCGAGTCGCGCTCCCGGAGGACTACGTGCGGGAATCCACCAGTCTCGGTTATGCCCTCACCGTGTTCCGCGCTCAGGGAGTCACTGTCGACCACGCTTTCGTGCTCGGCGATGAGAGCCTGTTCCAAGAAGCTGCCTACACGGCCATGTCACGGGGGAGGTTGACCAACCACCTCTACGCCACGACGGCCGACGACCTCCGATCAGAGATCGGTCACGAGGTCCGTGACGAGCGCCGCGACGCCATGGCGTCACTCGTCATTTCGCTCACCGCCACGAAAGAACAGACCATGGCCCTCGACCACCTCCCCGATGGGCACCCCGCGGCGGCACGGTTGTCGACGCCGGGGCAGCACAGCACCGTCGCAGATCAGGTGGTGGCGGCGGGCAAGGTACACGCCCAGGGCCCAGAGATTGCGCCTGACTCCCCCGGCGTCGCCGCCGAGTTGTCCTCGCTCGGAGACAAACTCGATGCCCTTCAGAAATCGCTTGAGGACTTGGAGGACTCCCTGGACCGTTTCGAACCGAGGGCCCAAGCGCGCTCCGGGCCCGCATGGGATTACGACTCTTATGACCGCGACGTGGGCCTCGATGACGGGTTCGGACTCTGAGGGTGACGTTCCTAGCGATACGAGGAGATCGCCAATCAAGAAAACGGGGTGACCATCGACCACGCCCCACTTAGCCAAGCACGTCACCCTCGAGACACATCGGTCCTGCTCGGAGGATTCTTCACCGTTGTACATGGGGGGTGACGTCAAGGGTGACGCCCTTCCGCATGATGAACCCATCCTCGGAAGGAGTCCGTCGGTGGGGAAAGGCAAATCAAGAACTGCACCGCTCGCCAAGTCCCTCTTGAGTGTCGAAGAAGCAGCCCTGCTCCTGGGCGTAGATCGGGCGACGTGCTACCGAGCGATCCGCAACGAGAAGTTCCCGCTGCCTGTCGTACGCCTGGGCGGGCGAATTCGCATCCCCCGTCGCGCCGTCGAACGACTAATGGACGGCGTCGTCCACGCCCAGGACGCGAGCTCGGTTCAGCTTGCCGCGGCCTTCGACCGTTGTCCGGCGTGCGGCACACCCTCGCTGGCGCTACTTTCGCCACCTTCGAGCAGGCGCCCGACGTGCTCGGCCGCCCGGAGGTCCTCGGCCGCGACCACGTCCGTGTAGTGCCGAGCCATGTGTACGGTCGACCAACCGAGACGGGCCTGCTTCTGACGTTCGGGTATCACCGAGTCGAGCACCGTGGCCTGGAAATGACGCAACGAGTGCAGGTGCACGTCCGACGCGAGCCCAGCCCGCTTCCTGACCTTGGTGAACATGTGGCTCATCGTGTCTGGATGCGGCGGTTCAGCCGCACCGGGCTCGTAGGAGAACACGAAGCCGTTCTCGGAAATCACCACGTCGCACATCCGAGCGAGCCCCTCTTGGCTGGTCCGCAACGTATGCAACGCCGCCAAGGTGCCGGGATCGAGTGCCAGTGTACGAATGCTCGCCCTCGTCTTCGGAGACTTGACCTCAGCACCCCCGGCCGCAGCGACGACGGACTCGTCCACGACCACCGAACCCCCCTCCCAGTCGATGTCCGTCCATCTGAGCGCACACGCTTCGCCCCGGCGCATCCCGGTAGCCGCCACGAGCCGGACGAACGCCCCGAATCGCTCGTCGAACTTGGCGCCAGCGGCCAGGATCGCTTGGACCTCCGTGAGCTCGGGGGAGCGTACCGGGTCCCCACGTTGGGTGAGCGACCAAACGGGAAGCTCCGTCTCCACGATCGGGTTCGGCAAGGTGTTGGCGCTCCACTTCCTGGCCAATCGACACGCGCGGTTCAGAAGCGCCCTGATATGACGGACCGTTGTGAAACCCACTCCGGCGTCCTTCAGTCGACGGAAGTATCGCTCGACCTCGTAAGGATTCAGCGACGCAATCGTGCGACGCCCGATGGATTTGCGGATGTGCCCGTCCCACAACTCGCGGTAGTGCCGCACGGTCGTTGGGCTCAGGTCCTGCCAACCGTTGTTACTCCACGCTTCAAGTGCCTCGTTGATCGTCGTGCTCTCACCCCACCGCACTGAGATCACCTGTGATGGGCCGAGCGTTCCTTCGTATTTTGCCGCCAAGCGCGCGAGCTCTTTCTCTGCAGCTCGTTTCCCACCCCGAAACGTCACGCTCTTGTGCTTGATTCGGTCGTGCTCGTCGCGACCAAGAAAGACGCGTAACTCCCACGCGTTTTTCTCCCCGCTCTTCGCCCGCATGCTTCCCCCCACCACCCACCCCTTCGGCCTTGTTGGGATTTGTTGGGTTTCGTGTTGGGATCTAGGTTAGCCCAGACGAGCGCTTCCGAGTGCAAGCCGTTGACCTGGACTTTTATGGTGGGCGCTGAGGGACTCGAACCCCCGACCTGCTGGTTGTAAGCCAGCTGCTCTAACCAGCTGAGCTAAGCGCCCTCCTCGCCAATCTACTCGGCTCGTTCCGTCCATTGGCCTGGCAACGGGCCTTCAGCCTCACGGATCACGAGCGGGGCGACAAGCGATCTATCCACTTCGACCGGACTGGCACAACGCGCATCAATAGCCTGGCGCACCGCTCACCGTGTCACGTTATCGAAGCCAAGAGCGGCCTGAGCCCGGGCACCGAGCCCACGCCGGGCGTTACTCGTCCCGGAATACCCATCGCGTGGGGGAGCCGGTGAAGTCGGCTTCGTCGAGACTGAAGACACGCCACGGCTCGAGCCGGAAACAGGCGTTGTCGGTGAAGAACGCCACGGAGAGATCGGTTCGGTATTTCGTGTTGACCCACTCCGTGAATCGTCCGATCACCTCGAGGTCAACAATGCTCTCGGCGACTCCCTCGACCACGACGGGCTGCAAGGGATTGTCGGTCGTGATGACGGCTCGTGGATCTGCGGCGACGTTCCTCGTCTTACGGGACTGCGGACTCGAGCTGAACCAGGCCGCACCGGCCACCCACACCCCCCACACGGGCATCACGTGCGGACGGCCCGATGGGTGCACCGTGGCCAACCAGTAATCGTGTGAGGTCACGAGGCGCTCCTCGGCCCATTCCCAAGGCAACAGGCCGCCTCCTTCAAGCGGGCCCACAACGCCGTAGCCGGGCATGTGGGGACGACTCACGATCGGGTCTGCCATCAGCCTTCCTTTCGCGGATGCGCTTGCTCGCGGTGATCCTCCCCCATGGTTGTCGCGATGGCACGGGACCGTCTCGGCCCGGGCGCACCACCGGCGCCAGGTCGGCGGCGTCGATCCACGCGAGACTCGGGAGGTGGGGGTCGACTTCGGCAGGACAGCGGAGGACTACGCCGCCCACCGGGCCGGGTTCCCGAAGGAGCTGTTCGATCGACTGGCGGCCATGGGCATCGGTCGCTCGGGCCAGCATCTTCTGGACCTGGGAACCGGAACCGGCACCTTGGCCCGCGGCTTCGCTCGTCGAGGCGCCCTGGTCATGGGAGTCGACCCGGCCGAACGCCTTCTCGTCGAGGCTCGCCGCTTGTCGAGAGGCGAGGGAGTCCAGGTCGACTACCGGGTGGGACGGGCCGAGGACATCGAGGCCCCGGGTGGCTCCTTCGACGTGGTGAGCGCCGGTCAGTGCTGGCACTGGTTCGACGGGCCGACAGCCGCCGCCGAATGCCGTCGGGTTCTCGTCCCCGGCGGAGCCCTCGTGATCTGCCATTTCGACTGGCTCCCGCTCCCCGGGAACGTCGTCGCCGCCACCGAAGCACTCATCCTCGAGCACAACCCCGAGTGGCCCCTCTCGGGAGGTCTGGGCATGTACCCCCTGTGGACCCTCGACGTGGCCGGCGCCGGGTTCAGGGGACTCGAGACGTTCTCCTTCGACGTGAACGTCGCCTACAGCCACGAATCGTGGCGCGGTCGCATCCGCGCCAGCGCCGGTGTGGCGGCCTCCTTGCCGGCCGACGCGGTGGCCGCCTTCGACGCCGAGCTGGCCACGCTCCTCGAACGGGACTACCCGAGCGAGCCGTTGGAGGTCCCCCATCGGGTGTGGGCTCTCGTGGCGCGGGCACCGGGCGCGGCGCCGTAGTCGGGGGGTTCACCCCTCGGGGGTCGTCCCCAGATGCCATCCACCGCAGATCTCGCACTCGTAGGCAGCCAGGTCGACACCGTGGTCGAGCCGGTTGGCGAAGGCGGCCCGGTTGGCCTCGTCCTCGGACCGGTACCGGGTCTTGGGCTGTCCGTCGGCCCGCCAGTGCGGGAGGCGGACCTGACGGGGCGGCCCCCGACGGCGCACCCGACGCCGGCTGGCCATCACGGTGTTGCCGGCGGCGCGGCGGCGTCTTTTAGCTGGACGAGCAACGCGGGCGTGGCTGCGGCCACCACGGCGAGGCGGGCGCTCGGGTCCAGGGTCACGAGCTCGCCACCGTGGAGCTCGCCCATCACGGCCCCGGCCTCTTGGCACACGAGCAGGGCGCCCAGGTAGTCCCACGGGGCCAGCGCGGCGTGGGCCCCCACGACGAAGGCGTCGATGGTGCCGTCGGCCACCGCACACAGCTCGAGCGCCGCCGCCCCGAAGGCCCGGAACTGGGCCCACCCGAGATGGCCCTTCGGCATGCCCGAGATCGCCACCACGGCGTCGCGGAGGGAGCCGCATCCCGACGGGGCCACCCGGGTCGTCCCGCGCCAGGCGCCGCCGCCCCGGACGGCGTGGTAGCGCACTCCCGTGGCGAGGTTCGTCACCACCGACACGCGGGGGCCGGCGTCGTCGAGCACGCAGATGCTCGAGGCGTACCAGGGGATGCCTCGAGAGGCGTTGGTGGAGCCGTCGACCGGATCGATCACCGCCACCAGGGAAGAGCCGGGCCGGTGCACACCGCTCTCTTCTGAGACCACCCCCACCCCCGCCTCGTCGAGCACGGTGAGGACGGCCCTGTCGGCGATCAGGTCGATGGCGTATTGCCCCGGGCGCTCCCCCGCCGGCCGCCAATTCTCGATGGGGGCGAGCGCCACGGGCACGGCATCGACCGCCCGGTGACACAGCGCCAGGAGCTGGTCGTCGTCCACCCCGGGGACCATACCGGGACCCCGCCCGCCCGACTGAGCGGCGTGGCCGAAGCGGTAGGCTCTGGTCACTGTGGCCGTCATCGACGTCGCGGGCTATGTCGCGGATCTGAAGGACCATTCGGACAATCACGGCTTTCACGTGCACGACGAGCGGCATTTCGTCGAGACCTACTCGTTGCGCCAGACCTGGGAGGTCGACCTGCACCCCGAAGAGGGTTGCGGGGGGCCCCTCGATCTCCATCTGGCCCTGGAGGTGGACCCGCGCACCCTGCTGTCGTTCGAGGATGCCGTGGTCGACCTCCCCGAGGACGCCGAGCCCCCCGACGAGTACCACTTCCCGCTGACCTTCACCTGGGGGCTGCCGCCCCTCCCCCACGGTCCCGACCTCCTGCGCCTGGCCATCGACCTGGCGGGGGTGGGGGGGATCGACCTCCCCCTCGAGGTGTCGGCCATCGACTCCTTCGCCTCGGCCACCGACGCCCCCGAACGACGCCTGTCGATCGTCGCCCGCTATCCGGTGTCACTCGCCCGTGTGCTCGGCGGCGAGGAGCTGCTGTGCGAGGTCTTCGACCGGTGCCTGGCGGTCAGCCGTTACCTGCTCGACGCGGCGCCGGGATGGCTCGACGGATGACCTGCCGCCGCTCGAGGCGGCGCCCCGATGGCCGCCGGGACGGGTTCTCGCCCCCCCGAGCCGGGCGGGCCTCCCTGGCCGTGTGCACCGTGGCGGCCGTTGCCTGTGGCCTGGCCGGGTGCGCCACCCGCGACGGGACCAACCTGGCCCGGCAGGCCTGCCAACATGTCGAGCGGTCGCTCGCCCTCTACCAGGAGTCGCTGCACGCCCCGAGCCCGGCGGTGGCGTCGGCCAAACAGTCACAGGCGGTCGCCCAGCTCCGCGACGCCCTGCCCATCGCGGCGACCGCCGCCGGCGAGGCCGGCCAGTACCAGGCCCTCATGGCCACCCTCGACGAGAGCGATCAGCTGCCCGAGTCCCTGCTGGTCCACGCCCTGGGGGCGCAGTGCTCGGCGGCCGACTCCAACGGCGGGGAGACTCCGACGCCGCCACCCACGGCCGAGACGCCGGCCACGCACCCGCCGCCCACCGGCCTCTGAGAAGAGGCCCCGGACGCGGCGCCGGGGCCCGAAGGCCCCGGCCCGACAACCATTCGGAGACGGCGGTGGACCCGCCGCCGGCGCCCTCAGACCGAGGGGCTGAATCCTGCGGGCAGGTTGATCGACTTCTTCTCGAGGAACAGCTCGAGGCCGTCGGGGCCGAACTCCCGGCCCATGCCCGACTCCTTGTAGCCGCCGAAGGGCGTGGAGAAGTCGATGGGGATGGGGCTGTTGAGCATGTAGGTCCCGGTCCGCACGCCCCGGGCCACCTTCAGGCCACGCTCGGGGTCGTTGGTCCACACAGAACCGCACAACCCGTAGCTCGAGTCGTTGGCAATGGCCACCGCCTCGTCGTCGCCACCGTCGTAGGGGATCACGGCGAGCACGGGCCCGAAGATCTCCTCCTGGGCGATGCGCATGGAGTTGTCAACGTCCACGAAGACGGTGGGCTCGACGAACCAGCCCTTGCCCATGTTCGCCGGACGGCCTCCTCCCACCGCCACCTTGGCCCCTTCTTCCTGGCCGAGCTTGATGTAGCCCTCGACCCGGTCGCGCTGTCTCTCTGCGACGAGCGGTCCGACTTCCACGGCGGGGTCGAGCGGGTCGCCGACCTTCATGGCCGACACCGATTCGACGAGGGCGTCGACGACCTCTTGGTAGCGGTCGCGAGGAGCGAGGATCCTCGTCTGGGCGATGCAGGCCTCCCCGTTGTTCATGAGGGCGTTGGGAAGGAGCATCGGCAGCGCCAGGGCGAGGTCGACATCGTTCAAGAGGACCGCCGCCGACTTGCCGCCCAGCTCCAGACTGAAGCGCTTGAGCTGCTCGCCGCAGATGCCGCCGATCTTCTTGCCCGCCACCGTCGAACCGGTGAACGAGACCTTGTTGACCCCGGGGTGCCGCACCAGGTGCTCCCCGACCTCTCGACCGGCGGGAAGCACGCTCAAGACGCCCTTGGGCAGACCCAGCTGCTCGAAGACCTCGGCCAGACGGAAGGCGTCGAGGGGGGTCTCGGGGGCGGGCTTGAAGACCACGGTGCACCCCGCCACGAGGGCCGGTGCCAGCTTGGCCGCCGCGATGAACATCGGGACGTTCCAGGGGCTGATGGCCCCCACCACACCCACGGGCTCCTTGGCCACGAGCACCTCGCCCATGAGACCCTGACGCACCTCGTCGAACTGGAACGTCGAAGCCAGCCCGGCGTAGTAGTCGAGGATCATCGTGGGTGCGAAGACCTGCGCCATCGTCCCCCATGCGACGGGCGATCCCATCTCGGTGGTGATGAGCTCGGCGAAGGCCTGCATGTCGGCCTGGATGGCCTGAGAGACCTTGGTCAGGATCTCGGCGCGCTCGGTCGGCGCCATGCGCGGCCACGGACCGTTGTCGAAGGCGTCGCGCGCCAGGGCCACCGCCTTGTCGACGTCGGCCTCGGTGGCGTCAGGGACGCGGCCGACCACCTCTTCGGTTGTCGGGTTGATCACGTCGATGGTGGCGGTCCCCGCAGGGCTCACCCAGTCGCCACCGATGAACAGCCGGTCGTAGACCTTCACGTCCCCTCCTCGCAAAGTGAAACCTGTTTCCCCGATGCTATCCACCCGCCCGGGGGTCCGACAGTCCGGGACCACCCCGTCCTGCTCGCTCCCGCCCTGGCCCGGGGGCCTGTTCAGGGGGACGTCGGGGTGCTCGATGTCGGCCCCGGCACCAGGGACGACGAGGGCGGGGCCGTCACCGGGGGGGCGGAGCCGATCCTGGAGTAGACCAGGTCCACCTCCAGCCGCTCCCGCCCGTAGGTGGCCGTGATCGTCTCGCGGGTGAGCGAGCCGGCGCGCACCACGGCCGTCAGGCGGGGGGAGGACAGCTTCGAGGGTGCGACGCCCAGCACCTCGGTGAGGAACCGGTCCGAGCTCGTGGGCACGAAGCGGTAGAGATCGCCCTGGCGCGTGACCTTCGTGGCGCCGGCGGCGGCCTCCAGGGGGGACAGGATCGTCTTGACTGCTCCCGCGCCAGCGCCCCGGCTGGGGGGAAGCGCGGTCCACTGCGAGCCGCTGCCCTGGAAGCGCCGGTCACCGATCAAGATGATCGACATGGTTTCGCCACCCGGGCCCGCCTCGGACTCCTCGACGGCGTCGGGCGCCTGGTAGAGCACGCGGAAGGCGACGGTCTCGGCACTCCCGGAGGCCGCCGTCCCAGACGACAACGGCCCCACCGAGTTGGTGTCGAGGAGGGCGAAGCCCGCCGCGGACGAGGTGGCGGTGGCGCCGTCGCGGAGTTGCTGCTGGTCGAGCGGTGGCGCAGTCGACAGCGACAGCACGATGCCGCCGATCAGGAGGACGGCGAACACCCCGACGAGGACGAAGGGCAACAGGCGCGGCGTCGTCTCCATGGTTCGCGTCTCGCCCTCACGCCGCGGGTGGTGCCTTGGGCACCGCCTCGTCGCGCAACCGGCCCGCCAACCACGCCAAGCTCTCGGAACCCGTCATGGCGTCCTGCCATCCGGCGAGCACCTCCTCCAGGCGGTCGCGCGTGGGGATCCATCCCACCACCGCCACCGTGACGGCGGACACGGGGAGTGACCCGGAGAATTCGTCGCCGAAGAGGTCCTCGCTCATGCCCGACGCCGGCTCGCGCATCACATAGAGCTCGCCGGTGTCGGCCACCCACGACACCTCGTGGCGCACGCCGTCGCGGTCGCGCCATTCCGTTCCGAGCTCGATCTCTTCTGATCGGCGCCGACGCTCGTCGGCCTCGTAGAACTCCTCGATGTCCATGACTCTCCTGTTCGGTGTCGAGCCTTGCCGCCGCCATCTCTCGCCCGGCTGCGTCCCGACACGATCAGCGTGGGGCCGGGAGGGATCGAACCTCCGACCCAGGGATTATGAGTCCCCTGCTCTGACCACTGAGCTACGGCCCCTTACCTGTCCTCCGCCTGACGCACACCGGCCGGGTCGGAGCGATCAGCGTAGCGGTGACGGCGCATCGAAGCGGACGCGGCGACGCCGGAACGGCAAGGGCGAGCCCAGCTCCGGGGGAGAGACTCGAACTCTCAACCTAGCGGTTAACAGCCGCTTGCTCTGCCGATTGAGCTACCCCGGAACGGCACCACACGATCGGGCGCTGGTCGGGTAACGATAGCAGTGGCGTTTCTCACACCTCGTCGAGAAAATCTCGCAACGGCTGGGCGGCATTGGGGTGGCGGAGCTTGGCGAGCGTTTTCGCCTCGATCTGGCGAATGCGCTCCCGGGTGACGCCGAAGGCCTTGCCGACCTCCTCGAGGGTGCGTACCCGGCCGTCTTCCAACCCGAAGCGCAGTTCCATCACTTCGCGTTCTCGCCTCGGCAGCGTGGCCAGCGCGTCGCGCACCGCCTCGTGCAACATGGACCGGGTAGCGGCGTCGTCGGGAACCTCGGCGCCTTGATCCTCGATGAGGTCCGACAAGCTGAAGTCCTCTTCGTCTCCCATGGGCTGTTCGAGAGACACGGTGTCCTGGTTGATGCGCTGTATCTCGCGCACGCGTTCGGCGGGGAACTCCACCCGACTGGCGATCTCCTCCACCGTGGGCTCGCGACCGAGCTCCTGCAGCAGCTGCCGCTGCACCCGCACCACTTTGTTGATGGTCTCGACCATGTGCACGGGAATGCGAATGGTGCGGCCTTGGTCGGCCAGGGCACGGGTGATGGCCTGGCGGATCCACCATGTGGCGTAGGTCGAGAACTTGAAGCCCTTCGTGTAGTCGAACTTCTCGACCGCCCGCATGAGGCCGAGGTTTCCCTCCTGGATGAGATCGAGGAAGGCGAGGCCCCGGTTCCGGTACCGCTTGGCGATCGAGACCACGAGTCGGAGGTTCGCCTCGATGAGCGCCTCTTTGGCCTGCTGGCCCCGCCGAACCAGCATCCGCAGACGGGTTCGCTCTTCGGAGGGGAGCTTGCGCGTGGGCGAGGCCGCCTCGTGCACGGCGATCTCCTCGGCGGCGAAGTTGCCCGCCTCGATGCGCTTGGCCAGCTCCACCTCGAGCTCGCCGGTCAGCAACGGGACCTTGCCGATCTCCTTCAGATACGTGTGAACAGGGTCCGCGGCGGTTCCTCCACCGTGATCGGGCGACGAGTACGAGGCGATCCGACCCCGGCCGGGCCGAGGTGTCTGGCGATCCATGACCTCGTCGACCGGCTCGCGTTTGAACACCCGGCGCACGCGCTGCAAGGGCCCTTCACCGGGATCGCCCGCCGGATCCTGGTCGGCCTCGTCGGGATCTGCCCCGGGTTTCACCACGGCGAGGTTGGTGGGGAGCCCCTCGACGACCTCCTCGGCCACGACCTCGGCCACCGCTTCGGCCACCGCCTCCTCGAGCACCACGGGCGCCGCGCTGCTGCGCGTCTGCTCCACGTACTCGATGCCCTCTTCGCGGACGCGCAACACGACGTCCTCGATGACGTCGTGTGTCAGCTCCACCGCCTGGAGCACCAGGATCAGGTCATCCTGGGTGAGGTAGCCGCGCCGACGACCGACCGAGAGCAGTGTCTCGAACCCCTCGACCGCCACACCTTCAGGAGGTGGACGGAGGGAGCCGGCCGGTTGGTGAACCTCACTCATTCGTGTCGTCCCTTCCGACAAGCCAGGCTAGCAACCGGTCCGCGGCTGCGAGGCACCGTTCACTGTCGTCGAGTTCATCGAGGTCATGGCGCACGCGCGCGATAACCGGCGCGATCTCGCCGACCGTGTTGGGAGACAGACGGGCCTGGGCCTCGGCGACGGCGAGGGCCCGGCGCGAGGCGTTGCGCACGAGAGTCACCACCACGTCATCGGCATCGGTGGCCGGTTCCTCAACCGCCAGACGCCTGAGCAGGCTCGCCACCCGGGGATCGTGGTCCTCGGCCGCTTCGACCGCCTCGTGGAGGTCGTCGGCGCCGGTGAGCGCCTCGAAGGCCGCACGCTGCAGCTCGTCGGGAAAAAGGATCGCCTCGAGCCTGTCCCCGACCCGCTCGGGGCGGTGCACGGCCAGGCGCAGCGCCTCGAGGCCCGGACGGGAGATGTCGCCCCCCCGCCGGCTCGGCCCGGTGGGCGCCGAGCGCGAGCCGGCATTTGCTGACCCGGCCTCAGAAACAGGGCCACGCCCCGGGCGCGAGCCGTTGCTCTCCCCCGGCGCCGCCCGGTCCTGTCGGGCCACCCGCCCCGCCAGAGCGCGCAGGGCGTCGGGCTCGAGACGACACCGATCGGCCACGAGCATGAGGTACTGGTCTCGGACCAGCTCGTTGGGATGCTCGGCCACCACCGCGATCGCCGCCTCTGCGGCCTTGGCCCGGCCCTCGGCGGAACGCAGGTCGGCCGAGGCCAGGACCCGGTCCACCCGGAAGGCGAGAAAGGGTTGGGCATCGGCGATGGCGGCCCGCAACACGTCAGGGCGGTCGCGAGCCAGATCGGCAGGATCGGCCCCGGGCGGCAGGGCGGCGACAGCCACGTCGACCTCGTGATGACGCTCCCACTCGTAGACGCGTCCGGCTCCCTCCTGGCCCGCGGCGTCGGCGTCGTAGGCGAGGACGACACGTCGGGCGAAGTTCCGGAGCAACCGGAAGTGCTCCTCTCCGAGGGCGGTGCCGCAGGTGGCGACGGCGCGCGGCATCCCCGCCACGAAGAAGGCGATGACATCGGTGTACCCCTCGCACACGATGACTTCGCCGTTCTCGATGACGTCCTTCTTGGCCCAGTTGAGGCCGTACAAGGTGCGGCGCTTGGAATAGATCGGCCCGTCCTGCGAGTTCTTGTACTTGGGGCCGACACCCGGACCCGGGCCGGCGCCGGGGCCGGTGGCACCGACACCCGGACCCCCGTCCCCGACGGGGACGGGCAGGATCCGACCTCCCAGGGCGATGGGCTTCCCGGAGGTGTCGAAGATGGGGAAGATGACGCGCGCTCGGAAGGCGTCCTGGGCCCGGTCGCGTCGGTTCACGAAACCGAGGCCGGAGTCGGTGAGCACCTTCGTCGAGACCTTGAGGTGCTTGGCCAGCGCGTCCCAGTCGTCGGGCGCCCAGCCCAGACGGAACATGCGGACGATGTCGCCGTCGTAGCCCCGTGAGCGCAGATAGTCACGGGCCGGCCCGGCGTCGGGGGCCGAGAGGAGCCGCTCGTGGTAGAACTCGACCGCCTTCTCCATGGCTTCGTGCAGCGGAGCCCGTCGCTGGCGATCTGCGGTCGCCGAAGGATCCTCGGTGATGGTGACGCCGCTGCGCTCGGCGAGACGACGCACGGCCTCGACGAAGTCCACGTGCTCGATCTCGCGCACGAAGGTGATGGCGTCGCCGGACTGTTGGCACCCGAAACAGTGGAACACGCCCATCTCGGCGTTGACGCTGAACGACGGCGTCTTCTCCTGGTGGAACGGGCACAGCCCCACCCAGCGCGTGCCCTGCTTCTTGAGAGCGGCGTGCTCGCTGATCAGCGCCACGATGTCTGTGGCGGACCGCACACGGACGACGTCCTCGTCTGGGATGGCCACGTCCGGACGGTACCGCGCCGGCGTATCGCCGGGGACCGAGGGCGCGTCCGGGTCTGCTACCTGGACCTGGGTCGAGTTGCTCGCCGGTTGGCGGCGGGGGCCTTGCGGCCGGCGACCTTGCGAACCGGAGCCCGCTTCTTGGCCACCGGGGCGCGCGTCGAGGCGGCGGTGGCTTTCCGGCCGGCGGTTTTGCGGCTGGCGACCTTGCGGACCGGAGCCCGCTTCTTGGCCGCCGGGGCGCGCTTCGAGGCGGCGGCGGTCTTGCGGCCGGCGGTTTTGCGGCTGGCGGTCTTGCGGACCGGAGCCCGCTTCTTGGCCGCCGGGGCGCGCGTCGAGGCCTTGCGGGCCGGGGCACGCTTCGAGGCCTTGCGGGCCGGGGCGCGCGTCGAGGCCTTGCGGGCCGGGGCGCGCGTCGAGGCCTTGCGGGCCGGGGCGGGCGTCGCTTCGTCGGCCAACGCCACCTGGGCCGCCGACAGCCGGGCGATGGGGACCCGGAAGGGCGAGCAGCTCACGTAGTCACAGCCCGCTTCGGCGAAGACGGTGATGGACTCGGGATCGCCCCCGTGCTCCCCGCACACACCGATCTTGAGCTCGGGTCGTGTCGCCCGGCCCCGGCTCACGCCCAGCCGCACCAGCTCCCCCACGCCGTCGGCGTCCACGACCTCGAAGGGATTGTGCTTGAGGAGGCCCTTCTCCAGATAGGCCGACATCATCCGGCCCTCGACGTCGTCGCGGCTGAACCCGAAGGTCATCTGGGTGAGGTCGTTGGTCCCGAAGGAGAAGAAGTCGGCCACCTCGGCGATCTCACCGGCGCGCAGCGCGGCGCGCGGTGTCTCGATCATCGTGCCGATCATGACCTCGAGCTTGCGCCGAACCGAGCGATCCGACGCCGCCAGCGTGGCGGTGACGGCCTCTTGCACCCAGCTCCTCGCCAGCGCAAGCTCTTCGCGGGTGACCGTGAGGGGGATCATGATCTCGATCACGGGCTTGCCGCCGTCGGCCACGCGTTGGACGGCGGCCTCCATGAGCGCCCGAACCTGCATGGCGTAGAGGCCGGGCTTGATGACGCCCAGGCGCACGCCCCGGGTGCCCAACATGGGGTTGAACTCGTGCCACTGCTTGGCTGCCTCGAAGAGGGCCTGCTCCTCGGGGGTGAGCCCGACGGTCGCCTCTTTGATGGCGAGCTCTCCGGTGTCGGGGAGGAATTCGTGCAGGGGCGGGTCGAGCAGGCGCACGGTCACGGGGAGCCCGTCCATCGCCTCCAGGATCTCGATGAAGTCGGCGCGTTGTGCCACCCGGAGCTCTTCGAGCGCGGCGTTCTCGGACACAGCGTCCTCGGCCAGGATCATGCGACGGACGATGGGCAGGCGGTCCTCGGCGATGAACATGTGCTCGGTCCGACACAGCCCGATGCCTTCGGCCCCCATGCGCCGCCCGTTGGCGGCATCAGGACCGTTGTCGGCGTTGGCCCGCACCTTGAGGTGTCCCTTTCGGATCACATCGGCCCAGCCGAGGAGGGTCTCGAACTCTTCTGAGGCTTTGGCCTCGGCCAG
Organism: Acidimicrobiales bacterium; assembly: GCA_050011815.1. Classification (GTDB taxonomy): domain Bacteria; phylum Actinomycetota; class Acidimicrobiia; order Acidimicrobiales; family UBA8190; genus Chersky-840. The sequence goes on along the minus strand of JBEKIJ010000026.1, from coordinate 30,030 downwards.
CTCCACCTGACCGAGGACGACCTCTCCGGCGGTGCCGTCGATGGAAATCCAGTCCCCCTCGTGGACCACGGTGGCGCCCACGGTGAAGGACCGGCCCGCGATCCGGACATGCTCCGCCCCCACCACGGCGGGCTTTCCCCAGCCCCGGGCCACCACCGCGGCATGCGACACCAGGCCGCCCCGGGCGGTGAGGATGCCTTGGGCGGCGAGCATGCCGTGCACGTCCTCGGGGGACGTCTCGGAACGGACGAGGATCACGCGCTTGCCCTGCTCGGCGGCGGCGGCGGCGTCATCGGCGGTCAGGTAGACCTGCCCCACCGCCGCGCCCGGCGACGCGCCGAGGCCCTTGGTCAGGACCTGCTGGCCCGAGCCGGCGAACTGGGGGTGCAGCACCTGCTCGAGGTGTTCGGCGGTCACCCGCTGCACCGCCTCGGAGCGGGTCAGGCGGATACCGGCGTCGGTCGTCATCTCCACCGCCATGCGCAGGGCGGCGCGGCCCGTGCGCTTGCCCACGCGGGTCTGCAGCATCCAGAGCTTGCCCTGCTCGATGGTGAACTCGGTGTCGCACATGTCGCGGTAGTGGCGTTCGAGGCGGACGAAGATGGCGAGGAGCTCGGCATGGATCCGGGGGAACTTGTCCTTCAACGCCGAAAGGGGCTCGGTGTTGCGGATCCCGGCGACCACGTCCTCGCCCTGGGCGTTGACGAGGAAGTCGCCGTACTCGCCCTTGGCGCCGGTGGCGGGGTCACGAGTGAACCCGACCCCGGTCCCCGACCGGTCGTCGCGGTTCCCGAACACCATGGCTTGGACGTTGACGGCGGTGCCGAGGTCATGCGCGATGCCTTCGTGGTCGCGGTAGGCGATGGCGCGAGGCCCGTTCCACGAGCCGAACACCGCCTCGATCGCGCCGCGCAACTGGGCGTCGGGGTGTTGGGGGAAGTCGGCGCCGGTGTGGTTCCTGATGATCTGCTTGTAGGCGAAGACCAGGCCCTGGAGCTGGCCCACGGGCACGTCGGCGTCGGTCGTCGCGCCGGCGCGCTCCTTGGCCTCGTCGAGCAGGGTGTCGAAGGCCTCGCCGGGGACCCCGAGGACGATGCGGCCGTACATGGCCACGAAGCGCCGGTACGAGTCGTAGGCGAACCGCTCGTCGTCGGTCTGCTTGGCCAGGCCCTGGACCGACTCGTCGTTGAGCCCCAGGTTGAGAACCGTGTCCATCATGCCGGGCATCGAGAACTTGGCGCCCGACCGGACGCTGACGAGCAACGGGTCCACGGGATCGCCGAGGAGCTTGCCCATCTTCCTCTCCAACCGCCGCCGGGCCCGCGTGACCTCGGCGGTGAGACTGTCGGGCCACCCCCCCTCCATGTTGGCCCGGCAGGCGTCGGTGGAGATGGTGAAGCCGTGGGGCACCGGCAGGCGCAGCACCGACGTCATCTCGGCCAGGTTGGCCCCCTTGCCGCCGAGGAGGTCCTTCAGCTCCATGGGCGGCCGGCGGTGCGAATGGTCGAAGTCGTAGACGAACGGCATGGGGGCTCCTGGCCGTGTCGCGTGGGACACGTGTGGCGGTTCAGGGACCCCCCGAGCCTAGGGCGAAATCACCTCATCCCCGAGCAGCGCTCATGGCCGTCTGGGGGCGGCTCAGCGGCGCAGACGCCCGGCGATCTCCTCGGCGACGGCGGCGATGGGCACCCGCACCTGCTCCGTCGTGTCGCGGTCGCGCACGGTGACGGCGCGGTCCTCCAGGGAGTCGAAGTCGACCGTCACGCAGTACGGCGTGCCGACCTCGTCCTGACGGCGGTATCGACGTCCGATGGACTGGGTGGTGTCGAAGTCACAGACCGCCACGGGTTGGAGGAGCGTCAGCACCTCACGCGACAGCGGTATGAGCTCGTCCTTCTTCGACAGGGGCAACACCGCCACCTGGTAGGGAGCGAGGCGCGGGTCCAGGTGCAGGACCGTCCGGCGCTCTCCCCCGATCTCGTCCTCGTCGTAGGCGGCGAGCAGGAAGGCCATCATGGTCCGGGTGGCGCCCGCGGCGGGCTCGATGACGTAGGGCACGTACCGCTCCCCCGTCGACTGGTCGAAGTACTCGAGCTTCTCGCCCGAGTGCGCGGCGTGGGCCTTGAGGTCGAAGTCGGTGCGGTTGGCGATGCCCTCGAGCTCGTCCCAACCCCAGGGGAACAGGAACTCCACGTCGGCGGTGGCGGTCGAGTAGTGCGAGAGCTCGTCGGCGTGGTGGTGGCGCAACCGGAGTTTCGACTCGGGGATGCCCAGGTCGAGGTACCACCCCATGCGCTCCTCGAGCCAGTAGTGGAACCAGGTGTCGGCCTCGTCGGGCGGGACGAAGTACTCCATCTCCATCTGCTCGAACTCCCGGGTGCGGAACACGAAGTTCTGCGGGGTGATCTCGTTGCGGAAGGACTTGCCCACCTGGGCGATGCCGAAGGGGGGCTTCTTCCGGGTGGTGGTGACCACGTTCAGGAAGTTCACGAACATCCCCTGGGCCGTCTCGGGGCGGAGGTAGGCGACCGTGGCGTCCTCCTCCACCGGCCCGGCGAAGGTCTTGAACATGAGGTTGAAGGCGCGCGGCTCGGTCAGGTCGCCCGAGCCGCAGTTGGGGCAGGTCCCCTCGATCTTGTCGGCCCGCCACCGCTCGTGGCAGTTGCGGCAGTCGACGAGCGGGTCGGTGAAGTTGTCGAGGTGGCCCGAGGCCTCCCAGATCTTGGGCGTCGAGAGGATGGCGGCGTCGATGCCCACCACGTCGTCACGGAGCTGGACCATCGCCCGCCACCAGGCGTCTTTGACGTTGCGCAGCAGGAGGACCCCGAGGGGCCCGTAGTCGTAGGTCGACCGGAACCCCCCGTAGATCTCGGCCGAGGGGAAGATGAACCCCCGCCGCTTGGACAGGTTCACGATCCTGTCCATCAGGTCGGGGTAGGGCGCGACGTCGGGCGCGGCGTCCTCCCCGGGTTGCTCGGTCATGCGAGGAGGATATCGGGCGCCCACCGGGCCCTTGTTTTCCGGGGCTTCGTGCGACGGCTCGTCACGCGCGCAGGCGCACCGTCACCTCGTTGGCGAGCAACCTGCCCCGCATGGTGAGCACGGCCCGGTCGCCGCGGCGCTCGAGGAGCCCGTCGAGATCGGGGTCCTCGGGCACCGCCGTGGCGGGCACCCCCACCGACGTCCGCACCGACAAGGCGAGGCCCTCGAAGGCCACCTGTTCGTCGGTGAGCACCTCGTCCGCCGCCGTCGTGTCCACCCCGGCCCGCACCGCCTCGATGTAGCGCTCGGGGGTGCGGATGTTCCACCATCGCCGCCGTCCCCGGTGGGAGTGGGCCGCGCACCCGATGCCCCGGTAGTCACCCTGGGCCCAGTAGAGGGCGTTGTGGCGGCATTCGTGGCCCGGGACCGCCCAGTTCGACACCTCGTACCACCGGTAGCCCGCGCCCGACAGGGCCGCGTCGACCATGGCGTAGCGGCGGGCCACGACGTCGTCGTCGGGATGGCGGGCGGGGTCGCGGGCCAGGGGCGTCCCCGGCTCGACGGTCAGGGCGTAGGCGCTCACGTGGGTGGGGCGGGGCTCGAGGCCCAGGACACCGTCGAGGGTGCGGGCCAGATCGGCGTCGGTCTCGGCCGCGGCGCCCAGGATGAGGTCGACGTTGACCGAGGCCAGGCCGGCCTCGGCCGCGAGGTGCACCGCCCGCGCCACCTGGGTTGTCCCGTGCCGACGGCCGAGGCTCTCGAGGACACGGGGGACCAGGGACTGCACGCCGAAGGACACCCGGTTCACCCCGCTGTCCCGCCACGCCGCAAACCGCGCCGGGGAGGCGTCCTCGGGGTTGCACTCGGCGGTGACCTCGGCGCCCGGTGCCATGACGACGGCCCCGAGGATCCGGCCGAGCAACTCGGGGGGCAGCCGCGAGGGCGTGCCTCCTCCCACGAACACCGACGTCGCCGGGGGCAGGCCTTCCCCACGCCCGGCCCGGTGCAGTTCGACCACGCAGGCATCGGCGTAGGCCTCCATGAGCGCGTCGCGGTCGGTCCAGGTGGCGAAGGCGCAGTAGTCACACCGCGAGGCGCAGAACGGGACGTGCACGTACACCCCGAAGGGCGCGGTCATCTGGGCGGTGGGGCCATCTACGCGGTGGGGCCGGCCCGCACGCTGCGCAGCCGGCGGTCCAGGTGGGCCTCCATGGCCTCGGTGGCCACGTCGGTGACCTCGTCGGCGAGGGGACCGCCCGGTTCGGCCAAGGCCGAGGCCAGCCCCCCACCCAGGATGCGCCGCACCAATTCCAGGGCCGCGGGCGAGATGGACCGGCCCCGCCGACACGACCGGCACAGCACGCCGCCCTCGACGATGTCGAAGGCCACGAGCCCCTGGCGCTCCCCGCACGACACGCACTCGTCGACCATGGGCGAGGAGCCCTCGAGGGCCAGGACCTTGAGGCAGAAGGCCGGCACCAGGAGGGCGGCGTCACGGGCGTCGAGGGCCCGCAGGGCCCCCACCACCATCTCGTAGAGCCGGGGATTGGCGTGACGCTCCTGGGAGATCTGATCGGCCACCTCGAGGACGGTGTAGGCCTTGGCCACCCGGGCCAGGTCTTCGCGCACGGCCCGGAAGGTGTCGGTGACCTCGGCCTGGTTCACGATGTCGAGCTCCCGGCCCTGCCAGCACAGCAACGTCACGTGGCTGAGAGGCTCGAGTCGGCCCCCGAATTTCGACTTCGTGCGACGGACGCCCTTGGCCACGGCACGCACCTTGCCGTGCCCCTTGGTGACCATGGTGACGATGCGATCGGCCTCACCCAGGCGCAGCGTCCGCAGGACGACACCTTCGTCGCGATACAGGCTCACCGCTCGGCGTCCTCGGCCGCAGTCCCGGTGTCGCCGGTCCCGGTCTCGTCGCCGGTCCCGGTCTCGTCGGTGGTCCCGGGCCGGTAGGGGGACCGGTTCGGGGTGTGGCGTCCCCCCACGGCGTTGCCGAGCCCGATCATGGCCACCACCGCTCCCCCTGTGATGAGGACCGCCGTGGCGCCCGACACCCCGGCCACCGCCAGGACGACCAGCCCGGCGAAGAGGGCGAGGCCGAAGAGGACCGCCGCCACCCTCACGTCTTCACCCGGCCGAAGCGCCGCTCGCGCCCTTGGTACTGGGCGACGGCCTCGAAGAGCTGCTGGCGCCGGAAGTCGGGCCACAGGACGTCGGTGAAGACGAGCTCCGAATAGGCCAGCTGCCACAACAAGAAGTTGGAGATCCGGTACTCCCCCGAGGTGCGGATGACGAGGTCGGGGTCGGGCTGCTCGGGGTAATACAGATGGGAGCGGATGGCCCGCTCGTCGATCTTCGCCGACGTCACACCCTCGTCGACGAGGGCGCGCACGGCGTCGACGATCTCGGCCCGTCCTCCGTAGTTGAAGGCCATGGTGAGCGTCATACGCCGGTTGGCCTCGGTGAGTGCGACGGACTCGTCCATGCGCTTGAGGACCCGGCGCGGCACCCGCCAGTCCCGGCGCCCTGCGAACCGGATCCGGACGCCCTTGTCGTGCAGCTCGTCGCGGCGGCGCATGAGCAGCGATTCGTTGAACCCCATCAGATAGCGGACCTCGTCGCGGGGGCGGCGCCAGTTCTCGGTCGAGAAGGCGAACATCGTCAGCCAGGCGATCCCGAGGTCGAGGGCACCGTTGACGGTGTCGAGGAGGGCTTCCTCCCCCGCGGCGTGACCCTCGGTGCGGGGGAGCCCCCGCTGGCTCGCCCACCGGCCGTTGCCGTCCATGACGCACGCCACGTGGGCGGGGATGTCCGAGGGGTCGATGCCCTCCGGCACTCGTCCGTTGGGAGGCAACACCACACAACGAACCTACTTGCTGCCGCTCGTGGCTCGGCAGCCGAGGGGGTGGCGCCCCCGCCGGGCCCGGTACAGGGACCCGGACGCGACAACGCGGGGCAGCCCAGGGGCTGCCCCGCGTTGGCTTAGGCGTCTTAGAGCTTGCGGACCTTGGTGGCTTGCGGGCCCTTCTGGCCCTGGGTCTGCTCGAACTCCACGCGCTCGCCTTCGATGAGCTCGCGGTATCCGGTGCCATCGATTGCCGAGAAGTGGACGAAGACGTCGGGCGAACCGTCGTCAGGCGTGACGAACCCGTACCCCTTCGTTGCGTTGAACCACTTCACCGTGCCCTCGGCCATTGCCGTACCTCGCTTCTCCACGCACGAACACTTGCGGGAGACACGAACGTCAACCGACAACGACGAACGGCCTGCGTGATCCACCGAACGCTCGAAAGATGGTAGCAGCCGACCCCCCGGCGCCGTCGAGTATCCCCTGCCACCGGCGGGCCCGACGCGACCCCCTCGGGGTCCCCCCGTCATGCTCGGGCCCCGGTCCGGTCGGGTCCGGTCGGGTCAGGTCGGGTCGGTGTACGCCGGCGGGATCGCCGGCAAGCCACCGGGCCCGGGAAATGATCGAGGGGCGCCCCGGGGGGCGCCCCTCGATCGAGTTGTAGCTGGAAAGGCACCGAGGCCCCGTACCTCGTCGGGTGGGACGACTTCCCGACCGGGGTGCTCAGCGGGTAACTGGCTGGAATTCGCCAGGTGGTCCAGCGAGCCGCCTCAGCGGCCAGCCACCTCCAGGGTCCCTAGTTGATATCCACTCAGTTGGACCACCTCCTTTCTCTGGTGCGCCCATGGTATCGATCCGCGCGGGTACTGCGTGCAACTTTGGGGGGTCCTTCACGCGTTTTTCACACTCCTGTTCCACTACCGTCGGATCGGTGCCGGGCTCCCCTGATGTCGCGCAGGTCCTGGCCACCGTGACCTCCTCCCTCCCCGGCGGCGGGGAGGACCGGCCGGGCCAGCTCACGATGGCCGAAGCGGTCGGGCGGGCCATCGAGGAGCGACGGCACCTGGTGGTGGGGGCGGGCACGGGCACCGGGAAATCCCTCGCCTACCTGGTCCCGGCGGTGGTGTCGGGCCGATCGGTGGTGGTGGCCACCGCCACCCGGGCCCTGCAGGACCAGCTCGCCACGAAAGACCTCCCCCTCGTGGCCGCCTCGCTGGGCGCCCAGCGCACCGTGACCTTCGCGGTGTTGAAGGGACGGTCGAACTATCTCTGCCGTCAACGCGCCGCCGAGGTGGGCGGGGCCGAGCACGAGGGCCTGTCGGGCATGGCGCTGTTCGACGCCGACGCGTCGCCCGGCATGGCCGGCAGCGGGCCCGCCGCCGACACCGTCGACCTCGGCCGCCTGGGGGGCCAGCTGCGCCGGCTCATCGCCTGGGCCGAGACCTCTCCCACCGGTGATCGCGCCGAGCTCGACTTCGAGCCCACCGCCCGGGCCTGGTCGGCGTTGTCGGTGTCGGCCCGGGAGTGCCCGGGGGCGTTCCGCTGTCCCTCGGGGACCATCTGTTTCGCCGAGAAGGCGCGTGAGCGCGCCGCGGCCGCCGACGTCGTCGTCGTGAACACCCACCTCTACGCCACCCACGTCGCCAGTGACGGCGCCGTGCTTCCCGAACACGACATCGTGGTCCTCGACGAAGCCCACGCCGTGGAGGACGTGATGACCGAGGCGCTGGGCGTGGAGATCACCGCCGGACGCCTCCGTGCCCTCGCCCAGGCGACACGCGGGCTGATCGGCGACGACGACGGCCGTGTGGCCGACGGTATCGCCGAGGTGGCCGACCGCCTCGACGCGGTGTTGACGCCGCTCGTGGGACAGCGCGTGCTGACCGGTGGAGCACACGACCCGAGTTCTGACTCCCAGGAGCTCGCCGCGGTCCTCGAACTGGCCGGGGGACGGCTGGGGGCGCTGCACGGCGCCCTGCGGCGAGCCGGGACCGAGACGCCGGGAGAGACAGGCAGAGGCGGGCCCGGTGCCGGCGAGGACGAGGGGGCACGGCGGAGTCGCACCTTGTTGGCAGTAGGCCACCTGGGCGAGGAGCTGTCCCAGGTGATCGGGATCGGCGACGAGCAGGTGGCCTGGGTCGAAGCCTCGGGGCCGTCGGGGCGCGCCACCACGCTGCGCTGCGCGCCGATCGACGTCGGGCCGCTGCTCGGGCAGCGTCTGTGGCCCAACGTCACCGCCGTGCTCACCTCGGCCACCATCCCACCCCATCTCGGGGACCGCCTGGGTCTCCCCGCGTCGCGCACCGACCATCTCGAGGTGGGCAGCCCCTTTCCCTTCGAGACCTGTGCACTGCTCTACTGCGCCAAGCACCTCCCCGATCCCCGCCGCCCCGGAGCCCGCGAGGCGTTGCACCAGGAGCTGGGCTCGCTCATCTCCGCCGCCGGGGGGCGGACCCTGGCGCTCTTCACGAGTTGGCGCGCCATGCACGAGGCCGCCGACGCTCTGCGCCCCACCCTTCCCTACGAGGTGCTGGCCCAGGGGGACAAACCGAAGGCGAAGTTGCTCGACTCCTTCTCCTCGGACCATGGCGCCTGTCTGTTCGCCACCATGTCGTTCTGGCAGGGGGTGGACGTGCCCGGTCCCACGCTTTCGCTCGTGACCCTCGACCGGCTCCCTTTCTCCCGGCCCGACGACCCGCTCCTCCAGGCCCGTCGCGACCGGGCCGGGGCCGCCGCGTTTCGCGCCGTCGACCTCCCCCGCGCCGCCACCCTCCTGGCCCAGGGGGCGGGGCGGCTCATCCGGTCCTCGACCGACAAAGGGGTGGTGGCCGTCCTCGACTCGCGTCTCGCCACCGCCAACTACCGACCGGCGCTACTGGCCGGGCTGCCCCCCATGCGCCGCACCGTCGACCACGACGAGGTCGTCGCCTTCCTCGAAGAGATCGCCGGTCACGCCGCGTCCTCTCCAGGTCAGTAGCCCAGTCGTTCGATGATGTCGGGGCGCTGCTGCCAGTGCTTCTCGACCCGCACCCGCAACTCGACGAAGGCGCCCGGCGGGAGCTGGGCCCGCACCGCGGTGCCGACGTCTTTGAGCATGGCCCCGCCCTTGCCGATCACCATCCCCTTCTGCGAGTCGCGCTCCACGATGATCTCGATCTTCACCCGCGGCCATTCCCATTCCGTCACTCGGCAGGCGATGGAGTGCGGCAGCTCCTCTCGCACGTGAGCCAGCAGCTGCTCGCGCACGAGCTCGGCGACCCAGAAGGCCTCGGGCACGTCGGTGACCATGCCCTCGGGGAAGTAGGGCGGTCCCTCGGGTAGCCGGGCCACCACGGCGTCGACGAGCGCCTCGATCCCCTGTCCCGAGACCGCCGACACCGGGAAGTACTGCACCCCGGCATCGGCGCCCTCCCCCTCGAGGACGCGCTGGGCGCCGGCCAGCCTCTCGAGGATCTGGGCCTTGGTGGCGCGGTCGACCTTGTTCACGACGACCAGGACGCGCGACAAGGGCCCGGTCTCCCCCGTGGCGGCCCGGCCCCGGCACGTCGTGGCGGCGCGCTCGAGCACGAACCGGTCGCCGGGGCCGATGGGGCTCGTGGCGTCGAGCACGGGCACGACGACGTCGATGTCGTCGAGCGCCTCGGCCACCTGCTCGTTGAGCCTGGTGCCGAGGGCGGTGCGGGGCCGGTGCAGCCCCGGGGTGTCGACGAACACGGCCTGGATGCCGGGCCGGTGCAAGACCCCCCGGACGGCCCGGCGGGTGGTGTTGGGTCGCGGCGACATGATCGTGACCTTGGTCCCGAGGATGCGGTTCACGAGTGTGGACTTGCCGACGTTGGGTCGGCCCACCACCGTCACGAAACCCGAGCGAAGCTCCCCTCCGACGTCATGGCCGTCCCCGGTCACCGGCGGCTGTCAGTCACGATCGCGGGGTGGGGCGGGCTCGGAGGGTTGCGAGTCGGCAGTGGCCAGCGGCGAGATGCGGATGCGCCCGATGCGATGACCCTCCACCCTCTCGGCCACGAGGCGGACGCCGTCGACGTCGACGGACTCCCCTTCGACGGGGACGCGGCCCAAGACGTTGAACAACAGCCCCCCCACCGTGTCCCAGTCCCCTTCGGGGAGATCGGCGTCGAGCAGCTCGTTGAGCTCGTCCACGGGGAGCCGGGCCGTCACCGAGACCCCCCCGTCGGCCAGGTTCTGCACGGGAGGTTCCTCGACGTCGTACTCGTCGACGATCTCGCCCACCAGTTCCTCGATGAGGTCCTCCAGGGTGACGAGGCCGGCGGTGCCCCCGTACTCGTCGACGACGATCGTCTGGTGGAACTTGCGCTCCTGCATCTCGCGCATGAGCCGCGACACCCGCTTGGTCTCGGGGACGAAATGGGCGGGGCGGACGAAGTCACGCACCGGCTGTCCCCCGTGACCTTCGCGCTCGGCCCGGATGAGGTCCTTGGTGAAGGAGATCCCCACGACGTCGTCGAGGTTGCCCTCGTGGACCGGGAGGCGGGAGAAGCCGGCCTCGATGGCCACGTCGAGGGCCTGGGAGACCCCGAGGTCGGCCTCCACGGTCCGCATGTCGAGACGCGGGACCATGACCTCGCGCACGATGGTGTCGCCGAACCCGATGATGGAGTGGATGAGCTCGCGCTCGTGGGTCTCGATGACCTCCTCCTGGGCGGCGACATCGGCCATGGCCAGCAGCTCGGACTCCCGCATCCCCCGGGCCTCCCGGTGCCGGGGCCGCATGAGGAGGTTGGCCAAGCCGTTGAGGCCCGTCGACAGCAACCGCACGGGCGGGAAGGCCACCAGGGCGGAGACCACGGGCGCCACGAACAGGGCGGAGCGCTCGGGGTTGTACACCGCCCAGTTCTTGGGCAGCGCCTCGGCCAACACGAAGATCACCACCACCTCGAAGAAGGTGGCCGCCAGGACCCCCAAGGCCCCGAAGAACCGCTCGGCCAGGATGCCCACCAGCGTGGCGGTGACCAGCTGGCAGATGAGCACCAACAGGAGGATCGGGTTCAGAAACGCCTGGGGGTGCTCCACCAACCGGACCAGCCGGCCCGACCCCCGCCGGTGCTCGTCGCGCAGCGCCAGCGCTTTGGCCTTGCTGGTACGCGAGAGGGCGGTCTCGGCCAGCGCCAGCAGGGCCGATCCCACGAGCAGCACGGCGATCACCGCCACCAAGATGGCGTCGGTGGTCCCGAAACGCCCGGTGGCGAGCAGGGCTGAGGACACGACGGCGCGGGCTACGGGCCAGCCCGGTAGAAGCGGGCCAGCAGCTCCCGCTCGCGGCGCTCCATCGTCTCGGCCTCTTCGTCCTCGCCGTGATCCATCCCGAGCAGGTGCAGGAGACCGTGCACCACCAGCAGGGCCACCTCGTCCTCGAGACTCACCCCGTGGTCAGCCGCGTTGCGCGCCGCCACCGAGGGGCACACCACGACGTCACCGAGGAGCGTGGGCATGTCGAACTCGTCACCGGGGAGCCCGCCTCCAGGACCGGTCCCACCTTCGTCGGGCGACCGACCGCCGAGCTCGGGCTCCTCGTCGATGGGAAAGGCGAGCACATCGGTGGGCCCGGGCTCGCCCAGGAACCGCTGGCGCAACTCGGCGATGGTGGTTTCGTCGACGAAGAGCAAGGAGACCTCGACGTCTTCCTTGACGCCCTGGGCGTCGAGGACGGCGCGAGCCAGCGTGACCCAACGCGCGATGTCGATCTCGCGTTCGGACTGCTCGTCGGCGGCGAAGACGTCAACCACCACTCGGCGGTTCTCCTCGCTCCCGGCGCGACCGGGCCGGGCGGTTGGCTCCACGGTCGGCGCGACTCACCGCCCCGTGTCGAGTGCCGTTGGCCTCGTCGGCACGCTCGTAGGCGGACACGATGTCGGCCACGATCCGGGCCCGCACCACGTCGCGCTGGGTCAGGTGGACGAAGGCCAGGCCCGGCACCGTTCCCAGCACCGCCTCGAGCCCGGGGAGCCCCGATCGGCCCCCGGCCACGTCGATCTGGGTGACATCGCCGGTGACGACGACCTTGGACCCGAACCCGATGCGCGTGAGGAACATCTTCATCTGCTCGGGAGTGGTGTTCTGCGCTTCGTCGAGGATGATGAAGCTGCGATTGAGCGTCCGGCCGCGCATGAAGGCCAGAGGGGCGACCTCGATGGTCCCCCGCTCGAGCAGGCGCTGGGCGCCCTCGGGCCCGAGCAGGTCGTAGAGGGCGTCGTAGAGCGGCCGGAGATAGGGGTCGACCTTGGCCATGATGTCGCCGGGCAGGAACCCGAGGCGCTCGCCTGCCTCCACCGCGGGCCGGGTGAGGATGATCCGGTCCGCATCACGCGCCTGGAGCGCCTGGACCGCCAGGGCGACGGCCAGGTAGGACTTCCCCGTCCCGGCCGGCCCGATCCCGAAGGTCACGACGTTGGTGGCGATGGCGTCGGTGTAGCGCTTCTGGCCGGCGGTCTTGGGTCGCACGGTAGAACCGCGCGCCGACCGCAGCAGTTCGGTGGTGAGCACCTCCGCCGGGCTCACGTCGTCTTTCACCATGGTGATCGTCCGACCGATGTCGCCGGCGTCGAGGCGCTGGCCCTGTTCGAGGAGCGTGACGAGCTCGTCGAACAGCCGACCCACCCGCTCGGCATCATCGCCGTCGATGGTGATCTCGTTGCCCCGCACGACGATGTGAGACCCGCTGAAGGCCTCCTCGATGAGCCGCAACAGTTCGTCTCGCTGCCCGAGCAGGCCCACCATGAGGTGGTTTCCGGGGACGAGGATCTTGACCTGGGTGGACGACACTGGCGTTCGGCTCAAGGGTACCAGCAGGCCGGGAGATCGCCGCCAGGAACCGCCCTCATGCGCGTGGCGACTCTCGGGTGTCGCCGGGCCCGCTCACCCCGGCGGCCACGCCAGCCGTCGCCCGCCCAGCACATGGAGGTGGAGATGGGGAACGGAATTCGACGCGTCCTCCCCCACGTTGAACACCAGCCGATAGCCGCGCTCGGCGATCCCCTCGGCCTCGGCAACTTCCCGGGCCACCGCGAAGACACCGGCGAGGGCCTCGGCATCGCCGGGCTCGAGCGTCCCGGCATCGTCGATGTGGCGGCGCGGCACGACGAGCACATGGACAGCGGCCTGGGGATTGAGGTCGCGAAAGGCCACGGCGAGCTCGGAGCGGTGCACGATCTCGGCCGGGACCTCGCCGGCGACGATGCCGCAGAACAGGCAGTCCGCGGGGTCGCTCACCGAGCGGGGCTCCGCGCTCTACAGGGTCTCGGCGCGGCCGCGCACCGCGCTCGAGCCCTTCACTTCGGGATAGAGGTGCTCGAGACTCCCCGGGGCGATGCGGCAGTTCTCGATGAAGGCGTCGACGTCGTCGGCCTTGAGCCTGATGACCCGCCCGAACTTGAAGGCGGGGAGCGCCCCCTCGTCGATGAAGCGGTAGAGGCTGCGCAGGGTCACCCCGAGGCGCTCGGCCGCCTCCTTGGTGCTCATCCACCGGATCTGTTCGCTTATCGCGTCGCTCACTGCGTCTCCTGGACCGGAACTGCGTCGCCTGAAGGGCATGTCCCTTGGACCGGCACTCTGTATCGCACCGTGCATCGTCATGCTATCCGGTGCTCTTCACGGGTCGACCGCGCCCGCGGCGACGCCGGGCCGGGAAGGGCTCGGTGACGGTCCGGGAGTCTGCCGGGGCCGGGGGCCCGTCCCAGGCAGGGGCTCGGCTCAGGCGATGACGCGCAGGCCCAGCTCGTCGAGGCGGCGGCTCATGGCGTCGGGGGTGACCCCGAAGAGACAGGCGATGGCCCGGAGGTCCTCGGCGCGGATGGTGATCATGCGCCCGTTGAAGTCCTGACGCTGCACCTGGATCATCGAAAGGAACCGACGCAACAGATCGCGCTCGGGGCCGCTCACCGAGTTGAGCTTGGTGAGATCGATCGTGACCTTGTCGTGTCCGTCCCAGGGCCTGAGCTGACGCCGGGCCCGGCCGGGGCTCTCACCGCTGTTGCCGTTGCCCTCGCCGTTGGGGCCCCAGCGCGTGGCGTCGTCGTCCTGGGGCAGGAGCTGATCGACCGGGACGTCGTACAACTTGGCCAGCCGCTGCAGCCTGGGGACCGAGATGGCGCGCTCGCCTCGTTCGTAGGCGCCCAGCACGGACGCCTTGAACTCCTGGTCCGACATGGCCTCGACCGCTTGGAGCGAGAGGCGCATCTGCTTGCGCACGGCCCGCAGGCGAGACCCCACGGCGCGGGCGTATGCCGCCCGCGCGGACTCCTCCTGCTCGTCCTCTTCGGGCAACACCGTGTTCACCATGACAGTCCATTCACCATGACGGTCCAGATCCTCGCTGCGCTTGTCCCCGTACCTGCCGACGGCCCCCGTGTGAACACCGCGAGAGCTTGACAACCGTGCCTGATCCCCACCACGGGCACATGCGCGGATAATCTCCTTCAGTCTCGCTCACTCAGCGTGGTGATTGCAAGAACCTGTTATTCCTCGGTGCCTGGCCCCGGGTGGGCCTCGGGGGTCGAGACGGGCCGCACCACCCCCTCACGCAGGGCACAAAGGAGCAGCCCAGCGGCCACAGCGGCCGTTTCGGCCCGCAGCACGTGGGGACCCAGGCTCACCAGGGGGCGTCCGGCGGTCTCAGAGGGGTCCCACCCCCCCTCGGGACCCACCGCCACGGCGGGCGCTCGGGTGCTGGGCGGCTCCCCGCCGATCTGCGCCACGGCGAGGGGTACCGGCCTCAGAAGGGCCCCCAGGTCGTCGAGGTCATCGGCGCCGACCACCTCCGGGAGCCAGGCGCGCCGGCTCTGCGCGGCCGCCCCCAGCGCCACCCGGCGGAGCCGGTCGAGAGCCCGGGACCGTCGCTCGCCTTCCCAACGGACGACGGCGCGCCGCGACTCGAGCACGACGATGCGATCGACGCCGGCCTCGGTGAGCTTCTGCACGACCCATTCGGGCCGGTCCCCCTTCACCGGCACGAAGGCCACGGTCACCTCGGGTTCGGCCCGGACCGAGACCACGACGGGCCCATCGGCTTCGAGCACCGGCACACCCGACACTCCGCTCGTGTCGACGCCGACGAACCGACACGGGCGCCACCGTCCCGCCCCGTCCGATGCCAGCACCACCTCGCCCCGACGCAGGCGCAGCACCTTGGCCAGGTGATGCTCGTCATCGGGCTCGACCGCCAGCGCGTCGAGGTCCTCGACGAAGACCTGTGCCACCGCGCCGAACCGCGCCGGTGTCACCGGCTCGTCACCCCGCAGGCGGCCCCCCGAGGTGTCGCCGTTGCGCATGGCCGGCGCGATCAGCCGAAGGCGGAGCGCAGGCGCGACATGAGGCCTTCGTCGGGAGGTCCGACGTCCTCCCCGCTCTCCGCCGCGAACCGGCGGAGGAGGTCTTCCTGTGCCTTGGACAGATGCGTCGGGGTGTCCACCACCACCTGGACGACGAGGTCTCCCCGTCCCCGCCCTCGGACGTGGGGGACCCCCCGCCCCCGCAGGCGGATGAGGTGCCCGGACTGGGTGCCGGGATGCACGGCGAGGGTCTCGGTGCCGTCGAGGGTCTCGAACTCCGGGGTGGCGCCCAGTGCCGCTTGCGCCATCGACACGTGCAGGTCGGCCTGGAGGTCGTCGCCCACACGCGTGAAGGCGTCGTCGGGGCGCACCGCCAGGTGCACGTAGAGGTCCCCGGCGGGGCCGCCGCGCGGACCGGCCGGGCCCCGGCCCGACAGGCGCAACGTGGAGGCGTGGTCGACGCCGGCAGGAACGTCCACGGTGAAGGTGCGCGTCTCGGTCACCCGCCCGTCGCCGCGACAGTCGGCACACGGGCTCGAGATCACCTCACCCGACCCGCTGCAGCGCCGACAAGGCACCGCCGTCACCACTTGACCGAGGATCGACTGGCGCACCCGGTGCAGCTCACCCGCCCCCTGGCATTCGGGGCATCGCACGGCGGTGGTGCCGGCCCGGGCGCCTGTCCCCTGGCACGTGGCGCAACTCACCGGTGTGTCGAGCGAGACCTCGCGCGACGTCCCGAACACGGCTTCTGTGAAGGCGAGTTCGAGGACGATCTCGGTATCGTCACCCCGGACGGGGCCTCCCCGGCGCCTGGCCCCGGCGCCCGACCCCCCGAAGAAGGCGTCGAAGAGGTCGCCGAGACCTCCGCCGAACAGGTCGCCGGCACCGGGCAGCGGGCCGTCGACGCCCTCGGCACCGAACCTGTCGTAGCGCGCCCGACGCTCGGGATCATGCAGCACCTCATAGGCCCGCGTGACCTCTTTGAAGCGAGCCTCGGCCTCGGCATCGCCTCCCGTGCTGTCGGGGTGGAGCTCCCGGGCCATGCGGCGGTAGGCCCGCTTGATGTCGTCGTCAGACGCCTGCGGGGTCACCCCGAGGAGGGCGTAGTAGTCAGTCGCCACCGCGGGGCTCCCTCCGTCGCTTGGCCGGGCGCGACCCCGGACCCCCGGTCGTCGCCCCCTTGGCGCGGCCCCCGGCGGAGCGACCCGTCGAGGTGCTCGCCCCGAGGTGCTCACCCAGTTGCTCGCCCACGAGCTCCACCGCCGCCAGGGCGCGCGGATAGTGCATCCGGGTGGGCCCGACCACGCCGATGGTGCCGGCCACCTCACCCTCGATGGCGACGGGCGCCAACACCAGCGCGCAGGACGCCAGCGGCTCGAATCCGTGCTCGGCGCCGATGGCGACCGACAACCCCCGGTCCAAGATGTCCTCGATGAGCTCCACCACGACGAGCTGCTGCTCCAAAATCGACAGCACGGACCGGACCGTCTCGACGGCGTCGAAGGCCGACGCCATGCGCGAAGACCCGCCGACGAAGACGTGATCCGGTTCGCCCGTGGCGGCCAGCTCCCCCAGTGCGGCCACGGCACAACCGACGAGGGCGTTGAGCGAAGGATCGAGCAGCTCGGGGAAGAGGCCGGGGCTCGCCAACGTCCCCCCGCGCGCGCAGGTGGTGAGGTGCGTGGCCGCCTCGGCCAGAAGATCGTCGGAGGCGTCGGTGGGCAGATCGACGGTGCGCTTCTCCACCGCACCGTCCGACAGGACGACGACGAGGAGGGCGAGGCGGGGCGAGAGCCCGACGAGCTGCACCGATCGGATCGTGGCCGACTCGTGGCGGGGCCCGACGACCACCGCCGCGTAGTCGGTGAGACCGGCCAGCAGCCCGCTCGTCCGGCCCAGGAGGTCTTCGACCTCGCCGTGGACATGGGCGAAGAACTTGCGCACCTCGTGGCGCTCGTGGGGCCCGAGGCTGCCCGGACGCCCGAGGTGGTCGACGAAGAAGCGATAGCCCTTGTCGGTGGGGATGCGCCCCGCGCTGGTGTGGGGTTGCGCGAGATAGCCGTCGCGCTCGAGGGCGGCCATCTCGCTGCGCACGGTCGCCGAGGACACCTCGACGCCGGGGTTGCCCGTGATGTGGGCGGAGCCCACGGGTTGTGCGGTGTCGATGTACTCCGCCACCACCGCGTTCAAGATGGCGGCCTTGCGGTGGTCGAGGGCGGCGTGGCCTTCGGCGTCGGGTCCTTCACCGCTGGCGGCACCGGGCCGCGCCCCGGCCCGGTGCGGCCGCGTCGTGTCGGGCGCGTCGCTCGCCGCCGGGGCCGCGCTTCGGTGCGAGGAAGCCTTCGTCGTGCGCCTCGGGGCCCGCGTGACGTCCTCGGTGTGCTCGGCGCGCTTGGTCCGGTTCGTCTTCATGGTCCTGGCAGTCGAGTCTACCGACTGCTACCTCGCTCCCACCGGCTGCGCTCATGGCCTGTCCCTCGGCGCCGGGGCGCTCGCCTCGGCCCCGGCGGTCCCGGCCCGGGCCGGTCGGTGGCCGTCGGGTATCGGTTCGACGGGGTCCGGGTCAGTCCTCGAGGCGCAGCGCCGAGATGAAGGCCTCCTGGGGGACTTCGACCCGTCCGATGGACTTCATCTTCTTCTTCCCCTCTTTCTGCTTCTCGAGGAGCTTGCGCTTGCGGCTGATGTCCCCGCCGTAGCACTTGGCGAGGACGTCCTTGCGCTTGGCCTTGACCGTCTCTCGTGCGATGACCCGCCCCCCCACCGCCGCCTGGATGGGGACGTCGAAGAGTTGCCGAGGGATCAGCTCGCGCAGCTTCTCGGTCATGCGCCGACCGTAGGAGTCGGCCTGGGAGCGATGCACCACGGTGGAAAAGGCATCGACCGGCACGTGGTTGATGAGGAGGTCGACCTTCACCAGATTGGCACTCTGATAGCCGTCGGCTTCGTAGTCGAGGCTGGCGTATCCCTTGGTGCGGCTCTTGAGCTGGTCGAAGAAGTCGACCACCACCTCGGCCAGCGGGATGCGGTAGATCAGCTCGAGGCGTTCGGGTGACAGGTACTCCATGTGGTCGAGCTCGCCCCGGCGCATCTGACACAGATCCATCACCGTCCCGATGTACTCCGAGGGAACGATGAGCGTCGCCTTGAGGACGGGCTCCTCGATGTGGTCGAGGCGACTGGCGTCGGGCATCTCGCTCGGATTGTCGAAGCGGACTTCGCCGCCGTCGGTGAGATGCGCCACGTAGGCGACCGACGGCACCGTGGCGATGAGCGACAGGTCGAACTCCCGCTCGAGGCGCTCCCGGACGATCTCCATGTGCAAGAGCCCCAGGAACCCGCACCGGAAGCCGAACCCGAGCGCCCCCGAGGATTCGGGCTCGAAGGTGAAGCTGGAGTCGTTGAGCCTGAGCTTCTCGAGCGCTTCGCGCAACGCCGTGAGCTCGTCGCCGTCGATCGGGTACAGCCCGCAGAACACCATCGGCTTGGGATCGCGGTACCCGGCCAGGGGCTCGGGGGCGGGGTGCGCGGCGTCGGTGACCGTCTCTCCCGACCGGGCCTGGCCCACGTCCTTGATGCCGGCGATGAGGTAGCCCACTTCTCCGGGGCCGAGCTCGTCGACGGCGGTCGGGATCGGCATGCGCACGCCGATCTCCTCCACTTCCTGTGCGAATCCCGCCTGCATGTAGCGGACCTTGGTGGCGCTACGCAGGACGCCGTCCATGACCCGGATCGAGCTCACCACTCCTCGATACTGGTCGTAGGCCGAATCGAAGATCAGCGCGCGCAACGCCGCGTCAGGTTCTCCCGCCGGCGCCGGCACCCGGGCCACCACCGCGTCGAGAAGCTGCTCCACGCCTTCTCCGGTCTTGGCCGAGATCCGCAGGATGGAATCGCCGGGAATGCCGAGAACGCGTTCGATCTCGGCCGCGTACTTCTCGGGTTCGGCGGCGGGCAGGTCGATCTTGTTGAGGGCGGCCACGATCTCGAGGTCGTGCTCGATGGCCTGATAGCAGGTGGCGAGGGTCTGGGCCTGAATGCCCTGGGAGGCGTCGACGAGCAGGACGGCCCCTTCGCAGGCGGCCAGGGACCGGCTCACCTCGTAACCGAAGTCGACGTGGCCGGGGGTGTCGATGAGGTGCAGGACGTGATCTTTGAATCGGACCCGCACGTTCTGCGCCTTGATGGTGATGCCTCGTTCGCGCTCGAGCTCCATGGAGTCGAGGTACTGCTCCCGCATGAGGCGGGGGTCGACGGCGTGGGTCAGCTCCAGGATCCGGTCCGACAGCGTCGACTTCCCGTGGTCGACATGGCTGATGATGGAAAAATTGCGGATGAGGTCACGGCTGAGCACGGCACGCCGAGCGTACCGGCGGGGCATCGGCACCCGGTGCCCAGGGCGGCCCGGGCCGCCACCCTGCTAGGCTTTCGCCCTTGGTGGTGCCCGGTGGGGCCACCGGTCGGGGCCTGATTCCACGGTCCGGCCAGGAGCACGCTCCTTCCACCTCGATCATCGACGAGCCGCCCGCAGCGGAGCACGTCCCGGAGCAGCGAAGAGCACATGGCAAACATTCGGAGCCAGATCAAGAGGAACCGCCAGAACGAGCGACGCCGGGTCCGCAACAAGTCGGTGCGCTCGGAGATCCGCACGCGGACGAAGACCGCCGTCACGGCTCTCGACGCCGGGGCCGAGGATGCCGCCGAGGCCACGCGCGCCGCGGTGAGGCGAATCGACAAGGCTGCCGCCCAGGGCGTCATCCACAAGAATCAAGCGGCCAATCGCAAGTCCCGCCTCATGCGCAGGGCCAACACCTCGGGCGAGGCCTGAGACTCAGGATCTCCGTCTCGACGCACCGGCCACCGGCCGCCGCGTCGTCGATTCCCTCGCCGCCCCCAGCCGGCTGAGACGACCCACGAGCACCTCGAGCACCGTCTCCGGTGGAAGGCCGCTGCGTCCCCTGACGTCGAGGTCGGCCTCGGCCAACAGCGTCACCGCCCTGCTGATCCCGGCCGGGCCCAGACGGCGACCCTGCTCGAGTGCCTTGCGCGCCGGATACGAGCTGCGCATCCCCAATCGGGCCGCGGCCTCGTCGGGCGTGGTGACGCCGGACCCGTCGAGGCGCAACATGGCCTGGTAGTGGCGATGCAGGATCGCCAGGACCTGCAGGGAGTGGAAGGCGCTCGCCCCGAAGAGCCGGCGCAGGGCCCCCAGGGCACCGGCGGTGTCACCGCTGTCGATGGCATCGGTGAGATCCCATGGCGCCACCGAGCCCGCTTCGCCCAGGAAGGGCTCGAGCTTCTCGATGTCGATGGACGCGCCCTCGCCGTAGGCAGCAGCAAGGGCGTCGAGCAGTCCCCGCAGACGACTCACGTCGCCGCCGAGGTGATCCCCGACCCTGGCCCCGGCGCGCGCGTCGAGCTTGACCGGACCCTCGTGGAGGTGCTCCACCAGCCACTGGGTGCGGGCCCGACCCGTCCCCACGGCGGTGTCGATGACCGTCCCCTGGCGTTCGATCGCCTTCACCAAGGGGGCCGGGATCGTCCCGCTCCCCGCCACCACCACCAGAGTCACCCCGGGGAGGGGGTCATCGAGGCACGTCACCAAGCGGGCCGCGTCGGAGGTGACGAGCCGTCCCGCGTCGCGCACCACCACGATCCTCCGGTCGGTCAGAAACGGTGGTGTGGTCAACGCGTCGACCACCAAGCCGACGTCGAGCTCGTCGGCGGCCGCGCCTCCGAGCTCCTCGACCACCATGGCGGCGTCGTTCTCGCCCACGATGACCCCGAGCAGATCGTGCGTGCCCTGTCCGACGAGCGAGGCGTCGTCGCCCCGGACGAGGTACGCCGGCTCCGGGACCGCGCCCGGTGGCGGCACCCCTGCGCCCTTGGCGGCGCTCGTGCCGGCCTTGGCCGCCGCGGCGGGGCGCGCCGGAGTCATGCCGCCTCGAGCACGGCGGCCAGCGCGTCGCACACGCGGCGGGTGCCGGCCACGTCGTGGGCGCGCACGATGCGGCACCCGAGCGAGACGCCGAGGGCGGCGGCGGCCAGCGAGGCATCCCGGCGGTGGTCGATGTCGAGGCCGAGGGTCACCCCGAGAAAGGGCTTGTTCGAGGCCGAGAGGAGCACCGGGTACCCGAGGCCGGCGAGGGTGTCAGAGGCGCGCAGCAGGGCCAGGGACTGCGCCGCGGTCTTCCCGAGGTCGAGCCCGGCGTCGATGACGATCTGATCGGGCCCGACGCCGGCGGCACGGGCCCGAGCGGCCCGCTCGAAGAGAAAGTCCCGCACCGACACCACGACGTCGTCGTACTGCGGATCGGGGTCGGGGATGCGAGGACCGATCCGGATGTGTGTCGCCACCACCGTCGCTCCCGCCCGGGCCGCGGTGGGGAGGTACTCGGGGTCGGCGAATCCGCTGATGTCGTTGCCCACGACGGCACCCACGTCGTAGGCAGCCGCCGCCACCGAGGCGCGCCAGGTGTCGACCGACAGCGCCACGTCGACCCGGCTGCGCAGGGCCTCGAGAGCGGGGATGACCCGATCGAGCTCTTCGCTCTCGGTCACCTCGGGCCCCGGGCCCGCCTTCACCCCACCGACGTCGAGGATGTCGGCACCCTCGGAGACGAGTTGGTCGGCACGCCCGACAAGAGCGTCCAGGGAGAACGTGGCCCCCTTGTCATAGAAGGAATCGGGTGTCCGGTTCAAGATGCCCATGACCAGCGCCCGAGTGGTGAGATCGAACGTCCGATCACCGAGGCGAAGGAACATCGCCGCTCAGAACAGCCGGGCGGAGAGTGCCTTGCGGTACTGCGCGGTACGAGGATCATCGGGACCGAGCGTCTCGAGGAGGTCGAGAAACTCCTGGCGCGCTTGCTCGTCGCCCTTCACCTTCGTCAACAACGAATCGAGCAGCGCGTCCACGCCGTCGGCGGGTACGTCGACATGCTGGGCCGCCAGGCGAGCTTCCGCCGCCACCTGGCGAGACTCCGGTGTCTCGGGAATCCGGCCGAGGAGCTGCAACGCCTCGGTGGGCTCGCCCCCTCCCACGAGCATCCGGGCCAGCGCCACCACGGCACCGGGGTGATCGGGCTCGAGCTCGAGAGCCCGGCGCAACGACGCCTCGTCGCCGGCCGCGGCCAACGTGTCGGCCTCTGACGGCACCGGAACCAGACGATCCACGAACTCGGTGACCTGAGGTTCGGGGACCGCCCCGATGAACCCGTCCACGACCTGGCGGTCCTTGAGGGCGAACACCGCCGGGATCGACTGCACCTGGAACGAGGCGGAGATCTGGGGGTTCTCGTCCACATTGACCTTCACGAGCTCGACCGAGCCCTCCTTGGCCGCCACCGCGCTCTCCAGGATGGGGCCGAGCGTGCGACAGGGCCCACACCAAGGGGCCCAAAGGTCCACGACGACCGGGACCTGCTCGGAGCGCACGAGAACGTCCTGCTCGAAGGTGGCATCGGTAACGTCGATCACGCCGGAGACGATACCGGGTACCGGTCGCGGCTCAGGCCGCGGCGGTGGTCATTGGTAGCGTTCATCCCATGACGACTGCCGACCTCGTCGACGGCGGGGTCGAGGGCATCGACGCCGAACGGGTCACGGCGTGGTTCTCGTCACACGTGGCTGCCAGCACGCCACCCCTCTCCTTCGAACTCATCGCCGGAGGCCGCTCCAACCTGACGTACCGGGTCGCCGACGCGGCCGGACACCTCTTTGCCCTGCGCCGTCCGCCGCTCAGCCACGTCCTTCCGACCGCGCACGACATGGCCCGCGAATACCGCGTCATCACGGCCCTGGGCCCCACGGCGGTCCCCGTGCCCGTGACGTACGGGCTGTGTGAGGACCCGGAGATCAACGCGCAACCCTTCTACGTCATGGAATTCGTCGAGGGGCACATCATCCGGGACGGGCGGGCCGCCGAGCGGGATCTCGACGATGAGGCCCGTCGTCGAGCCGGCGAGTCGCTGGCCGACACCCTGGCCGCCCTGCACGCCGTGGACGTCGACACCGTCGGGCTCGGGGACTTCGCCAAACGGGACGGGTACATCGAGCGTCAGCTGCGGCGATGGTACGAGCAGTTCCGCAACTCCACGGTCGAGGGACTCGACACGGCGACGATCGTGGGCGCCGTGCACGACCGGCTGGCGGCCCAGGTCCCCCCCCAGATGGGGACGTCGATCGTCCACGGCGACTACCGACTCGACAACGCGGTCCTCGGTCCCGACGGTGCCGTGCGCGCCGTGCTCGACTGGGAGATCTGCACCCTCGGGGACCCTCTCGCCGACGTCGGTCTCCTGATGGTGTACTGGACCGACCCCGGTGACGAGGCGGCGCTTCTCGGCGTCACCCCCACGACGGTGCCGGGGTTTCCGAGCCGTGCCGACATGCGGGCGCGCTACGCCGCCGCGTCGGGACGCGATCTCCGACACCTCGATTTCTACGTCGCCTTCGGGTACTGGA
This sequence comes from Acidimicrobiales bacterium, assembly GCA_050011815.1. Classification (GTDB taxonomy): domain Bacteria; phylum Actinomycetota; class Acidimicrobiia; order Acidimicrobiales; family UBA8190; genus Chersky-840. The sequence goes on along the minus strand of JBEKIJ010000026.1, from coordinate 6,426 downwards.
AGCTGGCCTGCATCATCCAGGGCGTCTACGCCCGCTACGTGGGTGGCGCCGCGGCCGGAGACCGGTCGAGCGTGGACGAGTTCGGCCACAGTGTCGTCAGGCTGGCGGAGATGGCGCTGCGCACCTTGGACGCGTCGTGAGCGGGGCCCCGTCCCGGTGACCCTCTACGAGCGACACGGGGAGCGCGCGATCACCAGCCCGGTACTCGTCGTGGCTCTCGACGGCTGGGTCGACGCCGGCCTCGGGGCCGACGGTGCCATCACCTCGCTGTTGTCGGCTGAGTCGACCGAGCTCGTCGCCACCTTCGACAGCGAGGCACTCATCGACCAGCGCGCCCGGCGGCCCGTGGTCCACATCTCCCAGGGAGTCAACGAGGGGCTCACGTGGCCCGTCATCCAGATGCGCGTCGGGACCGACCGCGCCGGCGCCGACATCTGCTACCTGGTCGGGCCCGAGCCGGACTTTCGGTGGCCGTCGTTCGTCGACTCGGTGGTGACGTTGGCCACCCAGCTCGGCGTCCGGTTGGTCGTGGGGTTGGGCGCCTTCCCGGCCCCGGCCCCGCACACCCGACCGGTGCGCCTGGCGGCGACGGCCCCGAGGGAGTCGGCCGATCTCGTGGCGCGGGTGGGCATCGTCCAGGGGGACATCGACGTCCCCTCGGGGGTGTGGGGCGCCCTCGAGATCGCGCTGGGCGAAGCCGGGATCCCGACCGTGGGCCTCTGGGCCCGCGTGCCGCACTACGTCTCGGGCATGTCCTTCCCGTCGGCCAGTGCGGCCCTCCTCGACGGCCTCGCCGCGGTGGGCGACCTGTCGGTCGACTCCACCGACCTGCACACCGCGGCCGATGCCTCGCTCCAGCAGGTTGACGACCTCATCGCCAAGAGCGCCGAGCACACCTCGATGGTGCGGCAACTGGAACGCAGCGTCGACGAGGCGGAAGGAAACCCTTTGGACGTGGGCACTTTGCCGACAGGAGACGAGCTCGCCGCCGAGCTCGAACGGTACCTACGCGACGAACGCAGCGATGGTGGCCCGCCCGAGGATCTCTGAGAGGGCGAGGAACGTCGCTACTGGATCGCCTTGAGGTCGACGACGAACACGAGCGTCTCGTTGGGCCCGACAGCAGGAGGCGACCCTGTGGCGCCGTAGCCCAGAGCCGAGGGGATCACGATCTCTCGCCGACCGCCGACCTTCATCCCCACGATGCCTTGGGCGAAACCGGGCACGACTCCGCTGAGGGGGAACGGCACCGCCTGGCCCTGTTTCCAGGGCGTGTCGTCGAACACCTTGCCGTTGGCGTAGTCGGCGCCCACGTAATAGACGCTGACGGTGTCCGACGCCACCGCTGTCGTCCCGGTCCCGACGACGAGGTCCTTGGTCTCGAGACTGGTGGGAGCCGGCGAGGTCCCTGCTCCGATGACCGGCTCGGTCTTGAGGTCGGTGGCCCCCGTCACGGCGGGCGGGTTGGCGGGAGTCAGGGTGACCGAGGTTGTCGTGCTCCCCGAGTTGGTGGGACTCCCCGAGGCGGTGGGACTCCCCGACCCCGCCGAGGTCGTCGAAGACGGGGAGCTCGACCCGCACGCAGTCAGCAGAAGCCCGGTCACGAACACCATGGGGACGAGGAGTCGACGCACGCCGGACAGGTTACGCACTGGGTACGGGGTCGCGGTCGCACCGAGTGGCTGCACGGAACGCGCCCTCCGCTCCGAGCCCCGGTCAGCCGTCTCCGGCGGAGATGTCTTGCGAGGGTGCGGGTATGCCCGGCGTGTCTCGCCGCAGCGCCGTCACAGCCATCCCGGTGCTCTGATGGCAACACCGAGGGCCCCCGCGCTGTGGGGGGACAGCGCCACATTGTGCATATGGCTCGCCAACCACACCCCCATCCCGATGAGCACGGCGAACAACAAGAAGACGATGGCCAGGGCCACGTAGCGCGAGGTGGGTTGGCTCGATCCCGAAAGCTGGGGCGACCGGAGCAGGGCCAGATCGACGGCGTCGAGGCCCCGGGGGGATGCTGAACCGGCGCCCCCGGCGGTGCCATCGGGGAGCTGTTCGACGATGGCGGCCATCTGCGGGGCCGACGCGGCGGCATTGATGGCGAGGACCCGTCGCGTGTAGTCGTAGGCCGCGAGGCGCCCGGCCTCGAAATCGGCGAGGACCCGTCGCAGGTACGGCTCGCGCATGGCCAGGCCCGGATCGATCTCTCCCGCCGGGGCGGGCTGTGGTCGAAAAGGTGGGAGCGACTGTCCCGTGACGCCGAAGGGCGCGCCGCTCGTGGGGTCGTGAGGATCGTCCTCGAGCGGGGATCCGCCGTAGCCCATCTGACAATTCTCGGCCATCAGGGGCGAGAATTGCAATGGATCGGCGCCCTTTCACGACATTGAGCGCAACCATCGCCCCTGGGTGCGCTCGATGGGCTTCGGATATGGTGCGCCGATGCAAGTAGACGGGGGCATCGGGTTCGATCCGACCGACGCGGTCAAGACCGCGCAGCGAGCCGAGGACGACGGCTTCGACGGCCTGTGGTGCGCGGAGGCGGGACACGATCCCTTTCTCCCGCTCCTGCTCGCGGCCGAGCACACGCAACGCATCGAGCTCGGCACGGGGATCGCCGTGGCCTTTGCCCGCAACCCCATGACCACCGCCGTGGTGGCCAACGACCTGCAGTCCTTCTCGAAGGGTCGCTTCTTGCTCGGGCTGGGCTCGCAGATCAAACCGCACATCGAAAAGCGGTACTCGATGCCGTGGTCGCACCCCGCGCCCCGGATGCGCGAGTTCATCGTCGCCATGCGCGCCATCTGGGCTGCCTGGAACGACGGGACCAAGCTCGCCTTCCGCGGCGACTTCTACAAGCACACCCTGATGACCCCGTTCTTCGATCCCGGCCCCAATCCCTACGGCCCACCCAAGGTCTTCCTCGCCGCCGTGGGCCAGCTCATGACCGAGGTGGCGGGCGAGGTCGCCGACGGCCTGCTGGCGCACGGCTTCACCACCGCCCGCTATATGCGGGAGGTGACACTGCCGGCCTTGGACCGGGGTCTGGCCCGATCCGGACGCACCCGCGAGGGGTACGAGATCTCCTACCCCGCCATGATGGTCACCGGCGCCAACGAGGAAGAGATGCAGGTCGCCACGCAAGCCGTCAAGCAACAGTTGGCCTTCTACGCCTCGACACCCGCCTACCGACCCGTGCTCGACCTCCACGGTTGGGGGGACCTGTTCACCGAGCTCAACCCGCTGTCGAAGCGAGGCGAGTGGGTGGCAATGGCAGACCTCATCCCTGACGACATGCTCGATGCGTTCGCGGTGACCGGCGAGATCGGCGACATCCCGGCCCAGGTCGTCGACCGCTACGGGGACATGGTCACACGGGTGAGCTTCTATGCGCCCTACCGCATGGACCGTGCCCGGATCCAGGAACTGCTGGCAGGCTTCAGGGCCTCGTAGACGCGTCGTAGGGGTCGACGCGCCTCCGAGGACGCGTCAGATGACGACGTTGACGAGGCGAGGTGGTCGGGCGATGACCCGGGACGGCTCGGCCCCGCCCATCGCACTCGTCACGCGCTCCGACGCCAGGGCCACCCCCACGGCTTCGTCTTCGGTGATGTCGGGTGAGACCTCGATCCGGTCGCGCACCTTGCCGTTGACCTGCACCACCAAGGTGACGCTTTCGGACCGGGCCAGCTCCGGGTCGAACTTCGGCCACGACTCGGCGTGCACCATCGCCCCCTCCCCGTGCCGACGCTCCCAGGCCTCGGCGGTGACGTGGGGGACCAGGGGGGCGAGCAAGAGGAGCAGCGCGTCCGAGGCGGCGTCATGGGTCTCGCGGTGCGGCCCGCCGGGCGCCTCGCGTCCGTAGCGGTACAACTCGTTGGAGAATTCCATGCAGGCGGCGACCGCGGTGTTGAACGACCACCGCTCCAAGTCGTCGCTCACCTTGGCGATCAGCCTGTGTCTCGCCCGGTTGATCTCGACGTCTTGGGGAGATGGGGTGCCGTCGCGGTACACGCCTTCGGTCTCGACCGTCAGGCGCCAGACGCGGTCCAGGAACCGGCCGCAACCGTCGATGACGTTCTCGGTCTGCTCCGTCCAGTCCATGTTGTCGCCTGGAGGACCGGCGAAGATGTGGAAGAGGCGCAGCGCGTCGGCACCGACGGTGTCGAAGTAGCGCGAGGGCGTCACGAGGTTGCCTCGGGACTTCGACATCTTCTTGCCGTCCATCCGGATCATGCCCTGGGTGAAGAGCCTGCGGAAGGGCTCGCGCTCGAGCCCGGGGGCAAGACCGACATCGATGAGCGCTCGCGTGTAGAAGCGTGCATAGAGAAGGTGCAAGATGGCGTGCTCGATACCACCGATGTACTGGTCGACGGGCATGAAGTGCCGGGCGACCTCGGGATCAAACGGTCTGTCCTCGGACCACGGATCGCAGAAGCGCAAGAAGTACCAGGAGGAGTCGACGAAGGTGTCCATGGTGTCGGTCTCGCGCTCGGCCGGGCCGCCGCACCTCGGACAGGTGGTGTGGCGAAACGTGGGGTGGCGCTTCAGGGGCGACTCCCCGGTCGGGAGGAACTCGACGTCGTCGGGAGCCAGGACGGGCAGCTGGTCCTCGGGAAGCCCGACGATCCCGTCATCCGGGCAGTAGACCACCGGGATCGGGCAGCCCCAGTAGCGCTGGCGCGACACCAGCCAGTCCCGCAGTCGGTAGTTCACGGTCCGCTGACCGATCCCCCGCTCTTCGATCCAGGTCATGGCACGTGCCTTGGCGGCGTCGACATCCAAGCCATCGAGAAATCCTGAGTTGACCTTGATCCCGTCACCGGTCCACGCCCCGCCGTCGAATCCCTCTGGGGGTTGCGTCGTCCGCACGATGGCCAGGCCGTAGGCCTGGGCGAAGTCCCAGTCCCGCTCGTCCTCAGCGGGGACGGCCATGATCGCTCCCGTCCCGTACCGCATGAGGACGTAGTCGGCCACATATACGGGGATGGCGTCGCCGGTAAAGGGGTTCACGACATGGCCCCCGGTGAAGGCGCCGCGCTTGGCGAGCATGTCCGAGCCGTGCTCGGAGGTCCGGTCGAGCTCGCTCTTGCCCGCGGCAGACACCCGAAGGGCCTCGACCTCGGTCCGCTGGGCCTCGGTGATGAGCACGTCCACGAGGGGGTGCTCCGGTGCCACCACCGCGTAGGTCATCCCGAAGCTCGTGTCCGGTCGTGTCGTGAAGACCCGGAGCACAAGGTCTTCGTGTCCCACGACCCGGAGCTCGAACTCGACACCCTCCGATCGCCCGATCCAATTGCGCTGCATGGTCTTCACGCGCTCTGGCCATTCGAGGCCCTCGAGAGAATCGAGCAGCTCGTCGACGTAGGTGGTGGTGCGGAAGAACCACTGCTCCAGCTCGCGCTGCACCACCAGGTCACCGGAGCGTTCGCACGTCCCGTCCGCCAGGACCTGTTCGTTGGCGAGCACCGTCTGACAGCCCGGGCACCAGTTGACAGGCGCCAGGGCGCGATAGGCCAGGCCGGCCTCGAGCAGCCTCAGGAAGATGACCTGGTTCCAGCGGATGTAAGAGGGGTCGTGACTGCGGACCTCCCGGCGCCAGTCATAGACAGCCCCGAGGCGCTGCACGCTGGCCTTGAGCTCCGCGATGCGGGCGTCGGTAAAGGCCCGCGGGTCCTCCCCGGTGCGGATGGCGGCGTTCTCGGCGGGGAGGCCGAAGGAGTCGAAACCGAAAGGAGAGAGCACTGCGTATCCCTGCATGGTCCGGTGCCGAACGAGCAGGTCGCCAAAGGTGTAGTTCCGGACGTGCCCCTGGTGGGCAGGGCCGCTCGGATAGGGATACATGCACAGGATGTACTGCGAAGGGCGCGGGTCATCGGCGTCGACCTCGTAGAGGCGGCTCTCCACCCAGCGCCGCTGCCACTTGAGCTCGACCTCCTGCACGTCATACGGGCGCGGCATCGTCGGATTCTAGAGAACCGGGCCCCGGTCAAGGACGACTCGGCGGATCAGACGCGGCTCGGAGAAGGGGGCTCTGAAAGGGGCGCTCGAGGCGGCCCGGCCCCCACGGTCGGGCCAGGCCGGACTGGTAACGTGGCGGCTCGTCCCGGGGGCGTAGCTCAGTTGGTAGAGCGCTTGACTGGCAGTCAAGAGGTTCGAGGGTTCGAGTCCCTTCGCCTCCACTCGAAGGTCCTGGTCGCCCAGGCAGAGGCGTGGCGTTTCGACATGCCTCGAGCGAGAGGGACCAGCGCCGGGACCGTGCCTAGGTCGTTTGACGGCGCGGGACCGACAGGAAGCTCGCCTCGATCTACTCCTCGGCTATCGCTGATGGAAGTCGTCAGGCTCGTCTTCATGATCGGCGAGTCAAGCCATTTGGCAGAACGAACCCAGGACGCTCCCGATAAGCGACTTGAACCGCAATCGCAATGGCAG
>JBEKIJ010000025.1:0-45474 GCA_050011815.1 Acidimicrobiales bacterium | reverse complement strand
GGGCTCACCGCCCGGTATGGATCCGAGTTCCCCGGAGTCCGCCGTGGTCGTCGTCAATTGACCCCTCCCCCGTCGTACTGCGAGCATATTCGCAGACGTATTGCTCGCTGACAAGCGATTTCGTTGCATAATGGGCATAGCGGCCGGACATTCGCATGAAGGCTCCGATCGTCGGGTGGGAGCACGCGGCGACGGGGGGCGGGAGGACCCGAGCACCATGACCGACACCAATCACGAGATCCGAGGCGGGTCGGCAACGGGCGCCGACGACGAACGGCTGGGGGCCCGGGCTCGGGAGCTGTTCGCCAAGGAGCACGCCGCGCTCATGGAGGCGACGCCGCAGTCACGGCACCTCTTCGAACGTGCCGTGCGATCACTACCCCTGGGGGTGGCGTCCTCGTTCCAGGCAGCTGACCCCTATCCCATCTACCTCTCACGGGGGCTCGGTGCCGAGGTCTGGGACGTCGACGGGCATGACTACATCGACTTCCACAACGGCTTCGGCTCGACGGCCGCGGGCCACGCCCACCCGCACATCGTCGCCGCCATCGAGGGCGCGGCGAGATCGGGGACGCAGTTCGCCGTGACCACCGAAACGGCGGTAAGTCTGGCCGAGGAGTTGTGCCGGCGGTTCCGGCTCGAGCGCGTGCGCTTCACCAACTCGGGGACCGAAGCCACCATGGACGCCATACGCCTGGCGCGCGGCGTCACGGGCCGTGACGTCATCTGCAAGATCGAAGGCGCCTACCACGGGCACCACGACGCCGTGATGTTCTCCGTGGCACCGAGCCTCAACCTCATCGAGGCCACCGAGCAGTCAGGTCTGCAGCCACCTGCCTCCAAAGGCATCCCTGCCGAGATGCACAAATGGACCCTCGTCGTCCCCTACAACGACCTCGGTGCCCTCGATCGGCTCTTCACCGAGCGCGGTGACGAGATCGGCTGCTTCATCCTCGAGCCGGTCATGATGAACATCGGCATCGTGCTCCCCCAGCCCGGCTACCTCGAAGGAGTGCGCGAGCTCTGCACCCGTCACGGCGTGGTGCTCATCTTCGACGAGGTGAAGTGCGGCGCCACCATCGCGGCCGGCGGTGCCATCGAGCGTTTCGGCGTCCAGCCCGATCTGGCCTGTTTCGCCAAGTCGATCACCGGGGGCACGCCCGCCGGTGCCTTCGGGGGCCGGGCCGACCTCATGGACGAGATCGGCAGTGGCATCGCCCAGCAGGGCACCTTCAACGGCAACCCTCTCGCCGCCGCGGCCGGGTTGGCGTCGCTCACCGAGGTCCTGACCGCCGATGCCTACGAGCACTTCAAGCAGATGGGGAGTCGCCTGGCCGAGGGGTGCGCCCAGGCCATCGCCGCCCACGACATCCCGGCGCACGTCATCGACCTGGGCTGCAAAGGGTGCGTCTCGTATCGCCGTGAGCCGCTCGTGGACTACCGGAGCTTCCTCGAGACCGACGCCGATCTCTTCGACGCCTCGTGGGCGTGGCTCGTGAACCGGGGCATCTTCATGACCCCGGGCAACGAGGAGCAATGGACCCTCTCGGTGCAACACGAGGCTGCCCACATCGACCGGTTCGTCGACGTCTTCGGCGAGTTCTGCGCCACCGTGGCCGGATGAACAGCGCGGCCCCCGGCCGGTGCCGGGTCCGATCAGCGTCCTAGCGCGTCGCGCACCTTGAACCCCATGCCCGCCGCCGCCAGGAGCCACGGCGCACGGGCAGGCCACGGCATCGGCCGCCAGGCTCTGTCGCCAAACGCCGGCAGGGTGCCGTCACCGCAGAGCCATCGACCTAGGGCCCGGCCGAAGTGAACCGACAGGGCCACGCCACTCCCGCAGTACCCCATGGCGTACACGACGCCGGTGCCGCCATGGCGGCCCACGTGGGGAAAGCGATCGGCTGTGAGCGCCACCCGACCTCCCCAGGCGCGCTCGACGGCGACCCCGGCCAGCTGGGGATGAAGGTCGATCATGGCCCCATACAGCTGGTCCCTCGACCTCTCGACGGTCGTCGGCGACAAAGAGGTCCGACCCCCGAAGAGGATGCGCGTCCCGTCGGGGGACAAGCGCCAATAGTGCAGAAGGTTCCTGGTGTCGAAGAACATGCGCCCATGAGGGTTGACCGACGCCGTGATGGCGGGATCGAGGGGCTCGGTGGCGATCATGTAGCTGCCGATCGACAGGACACGACGTCCCAGCCACGGGACGAGCCGGCCGTCGGTCGTGCCGTTGGTGGCCACCACCACCTCCCCACACCGCAGCGCGCCCCGAGACGTCTCGAGGTCGAACCCCTGTCCTCGCCGCGACAGCGCCAGCACGGTCGTCGCCCCGTGGAGTTCGGCACCCGACCCGGAGGCCGCCCGAGCCAGTCCCGCCGCCAGCTTGGCGGGCTGGATCCCCGCGCTTCGGACCACCAGGAGCCCACCGTGGAAACGGTCGGAGCCGATCTCGGCCCGCAGTTCGGAGGCCCCGACGAAGCGGGCCTCCTCGCCGATGCGGGCGTAGGCATCGGCCACGGCGCGCTGACGGGCGGCCAGGCGGGGATGGTGGGCCAATTCGAGATGGCCCCGCCGCTGCCAATCGAACGAGACGCCGAGCTCGGCGGCGAGAGAGCCCACCGCTTCGAAGGCCGTCACCGTCTCGTCCCACAGGCGCCGACCGTTGGGTTGCGCCAGGAACTCCGACAGGTCGTGCTTGCCCCCGGGATGGACCATCCCCCCGTTGCGGCTGCTGGCTCCCGCTCCGATGTCGTCGCGATCGAGGACGACGACGTGCCGACCGGCCCGGGCGATCTCCATGGCGGCCGCCAACCCCGTGTACCCCCCTCCCACCACGGCCACGTCCGCGGTGGCGGGCAACCGAGCCGGTCCGGCTTGGGGCAGGTCCACTCCGTCCCACCAGTAGGGCCGCGCCCGGTAGCTCGCGGTCAGGGGTGCGGTGCGCCTCATGAGGCAAGGTTCGCATCGGGCCCCGAGCTCGACAACCGGGGAGGCCGGAGATGAATGCCGAGGGAAAGGGTGCACTCGACGACGTCGACAAGAGGATCATCGAGCAACTCCAGCAGGACGGGCGCCGGCCCTACACCCAGATCGCGCCGGCCGTGGGCCTGTCCGAGGCGGCGGTGCGCCAGCGCGTCCAGCGTCTCATCGACTCCGGGGTCATGCAGATCGTGGGGGTCACGGACCCGAAGATGGTGGGCTACGGCCGCCAGGCCATGATCGGGTTGAGCGTCGAGGGTGACACCCGCAAGATCGCCGATGCCGTCGCCGCGTTGGACGAGGTCGTCTACGTGGTGCTCACGGCGGGATCGCTCGACGTCCTGGTAGAGGTGGTGGTCAAGGACGACGAGGGCCTCCTGGACCTGCTCAACAACAAGATCCGCACCATCGAAGGCGTCAGGGACACCGAGACGTTCATGTACCTCCGTATCCACAAGGAGACCTACGCCTGGGGTGCGCCGTGACGGCGGATCCGCTCCAGCTCCAGGCCGACGCCCGGCGCCATCTCTGGATGCACTTCACCCGCCTGGGGGGATACGAGCACCACCAGATCCCGATCTTCACGCGAGGCTCGGGAGCCCGCCTCTTCGACGTCCAGGGCCGCTCGTACCTCGATGGACTGGCGAGCCTGTTCGTTGTCCAGGTCGGGCACGGACGGGCCGACCTCGCCGAGGTCGGCCGGCACCAGGCCGAGGAGCTCGCCTATTACCCCATCTGGTCGGCGGCCCACCCGGCCGCGGTGGAACTGGCGACCCGACTGGCGGAGCTGGCCCCGGGTGACCTCAACCGGGTGTTCTTCACCACGGGTGGATCGGAAGCCGTCGAGTCGGCGTGGAAACTCGCCCGCGCCTACTTCAAAGCCATCGGACAGCCGCAGCGGACCAAGGTGATCGCCCGGGACCTCGCATATCACGGCACCACGATGGGAGCACTCGCCATCACCGGGCTCCCGGCGTTGCGCGACCAGTTCGAGCCCGTCATGCCCGGCGCCGTGCACGTCGTCAACACCAACCGCTTCCGGTCCCCCTTCGGGCCGGAGGTGACCGGCGACGACGATCGGTTCGCGGCGGCCTGTGCCGACGCCGTCGAGCACGCCATCCTGGCCGAAGGGCCCGAAACGGTGGCCGCGGTGTTCGTCGAGCCGCTGCAGAACACCGGGGGATGCTTCGTGGCTCCCCCTGGCTACTTCTCCCTGGTCCGCGACATCTGCGACCGGTACGGTGTCCTGCTCGTCTCCGACGAGGTCATCTGCGCATTCGGGCGGCTCGGTGCGTGGTTCGGCGCCGAGCGCTACGGCTACCTGCCCGACATGCTCACCTTCGCCAAGGGGGTCACGTCGGGCTACGCACCGCTGGCCGGGGTCCTGTGCCGTGACTTCCTGGCCGAGCCCTTCCTGAGCGGCGACGCCAGCTTCACCCACGGCATCACCTTCGGCGGGCACCCCGTCTCCTGCGCGGTGGCGCTCGCCAACCTCGCCATCCTCGACGAGGAGGGTGTCCTCGACCACGTGGCCACCCTGGGTCCGACCTTCGGGGCGCGCCTCGAGTCCCTGCGCGACGTGCCGATCGTGGGAGATGTCAGGGGGGACGGCTTCTTCTGGGCGGTCGAGTTGATCAAGGACCCCGACCACCCCGAGGTGCGCTTCACCCGCGAGGAGCGCTCGGAGCTGATCCGCGGTCTCGTGGCGCCCCGGCTTTTCGAGGAGGGTCTCGTGTGCAGGGCCGATGACCGGGTCGACCCCGTGGTGCAGCTCTCGCCCGTCCTGACGTGCGGCGAGGACGAATTGGACGAGATCGAGACGACCTTGCGCGCCGTCCTCACCGAGGCGACCAAGCACCTCTCGCTGCGATAGCCGAGGGTGGGTCCGAGGCCGGGACCTCTCCAGGGCCGTCGCTACACTGGCGCCGGTCGAACGCGCTTCAGAGCTCCATCGAGCCATCCGCCGGACGCGCCCATGTCAGGAGACCCGTGGAACCTTCCGAGATCGAATCCATCTGCCAGGTGAAGTACAGGTATTTCCGGCTCCTCGATCTGAAGCGGTTCACCGAGCTCGGAGCCCTGCTCACCGAGGACGCCACCACCGGCTACCAGTCCGGCGAGCTACGCCAGAGCGGGCGTGACGCCATCGTGGCGTTCCTCCAGGAGTCGCTCGGGGACCCCGGCATCGTGACGATGCATAACGGGCATCACCCTGAGATCGTGCTCCACGATGACACGACGGCCACCGGCAGGTGGTACCTCGAAGACAGGGTGATCGTCCCCGCGCACGACTTCGAGCTGCACGGGACGGCGATCTACGAGGATCGCTACCAGAAGGTCGACGGAGTGTGGATGATCTCGCACACCGGGTACGACCGTATCTACGAGGAGCATCTCCGCTACTCGAGTGGGGAGGTGCGCTCGATCCGCGCCGGCGGCCACACGACGACCTTCTGAGCTCTCCTCGGAGTCGTGCCAGGTGATCAGGGGACGAGAACGACCTTCCCTGTGACGGTCCGGTCGAGCAGGGAGGCCATGACCTCTGAAGCCTGGTCGAGAGGGCGCTCGGTGGGCTCGGTCGGGTGCAGGCGGCCGCTCGCCACCATCTCGATGAGCTCGTCGAGCATGGCGCGATGCTCGTCGGGTGCGCTCATGGCCCAGGCCCCCCAGTCGACGCCCACGAGGGTCCGGTTGTTGAGCAGCACATGGTTGAGGGGAATCGAGGCGATCGGGCCCGACGCGAACCCGATGACGCAGAATCTCCCGAAGGTCCTCGTGGCGCGCAACGCGGGCTCGCTATGGCGTCCCCCAACAGGATCGACGACCACGTCCACACCGCCGTCGGTGAGCGCACGGACGCGCGACTTGAGATCCTCGTGCTCGTAGGCGACCGTTGCGTGCGCGCCCATGCGGCGCGCGGCATCGAGCTTCTCCTCACTTGACGCCGCCGCCACCACCCGGGCCCCGAGGGCGACGGCGACATCGACGGCTGCCAATCCGATGCCACCCCCCGCTCCCAGGACGAGCACCCACTCCCCCTCGCCGACGGTGATGCGGCGAGCCAGCGCGAACCAGGCCGTGCAGTAGCTCTGGATGAACGCGGCGGCCTGGCTGAACGCCAGCGCGTTGGGCACCGAGTCGACAGACGACGACGCCACGGCCACCTGCTCGGCGAAGGCGCCGAAACCGGTCATGGCCATGACCCGCTCCCCCACCTGCACCCGGGTGACGCCCTCACCGACCGCGCTCACGACACCGGCGATCTCACCTCCGGGCACGTAGGGAACGGCGGGCTTCATCTGGTACCGGCCCTGGCAGATGAGCCCGTCCACGTAGTTCACACCTGCGGCCCGCATGTCGATGATCACCTGCCCGCGCCCGGGCACGGGCGTGGCCCGCTCTTCGACCACGACGTTGTCGAGGGAGCCGAGTTCCTTGCACACCACCGCACGCACGGTCCCGGACACTAGGGCACCGAGTCCGCAAACCCCTGCTCGCCCCGGGGACCGCCCCGGCCGAACCCTCAAACTTCTTGCATTGAAAGTGCAAGGTTCTTAGGATCGCGAGGCAGTGTCGATCATCGAGCACAAGAGCGACGACGGGAGACTGGCCCGCGGCGAGCGGACCCGCCGATCTCTTGCCGAAGCGCTCATCGCCCTGCTCGAGGAGGGCGATGCCCGCCCCACGGCCCGGCGCATCGCCCTGCGGGCCGGGGTGTCACTGCGGTCGGTGTTCCACCACTTCGACGACCTCGAATCGATCCTGAGAGCCGCCGTGAAAATCCAGGAGCACCGGCACTGGCGCCTCGTCCGGCCCGTGGACCGCACGCTGCCGATCGACGACCGGGTGGCTCGGGTCGTCCGCCAGCGCGACGTGGTGTTCCGGGCCACCGCGCCGGTACGTCGCTCGGCCGAGCATTTCAAACACACCTCCCCCACGGTGGCGGCCGAGCTGGCCCGGGGAGGAGAGTGGCTCCGTGACCAGCTCCGGGTCACCTTCGCCCCCGAGATCGAGCTTCGATGCGCCGGCGACGCCCGGGACCTCCTCGACGCGTTGGAGGTGGCGACGTCTTGGGAGACGTGGGAGCAATTGGCGCGCCTCGGCCGGGCGGCGTCCGCCACCCGGCGGACCATGGAGGCGCTCACCCGTGCCGTGCTCTCGACCCCCACCGGAGGGAAACCATGAACGTCCTTCGAACGCCAGACGAGCGGTTCGATCGCCTGCCCGGGTTCGACTTCTCACCGCACTACGTCGAGGTCCCCTGCGGCGATGGAGGTGGCGACCTGCGAGTGCACTACCTCGATGAGGGTCCCGCCTCGGGCTCAGAGAAGATCCTCCTCATGCACGGTGAGCCGTCGTGGTGCTACCTCTACCGGAAGATGATCGGGCCCCTCACCGGCGCCGGGTTTCGGGTGATCGCGCCGGACCTGGTGGGTTTCGGTCGCTCCGACAAGCCCGCCCGTCGAGACGACTACACCTATGCACGTCACGTCGAGTGGATGCGCGCCGCGCTGTTCGACCAGCTCCAGTTGTCCGACGTCACCCTGGTCGGACAGGACTGGGGTGGCCTCATCGGCCTGCGGCTGGTGGCCGAGAACCCCGACCGGTTCCGCAGGGTGGTCGCCGCCAATACCGGCCTGCCCACGGGCGACACGGACATGGGCGACGCCTTCATGGCGTGGCGGCAATTCTCCCAAGAGGTGCCCGCCCTGCCCGTCGGGCGGATCGTGGGCGGGGGGTGCGTGTCCGAGGTCGCCCTCGAGGTGATCGCCGCCTACAACGCCCCCTTCCCCGACGAATCCTACAAAGAGGGAGCCCGCCAGTTCCCCGTGCTCGTCCCGGCGCGCCCTGACGACCCCGCATCCGACGCCAACCGGCGGGCGTGGGAGGTGCTGCGCGAGTTCGACAAACCGTTCCTGTGCGCTTTCAGCGACCGCGACCCCATCACCCGGGGAGCCGACCGCCTCTTCTGCGACGTGGTGCCCGGGACCCGGGGCCAGAACCACACCACCATCACCGATGCCGGCCACTTCCTCCAAGAGGACAAAGGCGAGGACCTCGCCGCCGCGGTGATCGACTTCGTCCATCTCAACACCGACCCCTGAACCAAGTCCCCCGCGTCCGTCTCCCCCCACCTCACCGCCGACCGATCGGATCACCATGGGCCGCAAGATCCTCTTCGTCACCACCGACCAACAGCGTTACGACGCCCTCGGGTGCACGGGCAACACGATCGCCCGCACCCCGGTCGTCGACGCCCTCGCCGCCGACGGCATCGTGTACCACCGCGCCCACAACCAGAACACCGTGTGTACGCCGGCGCGCGCCACCATGATCACCGGGCAGTACGTGCGGACCCACGGCGTCGTCTCCAACGGTGTGCCCTTGCCGGTCGACGCGCCCTCGGTGGCCGAGCACCTGCACGACACCGTGGGCTATCGCACCGCCCTCGTGGGCAAGGCCCATTTCCAGCCCGCCTTCGACCCCGACGGCAAATGGATCGAGAACCGGTTGGCCAAGGACGGTTCGACCGGTCCCTACCGAGGGTTCGACCACGTCGAGTTGGCCATGCACGGATATCTCCGGCGCTGGCACTACGACAAATGGCTCGAAGCCAACGGTTCGCAGTGGCTCGATGCCTACTACCCCCTCCTCAACTTCGCCAGCATGGGCCTCAACGACGAGGGCGGCGGGGACACCGATGCGCCCGAGGTCAAACACAATCCCATTCCCCGGGCCATGTACCACACCGACTGGGTTGCCGACCGCACCATCGCCTGGCTCGATTCTCTCGACCCGACTGACGACTGGTTCTGCTGGATGAGCTTCCCCGATCCCCACCATCCCTGGGACCCCCCCGTGGACGAGGTGCGCCGCCGTATCGACTGGCGCGATCTCGACCTCCCACCGGGCCATCCCGGGTCGGCCGACAAGGCGGTCGAGATCCTGGCCCAGAAGCCTCACCACTGGCTCGACTGGTACGAGGGGCGGTTCCAGAACATGGAGGGCGGGCCGATGAAGTTCGTGCCCGGGAAGATGTCACACGACCAGGTGCGAGAAGTGAGCGCGCTCATCCATGTGGAGAACGAGCTCATCGACGAAGCTCTGGGCCGGGTGATGGCCCGTATCGAAGAGCGCGGCTGGGGTGCCGACACCGACGTCGTGTTCACCACTGACCACGGAGAGCTTCAGGGCGACTTCGGCCTGTTGTTCAAGGGTCCGTACCACGTCGACGCGCTGATGCGGGTCCCGCTCGTGTGGCGACCCGCTCCGAGCGCGGGGGTCTCGGCCGTCGAGGTCCACGAGCCCGTGGGCCACGTCGATCTCGTCCCGACCTTCTGCGAAATCGCCGGCGCAGCCGTTCCCGAATGGGCACAGGGCCGTCCTCTGCCCACCGCACCAGGGTCGGACCGGCAATGGGCCATCACCGAGTGGGACAGCCAGTTCCCCCATATCGGCATGCGGTTGCGCTCGATCTACCGTGCCGGGTGGCTCTGCACCGCCTACGAGCCCGGCCCGCTCTACCAAGGGACCGAAGGCGAGCTCTACGACCTCGCCGAGGACCCTCTGCAGTGGCGCAACCTATGGGACGACCCCGCCTACAGAGCCCGACGTGACGAGCTCGTCACCGATCTGTACGACAACCTGCCCCCTGAGCGCGAGCCCAAGCTCGCCGTGGAGGCTCCCGTCTAAGAGACACGTGGTCCGGGTCGCGAGCCGGCGGTGGCGGGAATCGTCTCGTTGTAGCGAATCAGGACGGGACCGTCGTTTCTCCACCCGATGCGGGTGACCGACGCGGTCGCAAGGTACAGGCGCCACACCACCTCATCCCCGGTTCCGAGCGCCCAGGCCACGGCGGCCTTGATGGGTGAGACGTGGCTCACCACGACGACGTCGGCATCACCTCGTGCCCCTGCGCCGGGTCGCGCGAACAACTCCTCGCATGCACTGCGGACACGGACCGCGACCTCTGCCAGCGATTCGCCCCCGAGAGGTCGGAAGGTGAGGTCGGCTCTCCAGCGCGCCCAGAGCTCGGCGGGAACGGCGTCGAGTGCATGCCCCTCGAGCTCGCCGTAGTCCACCTCGATCCACCGGGGGTCGAGCTCCACCGGCACGTCCAACCGCAGCGCGTCGGCGGTATCACACGCCCGGCCGAGAGGACTCGAGATGAGCCGGCTCACAGGCCCGAGTGCCGCCCGCAGCGCCACGGCGTCGGAACGGCCTTTCGCGGTGAGCGGCGACTCGCGACGGCCGAGGAGCTGCCCCGCCGCATTCCCTGCGGTCTCGCCGTGCCGCACGAGGACGAGCACGACGGATCAGGGCACCAGGATCCGGCCGCACTGCTCGCAGGTGATCACGGCGTCGGGGGGTGCCTTGCGCACCCGGTCGAGCTCCATCGAAGACAGTGCCAGGTGGCACCCGCTGCACGAGCCGCCCACGAGGCGAGCCGCACCGGTGCCCCCGAGCTTCGAACGCAGCGTCTCGTAGCGGGCGAGGAGGTCGTCTCGTACCCCCGAAGCGGCGGCGGCGCGAGCTTGGTTCTCGTGGGCGATCTCCACGTCGAGACCCTGCTCGGTGGTGGCGATGACCGTCCGCAGCCGCGCCGCGTCACCATCGAGGGTGCTCCGTGTCACATCTCCGGCCAGGAGCTCCCGGTCGAGAGGTTCGAGCGCCTCCATCACCTCGATCTCGCGATCCTCGAGCTCGCTGATGTGGCGGGCCAGGTGCTTCACCTCCTCGTTCATCGCCTGGAGCTCCCGCGACGCCACCACCTGACCGCTGAACAATCGCTTCTCGATCGTTTCGCGCCGGGTTCGTGACGCCTCGATCTGGTGCTCGAGCGCGGCCTGGCGGTTGCCCAGATCGTCGCGCAGCAGACGCAGCTCCTTGGTCCGTCCTTCGAGGGTTCCCAGAGCCCGGTCCACGTTCGCCAGCTCGGCACGCTCCGGCAGCGTCGACTGGCGGTGACGAAGCTGGTCGATCACGGTGTCGTGGTCCTGGACGTCGAGCAACCGGGCCAAGGGCCGCACCGGCGGATCCGGCACACCCGGGCCCTGCTCTCGGGCCTCTTCGCCTGTGGTCATCTCCTGCCCGTCATGTCATGCCGTCTCCGCCGTCTCGCCCCATGTCGTCAGGACCATTGTGCCGGGGCCGGGCGCCTGTGCCGACCGCGCCCGGGTCGGGGATTCCGAGTCTGGGGGCCGTGTCCGCCTCCGCCAGCGCTCTCGGGCTGGAGGCGCGCCGCCCGCAGCGCCCCCACGAGGGCCTCGTCCGCCACGGCCGTCGCCTCCTCCCACCCGAACCATCGTGCCTCGGGACTCTCGCCGGGAGGAGGGGCGGGATCGCCATCGGGCGCCACCAGGAGGTATCGCAGGTCGAGGTGGGTGTGGCCGTTGGCAGCGTCGTGCACGTCCACGTGGATCAGCCGCGGCCCCCCGTCCGGATGGGTGAGCACCAGGCCGGTTTCCTCCTGGGACTCGCGAAGTGCCGCGTCCCACGGCCCTTCTCCCGGTTCGAGATGCCCGCCGGGCTGGAGCCACCGATGCAACCGCTTGTGCATGTGGAGCACGGTGCCGCGACGCCCCACCACCACCGCCGACCCGGTGACGTGCTCGGGCCCGGCCTGCTCGTCCAACGGGCTGGCCAAGGTGGCCAGGGCGACCACCATGCGCGCCTGGGCCCGTGCTTCGCGCCCGTCGGCCGGGACGTGCCCGTCGAGCGCGGCCCGGACGCCGGCCGCCAGTTCCGGGGGCCAGCTGCCGGGGTCGAGCGGTCCCCGGACGTGCGACACGGTTCATGGCTAGCACACAGCAACGCGAGCCGGCGCAACGCACGCTTCGGGGTCCCGGAGCTGCTCGACACAGAAAGGCGACCGGGTGACCACCAGGCACGCCCCGAACGTTCCATGATGGAGGCGTGAAGCAGAGCATCCGCCTCGGCCGCGTCGGCGGCGTCCCGGTCGGCGTGCATTGGAGCGTGGCCGTCATCTTCGGCGTCGTGAGCTGGGAGCTCGCCACCGCGGTGTTCCCCGACGCCTACGGCCCGGGACCCCGTCCGCAGTACTGGGTGGCGGCGGTGGTCGCCGCCACCCTCTTCTTCGTGTCGTTGCTCGCCCACGAGGGCTCCCACGCCGTCGTGGCCCGCCGACACGGCGTGGGGGTGCACTCGATCACGCTGTGGCTCTTCGGCGGGGTGGCGCAGCTCGATGGAGACGCCAACAGCCCCGGAGCCGACTTCGCCATCGCCGCGGTGGGCCCGGGCATGAGCGTCGTCCTGGCGGGTGTGTTCGGGGCCCTGCAGTTGCTGCTCGAGGGAGCCGGGGTCCACGGACTGGTCGTGGGCGTCTCGTCGTGGCTGTGGCAGATCAACCTGCTCCTGGCCGGGTTCAACCTCATCCCCGCCGCACCCCTGGACGGGGGCCGTATCCTGCGAGCGGCCCTGTGGCGGACGACGGGCCGGCGCGCCCGCGCCGGCGTCCTGGCGGCGCGGGCCGGCTCGGCGTTCGGCGTCGTCCTGATGGGCCTGGGCTTCTTCGAGTTCGCCTCCGGAAACGCCTTCGCCCTGTGGCCCGTCGTGCTCGGTTGGTTCCTCTTCATGGCGGCCCGGGCCGAAGCCGAGGCCGCACAGCAGCTGGGGGGGATCGACGGGCTTCGCGTGGACGCGGTCATGACCGCCCACCCTCCGGTGGTGCCGTCGGTGATGACCGTGGCCGAGCTCGAGGCCGGGGCCTTGTACTGGTGGTACGGCAGAGAAGTCGCCGCCGTGGTGGGACCGACGGGTTGGCTCGAGGGCGTCGTGTCTCTCGATCGGATCAGGCGCGTGCCCCCGGACCAGCAGACGACCACCCGACTCGGTGACATCGCCGAGCCGATCGAGACGACCCCCGTGGGGCGAGCCGAGGAGGCCATGGAGACCCTTCTCGCTCGCATGGACGCCGCCGGGGGGCGCCCGGCCGTGGTGCTCGACCCCCTCAATCGCCTGACGGGCATCGTGACTCTCGACGACGTGGATCGCGTCGGTCAGCGGGGTCAGCGAGCCACCGCCCCGGTCGCCTGACGGCCGGCCCGTCGCCAGTAGCGTCTCGACGGTGGCAGAGATCGTGGCCCGCATGGCCTTCGACGCCGTCATCGTGACCTCTCCCCGGGGCCAGGGGGCTCTGGTCGTGCTCCCCGAGACATCCCCCACCGTCTTCGGCACGCGGGCGAGGGTCCCGGTGCGGGCCAGGTTCAACGACGTCCCCTACCTGGGTTCGGCCATGCCCATGGGTGACGGCCGCCACGGGCTGGGTCTCACCAAGGCGGTCCGTGGGGCGGCGGGGCTCGAGATCGGCGACACCGTGCACGTGGTCGTCGAACGAGACGAGGCGCCGCGATCGGTCGACGTTCCCGACGACCTGTGGACGGCGATGGACGCCGCGGGGCTGGCGGCGCGTTTCGCCGCCTTGGCCCATACCCACCGACGGGAGTACGTGGAGTGGGTGACAGCCGCCAAACGGACCGAGACACGGGCCGCCCGAGTCGCCAAGGCGGTCGCCATGGTGAGCGCGAACCAGAGCCTGTCATGAGTGACGCCGCCGAGCTGGCCCACACGGTGGCGGCTGCCCGGGGAAGACTGATCGAATTCGTCCGTCGATGCCCGGCGGAGGCGTGGACCTCGTCCCCTCTCGCCGACGACGACCCCCGATCGGTCGCCGTCATCGTCGATCATGTCGCCGACGCCTACGAGTACCTCGGCTCGTTCGTGGCCAAGCTGGCCCGGGGCGAGCCCGTCGAGGTATCGCCCCAGATCGTGGACGAGCTCAACGCACGACACTCGGCCACGGTGATGGCACCGTCTCGCGACGCGGTGGTCGACCACCTTCGGCGCAGTGGCGACCGATTCGTGGCGCTCATCGAGCCCATGACCGCGGATCAACTCGCCGGCGGCGAAGGCCGCGTCACGGTCACCAGGTTCGCCGAGATCGCCGCTCTCCACGCCGACAGCCACCGCGTCGAGCTCGAGGCGGCTCTCGAGCTGTCGACGTCGTGACCCATCGGATCGGTCAAAGGCATAGGCCGGCGCCCCTCACCAACTCCTGGTGACCAAGGCGGTCTTTCCTTCGCCGGAGAGGTCATCGAGGGCAACCACGCGCCCAGCCATCATCATCACCAGCGCCTCCGCCGGACCCGTCACCTCGGGTCCGGTCCCGTAAGACCAGTCCATATCTGTGGCCGTGAGCTTCAACCCGGCGATGCGCTTCTTGGCACCGAATCTGTGAACGTCGTCCTTGACGAAGTCCGCCACCGGGACGAGATGGGCCTCGGGCAGATCTCGAGTGATGCCGAGAGGCCGACAGATGTCCTGACCGTGGATCAGGACATGGGCCAGGCTGGTGACCGGCCGGGCTCCGGACGGCCCCTTGCGGTTGGCAGCGGCGTTCCGAAGGGCCTTCAGAACGACCGTCGGGTCCTGCTGACCGCGTGCTTGCCCATCAGCTGCCACCCATCGGTTGAAGTGCAAGCCGTGACGAAGCATTCCCACGAAGACGGCACCACCTCCGAAGGCACCCTCCGCGCCCGCGGTCAGGTGCGCAAGCACGTCCCTGACGCGCCACAGGACACACAGTGAAGGAGAGTTCCACTGCCCGTCATCCAGGTCGGCGAGTCGCTCGGCGAGATCCAGCATCTCATCACGACCTGCGACCCATGCCTCCACGTCGATATTCAACCACCACACCGCCGGCGTGACGCATCGGCGGTACTCTCGCGAAATGCGACCCCTTCGGTACTCCATCAACGTCACCTTGGACGGGTGCTGCGATCATCGTGCCATCCCCCCGGACGAAGCCTTGCACCGTCACGCCGTCGAGAACCTCAGCCACGCCGATGCCCTTCTCCTCGGCCGGGTGACGTACGAGATGATGGAATCAGCCTGGCGGCCGCCGGCGCCGACGGGTGAGAGGCCTGATTGGATGGAACCCTTCGCCCAGACGATCAACGCGGCCAAGAAGTACGTCGTGTCGAGCACCTTGGAGCAGGTCGACTGGAACGCGGAACTCCTGCCTGGGGATCTGGGCGAGGCCGTTCAGCAACTCAAGGGGGAGTCGGGCAACGGACTGTTCGTGGGAGGTGTGAAGCTCCCGCTGGCGTTGACGGAGCTGGGGCTGATCGATGAGTACGAGTTCGTGGTGCATCCCAGGCTCGCGGGCCACGGGCCGACGTTGTTCGCGGGGCTGTCGAAATATGTCGACTTGAGCCTCGTGAGCCGGCTGGAGTTCGGCTCAGGCGCAGTAGCGATGCGGTACGAGCCGCGAAGGTAGCCACCGGGCTCCCGGGCCCGAGCCGGCTTCGGGCTCAGCCGTACTGCTTGGCCCAGCCACCCGTCACGAAGTGGACGTCGGGCGCCGAGAGAACCCCGGCCTCCTGCATCTTCGCCTGGAGCTTGTCGTTGGCGAGAAAGGCGCGCAGGGTGTCGAAGGACTCAGCCTGGTGATAGACGATGGCCACCCCGGGGTCGTCGATCGAACGGTTGGCGGCGTGGCCCACGATCCCCTCTGCGGCCTGGAGGTCCGCGGCGGCGTCGTAGCCCTCGAGCCAGCGGTCGAAGTCTGCCACCGAGTGACTGAGGATGAACGCGGGCAGCTCGCGGTCCCATACGAGCGCCTCGCGCACCGGTGTCATGTACGTGATCTCCGGGACGCTGATGACCCCCGCCTCCTGCATTCGTTGGCGCAAGTCATCAGACGCCGAGAATGCCTTGGCCTGGTCGAGGTCCGATACCGCCATGTAGACGCTTATGTCGTTGGGGTCATCCTCTCCCCTGTTGATGTGGTGGCCGAGGGCGCCGGCGGCCCGGCGAGCGTCCTCGTGGGAATCGAACGCCGTCAGCCAGGTCTCGAAGTCGGCGACCCGAGACCGGACGACGACTGCAGCAGGCGGAAGGGACCGGTTGTTCTCAGGCATGGAGGCCAGCCTGACCGGACACCTGACCACTGTCAATCGCGCCAACGGTAGGAGCAGCGGTATGGGCGTGATGCCCAGTCGTTCAAGACCACGAGTACCGCTGGCGCTGTCGGTCCGGCGGCAACGTGACCGCTGTCAGCGGGGCTCGGGCCCGTCCTCCACGTCGTAGGGCCCCAGATGGCGGTGGCGACGCCAACGCCGGAAGCTGCGCAGGGGATGGACGACAGCGCGGAAGAACGCACTGTCGACGGGGCCGATGATCCCACCGGGGCCGCCGCCCGGCAGGGCGGTGGACCTCGGCTGACGACGGTTCGGATCGGGACCCACGGGGAAGCCGAGGATGTGGCGCTGCTCCTCGGGCTCAGCGGGCACCGGAGCCTCCGGCGGACACACACGACGAGCACACGTCGACCCACGCTACCGGCGGTGCGCAAGGGCATGCGGTCGACGGCGCGGGTTCCCGGTCTGGGGGTCGGCCCCGGGCTCCCCAATGCAGCCGGCCCAGCGCGCCGCCGGCTCCGCAACGACCCGGAAGCGAGGGAGAGGGTCAGTCTCCACTCGCAAACTGGTCAACGGCCGCTCTGATCTCGCTCGTGTCGCAACCGCTGCATTGGATGAGACCCAGGTATCCGTCGGCCTCCACCCAGTACACGAAGGAGTATGTGGTCGGGTTTGTGGCCACGAGGGACTTGTGGCCGACCTGCTTCACTGATCCGATCTGCGGTGCGGGCACAACACCGGGACCATGGGTTCGTGCTCCCTGCTCGATCTCGTCGAACAGGGGTTGTGTATGTGTCATCCAGATGATCGATTCGTTGAGGTCGGATTCGCCTGAGTGGAAGGTTTCTCTGACTCCGTTCCCTCTCGGCTGTGGTGCAACACAATGCGCCGGACATGGGATGATGATCACATTCCGGGCGTAGGTGGGGGTTCGGGCCAGTGACCAACCCGAGCCGAGGTCGGTGGCGCTGACCAATCGTGATCTCAGGGCCGGCTCCGAACCCGGTGTGGTGGGCGAGCTACATGCGGATGACACTGCAACAGTCAGCCCGATACCGATCCAAAGACCGATCAACGGCGAGAGGCGAATGTTCTGCGGGGTCGCCACCACCGGCAAAGCCTCGCACAAATTTCACAGGCGTCTGTTCCGACGCCCCGCAGCAGAGACAAGCCTCACCGAGCTCATCTCGATGGTCCCGATGCCCGATCGCAACATCTGTTGCGGTTCGGCCAGCCACTGCGGGGAATCACCAAATATCGTGGGCGAGAATTAACCGCGACAAGGAGGAATCTCATGCCCAAGTACCTGCTTGAAGTGAAGTACACCCTCGACGGGATCCGGGGGGTCAAGTCCGAGGGAGGATCCGCCCGGGTCGCTGCGGCCACCGAGGTGATCGAAGGTATCGGCGGGAAGGTGGAATCGTTCTACTTCGCCTTCGGCGACACCGACGTCTACCTCGTCGCCGACTGCCCCCGACAACGTCTCGGTTGCGGCAGCGGCGCTGGCTGTGAGCGCGGGAGGGGGGGCCACGGTGCGGTCCGTCGTGCTCCTCACGCCAGCCGAAGTGGATGCCGCCGCGGCCAAGAAGACCACGTACCGTCCGCCTGGGAGCTGATCCGAGCGTCGATTCGACAGGCGCCGGGTTCGGCCGAGACCCCCCTGCTGACGCTTCAATCTTCAGGTGGACCCTCGAGCGACGCCCTGTCTTTGAGTGGAATCCGCGCCAACAACGGTTCCACAGTGGTTTCCAGTTGAGACATCTCCGCCGTGAGCCGCTCACGGCTGTCTGAGCTCAGACCCGTCGTCGAAGATGCGGAGACGACACGCAACATCGAGACCGAAAAACGCTCGACCTGCTCCAAGAAGCGGCGGGCGGCCGGGTCATCGAACAGACTCGGGGATGCCGTCAGCACCATGCTCGCCAAGGTCCGCAGCTCCTCGGCGGCCTCGTTCGAGGGAGGCTCCTGCGCGCTGCCGCCCAGGATTGCTCCGCACGCTCGCCTGGCCTGGCCGAACACGATCAAACCCTGGACAGCCACCGAAGCAGCGCGGTCACGACGCTGCCTTCGGGCAACCACGTCGTCGACAATCAGCCCGGCGACGGCGAGAACCAGGAGGTTGGACACGATGGATCCTGTCAGTGAGTGTCGGTCCCACCAGGCCCGGAATCCTCCAAGCCGGAGGTCGCAGGCGATCAACCCGATGAGCGTCAGAGCGACGGCTACAGCCGCCACTCGGCGGACCAGGGGGTTCACCCGTGCATCGTCCCACGCCAGGGGAACGGCTCGCCGGTGCGATCGTCACTCGGCGCCGGGGCATTATCCCGTCCCGGCACGCAGCGACGTCGTCGGGCCGGCCGTCGGGACCCGCTCAACCTCCGGCTGACCCGAAGTAGCGTGCGTCGCCGAAGGCAAACACTCCACCGTCCGCCCCGACGAGCCAGTAGCCGTCACCGTCAGGGGTCGCTCCGATGCCGATGATCGGAGCGGCGGGGACGACCCCGAGACCAGGCAACGAGCCAAAGAACGGTGAGGGCGATATGAGCCCTTGCCCTGTCAGGACCTCCGGGGCGAATACCCCACCGTCGATGCCTACGACCCAGAGCCTTGCCCCCATGGCCGAGGTCGCAACCCCGCTGATCTGTGCCGACGCTGCGACACCTCCGGGGAAGAGGATGTTCCCGTAGTCCTCATCGATCGCCGCCGGTTCGCAAGCCTCATGGGGAGGAGGCAGTGAGAGGCCGAATCCGAAGGAGCTGGCGATGTCATAGCCCACGGAGCCCGGAGCCGCGGCGATGCCGACATCGGGTACCGGTGCCTCGACATAGCCAGGAAGCGCCGTGCCCCCAGCGGTGACGAGCAGCGGGGTACAGAACGGAGCGTCACCGAAGGCGAACACCCCGCCGTCGGCACCGAGGAGCCAGTAGCCACTTCCGAAGCGCGTGGAGGCCATGCTCACGATGGGAGCGGCGGGGACGACACCGAGGCTGGGGAGCGAGCCCTCGAACCTGGCGTCACCGAAGGCGAACACCCCGCCGTCGGCGGCCACGAGCCAGTACCCACCGCCGTCGGGAGCCGTGGCGATCCCCACGATGGGAGTCGTGGGGACGACACCGAGGCCGGGAAGCGAGCCCTCGAACCTGGCGTCGCCGAAGCTGTAGACGCCCCCGTTCGCCTGGGCCAACCAGTACCCGCCTCCGTCGGGTGTCGGCGCCATCGCCACGAACCTCCCCGACGACGGGAC
This sequence comes from Acidimicrobiales bacterium, assembly GCA_050011815.1. Classification (GTDB taxonomy): domain Bacteria; phylum Actinomycetota; class Acidimicrobiia; order Acidimicrobiales; family UBA8190; genus Chersky-840. The sequence continues at coordinate 26,307 of JBEKIJ010000025.1, read as the reverse complement.
CGCCGACGTGACGGTGAAGGGCGCGGTGACGGTGGTGAAGGCCGAGGACCCCGAGGCACAGCTCACGGCGAACTGGTACCGGCCGGGCTCCACGGGCGTGGCCGGAGCCGTTCCCACGAAGCTCGGGACGAGGACGTGGTCGCTCCCGCTGCTCCCCGGGCCCACGGCGAGGCCGACGGCCGACCCTCCCACCGGTCGGAACACGATCGATCCACAACCGGAACTCGTCAGGCTCACGGTGACCTCGCTCCCGACGGCCCCGGCGCTGGGTCGCACGGAGATCGCCGGCGACGACACGGCGCCGGCCTCGGCAGAGGGCGACGCAACCAGGGTCGCCACCACCACCGACCCGACCCAGGCCACACCCAGCAGGCGACTGAACCGCTTGGCCACGTGCCGATCATGGCACCGGCGGGGGCAAACTCGCTGGCGGGTCACAGACGTTGCCTGACGCGGCACCGGTGTGGTCTCGGGGGCGGCTGTGACTCCGGGGACCCCGGCCCTACGCCCGTACCAGCACCAGCCGTCGCACCCGGGTGGTGGCAAGGACGGCGAGGTAGACGAACGCCGCCACGGCGATGACACAGAAGCTCGGCGGGAGATGGGGGAACACGTAGCTCAGCGTGAGCCCGATCCACATATCCGCGACGGCCACGGCACACGACAACGCCAGGGCCCGGAAGGGACGGACGGTGAGTTGCTGCGCCGTCCCTGCCGGCGCCGCCAGCAAGCCCAGGAGCAAGAGCGCTCCGACGGCCTGCGTGGCCTCGGCCGCGCACGCGCCCACCAGGGCGAGGAACCCGAGGCCGAGAGCCACGACAGGGACCCGGCGAGCCGAGGCCACGCCGGGGTCGACGCTCGCGAACAACAGGGGCCGGGCGATGAGCACGATGGCGATCACGACGAAGGCGGCGATCGACGTCGCCACGATCGCCTGGCTGTGACTGAGCCCGAAGATGGAGCCGAACAGGACGCTCACCCCGGCGGTGCTGTCGGTAGTGCTCTTCGACGTCGTATAGACGGTGAGAAACAGCACACCGAGACCGAGGATCCAGGCAAAGACACTTCCGACCACCACGTCGTCGGCTTGGCCCCGAGGACCCAGGGTCCCCATCAGGATCCCGACGGCGATCGTGGACACAAAGAGCCCCAGACGGACGTCGACGCCGAAGGACAGCGCCGCCAGGGCCCCGGTGAACGCGACGTGGCTGAGCGCGTCACCGGTGAAGACCTGGCTGCGCAGGACGAGGAAGTAGCCGACGAGCCCGCAGGCCGCGGCGATCGCCGTGCCCGCCAGAAAGGCGTTCCGGAGGAATGACTGGCCCAGGAGTCCCCCCACGCCGGGGGACGACGCCAGGACGGCGACGTGGTGCACGGCGATCACGTCGCCGTCCCGAGGGTTCGCCTCGACCACGGATTGCGACGCGTGACGACGCCGGCGCCGAGGTAGGCGCCAAAGGCGAGGGTGGTGACCCAGAAGCCGATCGGGTACGGGGAGTAGTAGGCGATCCCCAGCCCGATCCAGGTGACCGCCAGGGCCAGCACCACGGCGATGGCTCCCCCGAGCACGGGGCGGGGGGTGAGACGTTGGGCGGTGGCGGCGGGCATGACGAGGAGCGCGAACACGAGGAGCGCGCCGGTGATCTGGCTGGCCTCGGCCGCCGCCAGGCCGAGCAGGACGAGGAAGAGGAGCGACACCATGCGCACGGGAACACCCCTGGCCGCGGCCACGTCGGGATCGACCGAGGCGAACAACAACGGCCGGCTGATGGCCACCAGGATCCCGAGCGCGCCCACCGCCACCAAGAGCAACGTGAGGACCTGGGTGTCGGTGATCCCGAGGAAGTTCCCGAAGAGCAAGGAGTTGATGCCGTTGAGGTTGCCCCGGTAGAGGCTCACGAAGAGAAAGCCCAGGGCCAGGAGAAAGGTCTGCACCGTCCCGGTGACGGCATTCTCCTGGCTGAAGGCCCGCCCCCGCGAGTGGGGCACGGTGGAGATCATGAGCGCGGCCAGGACACAGAAGGCGAAATACCCGTACAGCGCGCTGACGCCGATCAAGGTGGCGCCCGCCGCACCGGGAAAGCCGACCACGGCGATGGTGTGCCCGGCGAAGCTCTGACGGCGGATCACCATGAACCACCCGATGACGGCGGCCATGACGGCGACCACGGTCCCCGCTCGAAGGGCGTTGACCATGAACCCGTACTGGAACAATTCACGGACGTCGTCCACCAGGTTCCAGGTCAGCCCGGCGCTGGCCTCAATGAGCGCCATGGGTGGCACCTCCGTGGCGATCGGCGTGGTGGGCGGGGGCCTCGGGGTGTCCCACCACGACGAGCCGTCCGTCGGTGGTGGTGAGCACCTCGATGGGTGTGCGGTACAGGCGACTCAGCGTCTCGCTGGTGATGACCTCCCGGGGAGTCCCTGCCGCCACCCCCCCTTCGGCGATGTAGACGACGCGATCGAGATACGAGAGGATCGGGTTGACGTCGTGCGCCACCATGACGACGCTCACCTCCTCCTGGCGACAGATCGTGCTCACGAGGGCAGCCACCGAGCTCTGGTTGGGAAGGTCGAGGCTGTCGAGCGGCTCATCGAGCAACAGCAACGCCGGTCGGCGCACCAGGGCCTGCGCGATGAGAATCCGTTGCTGCTCACCGCCGGACAGTTCCCCGATGGGTCGATCCACCAGGGTGGCGGCATCGACGAGGTCGATGACTTCGCTGATCCGCTCCTCCTCGGCACGCCGGCGCCGCCGCGCTCGGCGCGAGACGGGGAGGGGGATGCCGAACCGGTCACCGCTGATCCCGAGTCGCACGATGTCGATGCCCCGGATGCGCAGGGACGGTTCGAAGCTGCGGCGCTGCGGCAGGTACCCGATCCGATCGTTGTGCTGGCCCGGTCGGTCGTCGAACACCGTGACGGTGCCGGCGGAGGGGGGGAGCAGACCGAGGATGACTTTCACGAGGGTCGACTTCCCCACCCCGTTGGGGCCGAGCACAGCAACGAATTCCCCCGCGCCGACCGAGAGGTCGACACCCGACCACAGGGTCCGGCCGCCCACTTTGACCGCGGCATCGGCAAGCCGGAGGACATCCTCAGTCGGCCGAGGCTCCACCTCAGTGCCCCGTGGCGCGTGCCAGGGCCGCCACGATGCCCGTGAGCTCACGGACCTGCCAGTCCTGGAACGAGACGTCGGCGGGAGCCAGGGTCTCGGTCACGGTGGCCACGGGGATGCCCCGCGCCCGAGCCGCCTGAACCTGGGCGGCGACGTCGGGAGTGGCGTTCTGACTGTTGTACACGTAGATCTTGATCTGCTTCTGCTGGATCTGCGCGTCGATGGTGGCCTTGTCGGCCGCGGTGGGCTCGTTGCCCTCACTGATGGCGTTGAGGAACGTCTGGGGAGTGATGAGCTTCAGCCCCAACGCCGCCGCCAAGGGGGTCACGATGCTCTCGGAGGCCCCGATCGGGGTGCCGCCGTACCTCGTCTTGATCTCGTCGAGCAGCGCGTCGTACCGGGCCAGGCCCCGTGTCTCGAAGGATCGCTCCTGGGCCTCGAAATACGACGCGTCCCCGGGGTCGATCCGTTTGTAGTCAGCCGTGATCTGCCCGATGACCTCGTGGACGTCGGCAGGGTCGTACCAGCGGTGCGGGTTCCCCCCCACCGGGATGCCGACGAGCTTGCCCACGTCGAGCACGATCCGCCCTGCCGCCGGGTTGGCAGCCAGCAGGCCTTGCGTCCAGGGGTCATACCCGACCCCGTTGACGATGACGAACTGCGCCATGGCGAACGTCCGCCCGTCCTCGGCGGTCGGCTCGTACGAATGGGGATCGGTGTCGGGGTTCGTGATCACGCTCCTCACCGTCACCCGGTCGCCGCCGAGCTGCGTGGCGATACTCCCCCAGAAGTTCTCCGCCGCCACCACCGCGATCGTCCCCCCCGGCCCTGCCCGGGCCGCGCCGGCGCCGGCGACACATCCCGCCAGGCTGGCCGCCATGACGACCGAGGCCAGGGCGAGCCCCGCCCGTCCCCACCGCCGGGGTCGGCCTGTCGATCCGAGGGCGCCCGAACGCTCCACCGCCGACCCCTCCTCTCGCCTTGGGGGCCCGGGAGGGCCCGCGGGGACTAGGCTAAACGAGAGTGATTATCAATACAAGGTGGGAACCGTGAGGGCCAGGCCCTCCCCCGAGGGCCGGGCGGCCGCGCCCGGGGAGAGACGGGCATGACCCGATGGCATAGTGATTCGGTGGCCGGGACGACATCTGAGCAGGCAACCTTCGGCGGGGCGTCGCGCCACACCCGTCAGCGGCGCGCCGTGCTCGCCGCCCTCGGGCAATCGGGCAGCTTTCGCAGCGCTCAGGTGATCCACGCCTCGATCCGGCAAACGGGCGAGAAGATCGGGCTGGCCACGGTGTACCGGGCGCTCAAGATGCTCAGCGACGCCGGAGACATCGACGTCGTGCGCGACGATGCCGGCGAGCAGCTCTATCGGCGCTGTGGCACGTCGCACCACCACCACCTGGTGTGTGTCTCGTGCGGCACCGCCGTCGAGGTCGAGTCGGCGCCCATGGAACGCTGGGCGGTGAAGGTGGGCGAGGCGCACGGCTTCTCCGACGTGTGGCACTCGCTCGAGGTGTTCGGGACCTGCACTCGATGTGCCAACGACCCCGAGCGTACGACCGAGGGAGCGTCCCGGTAGCCAGGCGCGAGATGAGCCGCCCCGAGAAAGACCACCGGCGACAGGATCCGACGTCCGTCGGGAAGGGTTGTCAGACCTCGAAGCGGTAAAAGGGGTTCCAGAGCACGATCCCCCGCTCGTCGGCCAAGGCCGTGCCCTCGACCGTGCACTGCACCCCCTCCACCATGCCGGGGATGGAGCGCACGCCACCGAACACGAGGGAGAGCCGGCCCGTCCCGTCGTCGATGGCATAGACCTGCGCCGCGAACCCGCGCCATCTGGATCGCAGCGCGTCGACCACCTTGCCGGTGACCACCACGCGCTGGCGGGCCCTGGCGTCGGCGATACAACGGGCGACGGGTCGCCCACCCCAGGAGTCACCGGAGGTGGGCTCCCAGGCCGTCACCGCAGTTGGGCGAGCGCCTCGTTCAACTGCAGGACATCCACGTAGGGACTCCCGAGGAAACCGAGCTGTCGGCCGTGGGTCTGGCGGACGATGAGGCCTTGCAGCGCCGAGGGAGAGATGCCCGTGGCATGGGCCACCATGGGGATCTGGACGGTGGCGTCGAGCGGGGTGATGTCGGGGTCGTACCCGCTCCCGGACGTGGTGACCAGGTCCGGGGTGGGGTTGACCCCCAACTTGTGCCAGTAGGCGAGAAGAGCCCGGGTGTTGGCCAGGAGGACCTTGGAGCGGGGTCCGAGGTTGGTTGCCGCCGACTCCCCGCTCCTGCCGTTGGCAACGAGGGGGTCGTCGCCGACGTTGGCATAGGGACCGGTGTCGTCGGGCCGGCCGTGGAACCACTTCGGGCTCGACCAATTCTGACCGATGAGCGTCGATCCGTTGACGCCGACAGAACCGTCGGCCTGGTTCTTGAACAGCGCCTGGGCGACCCCGGTCCCGACGAAGGCGTAGACGAACCCGAAGATCACCGTGGTGATGACGATGAAGGCGACCGAGCGACGGAGGTTGGTGAGCAGCATCAGAAGGTCTCCATCAGTAGGCGTGGAGGGCGACCAGGATGAGGTCGATGAGCTTGATGAAAATGAAGGGCACGATGATCCCGCCCACTCCGTAGATCCAGACGTTTCGGCGCAGGATGGCCGCCGATGAGGCAGCCCGGAACTTCACCCCGCGTAGCGCCAGAGGGATGAGGGCCACGATCACCAGCGCGTTGAAGATCACCGCCGACAGCACCGCACTCTGGGCGCTGTGGAGCTTCATGATGTTGAGCGTGTTGAGCTGGGGGTAGGTGGCGACGAACAAAGCCGGGATGATGGCGAAGTACTTGGCCACGTCGTTGGCGATCGAGAACGTCGTGAGCGAGCCCCGGGTGATGAGCAGCTGCTTGCCGATCTCGACCACGTCGATGAGCTTCGTCGGATTGGAGTCGAGGTCGACCATGTTGCCGGCCTCTTTGGCGGCCGTGGTCCCGGTGTTCATGGCCACACCCACGTCGGCCTGGGCCAGGGCCGGTGCGTCGTTGGTCCCGTCGCCGGTCATGGCGATGAGCTTCCCGCCCTCCTGCTCGGACCGGATGAGCGCCATCTTGGCCTCCGGTGTGGCCTCGGCCAGGAAGTCGTCGACACCCGCCTCCTGGGCGATGGCCGCCGCGGTGAGGGGGTTGTCCCCGGTGATCATGATGGTGCGGATGCCCATCTGGCGCATCTCGTCGAACTTCTCCCGGATGCCCTGCTTCACCACGTCCTTCAGCTCGATGACGCCGAGGATGGTGGGTCCGTCGGCCACCGCCAGCGGCGTGGACCCGGCCCGGGAGGTCCGCTCGACAATGGCGTTCAGCTCGGCGGGCACCGTGCCACCTTGTTCCTCGACCCAGTGCCGGACCGACTCCGCCGCGCCCTTGCGGATGCGACGACCGTTGGTGTCGAGGCCCGACATGCGGGTGGTGGCCGAGAAGGGCACGAAGGTGTGGTCCTCGCCCAGATCGCGCTCGCGGATGTCGAAACGCTCTTTGGCCAGAACCACGATCGAGCGGCCTTCGGGCGTCTCATCAGCGAGCGAGGCCAGTTGGGCGGCGGCGGCCAGTTCCTCCTCGCTGTGCCCGCCGACCGGGTAGAAGGCCGAGGCCATACGGTTGCCGAGGGTGATGGTGCCGGTCTTGTCGAGGAGCAGGGTCTGGACGTCGCCGGCGGCCTCGACGGCCCGGCCGCTCATGGCCAGCACGTTGCGCTGGACGAGCCGGTCCATGCCGGCGATGCCGATGGCCGAGAGCAGCGCACCGATCGTCGTGGGAATCAGGCAGACGAGCAGTGACACCAGGACGACGACCGACACCGTGGCGCCCGAGAAGTGCCCGAAGGGCTGCAGGACGACCACCACGGGCAGGAACACGATGGTGAGCACGGCGAGCAGGATGGTGAGGGCGATCTCGTTCGGGGTCTTTTGGCGGTTGGCCCCCTCCACCAGGGTGATCATCCGATCCAGGAAGGTCTTGCCCCGCTCCGCCGTGATGCGCACGACGATGCGGTCCGACAGCACCTTGGTGCCGCCGGTGACCGCGGAGCGGTCCCCCCCGGACTCGCGGATGACAGGGGCCGACTCGCCGGTGATGGCCGACTCGTCGACCGAGGCCACGCCTTCGACGATCTCGCCGTCGGAGGGGATGGGGTCACCGGCCTCGCACACCACCAGGTCGCCCTTGGCCAGCTCGGCCGCGGGCACCTGCTCTTCGGTGCCGTCGGGGAGCAGGCGGCGGGCTTCGGTCTCCGAGCGCATCTTGCGCAGGGTGTCGGCCTGGGCCTTGCCCCGACCTTCGGCCATGGCCTCGGCGAAGTTGGCGAAGAGCACGGTGAGAAACAGCCAGATGGTGATGGACCAGGTGAAGATCCCGGGGTGGGCGATGGCCTCGACCAGGGTGATGATGCTGCCCACCAACACGACGAACATGACCGGGTTCTTCACCTGGACGCGGGGGTCGAACTTCTTGACGGCGTCCGCCAGGGCCTGGCGCAGGATCTCACCGTCGAAGAGGCTCCGAGACTCGGCCACACCGTGGGCGACGGTCGGAGTCACCGACACGGTCGGGGTGGGTGCGTTCGGTGTCACCGCGTCGTCGGTGGGAAGGCCGGGTGTGTTGTTCACGGAATCCTCGTTCGTGCCGGAGGTGCTCATCAGAAGAACTTCCCGTGGCTCAACTGCTCGACGATGGGGCCCAACGCCACGGCGGGGAAGAAAGTGAGGCCCCCGATGATGATGATCACGCCGATGAGGAGCCCGGTGAACATGGTGTTGTCGGTCCGGAACGTGCCGAGCGACTCGGGCACCACGCCCTTGGCCGCCAGCACCCCGCCCAGAGCCAGGGCCGGGATCATGATGGCGAACCGGCCGATGAGCATGTCGATGGCCCCGATGATGTTGTAGAAGTCGGAGTTCCCGGTCAGTCCCCCGAACGCCGATCCGTTGTTGTTGCCCTGCGAGGTGAGGGCGTAGAGGATCTCGGTGAACCCGTGCGGCACGGCGTTCTCCGGCCCGGCTCTCCCGGCGTGGATCGATACGGCGATGCCGGTCAGGACGAGCACCGTGATGGGCATGACCAAGGCCCCCATCCCGGCCAATTTCACCTCGGTGGCTTGGATCTTCTTGCCCAGGTACTCCGGAGTACGCCCGATCATCAAGCCGCCGATGAACACGGCGATGATGGCGTAGATGAGGATCGTATAGAGGCCGCTCCCCGTCCCTCCCGGGGTCACCTCGCCGAGCATCATGCCGGTGAGCAGCCCCATGCCTCCGATGGGGGTGAACGAGTCGTAGGAGGCGTCGGCCGACCCGGTGGAGGTGTTGGTGGAAGCCACCCCGAACAGACCGGTGGTGGCAACCCCGAACCGCACCTCCTTGCCCTCGGTGTTGCCCTGGGCCTCATAGGCCACCCCGGCGTGGGCCACGGCGGGGTTGGGCTGGGTTTCGGCGTTGGCCGTGAATCCCACCCACACCCCGAAGATGATCACCATGGCCGCCAGCAACGTGGCCCCGTGGCGAATGCTGCCCACCATCTTCCCGAACGTGTAGGTCAGGGCAAAGGGGATGCAGAGCAAGAGGTAGATCGAGAGCCAGTTGGTCAGCGCCGTGGGGTTCTCGAAGGTGGTGGCCGAGTTCTGATCCAGGAACCCACCACCGTTGGTGCCCAGCTGCTTGATGGACTCCATGAAGGCGATGGGACCGCGCGGGATGGTCTGGGACACGTTGTTGAGTGCGTCGTGGAACGAGATCGGCCCCGCCAGGGTCTGCACGGCTCCTTCGCCCACGAAGATGATGCCGGCGATGAAGGCGATAGGGAGGAGGATGTAGAGGAGGCAACGGGTGACGTCCACCCAGAAGTTCCCGATGGTGGGGGAATTGCGCCGCGAGAAGCCGCGCACCATGGCGATGGCGGCAGCGATGCCCACGGCGGGGCTGATGAACTGCTCCGCCATGAGCCCACCGATCTGGGAGAAGTACGACATGGTGCTCTCGCCGCCGTAGTTCTGCCAGTTGGTGTTGGTGAGGAACGACGCGGCCGTGTTGAAGCTCAGTGGGGCCGAGACGGCGCCAAGATGTTGGGGGTTGAGGGGAAGCGAACCCTGGAGCCTGAGGATCAGATAGGTCACCCCCATGCTCACGGCGGAGAAGATGACGAGGGAGCCGGCGTAACGCTTCCAGGTCTGCTCGTGGTCGGGGCTGGTGCCCAGGGCCCGGTAGATCGGGCGCTCCACCCACCCCAGGAAGTGGACGCGCCCGTCGAAGACGGCGGCCATGTACGAACCCAGGTAGCGCCAGGTGATCCCGAGGGCGATGACCAGGGTGGCGATGGTCCAGAAGAAGCCCATCTAGAACCACTCGGGCTTGAACATGGCCACCCCGAGGTAGATGAACACGGCGATGGAGATGGCCAGCAGGATGCCTTGGACGACGGTCATACTCGCTCCAGACACCAGATCAGCCCGAGCATCACAGCGGCGAAGACCACGATCCCGAGCACCGACAGGAAATCGACCATGCATCGATGATGCGCCGCCGCGCCGTAACCACGCTGTGAACAACCCGGCCCGGGGCATAAAAAATACGTGAACCGAGGTCTGGGACTCGGGGTTGTCACCAGGCACGAAACGGCGGACGTCGCTATCGTGAACACCGTGTCGGAGATAGCCTCCCGCTACGAGACCGTCGCGGCGGGGTTCACCGCCCGACTGGCCAACGTCACCTCCGACCAGTGGTCGGCCCCGACGCCGTGCTCGGATTGGACCGTCCGCGAGCTGGTCGCCCACGTCATCGGGACCCAACGGGGCGTATCGGCACGGCTGGACCCAAGCCAGCCGGTCGGGGTGGACCTGAGCGCCAGTCTGCCCGAGCAATGGCGAGAAGCCAGCCATGCCGTCGCCGACGCGGTGAACGACGAGACCCGAGCGGCCACCGTCGTCGGAGGGATGTTCGGCGAGCAGTCCTTTGCATCGCTGGTCGGGAGGCTCGTGTGCACCGACCTGCTCGTGCACACCTGGGACCTGGCCCGGGCCACCGGTCAGGACGAACGGCTCGACGCCGACGCCGTGGCGAGCTCTGCCCAGCTCCTCGCCTCCATGGACGACGCCATCCGCGTGCCCGGGGGGTTTGCGGAGAAGATCGTTCCTTCACCAGGGGCGGACGACCAGACGAGGTTCCTCAACTTCTGTGGCCGCGCCGTCTGAGGTGACTGCCCCGGGCCCCTGTCAGGTGGCGGTGCCGGTACTGGTCTCGACGGTCACGCTCGAAGACCCGACGGCGGTGACGGTTCCGTGCAACGCCAGGGCGGTCCCTCCCGGTGGGGCTCCGGGTCTCTGACGGCCACTTCCCGGGATGGTGCTCACACCCGATCCACCTGTGACCGAGCTTCCCGATCCCGCTGTCGTCGTGGTCGCCGCACCCGCACTGACCGCCGTCGACGCCACGGCGCCAGCCACGGCGCCCACTCCCAGAAGGGCACTTCCGCTCATCATGGCTCTGTTCAATCGACGCCGGCCTCGGGGTCTTGGTTCAGCATGGGATTCCATTATGAGGCTCCTTTCCGAGCCCTCCCGATCTCGGGGGGCACAGACCAGCGTGCGCCTCGGGCCTTCGCGCCAGCCGAGCGCGGCCTGTGTGCCACCTTGATGTTCGGCGTATCCGCCTGCAACGTCACAGTGCGAACACAGCGGTCTCGCAGCGCGCGCCGCTGGGAACCTGTCAGGGCCACATCCGCCAGCGGTCGATGGCAATGGCGAGAACGGGGCCAGGAGGGCGGGCCGAGCGATACTGCTCGTACTTTGCCGCCAGCAGATCTACGGCCCGGTCCCGCTCGACACCATCGTCGACCACCCGTCCCTCGCCGTCGACCCGCACCCACCACAGCGTGGCCCAGTCTTCGTCGTAGTGATCGACGAGAAGTGAGACGGCGCCGTTGGCCCTGATGTTCTGGAACCGACGGAGGGCCGGCGTGGATTTCGCCTTGACGTCATCGACAGCCGAGTAGACCGTTTCGTCGTCGAGCGCAAAACAACAGGGGACGACATGAGCGCGGTTGTCGACGGTGACCGTAGCCAGATATCCGACTCGGGCCGAAGTCAGGCGACGACGTGCTCTGCGAGCATCCACGCCCCCGACAGTACCGAGCTACCCGTTCAGCAGGTCGTGTGCACCGTTGTTGCCACAGGGATGTCGCAGCTTCGATATGGCCTTGGCCTCGATCTGGCGGATCCGCTCCCGGGTCAGATTGAAGTGCTCGCCGACCTCCTCGAGGGTTCTGGGCTCACGTTGGTCGAGCCCGAATCGCAACCTGATGATGGTCGCCTCGCGCTCGTCGAGCGGGGCAAGAAGGCGCTTGATCTCGTCGCTCAGGAGAGAGGCGGCCGCGTAATCGAAGGGGGAGATCGCCGTCTCATCGGGGACCAGGTCTCCGAAATCGCTGTCACGTTCGTCGCCCAGCGGCTCGGACAGGGAGAGCGGCTCTGACCTCCACCGCAGCGCCTCGACGAGCTTGTCCCGGGAAAGGTCGGTCTCCACGGCCAACTCGTCCAACGTGGGGCGGCGACTGAGCTTGAGTTCGAGCGACGTCCGGGCCCAATGGATACGCGTCAGCAGGTCCCCGGCATGTGCCGGCAGACGGATGGTCCGACCGCTGTTCGAGATCCCACGACTGATCGCTTGTCTGATCCACCAGGTGGCGTAGGTCGAGAACTTGAAGCCCTTGTTCCAATCGAACTTTCCCACTGCGTGGATCAGACCCAGATTCCCCTCCTGGACCAGGTCCAAGAGGGGGAGCCCTGAAGCCTGGTACTTCTTGGCTATGGAGACGACAAGCCGAAGGTTTGCCTGGACGAAGGTGCGATGCGCCTCTTCGCCTTGCATGACGACTCGACGAAGCTCCCGCCTCTCGGCTGCGGTGAGCTCGGCGGTCGACGTTTCGGTAGATGATGCTTCTCGTCCGGCGTCGATCATCTTCGCCAGACGAGTCTCGTCATGCTTAGTCAACAGCGCATATTGCCCGATGCCCCGCAGGTAGAGCTTGACGATGTCAGACCCATCGTGCTCGACACGCTGTCCCGCTACCACCACGGCCTCCTCGGCACGGCGCGTTCGAACCCACCGTTCAGAATCACGAGGGTGGGCGCCTGACCTTGAGTTGAAGTCGGTGCCGCACCCCACCGCACCCTCAAAGCCGTCTCTGGTCCCGTGCTCAACAGTACCAGGTCCTCGTCATGCGAGACCCGGCGATGTCATGATCTCGCCGGATAACCGACCTGCCCTGCGGGTGTGTCGAAGCAACGATCGCGTCTGTGCCCATGAGACCAACTACGATGGAGTCGAGTCGACCCGGTCCCAACAGCCAGATGGCCGTTCCCGAGCGATGCATTCAGCTCGTGAGGGAGACGAAATGGCCACTGGAACGGTCCAGAGGTTCGACAATGCCCGGGCACCGACATCGGGGAAGAACCTCGATTTTCCGGCACGGGGCGGTCCGGACGGGCTCCAGACCTGGTCGGTGCGTTGTGCCTAGGGGACGCGAGCCACGATCACGAGATGGCGATCGCGATCGCGACACCGATCGGGATCGCAAGGAATCGCGCGGTCCGAGGCGAGGGAGCAGTGACGAAGACGCGCTACGGCTGCGCGAAGAAGGCCGATCGTACGCGTCAGTCGCCCGATCCCTGAACCTGAAGCGGTCCAACGATGCGTTGGCTGCGTTCTTGAGAGCGCTCCACCAGCGCCCCGAAGCCGAGAAGGTTGACTTGATAACTCGCGAGCGGGCGCGGCTGGACCAGCTCGAGACTCGGATACGTGATCGGGACAAGGACGACCCCACGCGCCTGGATCGTCGCCTCATCGCCCTCGAGAAACTCAGAAGTTCGCTCTCCTGAGCGTTCGTTCTGGTGCTGGGCGGACCCAGCTCAGATGACCATGACGTTGCAGGCCTCGTCGCCCTTTCGGCCCGTTGTCATCTCGAAGCGGACATGCTGGCCTTGTCGCAGGACCGGGGGTGCGAGTCCCTGGATGCTGCTGGCGTGCACGAAGACGTCGCCGGCGCCGTCGGGTCTGGACAGAAACCCGTAGCCCTTCTTGGCATCGAAGAACCTCACGGTGCCCACCGGTGATCCCGATGGCCGGCGACGCGTCACGCGAGGCGTGACACTCCGGGGTCCTTGGACACGGGCATTGCGGCGCGGAGGCGAGGCACTGGCCTTCGACTTGGCGCCCGGAGCGCGACGACGTCCTGAGACCACCGTTTCAACGGGTCGGTCGTGCTCGGAGCGGACGTCTGGGAGCCCTTTCGGGGCGCTCGTGCCGCGCTCCGGACCCTTCGTGGCCACCCTCGGATGGATCACGGTCTCGAAGCCGAGAGAGCGCTGCAAGACGCGATTGGCCGAACGTTGCTCCTCGGCCACGAGCGATACGACGGTCCCGGTCTTCCCCGCCCGGCCGGTACGTCCCGAACGGTGGAGGTAGTCGGTGTGGTCGGCAGGCGGGTCGTAGTGGACGACACAAGGCAGGTCTTCGACGTGGATTCCTCGAGCCGCCACGTCGGTGGCGACGAGCACCCGGGCCCGGCCGTCGGCAAAGGCAGCCAGGGCGCGCTCACGTTGTCCCTGGGTCTTGCCCCCGTGGATGGCGAGGGCCTTCACGCCCCCGGTGTTCAGTTGCACGGTCACCCGATCCGCACCGCGGCGGGTGCGGCAGAAGACGAGCGCTCGGCCGTGCTCACCGACGAGGGAGACGGTCACCGGGACACGTTCCTGACGGGGGACACTCCAAAAGAGATGTGAGACGTCAGAAGAGTCGAGCTCCTCGCCCACGACGTCGTGGCGAGCGGGATCGGTTTGATAGCGCTTGACGAGGGTCTCGATCTCGGGCCCCATCGTGGCCGAGAACAACATCACCTGGCGCTCGGGGGCGGTCAGATCCAAGAGGCGCCGCACGGAGGGGAGGAATCCCATGTCAGCCATACGGTCCGCCTCGTCCACGACGACCGTTCTGACCGCGCTCAGGTTGATGGCGCCCTGCGCCACGAGGTCCTCGAGGCGCCCCGGACAGGCAACGACGGTGTCGACCCCTCGAGCCAGAGCCTGGCGGGTCGGCCCGTACCCGGTCCCACCGTAGATGGCGATCACGCGCCCACGGCCTTGTCCGGAGAGCAGTGCCAACTCGCGTTGCACCTGGGCGGCCAGCTCTCGGGTGGGGACAAGGATCAACGCCCCCGGGCGCCCCGGCTTCGAACCACTGGTCCGGCTCACGACCGCCAACCCGAAGGCCAACGTCTTCCCCGACCCGGTTGGTGCACGACCGCAGACGTCGCGCCCCGCCAACGCGTCAGGGAGCGTGGCCCGTTGGATGGGGAACGGGTCGGTCAAGCCTCGGGCGTGCAGGCGGGCAACCAGCTCGGGGCGTACCCCGAGATCGGCAAATGAGACGGTCACGTGACTCCAGACGAGTGAGATAGGCCAACTCGAACTGGAATCGAATCCGCCCCGCCGCCAAACGGCGACGATCGGTCGACATACGCCGACCTCGTGTCATGAGGTTAGCAGATTGTCGGTGATGACCAGCACGAACACGCCCGCACGACGTCTCACGGTCATCTGAACCCGATCCGTTGCCCACGCGCGCGCGTCAGTGGCCGATCCGATCGGCGCTCTCGCCCCCACCTCGGGCGGGGTACGCACGCACATAGGGGGGCTCCCACACCCCAGGAGGGAGCCTGCCATCGGCGATCGCGGCGCCGGCGATGGTCGCCAAGGGGATCTGACCCGCCCAGATCGACTCCCCCATGTCGTCGGGTTCGTCGATCGGGCCGCCGGTTCGGATCTTCGCCGAGCCCTCCGTGATCGGGATGCGGACCATGAGCACGGCGCGAAGCTCCGCAGCGGTTGGAGCACGCGTATGAGCGCTCCGCCCCGGAGCGATGTGCTCGAGTAGCGCCACGGTGGCCTCCCGCTTCTCGTCATCGTCCACAACCGGGCTGGACGTCCCGAAGAGCATGACGGAGCGAAAGTTCATCGAGTGATGGAAGGCGGAACGTGCGAGGACCAGCGCATCGACGAGGGTCACCGTGACGCAGACCTGGGCCCCCGCGGCCAGGTGACGCAGCATGCGGTTGCCGGTGGCACCATGGAGATAGAGCGTCTCCCCGATCCTCGCGTACGCCATGGGGATGACAAATGACGAACCGTCGGCGAAGAAACCGACGTGGCACAGCAGCGCCTCGTCGAGGATGGCGTTGACCACACTTCTGTCATGGTTCCCCCGCTCCTTCTTGCGACGAAGCGTGCTTCGATCCGTGAGAGCAAGATTGTCGGTGGTGCTGGGCTGATGGCGAGGTTCCGACACCTCCACATGATGCCCGACGGCGAGCATCGTTCTGAGCGTCGACCCGCCCCCGGCGACCACCTCCACCTTCGGTGACCGGCAGGGACGCCACGGATCGAGAATCCCTCCCCATGCGATTCGGGATCGAGGTCATCGTGTCCGGTCATCCTTTGGTGTTCGCAGGTTGCCGGCGGGCCCTCGGTGAGAACACGAGCAGGCGGATCCCCGACCGGCTCTCGCCTGCCCGGGGGCGTCGCCCCCTGGCGAACCGAGGCCGAACCGTCACGGGCCCGCGGGCCTTTCCTCGACCTGGCGAGGGGCGGGGGTCGGCCGTCACCGATCCCGACCGGGGATCGAGGGTCAGTAGCCATCGGTGCGACCGCCCGGCCTGGAAACATGGGTGGGTGCACCCTCCGAGCGGTCCCGAGGCGCCCCCGCCCCGGTCGTGGCGGTCGATCGTCCCGACCTGGCTGCGGCACGGGTTGCTCGTCTTCCTCGTCCTGCTCGTCGTCGAATATCTCGTGATCCCCGAGCTCGTGGGCGCCAGCAAGAACCTCCACCTCCTCAGCAAGCTCAACATCGGATGGCTCGTGGCGGGGATCGTCTTGGAGGCGGGCTCGATCGTCTGTTACGCGCTGCTGACCCGAACGCTCTTGCCGGGGGGAGGGCCCGGACTCTTCACCCTCGTTCGCATTGTCCTGGCAACGACCGCGGTCGCCCATGTGATCCCCGGCGGCGCCGCCGGTGGTGCCGGCGTCGGGTACCGACTGCTCACCTCCAATGGTGTCGAAGGAGCCGATGCCGGCTTCGCAATGGCCACCGAGGCCATCGGGTCCGCCCTCGTGCTCAATGTCATGTTGTGGGCGGCGCTTCTCGTCTCCATTCCTCTGGCCGGCCTGCACCCGATCTATGTGGTTGCGGCCCTGGTGGGGTTGCTGGCGTTGTTCGGTGCTGCCACGCTCGCCTACGCGATCACAAGAGGTGGGGAACGCGCCGTGCGGGTGGTGCGGTCCGTTGGACGGCGAATACCCCGGGTGGGGGCCGACCGCCTGGAGCGACTCGTCCGTCAGGTCGGCGACTCGGTCGTGCAGTTGGCTGACGATCGGGCGCTGCTCAAGCGCGCCCTGTTGTGGGCCGCGCTCAATTGGCTCCTCGACGCCGCCTCGCTGTGGTCGTTTGTGACCGCCTTCGGGCACTTCGTGGATCCGATCGAGCTCTTCGCGGCTTACGGCATCGCCAACGTCCTGGGCGCCATCCCGATCACCCCCGGGGGTCTCGGCGTCATCGAAGCGTCCGCCGCCACGTTGCTCGTCTCCTTCGGCGTCACCAAGAACATCGCCACGTTGGGCGTCCTCGGCTGGCGGCTCGTGAACTTCTGGCTCCCGATCCCCGTTGGTGGAGGCGCGTACATCTCACTCAGGGTCCCCCGCGGTGCGGGCCTGCGAGCACAGCGCCAGGCCCTCGTCGACATGGCTGCCGATGCCAAGCGGCCAGGTCAGGAGCCCGACCCCGACCCCAAATCAGAGGACGCGACGTCCTGAGACCGAACCTGATCGCCCTGGGGAACGTCGGATGGTGAAACGTGCTTGACCGGCGATGGCGTCCGGGGCATCCACCGTGCAGGGGGTTGGGTGTCGGAGGCCGGCAAGGGAGTCTGTCATGATGCCGCCGGTGGTGGACTTGAGCCTGGGGGTCTTCCACCATCACGTCGGGCGCGGGCTCGTCTCCATCGTCCTGCTCTCGTTGGCGAGCGCGGCCTCTTATGGATTGGCAGCCGTCCTCCAGCACCAGGCCACCATGAAGGAGCCGCCGGAGCTCTCTCTGCGAGCCGGGCTCCTCGTCAGCTTGGCCCACCGGCCCCTGTGGCTCGTGGGTAATGCCCTCGACGGCGTCGGCTACCTCTTTCAATTCCTGGCCCTCAGACGAGGTTCACTGGCTCTGGTCGAACCGCTCCTCGTGTTGAGCCTCGTCTTCGCGCTGCCCATGGGAGCCTGGCTCGAACACCGCCGGGCCTCTCGGGCCGATATCGGGTCGACGGTCGTCATCGCCGCAGGGTTGGCCCTGTTCCTCGGCGTGGCCCGGCCCGGGATCGGTCATCCCCACGCGTCAGGCACGGCGTGGGCGATCCTGAGCGCCATCATCGCGGTGGTCTGCGGAGCCCTGGTCCTCGGAGCACGCGGTGGCAGTCGCCGGCGCGCGGCTGTGCTCCTGGCCGCCGGGTCGGGGGCGGCATTCGGCTACGTGGCAGCCGTCACCGAACGCACCGGCCACATTCTCGACGCAGGGGTGATCCACACGCTTGCCACGTGGACCCCGTACGCCCTGTTGGTGGCGGGAGTCGCAGCCCTCCTGCTGACCCAGAGTGCCTTTCACGCTGGTGCGCTTCGCCTGTCGCTGCCCACGTTGACCGTCGTCCAGCCCTTGGTGGCCGTGGCCATCGGCCTGGGGTTCTTCGGGGAGCGCGTGCGCTCGGGGGGAGTGGCTCCTGTGCTCGAGGTCCTCGGCCTGCTCTTGGTGACGGTCGGCGTCTTCCTCCTGGGCCGGTCCCCCCTCATCGGTGCCGAGCCCTGACGAGGCGCGCCGGCGTCTGAGAGCTCGAGCTGAGGCGCCCGACTAGGAGGGGAAAACGAGATCGAGGCCCTGGCAGAGGAACTGCCGGCAGAACTCGGCGGTGTTCGCCGAACCTCGAGTCTCGGACCGGCGGCGGGTGGCGCCGAAGGGGGCATTCCAGAAGGTCGGGTCCCCGGGTCGCTCATCGCCCCAGGGGCCCACGTAGAGGTAGGGCTCGCTCTCGAATCCGTCGCCGGGTGAGAAACCCAGGTTGACCCCCTGCCCCGACGGCACGGTGACCGTTGTCGCGGCGTCGAAGTGCTCGGGCCACAACTGGATGGTGGCGACCTCGAATCCCTTCGGGAGCGAGCCGAGTATGTCGTCGAGCACGGTCCAGGCCAGGGCAAACCAGTCGTTGATCTCCGTCGCGGTCTCGACGACGAGGTCGAAAGGCACGTCGACAGCACCAAGAGGTGGGGTGTCGTCTCCGCAGCTGAACGGTGCATCCAAGTCGACGTCGACGAAGCCGGCCAGGGCGCGCAGCGTCGACCCGTTGATCGACACGCGGGTGCTCAGCCCGCCGACCTCACGGACCAGGGTCACACCGGAGATCCGGATCGTCTCGGGATCATCGCCGAAGGCGGGGGTGGCGATCCCGCCCGGCCCGGCACGCAGGCCGAAACGCCCACCCACGGCGTACCGTCGGCGGGCGAGAACGTGGGCGGCGATGGTGTGCAGCGCCGTCCGGGTCGTGGGCGTCGGATTCAGCTCCGACACGTCACCACGGAGGTCGGGGGTACTGGACGGGGGTCACCTGGTGGCCGGGCAACGGTCAGGGATGCGAGGGGGCCGGGGGCCGGTCGGCAAGCTCGTAGGCCACATCGTCGAGGTAGCACCAATACCAGTCTTCTCCGGGCTCGAAAGACCGGATCACCGGGTGCGAGACGGCGTGAGCGTGGGCGGTGGCATGGAGCCCGGGTGAGCTGTCGCAGCAGCCCACGTGGCCGCAGGTCTGGCACACGCGCAGGTGCACCCAGTCCCGGCGGCCTGCGGCCAGGCAGTCCTCGCACCCCGACGACGACGGTGTCGGATCAGCGATCTGGTCGATGTGCGTGCACAGCGCTTGGCTCACGGTGTCGCTCCGCATGGGTCCGAGGTGACCGAGTCGGCATGGCGACGCATGTGGCTGACCGCACCCGGCATGGCTTGCTTACCAGTGTCCATCGTAAGGCACGCGCCATGCCCTCAAGAAGAGCAGGGGTCCCCTCGGTCCGAGAACGCCCGGAACCGGGGCCGTCGGCGGGGGTCGTCATCCCGAGATCGGGAACGAGCCTTGCTGCCAACCGATCGAACCCGATGATGCGGCCCCGGCGGTGGGGGCGTCGGCCATCGGTTGGGCGGCACATGAAGTCGCGTCGGGCTCCGAGCCGTACCAGGTGCTCGACGACGAGAACCAGACAAACCAGCACGTCCTCGACTTCGACTCCACCGCCAGCGTGACACCGCCGAACCCGATCGAACCGTCGGCGCTCGAACCCGCCACGGCACCGCTCACCTCCGAAGGCGACATCGACGGCGCCGCCGAGACCCCGTATTGGGCGAGATCAGAGGCGGCCACTCCCCCGTTGCCGATGGCCCCGTCGCGGACGTTCTCCATGACGTTGGACAACGCGGATTGAGCCTGGACGTCGTAGGCCTGGTTCACGGCGGGGCTCTGGGCGGGGGAACCGGACCCCGAGCCCGCTCCGCTGGCAAACGCTTTGAGCGCACCGACGCTCAAGATGGCGACGATCATGAGCGAGATCACGATGCCGACGAGGCCGAAGCCGGCCTCGCCCTTCGGCGGCAGAGGTCTCAGGCCAGAGGAACCCACCTCGTTTCTATCGGCATCCAGGGACCAAGGGGTTTAGTCCCGAATACATCAAGGGTGAGATCGCAGACGGGCTCGGCGCAAGAGGCGGAGAATGAGGCCCGGCGGGCCCTCCTGCCGGGCCTCGGCACACGCCGATGATCACGCCAACGCTGCGGAGATAGCGGCCCCGATGGCATCTGTCTCGACCAGGAACCCGTCGTGGCCCACCTGTGACTCGATCGTGGTGACGCCGGTCGAGCCGGGTAGCAACCGGGCCAACTCGTGTTGAAGCTCGATCGGGTACAGGCGATCGGACGAGATCCCGACGACGGAGACCTGAGCCGTGACGACCGCGAGAGCCGAGGCGATGTCACCTCGACCTCGGCCGATGTCGTGGTGGTTCATCGCCTCGCTGAGCACGATGTACGAATTGGCGTCGAAACGTCGGAGCAGCGTGTCTCCGTGGTGCTCGAGGTAGGACTCGACGCTGTAGCGCCCGCCCTTCAACGGCTGCTCGACTCCTTGCGCGTCTCGGCCGAACCGAGCGTCGAGCTCGGCGGCGGTCCGGTAACTCAGTTGGCCCATCCCCCGGGCGATGGCCATACCCCGTGCCGGCCCTTCGGCGTTGTCGTAGTAGTCACCGCCCGCGAACGCCGGGTCCGCTCGGATGGCACGGACCTGCAATGCGCACAATCCGATCTGCTCTGCAGTGGCGGCCGCCCCGACGGCGATCACCACGGCCCGGGCGACGCGGTCCGGTGATCCCACACACCACTCGAGGACCCGCATACCGCCCATCGAACCTCCCACGACCGCGGCCCAACGGTCGATGCCGAGATGGTCGGCCAGCAGTTCCTCCACCCGGACCTGATCCCTGATGGTGATGATGGGAAACCGTGACCCGTAGCGACGTGCGTCGGGAGCGATCGAGGCGGGCCCTGTGGTTCCCTGGCAACCGCCGAGCACGTTCGGGCAGACCACGTAGAACCGATCCGTGTCGATGGGGGCTCCAGGGCCGATGATGCCCGGCCACCACCCGGCGCTGAGATGTCCAGGCCCGATCGGCCCCGACGCGTGCGAATCACCGGTGAGCGCATGCAGGACGAGCACGGCATTGCCCGCGCCCGCGTCGAGCTCACCCCACGTCTCGTAGGCCACGTCGACGGGGCCCAGGCGGCCGCCCGCCTCGAGACCCAGCCCCTCGGCACCGATCAGTCGGGCGAAACGCCGGTCTCCGGAGTCGTCGCCCGGGCTCCAGGCGCCCGTTGTGGAGATGCGATCAGCCGACCTTGGCGGCACGGAAACCGGCATCCAGGTCGGCCAGGATGTCGTCGAGTGTCTCGAGACCAACGCACAGGCGCACGAGATCAGGGGTCACACCCGTTGAGAGTTGCTCGGCCTCGGTCAACTGTGAATGGGTGGTGGAAGCGGGATGGATAGCCAGGCTCCGAACATCCCCGACGTTGGCGAGGTGGCTGAACAGCTCCAAGCCCTCGATGAATCTCCGACCGGCTTCGGCCCCCCCGGCGATGCCGAAACCCAGGATCGCGCCGGCGCCGTTGGGAAGGTACCGCTTCTGGCGTTCGTGCCACGGGCTCGATTCGAGACCGGCGTACGACACCCAGGAGACTTCGTCGCGCCGCTCGAGCCACTCGGCCACCTGCTGCGCGTTGGCGACGTGGCGCTCCATCCGCAGGCTCAGGGTCTCGAGACCCTGCAAGAACAAGAAGGAGTTCAACGGGGCGATGGAAGGCCCCAGGTCCCGCAGGTACTGCAGTCTGGCCTTCAGGACATAGCGGGCCGGGAACAGGGCCTCGGGCAGCTGCGAGAACACCAGCCCGTGGTAGCTGGGGTCGGGCTCGGTGAAGTTCGGGAAGCGGCCGCTGCCCTCGTAGTCGAAAGTACCTCCGTCCACGATGATCCCGCCGATGGATGTGCCGTGGCCGCCGATGAACTTCGTGGCCGAGTGCACCACGATGTCGGCCCCGTGGCGCAGGGGCTGGGCCAGGTACGGCGTCGCCACCGTGTTGTCGATCACGAGCGGGATCCCGTGCTCGTGGGCGACGGCCGACACGCCCTCAAGATCGAGCACGTCACCTTTGGGATTGCCGATGGTCTCGGCGAAGAAGGCCTTGGTGTTCGGTCTGACCGCACGCTGCCACGCATCGAGGTCGTCGGGGTCGTTGACGAAGGTGACCTCGATGCCGAGCTTCGGCAGCGTGTAGTGGAGCAGGTTGTACGTCCCCCCGTAGAGCGACGCGGAGGAGACGATGTGACCGCCGTTCTCGGCCAGGTTCAACAGGCTGACGGTCTCCGCCGCCTGACCGCTGGCGACCGCCAGGGCCGCCACTCCCCCTTCGAGGGCGGCCACGCGCTCCTCGAACACGGCCTGTGTGGGGTTCATGATCCGCGTGTAGATGTTGCCCAGCTCCTCCAGGCCGAACAGGGCGGCGGCATGCGCCGTGTCGCGGAAGGTGTAGCTGGTCGTCTGGTAGATGGGGACGGCCCGGGCTCCCGTTGTCGGATCCGGGACGCCGCCGGCATGGATCTGTCGAGTCTCAAAGCCCCATTGCGACATGGCGATCTCCTCACTCCTCGCGGCGCCGGACGGCTGCGCCGACCCGAAGCCTAGGCCGATGCTCCCTGCGGGATCCCGTTCACATTCTCGGGTGGACCTGCCGGCGGCGACGGCTCGTCGTCGAGCCCGAGGGACTCTGGCCGGGGGGCCCGTCGGGCGAACCATGCGCCCCACGCCTGGTAACCGCCGATCAGGTCGGCGGCCCGTTGATAGCCCAGGTCGGTGAGTGATGCCGCAGCCAGGCTGGAGGCAAATCCGGCCGAGCACACCACGACAACAGGTTGACCGAAGCCCCGCACTTCGGAGAGGCGATGATCGGAAGCGGGATCAAGACGCCATTCGAGCACGTTGCGCTCCACCACCAGCGCTCCGGGCATCGCGCCCTCTTGGCGGCGCTGCTCGGCGGGCCGAATGTCGACAACGAGGCCGCCCTCGGCGACGAGCCCTTCGAGCTCGTGCGGCCCGACGCGTCGGATCCGCCTCCGAGCCCGCTCGACCAGGTCGTCGACGGACACGGTCACGGGTTCGCCTGACCGGACACGTAGCGAACGGTGGCTCCGGCTTCGAGCACACCCTCGACCAGCCGGTAGTAGGTCATCGAGGTGATCCTCGGCGCGTAGACGTGCACGCTGATCGCCGGCCTGTCGCCCAGATTGACGATGTCGTGGACGTGGCGACCGGCGAAACGCAGGGACCCACCCACCCCGATCGTGGTCGTCCGAAGAGCGACACCACCAGAAGGCTGCGACACGATGCTCGTCTCTACCAGCTCGCCCACAGCCACGACAACTGCACCCGCCGAGCCCCCGTGATCATGGAGCTCGATGGCGCCACCGGGGGGCCACGCAATGACCCAGGCCTCGACGGCTTCGGACGCCGCCATGAGGTCCCACCGGCGCCGGGTCGATCGCGCCATGCCAGGCCACGACTCGGCGCGCGTGGCAAGCCCCACGGCGATCCCCAACAATTCGTCAGGCCCGTGGTGGGCACCATGGGGGCTGCCCACCACAGGACCCCGAGAATCGAAGGGTGCGGAGATGGCGACCTGCCGGAGTCCTGCGACCCTGCCGCGCTGGGGGTGTACGGCAGGGGGGCTCACGGCGATCGCCATGGCCCAGACTCTAGGGCTTAAAGCTGATCAAGTCAATCGGCTTTATCGGATTAGTCAGTATCAACGGTCGCAGCCGGGACAGGGACCTGGTCTCGGCGGTCAGCCACCTCGGGCATCGACGTTCCGGGGCGGTTCAACGCGCCGCGATGGCAAGATCGTCGGGCAAATGGCGCCCGGAGCGAAGCCGCGAGCTCTCGACGTCGTCACCGAGACCGGCTCGATGGCAAGGCGAAAGACAACCGGGCAGAACCATGCCTTCCTTCCCGGCATGGTGTTGCGGGCTACGGCCCTGGAATCACCGACCGAGGAGCCACGCCGCGGTTCGCGTGGACACCGACGCCACGCGGTGCGACACGCCGCGAGCCAGCGCCGGCGCGCTGGCGAGACGCCGCCCCACGTCCAGCTGCTCGAGCCACCTCGAGGCCCCTGCCATTGACGGCCGAGTGATGGACCTCGAAGGAGCGTCGTCGACCGGCATCCGCACCGCTCGGGTCCCTCGTGCGCTGACAAGGCCTGCCATGGCGCGTCGGGGGACGTTCAGGAGCACCATGAGGAGGAGCAGACCCAAAAGGAGAAGCCCGCCTCCGAGCAGGGCGAGCCACCCGACGGCGGGCCCCGGACCTGTCGAGGCGAGGGTGCCCGTCGGTGCCGGCGCCGCGCTCACCGGCGTCGTGACCGTCGTGCCTCCGGTGGCACCGGTGGCGGGAGCGACGGTCGCGGCCGTGACGGGGGGCTTGGTCGTCGTGGTGGTGGCGGCCGGGGCCGCGCCAGTCGTGGTGGTAGCCGAGGGAGCGGACTCCCCGGCGAACAGGATGTTGCCCACCGCGCTGTCGTTCGCTTCGTCGCCGTAGGTCAGCGTGCACACGTCACCGATGGCCTGTTGGGCCGGAGTCGGCGGGCAGGGGTAGAGAGCGGCGTCGGCCGTCGGGCTGTTGCCGGCGCTGTCGGTGGCGGGGCAGGTCGCCGCGGCGGGGGCCGGGCCACAGGGCGGCCCGACGGTTCCCTGCACGACCTTGAAGGTGCCCGACACATCGCCCGAGGCCGAGACGGTCACCAGGGCGGACAACGACGGTGCGATGCAGCTGACCGCGATCGAACTGTTGACGACACCACCGACCATGACGTTCGGCTGCTTGGCGTCGTCGTTGCACTCCAGGATGTTGCCGATCGAGCTCTTGGTCAGGCCGCTGGCCGTGAGTGTGACCGATTCCCCGTTGGTGAGACCGCTGTTCGGGGTGATGGTGGGTGTGACGGTGACGCCCGTGGCCGCGCCGGCCGACACTGCGCTGCCCAGAATCGCCAGTCCTGTGACCAAGAGCGTGGCCGCACCCAGCGCGAGCAACCTGGAGGCCGAGCCCCCGTGCCGGGTCGGACCTCTTCCGGAATGCGTCTCACGGAGATTCAACACATGGTCAGACAAGAGTCACCCCCACCGAGGGGACGAACCCCTCTCAAGCCTTATGTGCCCAGGATATTTGAGCGGCCCACCGCGCACATCATCACTATTGACGACGTCCTGTGCAATCGGGGTGGAGATCTAGAACGCGCGCGGCGCGGATCCTCCCGGCGGAGAAAGCTCCTCACGTTGTCTCATCGTGGTCGCTGGGGATGGTGCTGTGAGCAATGAGTTAATTGTGATGCAAGGTCATCAAAAATGAGGATTCCTGAACGGTCCGCATCCCATATTCTTTGACCTGGGTAGGTGTCTGCGGATCTTGGCTGCGTCGCGGCGAACAAGTCCTTGTTCGCCGGGGACGGAGCGGGGGGTGGGTCGTGAATAGGTCTGTTCGGTCGGCAATCGCCATGGTGATCTCGCGGGGACGCGAGGCCCGGGTGAAATGCCTCATGGTTACTGCCTCTGTGCTCGTATTGGCAGGATTCGGTCTGGTGGGTTCGGCGATATCGGCGTCGGCCGCCACAGGTGTCACCGTCACCCCCACCATCACGCCGGACACGGGCTTGACCAACGGCCAATCAGTCACACTGGCGGCCAGCGGCCTGACCAAGAACTCGATCGGAAACATCCTGGAGTGCAACGACGACCCCAGCCAGCCCACCGTCATGGACGGCGGCGTCGTCAACAGTTCGATTGATGTCAGCTGCATCGCACCGTCGTTCTCCGCTCTGGTGACGGTCTCGGGCAAGGGCGCGGTGAGCACCCCCTTCAAGGTCATAGAGGGAACCGTCGGACCTCCCTGTGGACCGACTCCCGCCGCGGTGACCTGCCCAGCCACCGACAGCGCCGGCAACAGCCCGACGGCCGACGCCGCTCTCTACCCCTGCCCACCGACCGCAGCCCAGCAAGCCAAGGGCGATGTGTGCCAGCTGACCTACGGCGACCAGGCCAACGACAGCGCGGTGGGCAACATCCTGTTCGCCGGTGAGTCCGCTCCCCCGCCGACCACGACCACCGCCGCCGGAGCGACCACGACGTCGGGCGCCGGAGCCACCACCACCACGGGCGCCGGAGCCACCACCACCACGGGTGCGGGAGCGACCACCACCACCGCCGTGGCGCCCACGACCACCACGACGGGGACTTCGGGGAGCACGACCACCGTGGCCTCGACGACCACGACCGAGGCACCCACCACCACCACGACCGAGGCACCCACCACCACCACGACGGCGGCCTCGGGGACGACGACCACCACGGCGCCGCCCACGATGATCACCGCCTCCTACGAGCTGTATTGCCCGGGGACCCCGGTCGGCGACGTCGTGCTCAACGGG
>JBEKIJ010000024.1:0-48247 GCA_050011815.1 Acidimicrobiales bacterium | reverse complement strand
CGAGTTGATCGAGTCGTGACATCCTACGGGTGAGGATGTCGTGCCCCTTGGCGGGTAGTTCAATCGGCAGAACGCCGGCCTTTGGAGCCGGATGTTGGAGGTTCGAGCCCTCCCCCGCCAGCAAATCCCTGACCAGCGAGCACGGGGCAAGAACGGATGGCCTCACCGCTGCGTTGAATAGCGAGTCGGGGCGTGCCCCGTGGAACCTCGGCACGAGCCAGGTCCCTCGGCTGGCCCGATGGCGACGGAGTTCACGAGCGGCTGGCTGGTCTTCGCCGACGTGGCCACCGCGATCGCCTGCCTCGGGAGCTCACCAACACGATCCCTGCCGCCCCAGGTCGGTCCGGCAGGGGCGAGCCTGGGGAGTCGTGATCGCAAACGCCATGCGACGCCATCTGGCCACGCCGCATGCGCCGGCTCCTGTGCTCCCGGTCGACCCACCGTGGTGGCCGGCGACCGATAAAGATTCACAAGTGGCCCCCGCCAGCGAAGCGAGGCAGGGCGCGCCTCGAGACGGGTCCGATCTGCACTGACCATCCCCATGGACATTCGAACGCCGACTCCCGTAACGTCTGACCAGGTCGATGGCGCCCGGCCCTCATTGACTTTCAGAAGTTCCCATGGAAGGCAAGCGGAACCCTTGTGACGAACGTGGTTGTCTCTAATGATTCGTCAACTGTCCTGAACTCGACAGTGACCGATAGTGGGGACAAAGGAGCCCAACAACTACTCGACTTCTCGCTTCTCGGCGTTCTCATCGTGTCGTCTCTTGTCTTCTATGGCTTGTCAACCCACGGAACGTGGAACCCCCTCTATGAGGGAACGGCCTATGGGGTACCACCAGAACGGTTCTTCCTTGCCCAGGCCCAGGCGATCACTCATGGAAGGTTGTGGGTGAATCCATCCCAACTCTACGGCGACTGCTTTGTTCATGACGGCCGATGTTACGGATACTTCGGACTCACGCCGAGCTTGCTCCGACTGCCCCTCCTTCCCTTGCTCGACCACTACAGGAATGGCTTCACGCCTGTATTCATTACTGCCGGCCTGACGTTGGCCGCAGGAGGTTTCTTGGCATCGCTCCGACACGTCTTCTCCCGGATGCGGTTGGGCAAGGCCGCTTCACTGCTGGTAGCTCTGCTTGGATTCGGGTTCGGGGCGGCAAGCATTCTCGCTCACCTCTCGCCCCCGGACGTCTACGACGAGGCCATCGTGTGGTCTGTGGGCTTTCTTTCACTCGCCGTGTTCTGCTTCATCCGATGGTGGGAGAGGCAGCAATCGCGGTGGTACGTTCTGCTTCTGGTCAGCCTGGTGATGGCAACCAACGCCCGCCCGACCGCTCTTCCTTTTGCACTCATCATCGGGTTGGGCGTGGGGTACCGGCTCTGGAACCTGAGGCGGATCGGGTCTGTGGACTGGGCGAAGTCAGTCGTACTCGGCAGCGTGATGGTCGTCGTTCCCATGGCAACGTGCATCGGGGTCTTTCTTCTGAAGTTCGGACAGCCCATTCCGAGCTACCTCCTCGATCAACAGGTCGGCTCTGCACTGGGCTTCCCTCCTCCTTCACCCAACTGGGTCGAGATTCGAAAACGTGACCACAATCAGCTCACGAGTCTGAGATTCATGGCGACGGCCATGTTCGCGTACCTCCGCCCGGATACCCTCGTGTTCACGCGCGCATTTCCGTGGGTGGATTTTCGATTTCACGATCTGCGGAACCTGAATATCCAATACATCGGTCTCCGCAAAGGAAGCTTGTACGTCGAGACGGTGTCCAGCCTCACAGCAACGATGCCCTTCTCCTTTCTCGTTTTCTTCGGTGCAGCGTTGTACCGGCTGCGGAGGTGGGGAGCGGCAGAGGTGCGCCATTTGCTTCCGTCGCCTTCCCTACGGTCAGGGACCTCGTGGAAAGGTATTGCTCTCGCAGCCGCTTTTGCGTCCTGGTGCGTCGTCCTTGTCGGAGTCGCCGTGGAAGACCGGTTTCTCGGGGACGCCTATCCTTTGGTCGCGCTCCTGCTGCTCTTCGGACTGCCCAGTCTGGTGAAGAGAGTCGATCGGGGAGGCCGAGTTCTGAAGGCCGGCGCGATCGTGGTGGTCGTTGTGGGAATGAGTTGGCAACTGCTCGTCAATGTCGGCCTTGCGTGGCGCTTTCCGGGGATCCAGGCCCGCCATCATCACGATGCAGCGGCTCAGCCTCTTCCCCACGACCCGTCGATCAACGCAAGGGTGGTTCGACCTGAAATCATGGATCGAGGCCAGCGTCAAGATGCTTGATGTGTCGGCCCTCGACACAGGGGAGAGAGTGTCAGCCACCGTCGAGAGGTGACACCCTGAGCAGGTCGAAGGTCTCAGCCGTAGTCATCACCAGGGACCGGGTCAAGAGGTGGGGAGTGCGGAGCCTTCCCGCCCACTAAGAATGGCCCGGTGGCCCCGGGACGGGGTGAGGATGGCCGGGGGCGACGCCCTCGGAACCCCTCGCTGCGAGAGGATGATGAGTCTTGTCACGTGCCGATGGAATCTGGGCGACCCCCCCGGCCGGTGCCACGCGCCCCGGGAAGAGCCGGTGGCGCGCGGCATGGGCCCGCCGTGGGCCACCGGCCCGGGCGACCTCCATGGCGGGTTGGGCGCTGTTGCCCCTGCGGGCCTTTCTCGGCGGCACCTTCGTCTTCGCCGGCCTGCAGAAGCTCGCCAATCCCGGGTTCTTCGACGCCTCGAACCCGACCTCGATCCAGAACCAGCTGGCCTCGGCGGCACGCATCAGCCCCATCCACGCCCTGGTGGCCCATCTCCAGCACGCGGCGGTGCCTATCGGCGTCGTGATCTCGCTGGGCGAGCTCGCCGTCGGGATCGCCACGCTCGTGGGGTTGTGGTCACGGGTGGCGGCGGTGGGCGGGCTGCTGCTCTCGTTCAGCCTGTTCCTGACGGTCAGCTTCCACTCGAGCCCGTACTACACGGGATCCGACATCGTCTTCGTCTTCGCCTGGACTCCGCTGATCGTGGCGGGAGCCGGGGGAGTGCTGTCCGCCGATGCCATCTTGCGCGACGTGGCTCGAGCCCGGGCCGGCGCCGCGCCGGCCACCTTGGTGCCGGTCTCGTTCGAGGTCGTGCAGAAGGTGTGCGGTTCCTACGACGCCGGTGCTTGTCGGGCCATGTCGGGCGCGCCGTGCGAGCCCGCCCCGTGCCCCTATCTCCATGGGGACCTTGGCCCGCCGTCGGCGCCCGCGCCCGGCGACATCGACCGGAGGACCTTCACCCTCCAAGGCATCTGCGCGGCGGCGGTGGCGGGCGTGGGGTTGGCCGGTGCCGGCCTCGCCGCGGGCCTCGGCAGGCTGGGCTCGAAGTCGGGTCCCTCCGATACGCCCGTGGCCGGCGCCACGACCTCGGCGCCGAGCACGGCGACCACGGCGACCACAGGATCGTCGGGGTCGGGGGGAACCACACCCACCACCACGGCGGTCAAGACGCCTTCGGGCACCCGCGTCCTGGCGGCGAGCGCCGTGCCGGTGGGGGGCTCGGCGTCGTTCCAAGACCCGAGATCGGGCGATCCCTCCATCGTGGTGCAGCCCGAGGCGGGGAGGTTCGCGGCCTTCGACGCGGTGTGCCCCCACGAAGGGTGCATCGTGGCCTTCTCGGCCTCACAGGAGAAGTTCATCTGCCCGTGCCACGGGTCGGAGTTCAACGGGAAGACCGGCGCCCTGGTGCACGGACCGGCGACCAGGGGCCTGGGGAAGATCCCGGTGCAAGAGGGTCCCGACGGCGGCCTGTACGTGACCTGAGGTCGTCGGGCCCGACCGGTCAGGGCCGGGTCAGTTGCTGACAGTGTGCAGCTCGTCGGGGATGAAGTCGGGGGCCATGAGCAGCCTGATGCGCATGACCTCGTCGCAGTGCCGACAGCGGGTGCCGCGGGGGGTGATGCGACACGCCATCAGCCCGGCCAGATGGGGCATGTCGTAGCCGGCGCAGGTCTTGCCGTCGAGCTCCTCGGAGCAGTAGGCGATCTCACCGTCGCGATGCAGCACGAGGCAACCGTCACAGATCAACACCTTGCCCCCCACCTCGCTTCGCCTCGCCTGTCTGGTGCGCCGATCAACGGCGCCGAACGTTGCCCATCTCTCAGCTATGGAATCGGCCGGGGCGCGGTCCGGGTCGAACAAGTGATGCACAACGGACGCCCACAGCGGGTGGTGGTCTGCTGAGCACTACGGACGGCGCGAGGGCGGTGTTCACCGTGCCGACCGCAGGTCGGGCCGGGGGTGTGTCGACCGCGGATCGGGTCGGCGCCGCCGCCCGAACGGGTTCGCTCAGCGTTGCGCCAGGGTCACGGGAGGGACCGTGGCGGGGGTGGCGGCGCAGTACGAGCAGTTGTCGCCGTCGACGACACGGCAGGCGAGAAAGCCACCCCGGTGGGGGTGGTCCTCCCCGGCGCACCGGCGCCCGGCGATGTTCTCGGTGCAGTAGGCGACCGTCCCATCGCGGTGGACCACCAGTTGACCGGGACAACTCCTCATCGTCGTGTGTCTCCTCCATGTCGTCACAGACGCATGCGTCGGTGACGGCCCCCCAACTCCGGCACCACGCTCGGCGGGAACGTCTCTTGGCGAATATCGGCGCCGTGCGTGGGCGTCTTGAGGATTTCGCAACGCTTCCCCAACTACCGGAAGTCCCGGGAGCCCTGGACGACCGGTGCGGGGCCGAGGTCCAGGGGGACGATCTTCTCGGCCACCACGCTCACCACCCCGTCGACCCGCTCGAGACGGCCCCGGACCAGGAGGGCCGGTGATCCCCGGGCCACGGGGCGCCACCGCTCCCAGGCACCGGGGGAGCAGATGACGTTGACCATGCCGGTCTCGTCCTCGAGGTTGAGGAACACGGTTCCCTTGGCGCTCTCGGGCCGCTGGCGATGGGTGACCACCCCGCCCACCAACACCTTCCCGTCGGTCTCGGCCCCCACCAGCCGGCCGGCGGGGATCACCCCCATGGCGTCGAGGCGGGGACGGGCGAGCTCCACCGCGGTCATCCCGACGCTGAGCCCGGTGGCCCACATGTCGGCTTCGACCTCCTCGAGGGCGGTGAGCTCGGGCAGCGGGGGTGCCTCCTCTCCCGACACGAGCCCCGGCAGTCGCTCGGCGGTGCCGTGGGCGAGCGCGCCGGCCGCCCACAACGTCCGCCTCCTCCCCCGCATCTCGGCGCCACCGTCACGCGGTGCCAACCCTTCGAGGGCGCCGGCGGTGGCCAGTGCCTCGAGTTGGGGTCGCCCCGTCCCCGTCCGGCGCACCAGGTCTTCCACCGACGAGTAGGGGCCGCTCTCACCGATGCGTTGCGCCACGGCGTCGCCGATCCCGCGCACCGAGGTGAGCCCCAGCCGGACGGCGGGTTGGCACCCCGAGCCCCCCGGCGCGGCGGCGGCACCCGGCGGGGCGGTGCCGCCCGGCGAGACAGCGGCCGACTCGTCGGGACCCCACTCCAAGGTGGCTCCCACCTCCGACACGTCGACATGGGCCCGGCGCACCGTCACGCCGTGGCGACGGGCGTCGGCAACGAGCGACTGCGGCGACCAGAACCCCATGGGCTGGGCGTTGAGGAGTCCGGCGCAGAACGCCGCGGGGTAATGCAGCTTCAGCCACGCACTCGAGTACACGAGGTACGCGAAAGAGACGGCGTGGCTCTCGGGAAAGCCGAAGTTGGCGAAGGCAGCCAACTTGCCCACGATCTCCTGGGCCACCGCGCCGGTGATGCCGCGCTCGGCCATGCCGGCGAAGAGGCGCTCCGACAGGCGTGCCATGCGGGCCCCCGAGCGCTTGGCGCTCATGGCCTGGCGCAGCTCGTCGGCTTCGGCCGGGGTGAACCCCGCGGCGTCGATGGCGATGTGCATGAGCTGTTCCTGGAACAGCGGCACCCCGAGCGTTTTCTCGAGGGCCCGCTTGAGCAGCGGGTGCGGGGGGTCGGGGGCTTCGAGACCCTGTCGCCGGCGGATGTAGGGGTGCACCGACCCCCCCTGGATGGGGCCGGGCCGGATGATCGCCACCTCGATGACGAGATCGGAGAACGTGCGGGGCTTGATGCGGGGGAGCGTGGCCATCTGGGCCCGGCTCTCCACCTGGAACACCCCCACGGTGTCGGCCCGGCACAACATGTCGTAGACGGCGTCTTCCTGGTCGATCATGGCCAGGTCGATGTGTGTGCCGTGCGCGGCGCGGATCAGGTCGACGGTGAGGTGCACCGCTTCGAGCATGCCGAGCCCGAGCAAGTCGAACTTGACGAGCCCGGCGGCCGCGCAGTCGTCCTTGTCCCATTGCAGGGCACTGCGCCCCGGATGGCGCGCCCACTCCACCGGGCACACCTCGATGACGGGTCGGTCGCAGAGCACCATCCCCCCCGAGTGCAAGCCGAGGTGGCGGGGGAAGTCGAGGATGTCGCGCGCCAGCTGGCCGACGAGGGGGGGGAGAGGGCCGCCGCGATCGAGCGGTTCACCCCGATCGACGGCCTTCGCCCACGCGTCCACCTCCTCGGGACTGTGGCCCAGGGCTTTGCCCACGTCGCGGATGGCCGACCGGGCGCGATAGGTGATGACGTTGGCGACCTGTGCCGCGCAGTGACGGCCGTAGCGCTCGTAGACGTAGGCGATGACCTCCTCGCGTCGGCCCGACTCGATGTCGATGTCGATGTCGGGCGGCCCGTCGCGCTCGGGAGACAGGAACCGCTCGAACAGCAGCCCGAGGGCCACGGGATCGGCACGGGTGATGCCGAGCGCGAAGCAGACGGCGGAGTTGGCGGCCGAGCCCCGGCCCTGGCAGTAGATGTCCTGGCGGCGACAGAACTCCACGATGTCCCAGACGATGAGGAAGTAGCCGGCGTAGCCGAGGGTGTCGATCACCTCGAGCTCGTGGTCGATCTGGGCCCAGGCACCGGGCACCCGCTCCCGTGTCCGCCCCTGGTAGCGATCGGTGGCTCCCCGCCCCACCAGCTCCACGAGCCAGCTGTGCTCGGTGTGTCCGGCGGGCACCTGGCAGTCGGGGAGGCCCGGGGCCACCAGGTGGAGGTCGAAGGCGCACGCCCGGCCGATCTCTGCCGCCCGGGCCACCGCGCCGGGCCACCGGGCGAAGCGGCGCTCCTGCTCGACGCCCGAGCGGAGATGGGCGGTGGCGGCGGAGGGGAGCCAGCCGTCGAGCTCCGACAGCGGCTGCCGGGCCCGGACCGCGGCCAGGGTGGTGGCCAGAGGGCGCCGGGCCGGGGTGGCGTAGTGGACGTTGTTGGTGGCGACCATGTCCAGGTTCCGGGCGACGGCCAGTTGGGCGAGGGCGTCGTTGCGGGCGGTGTCGAGGGGGTCGCCGTGGTCCCACAGCTCCACGGCCACGTCGTCGGGGCCGAAGGCCTCGACGAGCCGGTCGAGCTGGTGGGTCGCCGCCCTCGGTCCGGCGCTCGTGAGCGCGGCGGGGACCGCCCCCTTGCGACATCCGGTCAGGACGACCCAGTGCCCGCCGTGGCCTTTCCCGTGGTGGTGCCGGGCCAGGTCCTCGAGGGTGCAGGTGGGTCGGCCCTTCTCCCCGCCGGCCAGGTGGGCCTCGGTGATGGCCCTGCTCAGGCGGGCATACCCCTCGGGGTCGCGTGCCAACACCACCAGGTGGGTGCCCATGGGGTCAGGGGCGCCGGTGCGCCCCTTGGACCGTCCGCCCTCCACCAGGGTGAGCTCGGAACCGAACACCGCCGGGACCTCGAGGGCCCGAGCCGTCTCGGCGAACCGGACCACCCCGTACAGGCCGTCGTGGTCGGTGAGGGCGAGGGCGTCGAGACCGAGCCGGGCCGCCTCGGCGACGAGCTCCTCGGGGTGCGAGGCGCCGTCGAGGAAGCTGAAGTTGGAGTGGCAGTGGAGCTCCGCATAGGGGGTGGTCACGGTGGACCCGCGATCAGTCGTAGGTCGCTTCGAGCCACCAGCTCCCGCGCTCGCGCGTGAGCAGGTGGGCGGTGTGGGCGGTGACGACCTGCATACGGGCTTGGCGCCGCCGCCCCCGGACCGACCACCACCGCTCGTCGGACGGCCAGGGTCCGGCCCACCCGGTGACCGACACCCACGG
This sequence comes from Acidimicrobiales bacterium, assembly GCA_050011815.1. GTDB lineage: Bacteria > Actinomycetota > Acidimicrobiia > Acidimicrobiales > UBA8190 > Chersky-840. The sequence goes on along the minus strand of JBEKIJ010000024.1, from coordinate 40,175 downwards.
TCCTCCCGCCACCGACAGGCGGGCGGGGACGGCGGTGGCCGTCCCGTCGCCGCGGACGCCCACGGGTTTCCCGCCGGCGTCGGTGAGCTGGGCGGGCCGCGGTCGGCTGAGGACCACGACGGGGGCAGGTGGGGGGACCTGTCCTGGCCACGGCCCGCCGGAGGTTGCCCCGTCCCCGACCGGCCTGTCCTGGCCCCGACGGTCGCGGGTCCTCCCCGGGTCTCCGCCCCCCTCGTCGGGCCCGGTCCAGGGCAGGAGCCGGGCCCTCTCCGCCGGGCCCCGCCCTCCGACGAGTCGGCCCCGGACCACGGCTTCGGGGCCGAGCAGCTCCCGGACTCCGGCCACGGCCCGGGCGGCCCGGGCATCGGCATCGGCCGAGTCCCCCCAGAACCCCACCTGGCGGGTCGCCACCCCGGGAGCCGGTCCACCGGACCCGGCTCCGGCCGAGGTGGCGCCGGGCCCGACGGGGGGGAAGAACAGGCGGAAGCCGGGCAGCTCCCCCTCGGTCCCCCGGGCCACCCGCTGGCACAGGGCACCTTCCTCTCCGAACCGGGCCAGGACGTGGGGGCCGGGCAGCGCCGCGAACCCGCCCAGGGTGCGGATCCCCAGCCGGACGAGCAGGTCGACGAGCTCGGGCCGGTCGAGGGTGGCCACCGGCCACGGGGCCAAGAAGGAGGGGGTCTGCGCCACGGGGACGATCACCGGACCGCCCCCGACCGCAGCCCGGGCCGCCAGGACCGCCGCGAACAGCCCGTCGGCCACTCCCACTCCGGCTGGTTCCCCGGCGACCGGGTCGGTGGCCATCTCCCGGGCCACTGCCGCGGCGGCCATGGTGGCCAGCACCCCGTCCCCCCCGAAGTAGCGGGACGGGCCCCGGGTGGGCACGGCGCACACCCCGGGGCGCACCGGGTCGACGCGCGTGGCGAAGGACTCCAGGGCCGCCACCACGGCGCCGAACACCCGCGCCTCGCGGCCGTGGTCCTGTTGCTCAAGGATGCCGGGGCACCAGATGACGAGCAGCCGCTGCACCTTCCGCCTCCACTTCTCCACTGCTTCTCTGGGCGCCTCTGCCGCCGCTTGTGTCGTCGCTCGCCACCTGGCCCGAGGGGGCCGGGAGCCAGAGGCCGACTCGGACCGGCCGGGCCGCGGCCCGCCGGCCCGAGGCCAGAACCTCCAGGTGACGGCCCTGCAGATGGCCATGGCCCGCCTCGACCCCCTGCCATGCCCCGGCTTCCACGGTCAGTGAGACGTCGGCTCCCTCGGGCCATCCCCGGGACCCGAGCACCACCAGCACGCCCCGACGCTCGCGGGCACGCGCCGCCAGGCGCCGGGCCACCGGCGCCCGCACCGACCCGGGCGGTCGGAGGAGCACGACGTCCACGCCGTCGAAAAGGACGGCGACCACCTCGGCCCACAGGGGCCCGGGACGGGGGACGAGCACGAGTCGGTCGAGGTCCACCCCGAGCTCGGCCAAGGCCACGATCCCCGGGTCGGCCGTGCCCACCGCCGCGCACCACGAGGCGGTCGAGGCAGCCGCGAGGAGAGCGAACCCGAGCGTGGTGCCGCCCCCTCCGCCACCCCCGACGCCGGAGGCGTCCTCACCCACCCCGACGGTGACGACGCCACCGCGCTGCAGGCCACCCCGGGGAAAGAGGGGAACGAGGGCGGGGACCACCGCCAGGAGCTGGTCCCGGCTCGAGGAGGTGGGTCGGGCCCGGGCGGCCATCGTGGTGCTGATGTGGCCCGACCCCAGAGGACGTTTTCCCTGCTGCGGCGGCTTGGCCGGGGTGGGGACAGCGGAGTTGCGGGGGCCCATGATCGGACACTATCGAACATATGTTCGATGTTCCACGGGGTGTGCCCGGCCTGCTCAGAGCCCTCCGAGGTCCATGTCGCGCCCCACCTGTGGGGCGCGGGTCTGGAGGTGGGGACCGGTCTGCCGGGGGTGGCGCTCGGCGCCGCGCCCGAGGGCGGCGGACCGCCACGGCTCGGTGGCGAACCAGGGCGTGAGGCCCACCCATCCCATGCGGTTGCGCTCGTCGACCACGAGCGCCATCCCCGTCTCCCCGCGCGCCACGACGTCCACCGGGAGCCGGCGCCGCATGACCGTCGACGTCGTCACCGTCGGCCCCTGCTCAGCGCGCTGGGCCCGGGGCCCGAGCACCAGCCGCGACACCATCGCCCCCACCCCCCCGGGGCTCCTCACCGGGGCGCTCACCGACCGCGTGCGCACCTCTTCCTCACCGGCGAGGGCGGACAGCGCCTCGAGCGTGCGCACGTCCCCGATCCCGGGGAGCACCACGGTGGTGCCGAACAGGGAGAAGAAGCCGTCGGCGGCGGTGCCCCACCGGGCCCGGGCCTGGGAGAGGTCCTGGAGGCACGCCAGGGTGAGAAGTCCCTGGCCACCGCCCTCACTGACCATGCTGGGGAGGTCGGGGATGGGGGCGATGTTGGCCACCTCGTCCAGGGCGAGGACGACCGGCGCCCGGCGCCCGGCGGGGGCGGCTCGGCCCGGGGCGGGAGTGCCCGACCGGGCGTAGGCGGCGCTGCGGATATCGGTGAGCAGCCCCACCACCAGGGGCGCGGCCACGGCCTGGTGCCGGCCCGTGGCACAGATATAGAGCGTGGCCGACGAGTCACAGAAGGCCCGGGCGTCGAAGTCAGGCGCCACGGTGGTGGCCAGCGCGGCCTCGCTGCGGTAGGCGCTGAGGACTCCCGACGCCGTCGACCAGATGCCGCTCTGCTCACGGGGGTCGGTGGCGGCGATCCCCGCCAGCAGGTCACCGGGGCGCGTGGCCCCGTTGCGGTCGAGGATCCCGAGCGGCGTGGCGGCGTTGCGCCGATCGACCCACGACAACACCGTGGCGAGGTCCGCACCGTCGAGGGCGGCGGCGTGCAGGGCGGGAGCCAGGAGCGCTTCGGCCCGCTCGGTCCAATGGTCGCCACCGGCCGCCGCGCCGCTGTGACCGGCACCGCTTCCCGGTCGCGCCGCGCCCACGAGGCTCCTGGCGACGAGCACGGCGTCGTCCCAGCGGTGACAGCTCTGCACCGGTGACCACCGCACGCGCTGCACGCCGCGCGGCGTCTCGACGGTGCCGCTCGGGTCATAGAGCAGGCACGGTCCGACCGTGGCGCGCGCCGCTGCGGTGGCCCGCAGCACGTCGGGCTTGGTGGACGTCGACACCACCGCGCCCGGTGCGCCGAGAATTGTGGGAATCACGATTGACGACGTCTTGCCCGACCGCGGCGGCCCGAGGACGAGCACGGCCTGCTCGACTGGCGCCCACGCCGGTCCGACCGATCCCGCCCCCAGGTACACACCGGCGTCGGCAGCACCGACAGTGGCGCGGATGGCCGCCAACGCCCCGCGGTGGTGATCGAAATCGCCGCTGTCGTGCCTGGCGCGACCGGCGCCGGCGGGGGTGTCGTCGTCCCGCGCCGCTGTGGAAAAAGAAGCTTCGCGTCGCGAAACGTTGGCACGCGAACCGATGTTCATACTATCTCCGGACGAAAGCTCAGCACGCCATGGTGGACCCGCAGTGTGCCGGGGATTCCGAGCAACGAGTACGGATCCGTGGTGTCGAGCACTCCCCGACGGGTGTCCACGTTGAAGTTTCTGAGTGCCACGATCTGGCCGATATGGGGACCCAGCGTGATCGTCACCTCGAGTCGCAGCTCGCCGTCGTCACCGACGTCGGCGTCGACGACGATGACGTCGTAGGTGTCGTCGGGCAACGGCGGCATGGCCAAAAATCCTTACAAATATGGCGTTTCGCGTCCATAGGCAATATGGGGACGTCGTCGACCCGGCGGCCGCGTGCGCAGCGCCGCGTCGCGCCGAGTCGTGCGCGACGCGGCGTTTCCTCGCCGGAATCCTTGCGCGCGACCTCGCGCGCCTGCGCGCTCCGAGTGGCGCGCTGTCACGCAAATGCTTGCTTTTGTCGCGAAAACCTTCTTTGATTAGTGAGATTGCATTTCCCGGAGGAGGTGCGGTGAATAAGTCGGGACTGATCGACGCGGTCACCAAGACGACGTCGTTGGCGAAACGCGATGCGGAGGAAGCGGTCAACGCGCTCGTCCATGTGGTCTCGAAAGAGGTTCGTTCGGGTCGGCGTGTGGTGGTGGCAGGTTTCGGCAGCTTCAATCCCACGCACCGTGGTCCTCGTATGGGGCGCAATCCCCGGACAGGAGCGCCGGTGAGCATCTCGGCGTCCCGCGGTGTGCGCTTTGCGGCCAGTGGGATGCTCAAGGACATCCTGAACGGCAAGGCGGCACCACCCGCACTGAAACTGTCCTCACCGCCGGCGAAGAAGTCGTCCAAGGCACCGGTGAAGAAGGCCACAGCGAAGAAGGCCGCAGCCAAGGCCACGAAGAGAGTCGCCACCAAGGTCACCAAGAACTCGACCCCGAAGGCGGTCAAGAAGACCGCCGGAGGGGCCTCGAAAAAGGTCGTCGGGCGCGCCCCGGTCAGAAAGACGACGCGCGCCCCGGCGAGGAAAGCAGCAAAGCAATCGGCCAGAAAGGCCGCCGGACGAGCTCCGGCGAGGAAAGCAATAAAGCGATCGGCCAAGAAGGCCGTTAGGAGGGCGTAAAGCATGGCAGTCAAGCGGGCAAGAAAGACCGCAAAGCGGGCTCCGGCACGGAAAGCCGCCAAGCGCACCACGGCACGCAAGGCCGTGAAGCGGGCTCCGGCACGGAAAGCCGTCAAGCGGACCACCAAGAAGCGGGCCGTCAAGCGGGTTGCCAAGAAGCGGGCTCCGGCTCGTAAGGCCGCCAAGAAGCGGGCTCCGGCTCGCAAGGCTGCCAAGAAGCGCGCTCCGGCTCGCAAGGCTGCCAAGAAGCGGGCTCCGGCGAAGAAGGCCGCCAAGCGGACCACCAAGAAGCGGGCCGTCAAGCGGGTCGCCAAGAAGCGGGCTCCGGCGAAGAAGGCCGCCAAGAAGCGGGCTCCCGCCCGCAAGGCAGCCACGAAGCGTGCCCCGGCCCGCAAGGCAGCCAAGCGTCGCACCAAGAAGGTGGCAGCGTCTCCCAAGCGGACCGCTGCTCGCCGGGTGACGCGTCGGGCCCCGGCTCGCCGGCGGACCGCCAGGTAGACGAACACCGTCCGGCCGGGTTCCCCGGCGGTCGGATCGGTCCCCCCGGGCTTGGCCCGGACCGGGACACGACACAGATAGACAGAAGAGGGGCCCCTCGGGGCCCCTCTTCTGCGTCTCGCTCGAGGGACTCGAAGAAGAGGCCCGGGGCCTGCTCCGGCGCTCAGCCGGCGACGGGCGGCCCGAACCCGGCGGGGATGTCGTCGGGCACGTCGACGTCCCAGGTGAGCTCGGGGTCGCGCACCACGCGACAGCCCAACCCGAGGCGTCGGGCCTCGGCCCGGTGCCGGGTGAAGGACCCCGGGCCGTAGTGGAACCGGAACCCGGCCCCGGCGGGGACGCACACCACGTTGGTGCCGTCGTCGCGGCGGTCGGGGACCAGGGTCACGCCGTCGAACCCGCCCAGCTGCGCCACCTCGTGGGCGAAGGGCAGATCGGCGTGCACCACCAGGACCTCCGACGCCCCGGCGGCGCCGAGTCGATCGACGCCGGCCTCCACTGCTCCGTTGAGCCCCCGCCCCGGCTCGGGGAGCACCATGGCGCCGTGGCGCTGCGCCCACCGCGCCACCTCGGCGTCATCGCACACCACCGCCACCGGGAGCGGGGCCGCGGCGGCGAGGACCCGCGCCGCCATGACCCGGGCCAGGGCGTCGCGCCCGGCGGCGTCGAGGGTGGGGGCGAGGCGGGCCTTGGCCTCGCCGAAGGCCTTCACGGGGACGAGCACCACGCCGCCTGTGAGGGAGGGCAGGCGCACGGGCGCTGCGGTCACGCCGTCAGTGTAGGACCCCTCCTCGCCGCTCGAACCAGGTCGTAGGGTTGGTGCATGCTCGACAAGGTCGCCGTCATCGGCGCGGGTTCATGGGGAACGACCGTGGCCTCGATGGCGGCGGGCTCGGTGCCGACCGTCCTGTGGGCCCGCCGACCGGCGCTGGCTCTGACCCTCGAGGAGACCCGCGAGAACCCCGACTATCTCCCCGGTGTCGTCCTGCCCGAGACGCTGCGGGCCACGTCCTCTCTCGAAGACGCCGTGTCGGGGAGCGCGCTGGTGGTGATGGCGGTTCCCTCGCACGGGTTTCGCACCGTCCTCGGCGAGCTGGCGCCGTACCTCCCGGCCGGTACCCCGGTGCTCTCGTTGGCCAAGGGCCTCGAGCAGGGGACCCATCTCCGCATGACCGAGGTCATCGCCGAGGTGGCTCCGGGCCAACCCGCCGGCGTGCTCACGGGACCGAACCTCGCCCGCGAGATCGCGGCGGGACAGCCCGCCGCCACCGTGGTGGCCATGACCGACGAGTCCCTGGCCCGCTCCATCCAGGAGGTGCTGCGCACCCAGACCTTCCGCGTCTACACCAACCCCGACGTGGTGGGGTGCGAGATGGCGGGCGCCACCAAGAACGTCCTCGCCATCGCGGCGGGCATCCTGCAAGGCCTCGGTCTGGGCGACTCCTCGTTGGCCGCCCTCATCACCCGCGGTCTGGCCGAGCTCGGACGCCTCGGGGTGTCGATGGGGGGCGAGCGGATCACGATCGCGGGGTTGGCGGGCGTGGGCGATCTCGTGGCCACCTGTACGAGCTCGCTCAGCCGGAACCGGATGGTCGGCGTGCGGTTGGGCCAGGGGAGCTCGCTCGAGCAGATCATGGCGGACATGCGCATGGTGGCCGAAGGGGTGAAGACGGCGCGCCCCCTCCTCGAGCTGGCCGCCGCCCACGGCGTGGAGATGCCCATCGGGGAGCAGGTGGCGTCGGTGCTCGAGGGGTCGACCTCGCCGGCCCAGGCCATCCGCACCCTCATGTCCCGCTCGGCCAAGCCCGAGTTCGACGGTCTCGGCGGGTGAGCTCCGAGACCACCGCCACCTCGCGCCAGGAGGCCCTGGTCCGCGTGCGCGCCTTCCTGCGGGCCCATGGCACGCCCGAAGACGAGATCGCCGAGGCCGAGTCCCGCGACGTCCTCGACCTGCTCGTGGCCGACCGCCTTCTCGTCCCCACCGAGCACCGCTACACCCAGGCCGAGGTCTCGGCGCTGACGGGGATGGAGCTCGACCTGGCCCGGCGCTTCTGGAGGGCCCTGGGATTCCCCGACGTCGAGGCCGACGAGGCCATGTTCACCGACCTCGACATCGAGGCGCTTGTCATCCTGCGCTCGATGATGGACCTCGGCGTCACCGACGTGGACACGAGCCTCCAGTTCGCCCGGGTGATCGGGTCCTCCATGGCGCGCATCGCCGAGGCCGAGGTGTCGCCGGCGGTGCGGGGGATGGCCCTGGGGGCGGGATCGGACTCCGGGGACACCGTGGAGGCGGCCGACCGGTTCGCCCTCCTGGCTGACAAGTCCCTGCCCGCCATGGCCCGCCTCCTCGAGTTCGTCTGGCGGCGCCACGTCCAGGCCGCGGTGCGCCGGACCATGCTGCTGCGCACCCGCCCCGACAGCGACGCCCTCCCCGTCCTGGCGGTGGGCTTCGCCGACATGGTGGGCTTCACCACCCTCAGCCAGCAGCTCTCCGAAGAGGAGCTCGCCGCGGTGGTGGCCCGCTTCGAGGACGTGGCCCACGACACGGTCACCGCCGGCGGGGGACGGGTCGTCAAGATGATCGGTGACGAAGCCATGTTCGTGACCGAGTCGGCCCTCTCCGCGGCGCGCATCGGGTTGGCGCTGGCCGAGGCCTACGCCGACGACGAGCTCCTCTCCGACGTCCGGGTGGCGCTGGCGGTGGGGCCCGTCCTCGTCCAGGACGGGGACTTCTACGGACCGGTGGTGAACGTGGCCAGCCGCCTGGTGAACATGGCGGCCCCGGGGGCGGTGATCGTGACCGACGAATTCCACGGTGCCGTCGCCGCGCTGGGGGAGTCGGACGGCGGGACGGCGGCCGGTGACGAAGCGCGCCGGGGCGAGTTCGAGTTCGGATTGCTCCGGCCCCGGCGGGTGAAGGACCTGGGCCGCATCCAGCTCTGGGTCCTGCACCGCCCCGGCACCGAGCCCGTGGCCCTCGACCGCCGGCTGGGCGGGCGCTGGGAGCGGTTGGCCGAAGTCCTCGAGGACCTCGACGTGCTGCGGGAGAAGGGCGAGCGCCTTATCGCCGGGACGCGGTCACCGGGAGGACCGGAAGGTGGCGATGCCGAAGGGCCGGAGCTCGAATGACCCGTCGACGGGCTCGAGGGTCCGGCCCCGCAGGTCGACGAGCCACCCCGACCGCGCCCCCACCCGCACGGTGCTGGCCCGGTCGGTCGGGTTGAAGACGCGCACCTCGAGCATCCCGGCCTGCCGGCGCACCGCGGAGACCTCGGCGCCCTCGATCTCGAGGGAGCTCCCCGCCGCCGGGCGCCACCCGCCGCCCGCGGCGTAGACGACGTCGAGGGGCAAAAAGACGTCGTCGACCATGGCGTAGGGGTCGTCGCACCCCAGGCACAACGCGTAGCGCGCCTCGATGCGTCGCCCTCTGAGCTGCAAGCCGTCGACGGGCGTGAGGGGCCCCGCCGGCAGGGGCCGATAGGCCATGCCGAGGCGAGACAGCATCCCCGTCGACCGCAGCAGCGTCACTGCCAGCGTGGCCGCCTGCCGCTTCGTCGGCTCCCCCTCTATGTCCACCAGCTCGTACTCGAGCAGCCCTTCGTGGGCCACGGTGAGCCCACCGGCGGACACGAACCGCCGGGACGGGAAGGTGGGGAGCCCGAACTCGTCGGGCCTCCCCTCGGTCTCGAGCCCCCGGTGCACCACGGCGAAGGCGCACTCGGCGTCGGACCCCCCGGCCGGCTGGGGCAGGGGCAGGTGGACGCGCAGGCGGTGGTCGGAGGCGGGGTTGACGAACTGCGTCGTGATCCGCACGATGCGCTCCTCGGCGCGCACCTCGACATCGGTGGTCACCTCCACGCTCACCTCGCCGGTGCGCGACCTCGTCCGGCCGTCGACGTAGTCGGGCCAGGTGTAGTGGGCCACCATGGAGATCACGGCCCGCACCGGCCCCCGTTCCTTCACCGTCAGCGTCACGGCGTCGGGGGTGTCGACGATGCGATCGCCGGCCGGGGGCGAGTAGTTGTAGGAGTCGCCGTGGTCCCCCCCGTCGACCAGCCGGCCGAACCCGGCCACGCCGTCGATGGCGAAGGTCCCGTCGTTGCCGTCGAAGGCCACCGTCACGAGCCCGTTGCCCATGACCAGGGCCCCGGCGGGGTCGGTGGGCTCCTCCACCGTCACCGGGTTCCTCGGTACCACCGGCTCGAGCCCCCGGTGTCCGAACCCGGCCACGTCCTCCACCCGCACCAGGACGCTGCGCACCGGGGGCTGGTCGATCTGGATGCGCACGATGGCGTCGGGCCGGGCCCCGAGGCGCGTGTAGAGGTCCTGCTTGATCGACCCGAGGGGGACGTCGAAGGTCTCCTCGTTCCCGAAGGCGATGGTGATGTCGATCCCCGACGCGTCCTCGTCGACGTGGACGCCCTGGATCCAGGTGTTGGTGTCGATCTGGCTGCCGCTGGGGAGCATGCCGAGGATGGTCCGCACGGTGTTGGCGTCGAGGGTGAGCGGGCCCAGCCCCCGGGGGATGCCGAAGGCTCCGGGGGTCTCGGGCAGCACCTGGCTGCCCTCGGGCATCTCCTCGCCGGTCACGACGAGCTCGACCATCCCGCCCCGGGCCCGGGCCGACGCGTTGACCACGGTCGGCCCCGCCTCGGCCAGCGACCGCGTGAAGGCCACGAGCGCCTGACCGGCGAGGCCCGCGGCGATCCGGTAGGCCTCGGCGTACCGCACGAGCACGGCGTCGACGACCTCGTCCACCGAGCACGCACAGCTCGAGTCGTGCGCGGCGTTGCGCACCATCTCCCGCCACGCCAGCTCCAGCAACCGGTCCGGGAACTCCTCGGGCGCCATGTAGAGCGCGCACAACGGCTCGGCGAGGCGCTCGAGGGCCCGCTCGGCGCGCGCCGCGGCGCGCTTCACGTCCACCCGGTTCGACGCCACCCCCATGAGGATGTCCGCCCTCGCCCCCGACCGCATCTCGCCCTTCCAGGTCTTGAGGCCCTCGGTGGGGGCCCCCGCCAGGTACTCCGGCAACGTCGTCACCTCGAGCACGTAGTCGTCCTGGAGCTCGTTGGCCTCGGCCACGACGCGTCCCAGCCACGGCTGGGGCTCTTGGTGGTCGGTCCCGTTCATGAAGAGCATGCCGTCGAGCAGGAACTCGCCGATCTCCTCCTCGTGGTCACCCACCCGCCGCACCAGGGCCTTGGCGTCGTCGGGGATCGACGCCCCGTTGCCGTATCCCGTCGGCAGGTACTCGGCGCGCACCGACGACCCGTCGGGCGCCTCCCACACGAACCCGGTCTTGGTGACCGCCGAGGGCACGCCCCTCCACACCACGGCGTGCCCGAACCCGGCCAGGGCCAGGATCTGGGGCATCTGCGCGATGTGCCCGAACATGTCGGGCAGGTAGCCCACCTCCATGGCCCCGCCGAAGGCCGCCCCCCGCAGCAGGCCGCTCTGGAGGTCCCGCACGATGGTCTCACCCGACACCAGGAACTCGTCCATGAGGATGTACCACGGACCCATCGACAGCCGCCCCGCCGCGGCCAGGGCGCGGATCCGGTCCTCGTTGTGGGGCCGCACCTCGAGGTAGTCGTCGACCACGGCCATCTGCCCGTCGAGCAGGAACCGCGCGTAGGAGGGGTCGCCCTCGAGCAGGGGGATGAGCTCGTCGAGCATCTTCACCAGCCGCAACCGGAAGGTCTGGTAGGGCTCGTACCACTCCCGGTCCCAATGCGTGTGCGGGACGATGGCGACGTGTCTGGGTCGGAGGGTCACGAACCGAGATTACTGACCGGCCACGCCGTCGGGACTGCCATCGCCCGGCCACGGGCTACCTTGGCCGCCGTGCACCCCCTCTCCTGGCGCGCGCACCTGCCGTCGGGGTCGGATCTCCACGTCGCGGACCTCACCGCCCGCGCCAGCCTGCCCCACGCCTGGACCCGGACCTGGGCGGCCCACCCCGAGGCCCCCCTCCTGCTCGACCTGTCCGCCCCCGACGCCCGCTGGTGCCGCGCCGACGAGCTCGAAGAGATGACGCGCCGGCGCGCCGAGGGACTGGCCGCTCTCGGCTTGGCGCCCGGCGACAGGGTGCTGTGGAGCACGGCGTCGTCGCTGCCCGCCGTGGTGGCGAACCTCGCTGCCCTCCGAGCGGGTCTCGTGGTGGTCCCGGTAAACCCGGCCTACACCGAGCGCGAGCTGGCCCACGTCCTGGGCGACGTCCGGCCCGCGGCCGCCATCGTGGACGACCCCGACCGGGCGGCCGTCGTGCTCCGGGCCGCCGCCACCGGCATCGTGGTGGCCACGCCCGATCTCGACATCATCGGGGGCGCGTCGGGGGCGGGCGCGTCGGGGGCGGGCGCGTCGGGGGCGGGCGCGTCCGGGGACCTCGTCCTCGACGGGGCGCAACCGACCGACGTGGCCCTGATCGCCTACACCTCGGGGACCACCGGCGCCCCCAAGGGAGCCGTCCTCACCCACGGGAACCTCCTCGCCAACAGCGAGTCGATCGCGCTCACCTGGCGCTGGGAGCGAGGCGACCGCCTCGTCCACGCCCTTCCCATCTTCCACGGGCACGGGTTGTGCGTGGCGCTGTACACGTCGCTGCTCGTGGGCTCGTCGGTGGTGCTCCTGCCGCGTTTCGACGCCGATGCCGTGCTCGACGCCTGCGCCCGCCACGACGCCACCCTGTTCTTCGGCGTCCCCACCATGTACCACCGGCTGGCGGCGTCGAGCCGGGTGGGGCAACTGGCCCGTCTGCGCCTGGCGGTGTCGGGATCGGCTCCCTTGAGCGCCGAGCTGCACGGGTCGATCGCGGCGTCGGGCGGGACCCAGGTGCTCGAACGGTACGGGATGACCGAGACGCTCATGACCCTCTCCAACCCCTACGACGGGGAGCGCCGGCCGGGGACGGTGGGATTCCCCTTCCCGGGCGTCGACGCCCGCGTCGAGGACGACGGCGCCCTACTCGTGCGCGGCCCCACGGTCTTCTCGGGATACTGGGAACGCCCCGCGGCGACGGCGGAGAGCTTCACCGACGGGTGGTTCCGCACCGGCGATCTCGGGGTGGTCGAGGACGGCTATGTCCGGCTGCTCGGCCGCTCGACCGATCTCATCATCTCCGGCGGCTACAACGTCTATCCGGCCGAAGTGGAAGACGTCCTGCTCGGCCACCCCTCGGTGTCCGAGGTCGCCGTCACCGGCGCGCCCTCGGAGGAGTGGGGTGAGGTCGTCTGCGCCTGGGTGGTTCCCGACGGCGCCTCGCCTCCCGATGTCGATGCCGTCCTCGCCTACGCGGCGCAGCGCCTGGCCCCCTACAAGCGCCCCCGTCGCATCCACCTCGTCGACGCCCTGCCGCGCAACGCGATGGGGAAGGTACGGCGCTCGGAGCTGCGATGAATCCGACCGGCGGGTGAAGCGGATCACTGACAGGGAGCGGTCGGTGGGGCGCCGGACCCGCGGGGGCGCCGGACCCGTGGGGGCTGGGGAGAGGTGGCGCTACGGACAGATATGGGGCGGGACGAGGACGACGGCGGGAACACTCAGGACCGCCTTTTCCCACACCCACGCCTGATGGGCCGTCATGCAGGCCGTCATCGGGGCCAGACCCTTGGTCGTCACCGGCGTCCGGGCCGTGGCCGGAGCGGTCATCCCGAGGGCGGCGGTGGAGATGACGGCGAGGGCGGCCACGACGACCTGCTTGGTCCAGCGGTGTGACCGCCTGACCCGGCGGGAAGTCTCTCCGCTCTCTCCTTGCATCATGGGTACCACTCTGAGGCACCAGAGTCCACGCCCCGGCAACGTCGAGCCAACGCAGCCCCAACCGTGGCGCCGTCGGCTGCCTGTGATCGCCCGGTCTAGGGATCGCCCGGTCTAGGGATCGCCCGGCGCCCGAGCCGATGGTCCCGGACCGGCGGGGGACCGGGGCGAGGTCTCGGCGTCGATCCACGCCAGGTAGTCGGCGTCGCCGTCCTCGATGCCCGTCGCCACGATCTCCGGCGTCGTGTAGCCGTGGGCCTCGCGCAGAGCCGCCTTGAGCGGCCCCAGGGCCTGAGCCGAGGTCTTGAGCGTGCACCGCCATTCCTGGGCGCGCTGGAGCTGACCGTCCCACCAGTAGACCGAGGTGATCGGCCCCGACACCTGCCCGCACGCGGCGAGTCGGCGTTCGACGCACAGCTGCGCCAGCGCCGTGGCGTCATCCTCGGTGGAGGTGGTCGTGGTGACTTGGTAGTGCGTGGCCATGGCGCCCACATTGCACGATGGCCCGGGCTCCCGCCGCCGGCCGGTCGCCGGTCGTGTAGGCGCGGTCGCCAGGCGGCGGGTCGTGGGGCGTGCCTCGTCGGTGAGGCGGTGGCGTGGGGGGTCAGGAGGTGGCGTCGACCACGGGCGATGGATGCTTGGGCTGGTAGAGCCCGACGTCGCCTCCGCCGGGAAGCCGGATCCTGGTCACCGAACCCCAGCGCTCTTCTGCGACCTCTCCGCACTGCACACCCTTGCCGGCCAAGGTGCGCATCTCGGCGCGCAGGTCGTCGCACATGAGGTAGAGCTCGTGGCTGTCGGTCTCGGCGGGATGGAGGGCCAGTTCCGCCGGAGGCAGCGCGAAGATCAGCCAGCCGTGGCCGGCGTCGACCGAGGGGAAGCCGAGGACGCCCGCGAAGAAGGCCCGATCGGCGTCCGCATCCTTGGAGTAGACGATCACATGCGCACCGAAGATCACGGTTTCCCCTCGCCCTCTGGCTCGCTCTCCGGCCCGGACGTCCCATACGGGCCGAGCCCGCCGCCACGCTAATCGTCGGGCTGCGAAACCGACGTCGCCAGGTCAGCGCCGAGATCCCGCCGTCTCACGGGGCCGGGGGGACCGGTGGGGTAGCGTGCCCCCATGACGACGTTCCTCATGCTGTCGACCCTCGGGCCCGAGGGGATGGCGACACTGCGGCAGAACCCGCAGCGCCTGAAGGAGGTCAACACCGAGGTCGAGGCCATGGGCGCGCGCGTGGTGGCCCAGTGGGCGCTGCTCGGTCAGTACGACTTCGCCACCGTGCTCGAGGCCCCCGATGAAAAGGTCGTCACCCGGGTGGCGGTGGCGCTCGGTGCGCGCGGCACCCTCAAGACCAAGACGCTCACCGCCGTGCCCATCGATGAGTTCATCGAAGCGGTCAGCACGACGTAGGGCATGGGGACACCGACGCGGTCCGGTCGACCATCGTCGACCACCCATCGGCCTACTCCCTGGTCAATACCACCAAAGGCCCTGCTTGCGACGCTCGGACCGCACGTCCTCGATCGGAAACACATCGGGCAGGACGCTGTTGTCGGACAGCCGCCGCACGCGGTACCCGCCCTGCACGCGTTCGGCCACTGCGAAGCCGTGGCTCCAGGAGCCGACAAATCGATTGCGCACATCGACGGGGGTGCCTTCGGGAAGTTGCGTGTCGGACATGTCGGTCCCCACGTCCATCAGGCCGTTGGTCATGCTGGTGACCTCCTGTCACGCCCCCGAACGGCTCCCATGATGGGCGCTGCGACCGCTCACTACAAGAGCGGGTTGGACAACATGCGGCCAACGTGATCGCGCGCCGCGTGAGGACATGACGCCGGCCGCGGTATCTCCTGGTCCGACGGTGCGGGCCAGGTCTCGAGGCCGGGCCGCCCCGGCCCGACCGGGCCTGTCCCACGAGCGCAGCCTGTGGGGCGCCGGGCACCGGGTGGTGGCGGGAATCGACGAGGTGGGGCGCGGCGCCTGGGCCGGCCCGCTGAGCGTGGGGGTGGCCGTCCTGTGCGAGTCGCCCCTGCGGATCCCGAAGGGCCTGCGCGACTCCAAGCAGCTCACCGAGGATTCGCGGGAGAAGATGTTCGACCGGGTGGCGGCGTGGTGCGCGGCGTGGGCGGTCGGTCACGCCGGGCCCGAGGAGTGCGACCGGCTGGGCATGACGGCCGCGCTCCGCCTGGCCACGCGGCGAGCGGTGGACCAGCTGTCTCCCGATCTCGTCCCCGACGCCGTCGTCCTCGACGGCACCTTCGATTTCGTGAGCCCGCCCCGGGCGCCCCAGCTCTTCGACGCCGACGGCGCCGTCGAGCCCGCGGCGCTCGGCCCGGAGTGGACCGCATCGGTCGAGACGGTCATCGGGGGCGATGCCCGCTGTGCGTCGGTGGCCGCCGCATCGGTGCTGGCCAAGGTGACCCGTGATCGCATCATGCGGGCAACCGCGGACTCCTACCCCGCCTTCGACTTCGAACGGAACAAGGGGTACCCGTCCCCCGCCCACCAGCGCGCCCTGTGCGGGTACGGCCTGAGCGCGGTGCACCGGCGGTCGTGGGCGTTCGTCGATTACCTGCCCTGGGAGCTCACCTCGTGGCCCGGCGACTACCGGGCCCGGAACTCACGCCTTGACGGCGGGCTCCTTCGGGAGCCCGAGCACCCGCTCACCGATGATGTTGTGGAGGACCTCATCGGTCCCCCCGGCGATGCGCATGCCCGGTAGCCCGAGCAGGAACTGAGACCAGGCGAAGGTGCCCCACTCGCCGGAGTCGGCGATGAGCTTGGGGCCGAGGACCGAGGACAGCAGGTCGGTCATCCGGCGCATGTTCATGGTGAGCGAGAGCTTGGCGATCGACATCTCGGGCCCGGGGAGCTGGCCGGTGGCGATCTTGGCCATGGCCCGCAGGTTGGTGTAACTGGCGACGCGCCCGTGGATGAAGATGTCGGCCAGCTGTTGGCGGATCAGGGGATCGTCCGACTTCCCGTGGTGCCTGACCAGCTCGATCAGGCGAGGGGTGCTCAAGTTGCCGTTCCCCGACGACATGCTCCCGCCGCCGATGGCGGCCCGTTCGTTCATGAGCGTGGTGAGGGCGACCGACCATCCGCCGTTGACGTCGCCCAACCGGTGCGAGTCCGGCACCCGTACCTCGGTGAAGAACACCTCGTTGAACGACGCCCCCCCGGTCATCTGACGCAGGGGCCGGATCTCGACGCCCGGTGCCCGCATGTCCACGACGAAACCGGTGAGGCCCTTGTGCTTCGGTGCGTCGGGATCGGTCCGGCAGATGATCTCGCCGATGTCCGAGAGGTGCGCGCCCGAGGTCCACACCTTCTGCCCGGTCACCAACCACTCGTCGCCGTCGCGCACCGCTTTGGTCTGCAGGCCCGCCAGGTCGCTGCCGGCACCGGGCTCGCTGAAGAGCTGGCACGCCACGATGTCGCCGCGCCACATCGATCGGAGGTAGCGCTCCTTCACCTCGTCGGTGGCGTGGGCGAGGATCGTCGGGGCCACCATGCCCAGGCCGATCCCGTAGCCGGTCATCGGGGGGGTGTCGAAGCGGGCTTCGATCCCGTCGTAGAGCCGCTGGTGGTCGCGGGTCAGGCCTCGGCCCCCGTAGGCGACGGGCCCACTGATCCACCCGAAGCCGGCGTCGAACCGCTTCTGGGCCCACGCCCGGGCCGCTTCGAGCTCGGCGAGCTCCTCTTCGAGGGTGCGCTCGGGCAGGAGGGCCACCTGGTCGGACCCCTCGCCCCAGCTCTGCTCTGCTTCGACCCGCAGCTCGGAGTTCGCCTCGAGGAATTCCCGCGCGGCCCGCTCGAACTCCTCTTCGGTGATCGTGTCGGCCATGGGGCTCTCTTTCACGTCGGTCCTCGTGCCGGGGCCACGTCGTGACGGGAGCGGCCTCAGGTGGGTTTCCCAGCGTACCGACGGGCTCCGAAGGCCCGCCAAACCGTGTCCACGCAGGAACGTCGCCGCGCCCATGCCCGGGCGACCCGGGATCAAACGGCATGACGGGGGGGCTGGTGCGGTAGAAAGGCCCCGATGGCCTACGTGCTCGCTGTCATGGCGGCCTTCGCAAATGCGTTGACCAGCGTCCTGCAACGGATGGGGGTGGAGACCGCCCCCGCCGATACCAACCTGAAGTTGAGCCTGATCACCTACGCGCTGCGCCGGACGGTGTGGCTGGCGGGCTTCGTGGTCCTGGTCGCCGCCTTCCTCTTGCAGTTCCTGGCCCTGCACTTCGGGCGCCTCAGCACGGTGCAGCCCATCCTGACCTTGGAGCTCCCTTTCCTGATCGCCATCCTGGGGATCTGGTTCCGGCTGCCCCTGAGCTGGAGGGAGTGGCTGGGGGCCAGCGCCGCGGCCGCGGGGTTGGCCGCCTTCCTGGCCCTGTCGGCCCCCAGCGGGGGCAACGAGACTCCCGACCTCGAGGACTGGGGCATCGTGTCGTTCGCCGTGATCGCGGCGTGCTCGATGGCTGTGCTCATGACCCGGACGGGGTCACCGGCGTGGAAGGCGGCATGGTTCGGCACCGCCGGCGCCATCGCCTTCGCCTTTACCGCCGCGCTCATCAAGACCATGAACGACGAGATCACGAGGGGTTGGAGCCATGTCTTTCTCGGCTGGCCGCCCTACGCGCTGGCCGCGGCAGGACTGGTCGGCGTCTTCCTGGCCCAGAACGCCTTCCACGTCGGTCCGGTGACCGCCTCGCAGTCCGCGCTCGTGATCGTGGACCCCCTCGTGTCCATCGCCATCGGGGTCGGCTTGTTCGGCGATCATGTCCAGACCGCCGGAGGGAGGCTGATCGGTGAGATCCTGGCCATGATGGTCCTGTTTGCCGGCGTCTTCTCGCTCACCCGGTCCCCGCTGGTGGTGCACGTGAAGTCCGAGAACGGCGACGACGCCCAGATCCTGGGTGGCTCTCGTCGGCGCAACGGGCCGGGGCCCGCGTTGGAGGCCGGATGAGCAACGACCCGATATCGCCCAAGGGCCCCCGGCGCCGGGGAAGGCGCGCATCTCGACCCGGCGCATCCGGGGCACCCGTCGCCTCCGGCGCCTCCGGCGCCTCCGGGGCATCTGTCGTCGGGGCTCCGGTGGCGCACTCGGCGATCGCACCGGGCGCATCGTTGGCGCCGGGCGAGTACGACCCCTGGGCCACGGTCCTCGAGCGCATCGGCGACGCCGCCATGCTGGCCGGACTCGACCCCGACGTCCATCGACTGCTGCAGCTGCCCGACAGGGTGCTCGAGGTGGCCGTCCCCATCCGGATGGACGACGGGCATGTCGAGGTGTTCCTGGGCTGGCGGATCCACCACAACACGGCGCGGGGGCCGGGCAAGGGGGGGATCCGCTTCCACCCCAACCTCCACGCGGCAGAAGTCGCCGCGCTGGCCGCCGACATGACGCTCAAGACCGCCGTCGTCGACATCCCCTTCGGCGGGGCGAAAGGTGGCGTGCGCTGTGACCCGCGCCAGCTGTCGGTGGGAGAGCTCGAGCGGCTCACCCGTCGCTACACCTTCGAGATCGCACCGCTGCTGGGTCCCGACCGCGACATCCCCGCGCCCGACGTCAATACCGACGAGCGGGTCATGGCGTGGCTGCTCGACACGCTTCACATGCTCCAGGGACGCTCCATCGCCGAGGTCGTCACGGGCAAGCCGCTGTCGGTCGGGGGCATGCGACTGCACACCGGCGCCACCGCCTCGGGGGTCGTGCGTTGCGTGCGGGCCGTGTTCGGCGCCCTCGACGTCCCTGTGGTGGGGGCGAGGGCGGTAGTCCAGGGATTCGGCAAGGTGGGCGGACCACTGGCGTTCCTCCTCGCCTCAGCGGGCATGCGGGTGGTGGCCGTGGGCGACGTGGGAGGGGCCGTGCACAACCCCGGCGGCCTCGACGTCGGCTTGTTGTCGGAACACGTCTCTGCTGTGGGATCGGTGGCGGGGTTTGCCGGCGGCGAGGAGATCCACTCCTCTGACCTGTGGTCGGTGGAGGCCGACCTGGCGGTGCCCGCCGCGCTCGAAGGGGCCATAGACGAGGTGAATGCGAGCGCCATGACCGCCCGCGTCGTGGTGGAAGCGGCCAACGGCCCCACCACCCCGGGCGGCGACCGCGTCCTGGCCGAGCGGGGGATTACCGTCGTCCCCGACATCCTCGCCAACGCGGGGGGAGTGACGGCCTCGTACTTCGAATGGGCGCAGTCGCGCCAGGGCTACGCCTGGGACGAAGAGCTGGTGGCGGCCCGCCTGGCCCGGAAGATGGACGACGCCTTCGCCGACGTCTGGGCGCGTTCGCAGGACCTGGGGGTGACCATGCGCCGTGCCGCCGGGGTGGTCGGCGTCGAGCGACTGGCGGCGGCGATCACGGCCAGGGGTCTTTTTCCCTGACCCTGGTGACTCCGGACCCGCCTCGGGGGTCCGTCGGGATCACCAGCGCCGGTCGACCCACTCCTGGAGATGCGGCGTCTCCGCACCGATCGTCGTGTCGACACCGTGGCCGGGAAGCACCACGGTGTCGGGCCCGAACCGCGAGTAGAGCCGCTCCTCGATGGACTTGATGATGGTGTCGAAGTCCCCGCCCTCGAACTTGGTGTTCCCGGGCCCGCCCGGGAAGAGGGTGTCACCGCTGAAGAGCAGCGGGGTCCCCTCGATGGCGAAGCACATGGAACCCGGCGTGTGCCCCGGTGTGGCGATGGTGTGCAGCCGCATGTCGCCGACCTCGATGACGGTGTCGTCCTCGAGGAGCAGGTCGTAGGAGGGGAGCATGCCGGCGTCCGCGGCGGTGACCGACACCTCGTAGCCCGCCTCGCGCACGGCGGGGACGGCTTGGATGTGGTCCCAGTGGCCGTGGGTCTCGAGGACCTTGCGGACCCCGAGGTCCCGGCACATCTGGAGCAGCCGCTCGTGCTCGTTGGCGGCGTCGATGAGCACGGCGTCCCCCGTCCCCTTGCTGCGGATGACGTAGACGTTGTTGTCCATGGGGCCGACCACGACCTTGTGGACCTCGACGAGGCTGTCTTCGTAGTGGGGCATCTCCGTACCTTATGCCGGGACCCGTGAACCCGAGGCTCCGTCATGTGAACCGAACCGGCCCCTGAGACGTGAAACTCCTGATGCACCGGGTCGGCACCAGCCATGTTCACAGGGCACGGACCCCGGTCTCCTCGGTGCGCATCGCCTCTGTGGGCGCGGCGTTCTGCCTGCTGCTGGCGGGCTGCGGCCATTCGAACCAGGGCACGCCGACGAGCGCGGCGTCTCCGAGTGAGACCGTCAGCGCCACGACGTCACCACCGACGACAGCCGCGACCACGACGACGACGCCGGTGGCCTCCGACTCCTGCTACGGGAACCCGGTGGGTCCGACGACGCCCGACGCCACGACCACGACCGTCTCGTCGGCCACGTCGTGGCCCCAGGTCACCATCGTGGCCGGCGTGTGCCCGCAGGTCCTGGACGTGGCGGCCGGGGCGGCCTTCTCACTCGTCTCGCCCCCTTCCACCTCACAAGGCCCCTGGGTATTGCAGCGCACCGATCTCGGGCGGGCGACGACCGAGAGCGGCCCCACCTTCTCCCCCGTCTCTTCCGTCTCCTCTGTCTCCGTCCTCACCGTGGCGGCGGGCTACCTCTGGATCTCCTGCGGTCGCTCCGACGCCAACTCTGTGGGCCCGGTGCTGTGCCAAGTCGACCCGCGCACCCTGGCGGTCGTGCGCCAGATCCAGTTGCCACCCCCGCAGGGCCTCGGAAGAGCCATCTACCCCCTTGCTGTCGCCGAAGGCCCGGACAACACCATCTGGGTCGGGTACGGGCCGACCCTGGTCCACGTCGACGTCGGGGCCGGAGCGGTGCGCTCCTCCGTGCCCATCAGCTCGGGCACCGTCGCCAGCCTGTCGGTCGACCCGACCGGGCGATATCTCTACGCGGCGCTGTCGTATCCCACCATCGACGGCAAGACCGTCGACGGCTCGGTCCTCGAGCTCGACGCCGACACCGGGTACGCCCTGGCCGCGACGTCGTCGGACAGCGAGGTGACCGATTCCGTGGCGGGCGGGATCGTCACGGCCGTTCCCGGTGGCGTCTGGGACTCGTTCCGGACCGGGATGCTGGGTGAGACGGTCTTTCTTCGGCAAGCCGACCTGGTTTTTTCGGCACCGTCGAGCTCGGAGCTGGAACAGGAGCAGCCTGCCGGCGTCTTTCACTGGATCATGGACGCGGAGACGATCTACGGCGACGGAGCCCTGGTGCTCGTGAACCAGAACGGGGTCCTGGCCTGTGTCGATCCCAGCACCGGCGTCATCCGCACCCAGGAGCACCTGGCCGCCGCCGAAGAGGGCAACGTCGAGCTCCTGGCCGTCGTGGCCTCGGCCGGTCAGGTGTTGGTCTCCGACGGGAGCGGTGTGCAGGCCATCACCCCTCCCGCGGCGTGTTGGGGGTGAGCGGATCGGGACCGGCGAAAGATGTCGACGGCAGCGTCGACGGCGGTGTCGACGGCGGTGTCAACCTCCACAGCTCGGTGGACGTGAGAACTGGTAGACCCGTGCACCAGGCGAGGAGGGAGCGGGCCGTGGCCGAGGCGGTGCGATTCGAGGACGTCTTCGCCGACCTCTACCGGCTCGCGTATCGGGTGTCGTTCCGCGTGCTCGGGGACCGGGGCGACGCCGAGGACGTCGCCCAGGAGGCTCTGGCCCGCGCCCACGTGCGCTGGGCGCGGCTACGCGACCGCCCCCACGGCTGGGTGGTGACGGTTTCCACCAACCTCGCCATCGATCGGCTCCGGAGGCGCAGTCGCGCCACGAGCAGCGGGAACGAGCCCGTCGCCCTCGTCGAGACACACCTCTCGGAGCGCATCGACCTGGCCCGTGCGCTTCGGCGGCTGCCCCGGCGCCAGCGCGAGGTCGTGGTGCTGCGCTACCTGGCGGACTGGCCCGAGCTCGAGGTGGCCGGGGCCCTGGGGTGTTCTCCGGGCACGGTGAAGAGCCACGCCTCGCGGGGGCTCGCCCACCTGCGTCATGACCTCGAGGAACGGGGCCTGGGAGGAGGTGACGATGTTCGAGCATCTGGATGATCCCGAGCCGCCCGACCCGACCCACCGCACCCTGGGAGGCGTGCTGGCGCGCGCCGCCCGACTCCGCCGTCGCCGGGTCACGGCGGTCCTGGGTGTGGTCATGGTGGCGGCCCTGTCCCTGGGCATCGTGATCGGAGTGGCCGTGTCGGGCCCGAGCCCGTCCCAGACCTTCGCCGCCTTCGATTCGCAGACCGGCCTCTTGGCGGCGGGAACCCCGGTTCCGTCATCGGATCTCGCCTCGGTGGTGTTCGTGGGCGACGTGCACGGGTTCGCGCTGGTCGTGCACGGCGCACAGACGCTCCTGGCCGAGTCCGGCGACGGCGGCGACACCTGGAGGGTCACCGATCCGAGCCTGCCGGTGAGCTTCCCGGCCCAGTTCGAGTTCTCCGACACCGCGCACGGCTATCTGTGGGGAGGGCCTCCCTCGTCTGCGGGGACGGTGGCGCTGTGGACCACGTCCAATGGGGGGCGGACCTGGGGACGCGCCGGGATCGGACCGGTGGTGTCCGACGTCAGCGCCATCGGCCCCGATGTGTGGGCCGTGGTGGGGACGTGCGCCATCCGAGCCACGGGAGCGCCGTTGTGCCCGGTGGTGGTGGACGTGTCGACCGACGACGGGCGGACGTGGGCGCCCGCCGGCGCCACCTCTCCGTTGTCGGAGAACGCCGAGGTGTCGGTCAGCGACGAGAACATCGAGCTGGCCCGCATCACGCGCACCAGGGCCTATGTCCTGACCTTCGCCTCGCAGACCGGAACATCGGAGATGGCAGGCTCTCTCAGCTATACCGCCGACGGGGGAGAGACCTGGGCCTCGCGCCGCGACCCGTGCCCGCCGTATTTCGATTTCGGCCAGCAGATCGCCGCGTCCGGTACCGATGACCTGTGGTTGATCTGCGCCTCGCAGGCCAGCTCGGGAACACAGGCGAAGGCGCTGTACCGCTCGAGCGACGGGGGGGTGCAGTGGGCGCTGGCGGCGGCGGCCAACGCACCCGTCCTGACCGGCGGCACGGTCCTGGGAGCGGGGGGTGGGCTCCCGTCGGCCGGCTACGTCACGCCCTACTCGCTCGGTCACGAGAACCTGGCGGTCCTCACCCCGACCACGGCATGGCTCTTCCCCGACCGGTCGGGCGCGTTCGAGACCACCGACGGCGGACGGACCTGGGGGGTCGTGGCGGGGTTGGCCAGAGCCGGCGTCGTGAACGGGGGGAGCGGAAACGTGGTGTTCGCCGATGCGACCCACGGCTGGGTCTGTGTGACCGGGACCGGATTGTGGCGCACCACCGACGGGAGGAATTGGCAGCGCCTGGGCCCGTGACGAGGAGTTTCTCGTCCGACCGCGCTCCTCGTGGCCCTTCTTGACTCATTGGTCAATAAACGCGGTGTCTGGTAGACAACGCGGTGAGTCGCGAGAGCGCTTCGAGTACCCGACGAGGGGGAGCCAGAGTCATGAACTTCGCCTTCAGCGAGGAGCAGGAGGAGCTGCGCCGATCCGTTCGCCGCTTCCTCGAGGACAAGTCGCCCATCTCGGAAGTGCGACGCCTCATGGAGACGACCGAGGGTTTCGACCGGGCCGTGTGGGAGCAGATGGCCAACCAGCTCGGGCTCCAGGCGCTGGCCATCCCCGAGGAGTACGGCGGCGCGGGCTTCGGTTACGTCGAGCTCATCGTCATCTTCGAGGAGATGGGCGCGGCGCTGCTGTGCGCTCCGTACTTCGCCACCGTGGCCCTGGCCGCCAACGCGCTCCTGTCGAGCGGGGACGAGGCGGCCAAGAAGGACCTGTTGCCGGGGATCGCCTCGGGTGAGACGATCGCCACGCTGGCGCTCACCGAGGACAGCGGCCGATGGGACACCGAGGGGATCACCCTCGCCGCCACCCGCAGCGGTGACGGCTGGAAGCTCGACGGCCACAAGATGTTCGTGGTCGACGGCCACAACGCCACCCTCGTGCTCGCCGCGGCCAAGACCGACAAGGGCGTGAGCCTCTTCGCCGTCGAAGGTGGCGCCACCGGAATGACCGCGACCCCCTTGGCCACCATGGACCAGACTCGCAAGCAGGCCCGGATCGAATTCGCGTCCACGCCGGCCCGGCTGGTGGGGGAGGAGGGCGGGGCCGGCCCCGTGCTCTCCCGCACGCTCGACCTCGCCGCCGTGGCCCTTGCCGCCGAACAGGTGGGCGGCGCGCAGCGGTGTCTGGACATGGCGGTCGAGTACGCCAAGACCCGCATCCAGTTCGGTCGACCGATCGGGTCCTTCCAGGCCATCAAGCACAAGTGCGCCGACATGCTGCTCGAGGTCGAGTCGGCCAAGTCCGCCGCGTACTACGCGGGGTGGGCCGCGGCGGAGGACTCCGAGGAGCTCCCCGTCGTCGCCAGCCTGGCCAAGTCCTACTGCTCCGAGGCGTATTTCCACGCCGCCGCGGAGAACATCCAGATCCACGGGGGCATCGGCTTCACCTGGGAGCACGACGCCCACCTCTACTTCAAGCGGGCCAAGTCCTCCGAGCTCATGCTCGGGGACCCCAGTTACCACCGCGAGCTCCTGGCCCAACGCATCGGCATCTGAGTTCGCTCCGCGCCACGTCGAGGGCGCCGTTTCCGTCGTTTCTCTCCGTCGTTCTCTCTCCCTCGTGCGGTAAAGGAGTCCGGGGCCGGGCTCCTGGGAGATACTGAGGGCGTGGAGGACGGAGCGGACATGCCAGCGGACCCCCTGCCGCCCGGCCCCCGCGCCTCGGACGCCGATCGGGAGCGCTTCGCTGCCATGATCGAGCGCCACTACGCCGAGGGCCGCCTCAGCGAAGAGGAGTTCTCGGACCGGATGGATCGAGTCCTGGCCGCCCGGACCTTGGTCGAGTTGTACGCGTTGAGCTCGGACCTCCCTGATCCCCCTGCCGTCGACGTCCCGCACAGCCCTCAGGGCCACAGGCGCCATGCGTGGCGTTTCTGGCGGACCTGAGCGCTCGGCACGCGGGCGCGGGGCGACGGCGGGAGTACGAGGGTGCCGACGAAGTGGTCGGAGATCGAGGGCCCGGCCGGTTCCCTGGCGGTGCACGTGGCGGCGCCGTCGCCCACCCGGGGAGATCAGACCAACGTGCTCATCTTGTGTCACGGCTTCCCGGTGGAGAGCGATTCGGCCTCACGTGCCGCCGACACCCTGCCGATGCTCGCCGACCGCATCGCGGTCGAGAACGGATATCCCGTCGTCGTCGGGTGCCTGCGGGGCGTGGGCGGGTCGGCCGGCGACTTCTCGCTCGGCGGGTGGTACGACGACCTCGGGTTTCTCGTCGACCATGCCGCCGAGGTCGGTCACGGCGGCGGTGTGTGGATCGTGGGATTCGGTACCGGTGGTGCCCTCGGTCTGTGTGTGGCCGCCGAGGACCCCCGGGTGCGAGGGGTGGCGTGTTTCGGCTCGCCGGCCACGTTCTCGGACTGGGCCAACGACGGCGTCGGGATGATCGAGTACGCCCGCCGTGTCGGGGCCATACACTCCCCCGGTTTTCCTTCTGACCGGCGGGAGTGGGGAGCGGCCTTTTCCGCGCTCCGACCCGACGAAGCCGCCGCCAAGCTGTCCCCCCGGCCCCTGCTCGTCGTGCACGGCGCCGATGACGAGGAAGTGCCGATCGCCGATGCCCGCCGCCTCACCGAGCTGGCCGGCCCCCGGGCCGAGTTACGGGTGCTGGCCGGTGCCGGCCACCGGCTGCGCGCCGACCCCCGCGCCGTCGCCCTGCTGGCGGGGTGGCTCGAGCGCCAGGGCCCCTGACCGGCGGGGCCGGGGGTGGGCCCGACGGTTCACGACGCTTCCACGTCCCCGAGGTGCCGATCGATCGATGCCCGGAGCTGCGCCGCGGCGCGTCGGGGGTCGTCGGACTCGGTCAGGTAGCCGACGACGACGAAATGACGTGCTCCGGCAGCGGCCAGTGACGGCACCGTCTCGGGCGTGACCCCGCCGGTTATGAAGACGGGGCGGGAGGTGTTGGCCGTCGCGAAGGTGACGTAGTGCGGGCCCGTTCCCGGTCTTCCCGGTTTCGTCGGCGTGGGGTGCACCGGTCCGGCCGAGACGTAGTCGACGGGTTCATCCCGGCTCGATTCGAGCTCCTCGGGAGCGTGGGTGGAGAGGCCGACGAGGGCCGACGCACCCAGGATGCGACGGGCCAACGCGGGCGACGCGTCGTCTTGGCCCACGTGGACCCCGTCGGCCCCGATCTCGAGGGCGAGGTCGGGGCGATCGTTGAGAACGAAGGGAACACCATGGTCGGCACAGACGCGTGCCGCCAGCCGACCACGTTCGACGATGTGACGCGCCTCGAGGTGCTTGTCCCGAAGCTGGACGATGTCCACGCCTCCCGCCATGCACGAGTCCAGGAACTGGGCGAGGTCGGGGCGGTCCGCCGTGCACAGGTAGAGATGTCGTTCGGCGAGCCGTCCCCTGTCGTGAGCGTTCAACGCTTCCCGGCGGAGGCTGACGCAGGGGTTCGGGTGCGGGTCGCGGTCTTGGCGCGCGTGGTGGCGGTCGCCTTCGATGCGGCCGCCTTCTTGTTCGGTCCCGAGGCGGCCGGGGCCGTGGCCTTGCCGGGGCGTCGGGCTTTCTTGGTCGGTGTGGCGGCCTTCTCGGGCGGGCTCTTGGCCTTGTTCGCCGCTTTCAGGGCCTGTTTGAAGGCGCGCACCTTGTCGAGGGTGTCGGTGTCGGTGATATCGGCCACCGAGCGGAAGGTGTCGGGGTCGCTGAAAGGAGCACTCACTTCCTCCCACCCCTGCGGCCGGACGCCGAGCTGCTTGCCCAGCAGGGCGACGAAGATCTTGGCCTTCTGCTCGCCGAACCCCGGCAGCTCCTTCACGCGCCCCAGGAGCTCGGCGCCCGTGGTGGCGCCCGTCCAGATCGCTTCGGTCTTCCCGCCGTAGCGGTCGACGACGAGCTTGGCCACTTCCTGGACGCGCGTCGCCATCGATCCGGGATAGCGGTGCAGCGCGGGTCGAGACGAGAACGCCGTCGCCAGCGCTTCGGGGTCCATGTGGGCGATGCGCTTGGCGTCG
This sequence comes from Acidimicrobiales bacterium, assembly GCA_050011815.1. GTDB lineage: Bacteria > Actinomycetota > Acidimicrobiia > Acidimicrobiales > UBA8190 > Chersky-840. Next base: position 13,241 of record JBEKIJ010000024.1, on the reverse strand, counting down.
AGGGCCTTGCCCAGCCGCCGCTGGAGCTCCAAGGGGCTCGCGAAAGCCCACTCCAGAGGAACCTGCTGGTCGAGAACCATGCCGACCACGAGGGCGAAGGGGCTCTTCGACAGCAGCGCGTCCGCTTCGGGGTCCTGGCTGAGATGAAGTTCCACGACTCGCGAGCGTACCGAGTCGTGCGGTGGTGAGGTCAGTCCCGGTGGGTGGGCTCCGTATCGAGCATCTGCGACATCAGTGCCTTGAGCGAGGCGATGGCGAACTTGCCTCCGCCGACCTCGGCGATCCACGCCCCTTCCTCGAGCGCCCGACATCCCTCGTAGAACCAGTAGTTGCGACGCTGGGTGGCCGAGGCGTCCGTCGTTCCCGGGGGGTCGGGGAGCTTCGCCACCGTGTCGGCTTCATGTTCCAGCCAGGCGTGGAGGATGTCGTCGAGCGAGAACGGGCCGAAGAAGCCCTTGACGCTGGCCTCTTTCACCACCGCCGCGAGGATGCTGTTCCTGACGAGTGCGACCCATTCTTCGTTCTCGGCTCGCATATCTCGAGGCTAATCTCCGCGATTCGGAATTCGGTGGTTATTTGACCTGGTGGCCGGGCTTGTGGGCCGTCCGTCTGGGTGACCGCTGAACGTGGTCGAGCATAGCCAGGTGCGGGCCCCTGCTCACCCAGCGTGGTGGTTCCGTGCCTGCTTGCTAAAGGCTCTGAGCAGGAGTGTCGAAGGTCTGGACATGACCAGCCTCGCAATGTCAGCCGAGTCCGCCACCGAGACGACGGACGAGACCGACGTCGACAGCGTCTCATCGGTAGTCGTCCAACTGCTCCGCCGCCCGCGGTGGCAGACCCTGGGTGCCTGTCGTGGAGAGCGGGTCGAGATGTTCATTCCCGACCGCGGTGGCCCCACGGCGCGTGCCAAGCAGTTGTGCGCACGCTGCACGGTGCGCGCCGAGTGCCTGCGCTACGCGCTCGCCGTCCCCGATCTGGTGGGGTACTGGGCCGGGACCAACGAGCGGGAGCGGCGCAAGCTGCGGGCCGCCAGTCGTCGCGAGAAGGCGTCCGCCTGATCTGATCGTGTTCGGGTCACCCGGGCGGTGACCGCGGCGTTCGCCAACCCCGGGGTGCCGGCTCGCCTGCACCTTGTTCGCCCGCCACCGTCGATGTCGGCGACCCCAGGAGCCCCACGAGTTCCCAGGAGTTCCCAGGAGACTCGCGACCTGGGACCGCTCTCGGAGACTTCCATAGCATTGGCGAGATGGCCCGCCGACGTGTTCGAGGGACGCGGTGACAGAGGCCGCCATCCCGACGCTGGTCCTCATCGCCGTGGCCGCTGTGCTGGGGCCGATCATCGCGGAGCAGACGAGAGGGCTTCGCATCCCCTCGGTCGTCATCGAGCTGTTGCTGGGCATCGTGATGGGCCCGTACGTCCTCAAGCTGGCCCACCCCAATGGGGTCGTCACCGCCCTCTCGGACATGGGGCTCACGTTCCTCATGTTCCTGGCCGGTTTCGAGCTGGAGCTCAAGCGGCTCAAGGGCCGCCCCCTCCGCCTGGCGGTGGTCGGCTGGTTGCTGTCACTCGCCCTGGGGCTCGGGTTTGCGTTCGCCCTGGTCTCGAGCGGTCTGGCGCTGGACACACTCATCGTGGGTCTGGCGCTGACCACGACCGCGCTCGGGACCCTGCTGCCGATCATCGGCGATGCCGGGATCCTCACGACGAGGTTCGGCACGTACCTGGTCGCCGTCGGAACGGTGGGGGAGTTCGGGCCCATCGTGGCGGTGGCGGTGCTCCTGACCGGCAAGGACCCGGTGGCCACCAGCCTCCTCCTCGTGGCCTTCGTGGTCATCGCCACCGTGACGGCTCTCCTCGCCGCCAGAGCCCACCCTCCCGAGGTCGTCGCCCTTCTCCGTCGACATCTGCAGACCAGCACCCAGCTCCCGGTGCGGGTGTCGGTGCTGTTGGTCTTGTTGCTCGTCTATCTCGCCTTCGAGCTGGGGCTCGACGTCCTGCTCGGGGCGTTCGCGGCGGGCATCGTGGTGCGGCTGTTCACCGTGGGCGACGACAGCGAGATCATCGAGAGCAAGCTTCAGGCGATCGGGTTCGGGTTCCTCATCCCCATCTTCTTCGTGGTGAGCGGCATCCACTTCGACCTCCACGTCCTTCTGCACCGACCGAGCGCCCTGCTCCGCCTCGTGGGCTTTCTGGCCCTGATGCTCGTCGTGCGGGGAGTGCCGGCCTTGGTCCTGTACCGGCGGGATCTTCCTCGATCGGCGCGCCTCCCTCTGGCCTTCTTCTCCGCCACCGGGTTGCCCCTGATCGTGGTCATCACCACGATCGGCACCACCGAAGGGCGCATGCTGCCCGAGAACGCCGCCGCCCTCGTCGGTGCGGGAGTCCTGTCGGTGCTGCTCTTCCCGGCCATCGGCCTGCGTCGGCTCCGAGCGACGGCGGGGTCCGACGCCGCCGAGGAAACCTCGTAAGACCGATTGGCGAGACGGCTGATCGTCGAGACGGCTGATCGTCGAGAAGTACTGTCCCGGTGATGGCTCCGGACCGACGCATCGCGCTCGTCACGGGAGCGAGCCGCGGCATCGGCCGGGCATCGGCGATCGCCCTCGCCGCCGCCGGGCTCGATGTCGCCATCACGGCCCGCACCATGCGAGAGGGTGAGGCGTTCGACGAGTCCGGGTCCGCACGGGACGCGGCCATTCCCGGGAGCCTCGAGACGACCGCGCTCGAGATCGAGGCGGCCGGCGGCCGGGCCCTGCCCGTACGGGCCGATCTTCTGGACCGGGCCTCGCTGGTGGCCGCGACCGAGCGCGTCCTCGCCGAGTGGGGCAGGGTGGACGTGCTCGTCAACAACGCCGTGCACACGGGCCCGGGCAGCATGGAGCGCTTTCTCGATCTCGACATCGACATGGTGGCGGCGAAGCTCGAAGCGAACGTGGTGGCGCAGTTGGTGATGATCAAGTCCGTTCTCCCCGGGATGCTCGAGCGGGGCGAGGGGACCATCATCGACATCACGTCCGCGGTGGCGACGAGCGACCCCCCCGCCCCCACGGGGGAAGGTGGATGGGGCCTCGGCTACGCCGTCACCAAGGGGGCATTCCACCGGGTGGCGGGCATCCTCGCCGTCGAGCTCGGGCCCCAGGGGATCTTCGTGGTGAACGTCGAGCCCGGGTACGTGTTGACCGAGCGGATGGTGCTCGCCCAGCAACGGCTCGGGCTCGCCGGTCGGTTCCCGGGCGCGCCGCCTTCGGTTCCCGGTGCCGTGGTGGCGTGGTTGGCCGGAGGTCCCCAGGGCATCACCGCGTCGGAGCGCACCGAATTCAACGGTACGACGGTCTCGGCGCAGCGCTTCGCGCGCCAGCGGGGTCTGCACCCTGATTGGCGGGGGATCGGCTAGACCGAACCCGCCCTTCACCCCCTGCTTCGGAGGGTCAGGCTCCGGCTTTGTCCTGGAAGTCCTCGATGGTGGCGCCCATCTGTGTCTCGATCTCCTTGAGGTCGAAATAGTCGCGCCACCGTGTCACCTGCCCGTCGGTGTCGAGCTCGACCATCGTGCAGCCGTGGATCTCGACGGCGATGGTGCCCCCGATGGTGCCGCGCCCGATCCACTCGAATGCACCTCCGCCGCTGTCCCCGTGAGCCGTGGTGACCTCCTGGCTCCAGTCGGGGAACGAGGCGTCGGTGATGTCCTCGACCGACTTGATGTCGGTCGTCGACGGTGTGACGGGGTCGGTGAAGACCCCGCCCGACGCGAAGAGCTCGCGCAGGCGCACGGTGGCATCGGCACCGAGGGCGGTCTTCAACCTCTTGGTCCAGTCATCGAATTCCACGACGATCTTCACTTCCTACCCGCACCGCGGGTCTGTGGTGCCTAGTCGAGCGACAGTCCTAGTCGAGCGACGACCAGAACGCCTCGAGAACCCCGGCCCCCCGGGCAGGGTCCTGGAGCATCCACCAGTGGCCGATCCCCTCGAGCGTCTCCACCTTCGCCCCCGACCGACGGGCCCCGGCGGTGGCGCTCTGCGCCGACAGGAAGGCGTCTTCGCTCGGGATGAGCACGAGCCCGGGCTTGGGGATGTCTTTGAAGTCGGGGCCCCATTCGCGCCCCACGTCGACAGCCGAGCGGTAGAGGTCGAGGATGCACTGCGCCATCACCTCGTCACCCCAGCTCGCCAGGGTCACCGCACGATCAGCTGGTATGCCGAACATCTCGAGGACCGACCCGCGCTCCTCGGGCGTCGCCGACATCTGCTGCTCGAAGAACTGTTCGCCTTCCCCCGGCGTCTGCCAGATCTTGGCGAGGTCGTGCCAGTCGAAGTCGACATCACCGACCCCCGCCGCGTCGGTCACCCACGAGCGGACCAGGTCGGGTCGGGTGCTGACGACGCGCACCACGAGTCCTCCGCCCCAGTCATGGCCGACAAGGTCGATGGGGCCCTGAGCGGCGAGCGTCTCGAGCTCGGCGATCAACCACCGCGCGTATTCCTCCTTGGTGGCGCCGAACCCGTCAGGTCGGGCGCATCCGAAGCCCGGGAACTGCGGAGTCACGACGTCGCGTCGGGTCAGCTCGGGACGGAGGTGGTCCCAGACGGCGGGGGTCTCGGGGACACCGTGGACGAGGACGGCGGGCATGCCGGCAGCTTGGCAGCCCGACAGGGATGCGCTCAAACGCTCGTGGCTCGCCTCGGGTGCCTAGGGTTCGGTCCCATGCGTCTCGGGGTCCTTGTGCTTCCGGAGTTCGGGTGGTCGACGGCCCGGGCCTTGTGGCGCCGGGTGGAAGAGCTCGGCTTCGACCATGCCTGGACCTACGACCACCTGGCCTGGCGGTCGCTACGTGATTCGCCGTGGTTCGGCGCGGTGCCGTTCCTCGCCGCCGGTGCCGTGGCCACCGAGCGGATCCGGCTCGGCACGCTCGTGGCCTCGCCGAATTTCCGACACCCGGTGCCCTTCGCACGCGAGCTCGTGACGCTCGACGACCTCTCGAACGGTCGGCTGACCCTGGGCGTCGGCGCCGGGGCCGACGGGTGGGATGCGGTCATGCTCGGCCAGGACCCGTGGTCTCGGGTCGAGCGCGCCGATCGGTTCGCCGAGTTCCTCGACCTGCTCGACCGGGTGCTGCGTGAGCCCGAGACGAGCTTCGATGGTCGGTTCTACGCGGCGGTCGAGGCCCGCACCTACCCGGGGTGCGTGCAGAGGCCGCGGATCCCGTTCGCCGTCGCGGCCACCGGGAACCGGGGGATCCGCCTCGCCGTCACCTACGGCCAGACCTGGGTGACCACGGGGGACCTCGGGCCCGAGGGTGCCCTCCTCGATGTCCAACAGGGGGTGGCGGTGGTGGCCGAGCAGATGGCGCGCCTCGACGAGGCCTGCGTGGCGGTGGGTCGGGACCCCGGGTCCATCGCACGGCTGGTGTTGACCGGGCCCCGGCTCGATCCCGGGCTGTCGTCGCTCGATGCCTTCGACGAGACCGCCGGGCGCTACGCCGAGGCGGGCGTCACCGACTTCGTGGTGCACTGGCCGCGTCCCGAGCAGCCCTATGCCGGTGACCGGGCCACCTTCGAAGCGGTCTTCACCGAGGTCTGTTCCCGGCGGTGAGGGGGAACCGATCCGGGGGCCGAGGGGTCAACACCAGATGTGAAGGCGGTGACCTATCCGTCGGGGAGGGTTGACGAGGTGCGAGTGAAGCCCGGGGGCCTGGGCTCTGCGCCCGGGGCGGGGCGCGATCGGGGGCCCGAGGACGCCTTCGAGACCGCCATGGTCGAGCAGGGTCAGCGCTTGACCCGCCTCGCCTACTACCTGTGCGGGGACCGGAGCCGGGCCGAGGATCTCGTGGCCGAGGCCTTTGCCGCCACGTGGCCCAAATGGTCGTCGGGTCGCGTCGACAACCTCCTCGCCTATCTCCGGCGAGCCGTGGTCAACCTGGCTGCAAAGGATCGGCGTCACCGGCTGGTCGTCTTGCGCCATGACGCGCGCAGCGCGCCGCCGGCCCCTTCCCCCGGCGCCGACCAGAATCTCTGGGCCCGCGTCGACCTGGCTCGGGTCCTGGCCGCCCTTCCCGCCGATCAGCGTGTCGTCGTGGCGCTGCGCTATCTCGAGGACATGGCCGAAGCCGACATGGCGGCCCTCCTGGGTGTGTCACCGGGGACGGTCAAGTCGAGGTTGGCTCGGGCCCTCGACTCGATGCGGGCACACGTGGAAGGAGGCGAGGATGCCTGATTCCGACGACGTCTCCGACGCAGCGGCCGAGCAGCTTCGCAGGGAACTGCTGGCTCAGGCTCCGCAGTTCGACGTGGGGACGTCTCTGCCGGCCAAGGTGGACGCGTTGGTGCGGCGTCGCCAACGCCTCCGGGTGACCGTGGCCGTGGTGGCGGTGGCGGCCGTGGTGGCGGCCGTGGCCGTGCCGCTGTCGTCGCTGCGGTCCGCGCCCCTCGGACACAAGATCACGCCGGTGACGAAACCGACGGCTCCCACCTCGTCGACGACGCCGTCGTCCTCGACGACGACCCCGCCCGTCGCCACGCCCCTGTCGTGCAACGCGCTCGATCTCTGGACGACCCCGGTGGGGACCGTGGTGTCCAGCTCGGTGACGCTGGGCCCGGTGACCGTCACCCTGGCGGGGACGACGGAGACCTCACCGAGCCAGGACCCCGCGCTGTCGAAACCCGAGCTGACGATCGCGATCTCGAACGGAGCCACGTTCTACGACCCGTTGGCTCCACCGATTCAGGCCGGCGCCACGATTCAGACCGACGAGGTGATCCCGTGGTCGATCGCACCGGTCCCCGCCGACGCGGCGTCGACCCCGACGATGCCGAATTCCGACGCCATGTGCCTGGCCTACTTCCCCGGTGACAGCCTGCCCGTCCTCCTCCTCGGTCTCGACACCGGGGGAGCGCACTGCTGCACCGTTGTCCGGGCCATCACCGTGTCGACCACGGGGCTCGGTCCCGCCGCGGACGAGAACGTGGGCAACCCCGGTGCGTCTCTCAGTCCCGGCGGTGGCGAGGCCGTGATCGTGACCGCTGACAACGCCTTCGCCTACACCTTCGCCTCGTACGCGGCATCCGGCATGCCGGTCAAGGTGTTGATCTTCACCCACGGGAGCTTCCTCGACGTCACGAAGCAGCACCTCGACCTGGTGAGCAAGGACGTCTCGACGTGGTGGTCGTCGTTCACCTCCAACCCGGGCAACGGCCTCGGGGCGTTGGCGGCCTGGGTGGCCGACCAGTGCGTCCTCGGCCAAGGCACGAGCGCGTGGACGACGGTCGACCAGCTCCAGACCCAGGGCAAGCTCTCGGGTCCTGCCGGGTGGCCGACCGGCGCCGCCTATGTGTCTCAGCTCAAGTCCTTTCTCGTCCAGCACGGGTACTGCTCGAGCTGAGCAGACCGAGGCTGGGATACCGCGCGGAACGCGACCCGAGGTGCCGACCATGACCACGCGTGGGTTCTCGATCGGGCTCCCGCCGCCGGTGTCGGCATCCTGCCTTCGGTCATGGCCGACGCCGTCGCGGCCATGGCCGACGCCGTCGTCGCCGCCGGGGGTGAGATCGTCGTACCCGTCCGGCGGTACGGAACCGAAGTCCTGGGGACGTTTCGCGACCCGGCCGGAAACGTCATGGGCATCTGTCAACAGGTCGGCCTGAAAGAGATCGAGGGCTGACGACAGATACAGGGCCGACAGATATCGTGGCGGCCGTGCCCGGTCCCCCCGCTCCCCCCGCTCCCGCCGCTCGCAAAGCGAACCTCGGGGACCTCCACGCACTGGCCAGGACGCTGTCGCTGGCGTTCGATGACGACCCGTTGACGGTGTGGCTCTTTCCCAACGAGGCGGCGCGTCGACGCAAGCTGCCGACCTTCTTTCGTTCGTTGTTGCGGGCGTCGCTTCCCTTCGGGGAGGTCTATACGACCGACGAGACCCAGTGCGCGGCCATCTGGAACCCACCGGGCACCTTCCCCCTGGGTTGGTACAAAGACGCCAAGGTGGGGCTCACCACCTCGCGCCTCGTGGGGCCCCGCATCACGATGTGCGCGCGGGGGCTCCTGTACTTCGCCAGCCATCACCCCAAGGAGCGTCACTGGTACCTGCAGATGCTCGGGACCGAGCCGCAGTGGCAGAGCAAGGGCCTGGGCTCGGCGATGATGGCTCCCATCCTCGATCGGTGCGACCGGGAAGGGGAGCGGGTGTACCTGGAGTCCTCCAAGGAGCGCAACATCGCGTTCTACGGGCGACACGGGTTCACGGTCACCGAGGAGATCCAGGTGCCGCGCGGGCCCGTCGTCTGGGCCATGTGGCGCGATCCCCGCTGAACCGCCGGTCGTCGTGGCGCCGGTGGCGGTCTATGACGACGTGGCCGGCTTCTACGACGCCACCCGGGGTGGGGAGAGCCGGGGAGACGCCTTCGCCGCCGAGCTCGACGGGCGGCTGCCGCCGGGAGTCGGGCCCATCCTCGAGGTGGGCGTGGGAACCGGCGTGGTCGCCCTCGGTCTTCGACGCCGCGGCCGGGGCGTCATCGGCGTGGACATCGCCGCGGCCATGTTGGCGCGTGCCCGGGCCCGGCTGGGGCCGGTCCTGGTGCGGGGCGACAACCGACGGCTGCCCTTCGGTGACGGTTCGGTGGCGCACGCCGTGTCGGTGTGGGTGGCCCACGCCGTCGAGCCGCCCGAGGCGATGTTCAGCGAGGTCGCCCGGGTGCTGGCGCCCGGTGGTCGCTACCTCGTGTGCCCGACCAACCGCAGCGCCGCGGGGGACGTGATCCATCCCATCCTCACCGCCATGTTCGAGAGGGCGCAGCACCTGAACCCCGGGTGGCGCCAACGCCAGGTCGGTGCATCGGACATCCTGGCCTGGGGGGTGCAGGCCGGCTTCGTCGGACACGTCGAGACGTGCCGGAGCAGGTCGTGGCTCACGAGTGCCGCGCAACAGATGGAGTGGATCGAGAACCGGATCTGGGTCGACCTGCGCGGCCTCGATGAGGACACCTATCGCGACGTGGCGCGGCCCGCCCTCGACGCGCTGGCCACGTTGCCCACCGGACCGATCGAACAGCGGGCCGAAGCGGACGTCGTCGTGCTGTCTCTACGTTGATCGGCGTCTCCACCCGCACCGGGCCGCCTTCATCGGGCGCGCCGTCATGAGCCGGGGCCGCCTCGCAGTGTCCCGGCACCGGTCATGAGAGCGCTTCACATGATCGGTATCTCGCCTTCCTGCGAGGCCAGGAAGAGGGCTCGGGGGCCGGGGTCGGTACCCACCGAGATGGCGAGCTCCTCGGGCACACCGCCACCCAGCCAGGCCAGCAAGGGGGCGCGGTCGGGGACCACCACCTCGAGCCGGGCGAAGCCGGTGGCGCCGTTGGGGTGGACGGTCCCCGGGCGGCCGGGATGGTGGCGCGGGTCGTCCCAGACCAGGAAGGCGCAACGCCAGGGCTCGTCCCAGGCCGCGTCCACCCCCACGCAACGCCAGCGGATCGTCGTGCCGTCGGGCAGGAGACGGTGGCGCGACTCGACCGGATGGCCCACACGGTGTGCCGTCGCCTCGATGTCTCTGGGTTCGAGTGACCAGCGGGCCAGGCCCGGGCCGTGGCGCGCCCAGGCGGCCATGACCGGGCGTCCCTGGGGCGAGGCGGCCGCCTCGGCCTCGTCGACGACGGCCAGGAGTTCGAGGTACTGCCCGGCGAAGGCCACGATGCGGTTGGCGGTGCCGCGCCCGGGATGGCGGCCCCCGTCCGAGACGGTGAGGCCCATCGACTCCAGGCGACGACCCGCCGCATCGAGGTCGTCGACCAGGACGATGGCCTGGACCACGGGGTCAGCCACAGCGACCACAGGAGCGGGTGCGTCGAGTCGAGGTCGCGACCGCCCGACCCCGCCGGGTGCGAGATGATGGCGAGATGACCGACACTGCGCCCTCCACTTCCCGGTGGTCCTTGTGGTCCGAGGACTCGTTGCTGTCGATCGGGTCCAAGGGCTCGGTCCTGTCCATCGGGTCGATCGGTTCTGCCCTGTCGATCGGTTCGGTCGGCTCGTTCTTGTCGGCGTTCTCGATCGGCTCGGCCTTTTCCCTGGGCTCGGTGCTGTCGTCACGGTCCCGGTTCTCCGCCATGTCGCACAAGGGCGACAAGGTGGTGATGGCTGCCCCGACGAGCTGACTCCGGACCGTCGGCCGGCAGCGTCGGTCCGAGGGTCGACGGTCGGTGGCCCGGAGTGGGTCAGTCGGACCAGGGGTCGGCGGAGTCGGGGTCGATCTCGTAGCGGGCGATGGCCTCGGCCACCTCGTCGGACTTGGCGTCGCCGGCGTCGGCCAGGGCGCTGAGCACCCCCACCACGAGATGGGCGGCGTCGACCTCGAAGAAGCGGCGCAATGCGGCCCGGGTGTCGGAGCGGCCGAAGCCGTCGGTGCCGAGGGAGGTGAAGGGACGGGGCACCCAGCGGGCGACCTGGTCCGGGATCGCCCGGATGTAGTCGGTCACCGCCACCACCGGCCCGGCGGTGTCCTCGAGGGCCTCGGTCACATAGGGGACGAGGCGGGGCGCGTGGGGGTGGAGGCGGTTGGCCCGCTCCACCGAGAGGGCGTCCTCGCGCAGCTCGGTGTAGGAGGTCACCGACCAGGCGTCGGCCGAGACGCCCCAGTCCGAGGCGAGCATGGCGCGCGCCTCCATGGCCGCCTGCCACATCGGGCCCGAGAAGAGCAGCGTCGCGTGCCGTGTCGACCCGCTGTGCTTCTCGCCGGTCACGTCGGCGGGGTCGGCGAAGCGGTACATGCCGCGCAGGATGCCGGCTCGGACGGCGTCGCCGGCCGCACCGTCGGGCAGGGGGGGCATGGGGTAGTTCTCGTTGTAGAGGGTGAGGTACCAGAAGCGGTCCTCGGGGTCGGGGCCCATCGTCTTGGTGACGGCGTCTTGCATGATGACGCCGATCTCGTAGGCGAAGGCGGGGTCGTAGATGTGGGCGGCGGGGTTCACCGAGGCGAGCAAAGGCGAGTGGCCGTCGTCGTGCTGGAGGCCTTCGCCCTGGAGGGTGGTGCGGCCCGCCGTGCAGCCCGCCAGGATGCCGCGGCCGCGGATGTCGCCCAGGAGCCAGGCCAGGTCGCCGACGCGCTGGAAGCCGAACATGGAATAGAAGAGGTAGATCGGGAGCATGGGCCGGCCCCAGGTGGCGTAGGAGGTGGCCAGGGCGATGAAGGAGGCCATGGCTCCGGCCTCGGTGATGCCCTCCTGGAGGACCTGGCCCTTGCGGTCCTCGGCGTAGCGGAGGATGAGGTCGGAGTCGACCGGGGTGTAGCGCTGGCCCTCGGGGGCGTAGATCTTGGACTCGGCGATGAGGGGTTCGAGGCCGAAGGTGCGGGCTTCGTCGGGGACGATGGGGGCGACGTATCTCCCCAGGGCGGGGTCGCGGACCAGGTTGCGCAGGAGGCGGGCGAAGGCCATGGTCGTCGAGGCGGCCTGCTTGCCCGATCCGGCGAACATCTCGGAGAAGACCGCGGGGTCGGGCACCGCGTAGGGCGTGACGGGACGGACCAGCCGCGAGGGGAGGGGGCCGGCCAGGACCTTGCGACGGCCCGAGAGGTATTCGTGGGCGGGGGATCCCTCGGGGGGCCGGTAGTAGGGGGGTTGGTCGGCGTCGAGGGCCTCGTCGGGGATCTCCTCTTGGAGATAGAGGCGGTCGCGCAGGGCCAACAACTGGGACTTGGTCATCTTCTTGATCTGGTGGGTGGCGTTGCGGGCCTCGATCTCGGGGCCGAGGGTCCATCCCTTCACCGTCTTGGCGAGGATGACGGTGGGCTGGCCCACCTGCTCGGTGGCGAGCTTGTAGGCGGCGTAGAGCTTGCGGTAGTCGTGGCCGCCGCGGGGCAGCGCCTGGAGATCGGCGTCGGAGAGGTGCTCGACCAGTCGGCGGAGACGGGGGTCGGGGCCGAAGAAGTGCTCCCGGATGTAGGCGCCGGTCTCGGTGGCGTACTTCTGGAATTCGCCGTCGGGGGTGGTGTTCATCTTGTCGAGGAGGACGCCGTCGATGTCGCGGGCCAACAAGTCGTCCCACTTCGAGCCCCAGATGACCTTGATGACGTTCCAGCCCGCGCCGCGGAACATGGCTTCGGCTTCCTGGATGATCTTGCCGTTGCCCCGGACGGGGCCGTCGAGGCGCTGGAGGTTGCAGTTGACGACGAAGATCAGGTTGTCGAGGTGTTCACGACCGGCCACGCCCAGGGCGCCGATGGACTCCACCTCGTCGAGCTCGCCGTCGCCGAGGAAGGCCCAGATGCGGTTGGGGGAGGTGTCGACGAGCTCTCGGTGGAGGAGATAGCGGGCCGCGTGGGCCTGGTAGATGGCACAGAGGGCGCCCAGGCCCATGGAGACGGTGGGGTACTCCCAGAAGTCGGGGAGGAGGCGGGGGTGGGGGTAGCTGGGAAGGCCCTGTCCCGAGACCTCCTGGCGGAAGTGGTCGAGCTGGTCCTCGGTGAGGCGGCCCTCGACGAAGGCGCGGGCGTAGATGCCGGGGGAGGCGTGGCCCTGGAAGTAGACGAGGTCGCCGAAGCCGCCGTCGGACTTGCCCCGGAAGAAGTGGTTGAAGCCGACCTCGTAGAGAGAGGCCGAGGAGGCGTAGGTGGCGAGGTGGCCGCCGATGCCTTCGGAGCGGTAGTTGGCCCGGCTCACCATGGCCGCCGCGTTCCAGCGGATGTAGGCCCGGATGCGGCGCTCGACGTATTCGTCGCCGGGGAACCAGGGCTCCTCGTCGCGGGGGATGGTGTTGACGTAGGGGGTGGAGACCGTGGCGGGGAAGTCGACCTGCATGGTCCGGGCCCGCTCGAGGAGCTTCATGAGGAGGAAGCGGGCCCGGGGGCGTCCCTGGGCGTTGACGACGGCGTCGAAGGAGTCGACCCACTCCGAGGTCTCCTCGGGGTCGATGTCGGGGAGTTGATGCGACATTCCGTCGAAGAGCACCACTCCATGCTACGGGCGGCATGCTGGGAAAAGGCCGACGCCGGCCCCATTGTCCAAGGGGAGGGGGATGGGGGCCTCGAGACGCCGGGGACGTCGGTGAGGGTGGTCTCATCGGTAACAGGCACCTCATAGACCTCTTGTGTCACTCATGGTGTCCCAGGGGCACTGATACACCCCCATGACAGGGTGGCAGGGTGCTCGCCGACCTCCTCGACGCCCGCCGGCGCATCGTGGCCCACCTGGCCGAGGCCGATCCCGAGCGGGTCACCACGGCCCAGGCGGTGGAGGTCTTCGAGGTCTTCGCCGAG
>JBEKIJ010000023.1:0-55262 GCA_050011815.1 Acidimicrobiales bacterium | reverse complement strand
CCCCAGGTGGCGGGTGGTACCACCCACGTGCCTAGCATCCTGGGGTGGTGCTCAGCGACCGCGTCCTGATGGGGCCCGGACCCTCCAATCTGTATCCCGAGGTCATCTCGGCCTTCACGCGGCCGCTCCTGGGTCACCTGGATCCGGAGTTCCTCGAGGTCCTCGACGAGACCTGCGACCGCCTGCGGGCGGTGTACCGGACCACGAACTCGCTGACCCTGCCGGTGAGCGGGACGGGCTCGGGCGGGATGGAGGCCGCCTTCGTCAACCTGGTGGGAGAGGGCGACGTCGTCGTCGTGGGCGTCAACGGCCTGTTCGGCGAACGCATGTGCGAAGTCGCCTCTCGCCTCGGGGCTGACGTGGTGCGGGTGGACGCCCCCTGGGGCGAGCCACTCGACCCGGCTGCGGTGATCGGGGCCCACCCGTCCCCGGCGGTCATCGCCCTCGTCCATGCCGAGACCTCGACCGGCGTCCGCAACGACGTCGAAGCAGTGGCGCGAGGCAAAGGCGACGCCCTCCTGATCGTGGACGCGGTGACGTCGCTCGGGGGCATCCCCTTCGACGCCGATCGATGGGGTGTGGATTTCGCCTACAGCGGGACCCAGAAGTGCCTCGGCGTCCCCCCCGGCCTCTCGCCGGTGACGGTGGGACCCAGGGCGCGCCTTGCCTTGAAGCCCCGCCCGTCCTCGTGGTACTTCGACCTGGGACTGATCGCCCGGTACGTCGAAGGCGCGGGGGGACGCACCTACCACCACACCGCCCCGGTGTCGATGGTGTTCGCGCTGCACGCCGGGCTCGGCGTCCTGCTCGAGGAGAGTCTCGAGGGCGCCTGGGCCCGCCACCGCGCCTGCGGGGAGGCCTTGCAGGAGGGCCTCGAGAAGCTCGGCTTTGCGCTGGTCGCCCCGCCGGGTCATCGCCTCCCTCAGCTCACCACCGTGTGGGTTCCCGACGAGTTGGGCGGCATGGGCGAGGCAGATGTCCGGGCGGCGTTGCTGCACCGCTACGGGATCGAGATCGGTGCCGGCGTCGGCGTCATGGCGGGCCGGGCGTGGCGCATCGGCTGTATGGGCCACACCGCCCGACCGCGCAACGTCGAGCTGCTCCTGGGGGCGCTCGGGGAGGTGCTGGGGAGGTGATCGGTCGGACGACCCGGGCGACCCCTCTGGTGCTCAACGGGGGCCGGATCCGCCTCCGGACCCTGAGCGACGATGACTACGAAGGATGGTTCGAGGTGCGCGCCCGTTGCCGTCGCTGGCTCGTTCCCTGGGAGCCTCGCCCCGCCGGGGCGCCGCTCACCCCGGAGGATCGGGCCAGTTTCTCCGCTCGCTGCGCGGCTCGAGAGCGTGAGCGTCAGATGGGCAGCGGCTACGGCTTCGGGATCTTCCTGGCGGAGCAGTTCGTCGGGGAGATCACGTTGTCGTCCATCCAGCGGGGACCGTTCCAGAACGCCTTTGTCGGCTACTGGGTCGACGAGGCCATGGCCGGCCAGGGCCTGGCGCCCGAGGCCACCGTGGCCGTCCTGCGCTTCGCCTTCGAGGAGCTCGGGCTGCACCGCGTGGAGATCGCCATCGTGCCTCGCAACCGGGCCAGTCGGAGAGTGGTCGAGAAGCTGGGCCTGCGGGAGGAGGGGGTGGCGGTCAGGTACCTCGAGATCGACGGGCACTGGGAGGACCACGTCCGCTATGCCATGACCGCCGAGGAGTGGACGGTCCGCGTCGACGACCTCGCTCGCGGGTGGCTCACCCGGTCCTGAGCCTCGTCACCCCTCCGAGCGCACCACCGCCGGGGAATGGCGGAAGAATTGCTCGATGTCCTGCGAGTAGGTGTAGGAGGGCGGGTCGTCGCCGACGCTGCGCCGGAGGCGCACGGCGCGGATGAAGCTCTCCACGGCCCCGGCCGTGGTATAGCGACACGAGAAGCCGGCCCTGCCGATGCGGGTGGTGTCGACGCCCCGGCCATAGCGCAGCAGGCTCTCGAGCTCGGGCGGGAACTCGATCAAGCCCAGGCGCACGAGCGGGGCGGCGGCGGTGTGGGTCCCGACCGGGGAGATCGGCAGGATGCGGGTGCCGCAGATGCCCGTGACCTCGCTCCAGGGCAGCTTCCCGTGTCCCGCCACGTTGTAGAGGCCCGGGACCCGTTGGCGGGTGACGTGTTCGAGACAGCGGACAACGTCGTCTTCCTCCACGAATTGCAGCAGGGGGTCGTATCCGGCGATGGCGGGACAGATCGGTCGGGACAGGTTCGTGCTGATGGGAGTGACGATGTCGGTCCCGAGGACGTTGGCGAAGCGAAGCACCGAGACGACGGTGGCGGGATTGTCCTCGGCGAAGTCCCGCACGAACCCCTCGACCTCGAGCAACGAGCGCTCGACCCTGGTCCGGGCCGGAGAGGTGCGCGGCATCTCCTCGCGGAACCACGTGGGGTCGGTGGAGGCCGAGCCGTAGACGAGCGTCGATGATTTCACGACGACTTGACGCACAGGCGAGCCGGACTGGCCCGCAGCGGCCAGGAGGTTCATGGTCCCGATGACGTTGATCTCGTGCAGGGCCCGGCTCGAAACCCGGGTGGAGTCCACCACCAAGAAGGTGTGGACGATGGTGTCGACCTGGGTGGCACCCACGATGCGCGACAGGATCGAGTAGGTCTGGTCGGCCTTGACGAACTCGGTCCTCTCCAGGGGGACGGTGGGCTCGCGCGTCCCCATGCCGAGGATCATCTCCACCTCGGGGTCCGATTCCAGCGCCTGCGCCATACGACCGCCCCAGAACGAGTCCAGGCCGGTGATCAAGACGCGTCGCCCCACAGGCCCTACCCGAACCAGACGCTGCGCCGCTCACGCAGCATCTCGTAGATCGTCTCCTGCATGTTGATGCGGATCTTCTCGGCCTCTTCCATCACCCGGCTCTTGGAGTAGCGCTCCTGGCCGCTCGGCACGTTGAACGTCACGGGGTCGAGAACGCGCAGTTTGAATTTCGCCGGGAAGTACATGGCCAGGCCGAGGGGGCCGAAGAGGAGCATGTTGGCGGTGACGGGGAAGTAGGGGACCCCGATGAGGCGGGCCAGGGCGGGGATACGGAAGACGATGGGCATCGACTCCTCGGCCCCGACGACGGCGATCGGAATCACCGGAACGCCGGCGCGCATGGCGATCTCGACGAACCCGCCTCGTCCGAAGCGACGCAACCGGTAGCGATCCGCGTAGGTCTTGGAGGGGCCCTTGGTGCCTTCGGGGAAGACCAGCGTGAGCTGGCCCTGGTCACGAAGAAGGCGCAGGGCGTTGTCGGGGTGGGCCGGGACGCCCCCCACGCGCGCCCACACCGTCCCCACCCAGGGGGCCTCGCGGAAGAAGAAGTCGGCCATGCCGTACACGGGACGGCCCCGCTCGACCTCGATGCCGTGCATGATCGTCGGCGCGTCCGACGGGATGGCTCCGGCGTGGTTGGCCACCAAGAGCGCACCGCCGGTCTTGGGGATCTTCTCGAGGCCCTCCCACTCGACCCGGAACCAGTTGTCGTACAGAGGGGCGAAGAGCCGGCGGGCGATGGTCCGGGCGTGCTCGGAGCGTCCCCATTCGTCCACGTCCGAAAGGCGCTGGCCCGGCTCGGGCGCCTCGTCGGCGCGTGAGAGGGGGACGAGATCAGCGCGTTGCTCGCGCTGGATCGCTTCTTGGCCGGCCGTCACGAGGTCATGGTACCTGCCGGTACGAGCAGGGCTCGATGCCGGGCGATCGGGGCCGACAGGGGCCCGCTTCGCTAGGGCCGGCCCGCCCCTACCAGGCCGATGAACCACACGGCGTCGAACTCCACCACGGTTCCGGTGTGGGCGGCCTGGATGATGGTGTCGGCGCCGTAGGGCCCCGAGCCCACATACATGACCACGTGGTCGATGCCGCCACCGTCGAGGTCATAGAAGAGCAGGTCCCCCGGTCGGACCTGGCTGAGAGAGATGTGGGTGGACTCCGCGTACTGGATGTCCGCCGAATGCAGCAGATCCACACCGGCGTTGCGCCAGGCCAGCATGGTGAGCCCCGAGCAGTCCAGCCCGGCGGTGCTGGCGCCTCCCCATTCGTAGGGGACTCCGAGGTACCTCTCGGCTCCCTGCAGGGCCGCCGCGCCCGCACCGCCGGCCGCCTGGAGGGCGCCGGTGCCGATGACCCCGGTCGCCCCGGCGCTGGCCGCCGCCTGGTTGGCGGCGTTGGTCGCTTGCACCGCGGCGGCCGATCCGGCCCCGAATTGCTGTGCCACCTGCGCGGCTTGGGCGGCGGCCGCGGCCGCTCGCTGTCTGGCTGCCTCACTGGCGGCCGCGTTGGCGGCGGCTGCCGCCGCCGCGGCCTGCTCGGCGGCGCGTTGCGCCACGAGCTGGGCGAGTTGGCCCTTGACTTGCGAGAGCGTCGCCTCGGTGGCATCCGCAGTGGTTTGGGCGGTTTGTTGTGCCGTTCGGACCTGTGTCGACACGCCCGACTCCTGCTGTTGCTGGGTGTGCAGGACCGACTCAGCCGAGTTGAGCTGCCGCTCACTGGACGCGAGTTGTGCCTCGACAGCGCTGACGTTGTCGACCGCCGTCTGCTGGTATTCGTCGCGCAGCGCGGTGGAATTCGACGGTGTCGAGAACATCGAGGTCACCTGGCTGGAGGGCGTGTCGTAGATGTAGGCGTTCACCGCATCCACCTGGAGGGCGTGGTGAGCGGCGGCGTGCTTCTTCTTGGCCAGGGCGAGGCGCGCCTCGGTCGCCGAGAGCTGCGTGTCGATCTGAGCCAGACGGACATTGGCCTGGTCGAATTGCTCGGACAGCTGTGAGAGCGTCTGCTGTTGCTCGGCGAAGGCCGTCTCGACCGCATCGACCTGGGACTGGGTGGCGGCGATGGCGCTCGACGTCGCCGTCGGGTCGTCGCCCGAGGATCGCCCCGGGGAGGCCACCGCGGGCGAGGTCGCGATCGAGCCCACGATGACGACCGTCGCCACCCCGAGGGCCACCTGACGGGCGACGGCCTGCGTCCGGGCGCGACAGAACAGACCAGTCACAACAGTCACTTTGTCCACAGTAGCCAGGGCAGACTCGGGGCGGAAGGGCCGGGGGACCTTTTGGCGATCCCTTGACCTTCTCCGGGGTGGGCTCTACCTTGCAAATAGGGGATAGGGCTCGTGAGCAGGGCCGTTACAGGTTGGGGGGACCTTGGAAGGCGTGACCCGGACCACGGCTGGGGTACTCCAGGGCTGCAACGAGGCCGGAGTCTGGGTTTTCCGCGGAGTGCCCTATGCCCAGGTCACGGGGCCACACGGGCGGTGGCGGGCGGCCCAGCCCCCCATGGCGTGGACCGGGACACGGCTGGCGTCGTCATGGGGCCCGATCGCCCCTCAGACCCCGCCCGTCCCCGGGTTCAGCTTCTCCCACGACCCCACGGCGTCGGACGAGGATTGCCTGAACCTCAACGTCTGGACCCCGGCGCTCGACGACGGCCGACGGCCGGTCATGGTGTGGCTCCACGGAGGAGGCTTCACGACCGGGACGGGCTCGAGTGCCCTGTTCGGTGGGGGCCGGCTCGCCTCCAAAGGCGTGGTCGTCGTGACCATCAACTACCGGCTGGGCGCGCTCGGCCTGCTCACCCACCCCGATCTCGCCAGCTCCGACGACCCCGGTGGCGGCAACTGGAGCCTGCGCGATCAGATCGCGGCGTTGGGCTGGGTCAGGGACAACATCGCCGGATTCGGGGGTGACCCCGACAATGTGACGCTCTTCGGGGAGTCCGCGGGGGCGATGAGCATCTCCGACCTCCTCGGTGCGGGCGATGCCTCGGGTCTTTTCCACCGAGCTGTCATCCAGAGCGGGCCACCGGCGACGGCGAGCCCGCAGTGGGCGAAGCGGCGCGCCGAACGACTGGCCGGGCATCTGGGTGTGGCCGTCGATGCCATGGCGACGCTTCGCGAGATTCCGTCGGGGCGTCTCGTCGAGGCCACCCAGCGGTTGGCGGCCGAAGCTCCTTCGGACGGAGGCCTTCCTCTGCCTCTGCTCCCCGTCGTCGACGGCGTGCTCCTCGATGACGCGCCCGGCGATCTGATCGTCGAAGGAGCGGCCTCCCCCGTGCCGATCCTGCTCGGTACCACCCGTGACGAATGCGCGCTGTTCACTACCGCCGATCACGGCGCCCCCGGGCTCGACGACGCCGCCGTGGCGCAACGCCTGGCGCATCTGGTCGGACCGGCCGGGCGCGACATCGTCGACGCGTATCACGGTGCGCGCCGGGCCCGCGGGGAGGGCGTGAGCGGTCGTGACCTCTGGACCGCGGTCACGACGGACTACGTCTTCCGACTCCCGTTGCAGGCGCTGGCCGCGGCGCACGCCAAGTACCAGTCTCAGACCTATTCGTACCTGTTCGCGTGGGAATCCCCGTTCCTCAACGGCATGTTCGGGTCCTGTCACGGGCTCGAGATCCCCTTCGTGTTCGGGACCGTGGAAGACACCGTCGTCCAGCCCTTCACCGGTGCAGGCCCGCAGGCGAGCCTGCTCTCCGAGCGGATGCAGCACGCTTGGATCGCCTTCGCCCGCCACGGCGACCCGTCGTGTGACGCCGTCGGCTCGTGGCCTGCCTTTGACCCGATGAGCCGACCCACCATGGTCCTCGGTCCCGACGTCGGGGTGGAGGACGACCCCCGTGCCCCCGAGCGGCTCATCTGGGAGGAGACCGGTACCGGGCCGGGGCCGGGTCACCATCACGACTGATGCGGGGGCCAACGTCGCCCGAGCCCCCGGCGAGCCAGAATGACGCGGTGATCCCTGGAGTGAAGACGCCGAGACGAGCTCGAGGCGAGGGTTCCGTCGCGGAGTCACGGGGTGCGGGCCGGTATCGTGGCGCACGCCAGCGCCGGTCGCGTCACGGTTCGAAATGAAACACGTCGGCGGCATACCGCAACTCGTGAAAAAGGCTGCAACGAGCCAGGCCACTTCGGGGGTGTAGCCCAATCGGCAGAGGCAGGACACTTAAAATGTCCCCAGTGAGGGTTCGAGTCCCTCCGCCCCCACAAATTGGAGTTGCGCAAACCGCAGTCTTGCTCGCCAGTGCGGTGACGGATTGGCCGCTCGTCGGCGTCTCCGGTGGCGTGAGGTCCGCCGGCGAGCTCTGCCATGGTGATGGCGCTAACGGCCAACTCGATATGGAGCTGACCAGCTTCCTCTCGCTGGGGTGTGGAGAATCAGGCACGAGGGTTGGGATCCTGGGATGCGACGCTGTCGAGGTCGGCGCGAAGCCGGGCCAGGGCGACGCTCGGAGCACTCGGGAACATAGCGATAACGGTGTCGGCATTCACGAATCGGTGGCGTCGAAGCGGGGTCAACTCGCCTACGGGTACGCCATGCCGGGTGACGACGAACGTCTCACCTCGGTCCAATCCCCTCATCGTTCCTGAGCTGGCATTGGGTGATCTCTCAAGACATTGCGACCTGGTGCTACATGGTGGGGTGGCCATGGAGCGGCCGCCCGCCGCCCGGCGCTCGCACCGGTCCGACGATGCCGTCGTCCTCGGTTCAAGGTGAGGCCCCGTATTGGCCGACGATCCTCGTCGCCAGGGTCGAGAGCCGCTTCTTCTCCGCCAGGGACAGGCATCGGGTCGCCGATGCGATGTCGGCCTGGAAGGCGCCGACGACGTGGTTGACAATTCGCCGGCCCGACGATGTCAGGTGGACACCAACGGAGCGACGGTCATCGCTCGAGGGTGTCCGCTGCACGAGACCCCGCTTCTCGGCACGGTCAACCAGACCAGTCACGCTCGACTTGTCCAACTCGAGCAGTCGGGCCAGCTCCTGCATCGTCGGAACGCGGTCGCGCAGGACCCCGAGCAGTCGCGTTTGGATCAGTGACAGGTCGTGGGTGGCGGCGTGCTTGGCCAGCGTTCCCTGCACCAGGAAGCTCAACTGCGCCAAGGCATCCACGATGCCGAGATCGGCGTCGCCCGGGCCATCTCTCTCCCGCCGCTGATTCGGCAACGCCGGAGCCACGTCCCTATCGTAGTTGCAATGGTACGTCTTACAAACTATATTAGTACGTGACACCAACTAAAGTGCCCGGCGGGAGGGAACGGGAGGAGAGCTGTTCATGGAGAAGATGCACGCTGCGGTGGTCACAACCTTCGACGAGCTACCGCACTACCGGGAATTCGACGTTCCGAGGCCCGGCCGAGACGGCCACGAGCTCGTCGACGTCCTCGCCGTCGGCCTCCATCCCCGGGTGCGAACCGACGCGTCGGGCCGGCACTACACGAGTACCGGTGTGCTGCCGATGGTCCCCGGGGTCGACGGGGTGGGGCGGAGGGCTGACGGCAGCCGGGTCTACTTCGTCTCGGACGATGCGTTTCCCGGCTCGATGGCGGAGAAGGCGGTCATCGACCTACGACGAACCGTCCCTCTGCCCGACGGCGCCGACGTCGAGAGGATCGCCGCCGCCATGAACCCGGCCATGTCGTCGTGGGTCGCGCTGCGTCGTCGGGTGCCGATCGACACCGGCCAGAGTGTGCTCGTGCTCGGTGCGACGGGAAACGCGGGGACGATGGCGGTGCAGGTGGCCAAGCGGCTCGGAGCGGGTCGCGTGGTGGGTGCCGGCCGTGATGCCGACCGTCTGCGTGCGCTCACGAGCGTCGGCGCCGACGACATCGTGCGCCTCACCGAGGATGCCGAGGCCACCTCGACGGCGCTGGCCCGGGCAGCCGCCGAGGTCGACATCGTCATCGACTACCTGTGGGGGAAGCCCGCCGAGCGGGCGATCATGGCCCTCCTGAGGGCTCGGTCGGACCGCAGCCGGGCACTGGACTGGATCCAGATCGGAGCCATGGCGGGGCCCACCCTCGAGCTTCCATCGGTCGCTCTGCGTTCGGCCAACCTCCGTATCCAGGGCAACGGCCAAGGGGCGGTGTCAACCGAGGGCTATCTGGCCGAGTTGCCGTCGCTGATCGACGAGATCGACTCCGGCCTGCTCGAGATGGCGGTGCAGGCCGTCGCGCTCAGAGACGTCGAGTCGGTCTGGGCCGGACCCGATGTCCCCGGTGCACGGACCGTCTTCATCCCCTAGAGCCCGAGAGGTTGGGTCCGGGGAGCCCGCCGCCCCCTGGGACACGATTGACACCCCGCCCGCCGGCGCCCAACCCGAGGCGCGGCGCCCGCGTGGGTCTCTACGGGCAGGAGTCGGTGCTGACCTTGTCGAGCGTCACCTTGTCGAGGGTCACCTTGTCGAGCGCGTCGGCGAGCGCCTCGAGCTGCTTGCGGCTCAACCGGTCGACGAAGTGCCGGCGCACCTGCTCCACATGGTCGGGAGCTGCGGCTTGCAGTCGCGCCTGTCCGGCCGCGGTGAGCACGGCGAAGGCGCCCCGACGATCGGTGGGGCACCGGTGGCGTTCGACCATGCCCGAAGCCACGAGCCCGTCGAGACGACGGGTGAGGCCGCTCGGCGACAGCAGGAGCCGATCGGCGAGCTCGCTCATGCGCATCCGGCCGTCTTCTTCTTCCGACAGCTGGACCAGGACCCCGTAGTCGGTCACGGACATGCCCTGGGTGGCCTGGAGGTCGGCGTCGAGCCGGGCGAGCAGCCGGGCATGGGCTCGGAGCAGGGACCGCCACGCGTGCATCTCGACCTCGTCGAGCCAGGGTGTGCCACGTTCCGCGGACATAATCCCAGCGTACCGGACGACCATTGATTGCGCTCGCAATTACTAGATGTTTTCGAGGATGACCCCGGGGGGCGACTCGGTCCCGCCTCTCGTAGCCTGACCGGCGATGGCGCCCGATCCCACCACACTGCCCGGCCTCCTCTCCGACCTCGAGGCCGAGCATGTCGACCTCGATCGGCTCCTCGACCCTCTCGACGAGGAGTCGTGGGGGCTGGCGACCCCCGCCGAGGGGTGGGCGGTGCGTGATCAGGTGAGCCACCTGGCGTTCTTCGATGACGCCGCCACCGTGGCGATCGTCGACCCCGCCACCTTCACGGTGGACGCCGAGGCTGCCTTGGCGGCCGGAGGCGATCCCATGGAGCCCCACCTCGTGCGGGGACGGGCCCTGGCGGGCCGGGACGTGCTGGGGTGGTGGCGCCACGCTCGTGGCGCCATGGTGGAGGCGGCAGGGGGTCTTGACTCCCGGGACCGGATCCCGTGGTTCGGCCCTCCCATGGGGGCGTTGTCGTTCGTGTCGGCGCGGCTCATGGAAACGTGGGCCCACGGGCAGGACATCGCCGATGCGCTGGGCGTGGGGCGCGTACCGACGGCGCGGCTTCGCCATATCGCCCACCTCGGGGTGCGGGCCCGGCCCTTCTCCTACATCGTGCGCGGCCTCGACGTTCCCCCCGACGCGGTGCGTGTCGCGCTCACCGGACCGGCCGGGGAGCGTTGGGAATGGGACACCGATGCCCCCGCCGGGCTCATCGAGGGACCCGCGCTCGACTTCTGTCTCGTCGTGACCCAGCGCCGGCACCTGTCGGACACGGCACTGACGGTCCAAGGTGCAGCGGCGTCGGAGTGGCTCGCCATCGCCCAGGCGTTCGCCGGGGCCCCGGGGCCCGGACGGTCCCCGCTGCAAACCGACCGCCCGCCCCCCGCGCCGGCGCGCTGAGAGACGACGCCGGTGGCGTCGCCCCCTCACTCCCCGGTGGCGGCCCCGCTGAGCATCTCGTCTTCCCCGGCCGTGCCCTCCACGTCCGGTGGAGCCTGGCGCCCACCGTGGCGGCGGTAGAGCAGCAGCATCACCACGAGGCCCGAGACGAAGAGCAGCAACCCGGCGCCCTGGACGAGCTCCGAGCCCAGGTGCCCGATCTCCCCGAGCCACAGCCGCTCCTCGTAGAAGCGCGTGAGCCCCCACAGCGCCATGGTGGCGGCGAGGACGAAGCCGACGGGCCGGTCCTTGTAGTAGCGCTCGATGAGCAGGAGGATCCCGAAGATGATGAAGCTGTCGATGGCCTGCAGGATCGGGACGGGCAGGCGCTTGCCGACCTGGCCCGCGTAGTACATGCCGAACCACTCCGTGGTCGGATGCCCGCCTCCCGCCACCATCAGCTGGGGACCGAGGAGGCGTCCGACGCCCCACGCCGCCATCAGCACGGGCGACACGATGTCCAGGGCGCGCATGACCGTGAGCTCGGGACAGCGGCGACGGGCCAGGATCAAGCCGGTGGGGACCCCGCCGAGCAGCCCACCGAACGACGAGAGCCCGCCGTGCCACACCTGGAGGATCTGGCCGGGGTCGGCGGTGTAGGTCGAGAGGTTCGACACCACGTGCAGGAGACGGGCACCCACGATCGAGGCGACCACGATCCACAGGAACACCCCGGTGAACCAGTCGGTGGGGTACCCGTTGGCGCGCAGTCGGCGCTCGAAGTACCGGTAGGCGAACCAGAACGTGATCGCCAGCCCGATGCCGTAGGTGTGGACCACGATGGGCAGGGGCCCGAGGTGGAAGGCGACGGGGATGGGCTTCACGGCAGTCCTTGCGGGCAGATGGGCGGGCCCCGCGGGCCCCGACCCATGTCAGGTTACCGTTGTCGGCCCCGGTCCCCCCGTCGCGGGCCGCACCGGCACGACATGCCCCTGCTCGACGCGCTCAATAGGCCCCCATTAGCGTCGGCGCGGCGTTCCGTCGTGGACGCGTGGGCCGCCACGAGGAGGATGTGATGGGAGCGCTTGAGGGCAAGATCGCCATCGTGACGGGCGGAGCCTCGGGGATCGGCCTGGCCAGCAGCAGGCGGCTCGCCGCCGAAGGCGCCACGGTGGTGGTAGTCGACGCCAACGGCGAGGGCGCCGAGAAAGCCGCGGCGGAGCTCGGCGGTGTGGCGGTGCAAGGTGACGTCGGCAACGTCGGCGACTGGGCCCGTTTCGTCGAAGCCGGACGCCGCCTGGGGGGGATCGACATCGCCTACCTGAACGCGGGTGTCACCACCGGCGAGGAAGACATCACCAAAGTCACCGACGACCAGTACCGGCGGATCCTGTCGGTGAACGTCGACGGCATCGTCTTCGGCACGCGGGCCGTGGTGCCCGAGCTCGTGGCACGCGGTGGGGGGGCGGTGGTGGCCACGTCGTCGCTGGCCGGCATCGTGGCGTTCTCCGGTGACCCCATGTACACCCTGACCAAGCACGCCGTCGTCGGTTTCGTGCGTGCCGTCGCCCCTCGCCTCGCCGAGCAACACATCACCATCAACGCCATCTGCCCGGGCCTGGTGGACACGCCGCTCATCGACGGCCCCATCCGTGACAGCCTGGCCGGCGCGGGGTTCCCGCTCATCGGCCCCGAGGCCGTCGCCGAGGCCGTGTTCGGCTGCGTGGTGGGCGAGGAGACCGGTCAGGCCGTGGTGGTGCAGCTGGGACGCGAACCCGTCGCCTATCGCTTCGGCCGACCCCCGGGACCACGGGCACCCGGCGTCGAGGGCCGGATCCCCCCCGAGTGGCTGGCCGACGCCGGCTCGGCGACGCCGCCTCAGGCCTGACGCCGACCGACGGCGGGCGCCGCCGCCGTGGACGTGGCGGTCAGGGACGCCCGGCGCCGACGAGGCCGCTCGTCCAGATCCCCGTGATCTGGATGTTCGTACCCGTTTCCATGGCCTGGACCATCTCTCCGGGCCCCACATACATGGTCACGTGGCCGATGGTGTCGCCCTCTTGGTAGAAGAGCAGGTCGCCGGGTTGGAGGTCCGACAAGGGGACGTGCACCGACTCGGCGTACTGGTCCGCCGCGGAGTGTGACAGCGAGACCCCGGCGTGGGCCCACGCCCACATGGTCAGGCCCGAGCAGTCGAAGCCGACACCGGGGGTGGCCCCGGCCCAGACGTAGGGAACACCGATCTGCGACTCGGCCGCCACCACCGCGGCAGCACCGCCTCCATTGGCCACGGCGGGGACCGCGCTCAGCCCGGCGCTGAATTGCGCCGCGGCCACGCGCGCCTGGAAGGCGGCGGCCTGCGCCGCGGCCTCAGCCGCTTGCTTCTGCGCAACCAGGGTGGCGATGTGTCCCTTGAGCTTCGAAAGCGTGACTTGCTGGCTGGCGAGCTCGGTCTGCGCGCTGTCCTTGGCGCTCTGCGCGTTGGCCAGCGTGGCTCGCGCCTGCGCCTGCGTCGACTGCAACGCGCTCTCCTGCGCATTGAGCACGCTCTCGGATTGGTTCAGGCGGTCGATCGCACCCGAGACGCTCTCGCTCGCCACCTGCTGATATTCCTGCACCGCGGCCGAACGCTCTCCACCCGGCGAAAAGATCTGCTCGAGGCCATCGGTCGAGCCCCCTGCGGTGTAGTCGGCGATGGCCAGTTGGCGTAGTTGGTCTCGAGTCGACGCCACCTGCGCCTTGGTCTGGGTGATCTCGGACTCGTTCTGCGCCACCTGCTGATCGAGCTGCTGGCTGTGGATCTGGTCCTGGTCGTACTGCTCGGAGAGCGCGGCCAGTTGCTGGCCTTGGGACTGGATCTGCGCCGCGATCTGCGTGGCCTCGGCCTGGGCGCTTTGCAGCTGATCGGCGCCGGCGGGGCGCGCCGATGTCAACGCCGGCGCCGCGATGAGCACGACAACGACTACTGCCGAAACGAGTCGACTGAGTCGGGGGGACCGCCGGGCCCACCGTCCCGGCCGCGCCTTCGAGTACTGCTCGAGGCATGTCACAACAGCCACGTGTCTATCAATTGTGGCTCCGTGGAGCAAGGATTTGGATGCTTCGCGCCCAGCGGGGCGAGGACGGGGCGGCGTTTCCGGCGCCGTCTTGACGGGCGCCCCGCCCCATTAGCGTCCCATCCATGCATCCCATCGAGAGGCTGCGCTACGTGGCTCGGGCGGGGTGGGCCCCACCGGCCGTGCTGGCCGCCGAGGCGGCCTGGGCACTGGGCGACCTGGCGCTGCACGAGGAGTCGGCCGTGCTCCCCGCCTGTCGGCGACTCCTCGACCGCCACCCCGGCTGCGGTCCTTTGTGGTGGGTGGCGGCCCGGATCCTCACCGCCGGGGATGCCGCC
Organism: Acidimicrobiales bacterium; assembly: GCA_050011815.1. GTDB lineage: Bacteria > Actinomycetota > Acidimicrobiia > Acidimicrobiales > UBA8190 > Chersky-840. The sequence continues at coordinate 41,305 of JBEKIJ010000023.1, read as the reverse complement.
GAGGAAGCCGAGCGCTGCGCGGACGCCCTCGAGTGCGATCCCACGTCCGACCTCCTGCGCGAGGAGTTGGGTTGGGACCGTCGAGCCATTCGCCACGGAGGCATCGGGGACGTTGCCAGTGCCGACGTGGTGGTCGTCGAGGTTGATGCCATCGGCCCCGGGGGCGTGGTCCTCGATGCCGACGACATGGGCCTGATCGAGGCGGCCCGTGCCGTGGAGGTCCCGGTGTGGGTGGAAGCAGGAGTCGGGCGGGTGATGCCGCCCAAGCTCTGGGACGCCCTGGTGCGCCGGGTGGAGAGCGTCAACGTGTCGCGGTCGGGATCGGTGCTCGGCCTGGAGGGGATCGACAGTGTGGCGGGGCCGACCGGCGTGCAGTCCGTGCCCGTGGCGCTGGCGGGGTCCGACTGTCCCGAGCCCGGAGCGCTCCTGGCGCGCTGGTAGCGGGTCGATCGACGACGTCCCCGTGTCATGTATAGGGTCGGCGTCCATGGGTGAGATGATCAGATTCCCGAGCAACGGGTCCGAAGGACAGGGCTATGTGGCGGTGCCGTCGTCGGGCACGGGCCCCGGCGTCGTCGTGATCCAGGAGTGGTGGGGTCTCGTACCGCACATCGAGGACGTCTGTGACCGGTTCGCGGCCGAAGGGTTCGTGGCCCTCGCCCCCGACCTCTACCGGGGGACGAAGGTGACCGAGCCCGACGAGGCCGGCAAGGAGATGATGGCGCTGCAGCTCGACCGCGCCGCCAAGGACATGTCCGGAGCCGTCGACGAGGTCAAGAGGCGGTCGTCGGGTGCCCATGTCGGCGTCGTGGGGTTCTGCATGGGCGGGGGACTGGCCCTGGTGCTCGCCACGCAACGCCCCGATGCCGTGGCCGCCTGCGTGTCCTTCTACGGACTGATCCCGTGGCCCGAAGCCCAGCCCGACTTCTCGAAGCTGTCGGGAGCGGTCCTCGCCCACGTGGCGGGCAACGACGAGTACTTCTCTCCCGAGGCGGCCCACGAACTGGAGGAGAAGCTCCGTGGCCTGGGCAAGGAGGCGGAGTTCCACATCTATGACGGTGCGGACCACGCCTTTTTCAATGACACCCGCCCCGAGGTCTACGACGCCGGCGCGTCGGCCACCGCGTGGACGCGGACCATCGAGTTCTTCCACGCTCGTCTCGGGTGACGCCCGTCGCCGATGACGCGGGTGGTGCTGTCGGCCGCTACCTCCTTCTCGGGCTGGGGACGGGGCGACACATCGATGGACTCGTGGACGCCTACTACGGCCCTCCGGCGCTGGCCGAGCGGGTCGCCCTGGCGCCGATCCCGTCCCCCGCGCAACTGGTGCGAGACGGCCGAGCCCTGCTCGCCGATCTGGACTCGGGTGCGCCCCTCGACGGCGAGACGGGAACCGAACCGGTCTCCGACCTGAGCGGCGCCCGTCGGCGGCGGTGGTTGCGGGCCCAGGCGCTGGGACTGCTCACGACGGCGCGCCGGCTGGCCGGAGAGCCCATCGGGTACGTCGAGGAAGTGGAGTCCTGTTACGGGGTGCGTCCCCAACCGGTCCCCGACGAGGAGTTGGCCGCTGCTCACCGTCGTCTCGAAGAGGCCCTTCCGGGGTCCGGACCGCTCGGGGAACGGCTGATCGCGTGGCGCGAGTCGCACGCCGTGGCGACCGACCGCCTTCCGAGCGCCATCAACTCACTGGCCGATGACCTGCGCGAACGCACCGACGCCCTCTTCGGGCTCCCCGAGGGGGAGCACATCGAATTCGAGCTCGTCACCGACAAGCCGTGGTCGGGCTTCAACACCTACCTGGGCGGGCTGCGGTCGAAGGTCTCGGTCAATACGGACCTCCCCGTGCTGTCCATGTCGCTCGCGCACCTCGTGGCGCACGAGGCCTATCCCGGGCACCACACCGAGCACTGCCGCAAGGAAGTGGGTCTGGTCCGGCGCCGGCACTGGCTCGAGGAGACCATCTTCCTCGTCGGCACCCCCCAATGCCTGATCGCCGAGGGACTCGCCGACCTGGGTCTCGAGGTGCTGCTCGGGCGGCGCCCCGAACCGGTCGTGGCCGAGCACCTGCATCGGCTCGGCATCCGGTACGACGCCGAGGTCATCGCGGCGGTGTCCGAAGCGAGCGAGGCGCTCGGGGCGGTGCGGGCCAACGCCGCCTGGCGACTGCACGCCGAGGGCGCCGATCCCGAGACGGTCGTGGGCGAGGTGGCCCACTGGGGCCTGTTGCCCCGGGCGCGCGCCGCCAAGGCCGTGGAGTTCCTGCTGCATCCGACGTGGCGCACCTACATCACGTGTTACGTCGATGGCCTGCGCCTGTGCCGCCGGTTCGTAGCCGGTGACCCGACGCGATTCGGCGAGCTCCTGAGCGACCAACTCGTCCCCGCCGACCTGGCCGCATAGGAGGCCACGGAGGCCGCCCCCCACCCGGCGCCGGCGTCTGGAGCCGGCGACGTCTGGGGATTGGCCACCAGCCACCGGTAACATGCGACCATGTCACAGCGCAGTCGGAACCTGCCCCGCCGGTCCTGTTTCTCCACGCCCGGCTCCAACGAGCGTTTCCTCGAGAAGGCGCCGACGGTGCCGGCCGACATGTCCTTCCTCGACCTCGAGGACTCCGTGGCCCCGCTCGAGAAGGACTCGGCCCGGGCCAAGGTCGTCGAGGCCATCCGCAAGCAATCCTGGGACGACCGCGTCCTGTGTGTCCGGATCAACGCCTGGGACACCGAGTGGACCTATGGAGACGTCATCGAGGTGGTCGGCAATTCCGGTGACCGTCTCGACGAGGTCATGCTCCCCAAGGTGCAGTCGGCCGCCGAAGTGGTGGCGCTCGACCTGCTGCTCACCCAGGTGGAGAAGAGGAGCGGTTTACCCGTCGGGCACATCGGCATCGAGGCCCAGATCGAGACGACACGCGGCCTCATCAACGTCGACGAGATCTGCGCCGCCTCCCCCCGGCTCGAGACGATCATCTTCGGCCCCGCCGACTTCGCCGCCTCCATGGAGATGCCGGTGCTCACCGGTGGGGTGCAGATCCCCGAGTACCCCGGTGACCACTTCCACTACGTGTTCAGCCGGATCCTCATGGCGGGACGGGCCAACGGCCTGCAGGTCATCGACGGCCCCTACTTGAGGGTCAAGGACATGGACGGGTTGCGCGACTTCGCCCAGCGCACCCGGGTGCTCGGCTACGACGGCAAGTGGGCGCTCACGCCCGACCAGGTCACGGTGCTCAACGAGCTGTACTCGCCCACCCAGGAGCAGTTCGACCACGCCTGGGACATCCTCGACGCCTATCAGAAGGCCACCGAGGACGACCGCAAGGGGGCGGTCATGTTCGGTGACGAGATGATCGACGAGGCCAGTCGCAAGATGGCGACCAAGTTCGTCTTCCGGGGCGAGCGCGCCGGACTGAGCCGCTCCAAGGCCTAATAAAGGCCTAACTCGCGTCGGCCTGCTCCACCAGCCGGCGGGCGACCACCTTGAGGGCCAGCGTCTCGTCGGCGCCTTCGAAGATCGAGAGCACCCGGGCGTCGACGAAGTACCGGCTCACGGAGAATTCCTCTGCGTAGCCCATGCCCCCGTGGATCTGCATGGCCTCGCGCGTCACCCACTCCGCGGCGCGGCACACGTATGCCTTGAGCATCGACGCCTCGAGCGTTCCTTCGCCGCTGGCCATCAGACGAGCGACCTCGTAGGCGAACTGCCGAGCGACCTGAATGAGCACCGCCATGCGGGTGAGCTTGGCCTGGGTGAGCTGATACTCCCCGATGGCCCGACCGAAGACGACGCGGTTGGCGGCGTATTCCGAGGCGGCCTCGTAGGCGGCCTGCATGACCCCGAGGGCCCGGGCCGCGGTCTGGAGACGGCCGTTCTCGAAGCCCGCCATCTGCGAGTAGAAGCCCCGGCCTACACCGTCCTCGCCCCCCACCAGGTTGGCGGCGGGGACGAACCAGTTCTCGAAGGCGATCTCGTAGGAGTGCATGCCCCGGTACCCGAGGGTGTCGATGGGCCGACCCTCCATCTTCCCCGGGGGGTCGGTGCGGCCCTCTGCGTCGGAGTCCTGGGTGAAGACGAAGCCCGCACCGTCGCCTCGTGGCTTCTCCACGACGAACAGGGACAGGCCCCGGTGGGCCTTGGACCGGTCGGGATCGGTTCGGGCCAGCAGCATGAGCACGTCGGCGCGCGCCGCGAAGGTGCACCACGTCTTCACCCCGTTCACCAACCACCCGCCCTGCGTGCGGGCCGCGGCGGTGACGATGGCGGCGACGTCCGAACCGAAGTCGGGCTCGGTGACCGCCACCGCGTTCATGACCTCTCCTGATGCCAGCTTCGGCAGCCACGCCAGTTTCTGCTCGTCGGTCCCCCCCGCCACGAGGGCGCGGCTCAGGATCTCCGGACGGGTGATCAGAGAGCCACCGGCGCCGAGGGACCCCCACGACAGTTCCTCGGTGGCCACCACCATGCCCAGGTAATCGCTCGCACCCCCCGTGGCGAACCCGCCGTACTCCTCGGGGATCGACAGGCCCAGCGCCCCCATGTCGGCCAGGCCGGTGATGATCTCCTCGGGGATATCCGCGTTGGCGCGGTGGATGTGCTCGGCGCGCGGCCGGATCTGCTCCTGGGCGAAGCGGTGGAACGTGTCGCGGACGAGTTCGAAGTCCGCGTCGAGATGGCGGTCGCCCTGCATCCCGGCCAGCGAGGCGAGGTAGGCGGCGTCCCGGTGGGCGGCCACGAAGCCCCGGGCGTCTTCCATCCAATCCGGCGTGGTCCCGAAGGCGTCTTCGCGCCCGACGATGCGCGCCGCCAGATCGGCCAATGCATCGGCCACGAAGACACAGGCGATGTGGCGTTCCTCGGTGCCGGTGGCCCCGTAGACGAGGGCGGCCTGCGCGGCACGCACGCCCGCGGCGACGTGGGCGAGGTCATAGGCGACGACCTGGTCGACGTCGGGGCCGCCATGGGCCGCCACGGCGCGGGCCGCGGCCGAGACCACCGCCGACGCGCCGGCCACCGCGGCGGCTGCCGCTTCGAGGTCGGGGGTGTCCGAGCTCCCTACCGGGCCGGGGGTCACCGATCGGTCCCGAGCGTGGGGACGCGTCCGAGCACCGTGACCAGGGGGGGCAGCACGACCGGATCATCACCGGGATCGATCTCGGTGAGCGAGCCCAGGTAGGCCGTGACGGGCCCGGGGCCGACTCCGGCGGGCGCCTCCGCCCAGGCGTCGACGATGTCGAGCCCGGCGTCGCGCACGAGTGCGGGCAGCAGGGCCCCGACGTCGGGGTGGGGGGGGCCGGGCATCGACAGCGCCACGCCCCCGATCCGACCGGCCGAGGTGATGGGCTCCTGGGCCACCACCCACCCCCCGGGCCGTACCGCCAGGCGCATGCGGCGCAGCACCACGGCGGGATCGACGACGTGCATGAGCAGGAACCGGCAGAACGCCAGATCGACCGCTTCGGGCAGGACCAGGTCCTCTCCCGCCTGGGTGACCGCCACCACCTGGCTGAAGGCCGCCGCCGCGGAGGCTACCTCGTCCCGGGCCCGTGGATCGCTGTCGACGGCGTACACGCGCCCTTCGTGGCCGACGATCTCGGCCAGGGCCACCGACACGTCCCCGCCACCGGCCCCGACGTCGACGCATCGCCACCCCGGCGCGACGGCGAGACGCTCGAGTGCGGTGGCCAGAGGGCGCCGATAGACATCGTCGCGCAGGGCGTTCGGCACGAGGCAAGACGCTACCGGCTGTAGCCTGCCGGGCGTGAAGGTCACCATGCTCTTGTGTGACGCGGCGCAGGTCGCCGACGGGAAGCTCTTCGTGCTCGGGGGTGGGTGGTCCCTCACCGGGCCCGATCCCATGCCGTCGGGCATCGCGCTCAAGATCGACGTGGGTTGGCACGAGGCCGACCAGGTGCACCACTGGGAGCTCTACCTCGAAGACGCCGACGGGCGGCCGGTCATGGTGGACACGCCCGACGGGACCCACCCGGTGGAGGTGCGGGGGGAATTCAACGTGGTGCGGCCCACCACGGTCCCTCTGGGGACGCCGATCGACGTGGCCCTGGCCGTCAACCTGGGCCCGCTCCCCCTCGAGCCCGGCAACCGTTACACGTGGCGCCTCTCCATCGGGGGCGAGTCGGAGGCGGACTGGGCCCTCGGGTTCACCACCCGTCCGCGGGCGGTGCCATGACGACCTACGACCGACCCTTCGGCCGGTACTTCGAGGACTTCGAGCCCGGAGACGTCTACCGGCACTGGCCCGGCAAGACGGTGACCGAGGCCGACGACCACCTCTTCTGCATGATCACCATGAACCATCACCCCCTCCACACCAACGAGTGGTTCGCCCAGAACGAGACGGTGCACGGCAAGAACGTGGTCGTCGGCAACCTCGTCTACTCACTCGTGCTGGGGATGAGCGTGCCCGACGTGAGCGGCTCGTGCATCGCCAACCTCGAGGTCGAGTCCCTCGTGCACCGCAACCCCACCTTTCACGGCGACACCATCTATGCCGAGTCGCGTGTCATCGCCAAGGTGGAGTCCTCCTCGAAGCAAGACCGCGGCATCGTCACGGTGGAGTCCAAGGGATTCAACCAACGCGGTGAGGAAGTGTGCTTCTTCCGCCGCAAGGTCATGGTGTGGAAACGCGAGTTCGCCCCGGTCCGGCGCCGTCCCTATGGGGACGACGTCTGGGATTGACCGAGTCGCCCACCGGGCCGGCACTGCGGCGGACACGCCGCGCCGTGCTCGGTGTGGGCCGGTCGGGATTGCGCCCCTTCCCGTGGCGAGAGACCCGTGATCCGTGGGCGGTGCTGGTCAGTGAAGTCATGCTCCAGCAGACCCAGGCGCAGCGTGTGGTGGCTCCCTACGGGCGCTTTCTCGATCGGTTCCCCACCGTCACCGCCTGCGCCGAGGCGGGGCTCGGGCCGGTGCTCGAGGCGTGGGCGGGCCTGGGGTACAACCGCCGCGCCCGCCATCTCCACGAGGCGGCACTGGCCATGGTGGCCCGGCACGGGGGGACCGTTCCCGCCGATCTGGCCGCCCTCCGGGCGCTGCCGGGCATCGGGGCGTACACGGCCAGAGCGGTGCTCGTGTTCGCCTTCGAGCGCCACGAGGCTGTCGTCGACGTCAACGTGGCCAGGGTGCTCGCCCGCGCCGTGGCGGGAGCGCCGCTGACTCCGGGCGCGGCCCAGACGCTGGCCGACGCGCTGGTCCCTCCCGGTCGGGCGTGGGTGTGGAACCAGGCGCTCATGGAGATCGGGGCCGAGGCGTGCCGGGCCCGGGTGCCGGCGTGCGACCGATGCCCGCTGGCGCGCACCTGCGTCTGGCGCAACGCCCCCGCCGGCGGGCCCGACCCGGCGCCGGCGCCGGCGCGCCAGTCCCGTTTCGAGGGTTCTGACCGTCAGGGACGGGGCCGCCTGGTGGACGCGTTGCGGTCGGGACCGGTTCCACCCCGACGGTTGCGCTCGGTGTGCGGCTGGCCCGAGGACCCCGAGCGGGCCCGACGCGTGGCCGACGGTCTCGTGGCCGAAGGCCTCGCCCGACGGGCACGGGGAAACGTCCTGGTCCTTCCCTGACCCGGGTCGCTCGTGGGGCGGAGGGCGCCGCGGCGCGGCTTGGACTCGTGCGGGCCTCAGGTGTCGAGGAACCGCATGACCCGCGTCCTCACGATCTCGGGTTGCTCGAGGTGCAAGAAGTGTCCGGCGCGCTCCACGATCACGTACTCGGACCCTTCCGACAGCACCGAGGCCACGTCCCCGACGGCATCGACGGCCATGCACCCGTCGTCGGCGCCGTGCAGGTACATCGTGGGCTGGGGGGGAGACGACGTCGAGGCCACCTGCGCGTCGTCGTAGGCGGGGCGGTGCCGGGTGGGGTCGAACAGGGCCCGGTAGTAGCCGATGGCGGCCGAGAGGTTGGCCGGGTTCCCGATGGACTCCTTCACCCGGGCGACGTCCCACGAGGCGTCGTATCCCGGCGACCAGTCGGCCCACAGGAGGTCCAGGAACTCGTGACCGTCGGCGCTGACCGCCATCTCGGCGATGGGGGTCTGGAACAAGAATATGTAGAAGCTGCGCTTCATCTGCGCATAGGTGAAGAACGACGACGCCGAGGCGGCCAGGGGCGGCACGGCCATGGTGACGACGCGGCGCCACCGTTCGGGGTGCAAGGTGGCGGCGCCGTAGCTGGCATACGCGCCCCAGTCGTGGCCGATGAGCACCGCCCGCCCGTCTCCCCCCAGAGCCTCGTGCAGGGCCGAGGCGTCGGCAGCGAGGGCGCCCACTTGGTAGACCTCGTCGGGGGAGACCTCGGAGGGGGCATATCCCCGCATCCAGGGGGCCACGGCGTGGTAGCCGGCCTCGGCCAGGGCCGGTAGGAGGTGGCGCCAGGTGTGGGCGGTGTCGGGGAAGCCGTGGAGGCACAGGGCCAGGGGGCCCTGTGGCGGCCCCGACTCAAGGTAGGAGAGCTCGATGCCGTTGACATTTGTTGCCCGCTGTTGCACGGACGCAGAGTAGTGTCGCCCCGACAGGGCCCCTCCTCGGTTCCCGGCTGACCGAAGCCACATCGGCGGCGAGATCCACAGGTGCTGTGGAGGAAGCCTGAGGGGGAGGGGTCGGCGCTGCGAGTCACATTCTTCGGCGTGAGGGGTTCGTGCCCCTGCTCGGGCGAGCAGTACGTCCGCTACGGCGGCAACACGGCCTGTGTCGCGGTGGAGGTGGGCGACGAGCCCCCCATCGTTCTCGACCTGGGCACCGGCTTGCGCCCCCTGGGCCACGCGCTCGAGGACCGCTACGGGCTCGGCACGCCCATCGAGGTCACCGCCCTGCTCACCCACCTGCACTGGGACCACATCATCGGCTTGCCCTTCTGCACCCCGATGCTGCGTGAAGGCGGCCGGATGGACGTCTACGGGCCACCCCAGGACGGCGCCTCGCTGGACGACATCATCGACCGGGTGGTGAAGCCCCCGTTCTTCCCGGTCCAGGTGAAAGAGCTCCAGGGGAAGATCGAGTTCCACGAAGTGACCGACGAGGTGCTGGCGGTGGGTTCGGCCAAGGTCCTCGTCCGCCAGGTCCCCCATGTCGGGACCACCCTCGGGTTCCGCATCGAGGCCGGCAACTGCGCGGTGGCCTTCGTGTGCGATCACCAGGCTCCCGACGATCGCGCCTTCGTCGACTCGGCCGTGCTCGAACTGTGCGACCGGGCCGACCTCGTGATCCACGACGCGCAGTACACCGAGGAGGAGTTCCGGGCCAAGGCCACGTGGGGCCACTCCACGGTGGCCTATGCGGTGCACGTGGCCGCCGCCGCCGGGGCCCGCCGGCTGGCGCTGTTCCACCACGACCCCCGCCACACCGACGACGACATCGACGGCCTGTTGGCCCAGGCCCAGGCCACCGACGACGCCCGCCATCTCGACGGCGTCCTCGCCGCCAGGGAAGGATTGACGATCGACCTCGACCGCCCCTGACACACTCAGGGTGTGCACTCGTCGAGGACGACGAGGGCCCGAGGACGACGAGGGGACGTGATGGGTGAGCCAAGGGGCGGGGCCGACGGGGACGATCTCGAGCGCGTCGGTGCATCGACATTCGACGGGGCCCGCTTTCGTGAGGTGATGGGGCATTTCGCCACCGGTGTCACGATCGTCACCGCCATCGAGGACGACCAGCCTGTCGGCTTCACCTGCCAGACCTTCACGTCGCTGTCGCTCGAACCGCCGCTGGTGGCGCTGGCCCCGGGGAAGAACTCGACGAGCTGGCCCCGGATCGCCGCGGCGGGGGTGTTCTGCGTCAACATCCTCGCCGACGACCAGGAGGCGCTCAGTCGGGACTTCGCCGTCTCAGGCGGTGACAAGTTCACCGGCGTGGGATGGCGACCCGGTGCCAACGGTGCGCCGGTGCTCGACGGGGCGCTGGCGTGGATCGAATGCCGCCTCGAACTGGCCCATGACGCGGGCGACCACGAGCTCGTGGTGGGGAGGGTGCAGGACATGGGCGTGAGCCGTGGCCAACCCCTCGTCTACTACCGCGGTGGTTTCGGGCGCTTCGAGCCGTAGCGTGCCCCCGGCCGGGGGTGTGACGCCTCAGCGTGTCGTTCCGACCGACGGGAGCCGGTTAGCCTCACCCAATGCCCCAGGTCACCCCTTCTGACACCATCGCCGACGTCGTCGTCGTCGAGGCCGACGTCCATGGCGACGAGCGCGGTCGTTTCGTCGAGACCTACCGCCGGTCCTGGTTCCCCCTCGGGCGAGAGATGGTCCAGGGGAACCGTTCGGAGAAGCAGGCCGGTGCCGTGGTCGGCCTCCACTATCACCTCCACCAGGCCGACTACTGGTACGTGCTGCGGGGCACGGCCCGGGTCGTCCTCCACGACCTGCGCGTCGGGTCCCCGACCGAGAGGTCCACGCTGGTGCTCGACCTCTCCGGTGAGCTCGACAACGGTGTCTTCATCCCCCCGGGGGTGGCCCACGGGTTCGCATCGCTCACCGACGTCCTGCTCTGGTACCTGGTCGACAACTACTACAACCCCGCCGACGAGCTCGGTGTGGCCTGGGACGACCCCGAGATCGCCGCCGACTGGGGACTGCGCGATCCCGTCCTCTCGACGCGCGATCAGTCCAATCCTCGGCGGGCCGAGCTCGACCCCGCACTGACTCCTCGCTTCGGACTGCGGACGTGAACCGACGGCGTGGGGCGTGCGCCTGACCGTCGCTGTCCGCAGTGGCGTGACGCGCTGACCGGCTGGACTCCGGAGCCTCCAGGCGGCACGCTGGCAGCGTGGACGAATCGCAGCAGTGGGTCGAGTTCGGGCGCTGGCTCGCCGAGCAGCGCGAGCAGCGCGGCCTGCGGCGGCGCGACGCCGCCCGACGGGCCAAGGTGTCCGAGACCCTGTGGCGGGATCTCGAGACCGGCCGCAAAGAGGCCATCGGCGCCATCCGACTTCTTCCCAACCCGAGCGCGGACGTCCTCGAGCGCGTCGCCGGCGCGCTGGAGCTCCCGGTGGAAGACGTCCTCGCCCGGATCGGCCGGCCCGCTCGTCCAGCGCGGTCGGCCTCGGCAACCTCAGGCGCATCCCGGCCCGACGACGACGGGTCCCTCCTGGCCATCAAGCTGCGCCGGCTGTCACCTCGGGACCGAGCCCTGGTCGAACGCCTGGTCGACGCCATGCTCGAGCTCGAGCACGAGCACGGCGTCTAGGCGCTCCCGGCGGTGCGCTTCGGAATCTTCTACGAGTTCCAGCTGCCCCGGCCCTGGACCGACGGGGCCGAGCATCGCCTGCTCAAAGAGGCCCTCGAACAGGTCGAGCTGGCCGACGCCCTGGGCTTCGACTACGTGTGGGAGGTCGAGCACCACTTCCTCGAGGAGTACTCCCACTCCTCGGCGCCCGAGGTGTTCCTGGCCGCCGCCAGCCAGCGGACACGACGCATCAGGCTCGGGCACGGGATCGTGCAGTTGCCCGGGGGGTTCAATCACCCCGCCCGGGTGGCCGAGCGCATCGCCACCCTCGACCTCGTCTCCGACGGCCGGGTGGACTTCGGCACGGGTGAGGCGAGCTCGGAGGCGGAGCTGGGTGGGTTCGGCGTGGAGCGGGCCACCAAGCGCGACCAGTGGCGCGAGGCGTTGGACGTGGTCACCAGACTCATGGTCGAAGTGCCCTTCGCAGGCTACGAAGGCCGATTCGTCCACATGCCGGCGAGAAATCTGGTGCCCAAGCCGCTGCAACAACCTCATCCGCCGTTGTGGGTGGCGTGCAGTCGTCGCGACACGATCCGTCTGGCTGCCACGCTCGGGATCGGCGCGCTGACCTTCTCGTTCGTCGAGGCGGACGAAGCCAAAGAGTGGGTGGACGACTACTACGCCACGATCGCATCAGCGCAGTGCGTGCCCGCCGGGTTCGCGGTGAACGCCGCCGTGGCCTGCGTCCTCCCCCTCATGTGTCACGCGGATGAGACCGTGGCGATCGACCGCGGCCTCGACGGCAGTCACTTCTTCGGGTACTCCCTGGCCCACTACTACGTGTTCGGCATGCACAAACCCGGTGAGACCGACGTATGGCAGGAGTTCCTGGAGAACAGGGACCGCTTCGGGTTCAACCGCTCCGTCGCCGCGCAGACCGGCCTGCAGTTGGGCGCGCAGCTCATGGAGGAGGGCTTCGGGTCGCTGCGGGGGGCCATCGGGACGCCGTCGCAGATCCGTGCGCTCGTGCGCGGGTACGAAGCCGCCGGGGTCGACCAGCTCATCTTCGTCAGTCAGGCAGGTCGCAACCGTCACGAGGACATCTGTGAGTCCCTCGAGCTCTTCGCTCGTGAGGTCATGCCCGAGTTCCACGAGCGCGCCGACCGGATCGAGCAGGTGAAAGCCGACCGTCTGGCGCCCTCGATCGCGGCCGCGTTGGCTCGACGAGAACCGCCGCGGCCCGCGCCGCCCGATTCCGCGTTCCCCGCCTTGCCCCAGTCCTGACGGCGGCCCGGGCCCGCGGTGGCGGTGGCACCGGGGAATGCGGCGAACCGGGCATCTGTCGTGAACGGGCCCTCACGCTGGGGTGGCGCCCCGGAGTCGTGCCTCGGGGCGGTGCGGGGGAGTGGCACCGCCAGGCCGGGGTATCCAGATGCCGCCATGTTCGATTGAATGGTGGCGATGACGACGGCAGTGATCCTCGGTGTGATCGCCCTCGTCGCCGCGATCCTGGCCTGGGTGACGTGGCACCGCGGAGCGGACGAGCGCCAGTCGGTGCAGCACCACCAGCACACGCTGGCGACCCTTCGTCACGTGGCGGACCGACGTCAGGAATCGGTACCGCCCACCCCGGGTCGCCGAGGACCGGCATCGAAGTCCCCGCCCGCGCCCCGTCCGTTCCCGGCGACAGGCCGTCCCCAGGATGTGCAACGCAACGGCGCGGCGCGCCCGAGTGGGAACGGCCCATCGCGCCCGAGCGGGAACGGCCCATCGCGTGCCAAGCGGTCGGCGTCAACGCGGCGCGAGGCGGCGGCGCCCGGGGTGGTCGGCTCCACCGGCTCGGCGAGCCCGGGCGCGCCCCCGTCGCGGACGGCGGTGTCGGCCTCGCGGCAATCGGCCAAGCTCGAGACGGGTCGACGCGAGACCGCTGTGGTGAGCGACGACGCCTTCGGCGCGCCCTCGGGACGTTCCGGAGCGGTCTCCCCGACGGTCGCCCACCGCATGGGGAGCCAACTCCCCGGAGCAGCCGAGCAAGCTCGACGGCTCCGACGGGCGCGCGTGCGGCGAACCAGGTTCGTCGCGGCCACCGTGGCTGCGGTGATCGGAGTGGGCGGTGCCGTCGGTGGCGTCCTGGCATCGCGGCGACACCCCCCGTCGCACACCACCACGCGGGCGCAGCGCCCCATGACGGCGGCTCGGGGTGGGACCGCGACGACCACCGCGCCGGCGCGCGCCTTCGCTCCCGCACAGCCGACGGCCTACAGCGCCACCTATGCGGCCCCCTCGTCCACCTACACGGTGGCCATCGATGCGACGGCCCCGTGCTGGGTCATGGCCACTGACCCCGCGACGGGACATGTGGTGTGGGCGGGCACCGTGGCGGCGGGGGAGTCCCACTCGTTGTCCGTGACGGGCAATCTCGGGGTCCAACTCGGTGCCCCCAGCGATGCCAGCGTCACCATGGACGGCCAGCCCGTCACGCTTCCCGCCGGTTTCCGGTCCCCGTTCAACCTCACGTTCCAGGCCGCCTCATAGGCCTACGGCCGGCGTCAGGTGCCCCGGCCGACGGCATCGAGGACGAACGACACGACGAAGGCCTCGTCTCGCCAGGCCTCGTAGCGACCCGACGGCCCGGCGTGGCCCGAGTCGAGCTCGACCTTCAAGAGCACGTGCCCGTCGGGGTCGTTGTCCCGGAGCTTCTGGACCCACTTGGCCGGCTCCCAGTAGCCCACGCGGGGGTCTTCGAGCCCGGCCGTCACGAGCAGGGCGGGGTAGCGGGTCGGTCGGACACCCTCGTAGGGGGTGTAGCTCTTCATCACGGCGTACACCTCGGGGTCGGCGCCGGGGTTCCCCCATTCCTCCCACTCGATGACGGTCAAGGGAAGGGTGTCGTCGAGCATCGTGCTCAGGCAGTCGACGAAGGGCACCTCGGCCACCATGGCTCGGAACAACTCCGGGGCCAGGTTGGCGACGGCGCCGACGAGCAGTCCTCCGGCCGACCCGCCCCGGGCCACGAGACGATCGGGTGCGGTCCACCGATCCTCGATCAGCTTGCGGGCGCAGGCCACGAAGTCGCTGAAGGTGTTGGGCTTGGCCAGGAGCTTGCCGTCCTCGTACCAGTGACGCCCGAGCTCGCCCCCGCCGCGGACGTGGGCGATGGCAAAGACGAACCCACGGTCGAGGAGGCTCAGCCGCAGTGACGAGAAGATCGGGTCGATCGAGTACTCGTAGGACCCGTACCCGTACAAGAGACACGGTGCGGTGCCGTCGCGCGCCACATCTCGGCGCGAGATGATCGACAGCGGCACCTCGGTCCCGTCCGGAGCCGTCGCCCACAGACGCTCCGTGGCATAGCGCGCCGGGTCGTAGCCGCCGAGCACCGGTTGGCGCTTGCGCAGCACGGCACTCCCGGTGTCGAGGTCGAGGTCGTAGACCGAGCGGGGGGTGACCAGTGAGGAGTACTCGTAGCGAAGCGACCGGCTGGTGAACTCCGGGTTGGGCCCTCCCCACGAGGCCGAGGGGGTCTCGGGGCACGGCACCAGGTATCCCTCGGGGAGCTCCCGGGCCCACCGGGGCCCGTCGGCGGGAAGGGCGATGACCCTGATGCGCGGCATCCCCTGTCGTCGCTCGTAGCTGACGAGGTGACCGGAAAAGACATCGAGACCCTCGAGCCGGACATCGGGTCGGTGCGGGATCAGCTCGGTCCAAGTCAGGGGGGAGGGACTGTCGGCGGGAGTGGCCACCACCCTGAAGTTCTCGGCTCGGTCGTTGGTGAGCACGATGAACGTGCCGTCGTGGTGCTCGATGCCGTACTCGACCCCTTGGGCGCGTCGGAGCACGACCCGGGGGGCCTCCTCGGGCCGGTCGGCGGGGATGACCTGTACCTCCGAGGTGATCCGGGAGTGCATCTCCACCACCACGTAGGCGCCGTCCTTGGTGCGCCCGACGCCGAGGTGGAATCGTTCGTCGCTTTCTTCCACGACGAGGACGTCCTCCTCGGGAGGGCTGCCGACGCGGTGTCGCCACAGCTGGAAGGGCCGGTTGGCGGCGTCGGGCCGCGTGAAGAAGACGGTGTTGTCGTCGTTGGCCCAGGCCACCCCGTACGAGGTTCCTTCGATGGCGTCCTCGAGGTCGTCACCGCTCTCGAGGTCGCGCACCTTGAGGGTGAAATGCTCGTCGCCGGTGGTGTCGAAGGCGTAGGCGAGTCGGCTGTGGCCGGGGCTCACGGCAAGGTTGGCGACGTCGAGATACTCGTGGCCCTCGGCGAGCACGTTCTCGTCCAGCAGCACCTGCTCGTCGGGTCTCTCCCCGTCCGACACCGACGGGGGGGTGGCGTCGAGGCCGGTGCTCCGGACCGGAAGGCGGCAGTGGATGACGTAGTCGCGCCCTTCGAGGGTCCGCTCGTAGTACCACCACGGGCCCTTGGCCACGGGCACGCTCAGGTCGGTCTCGACGATGCGCGCCTTCATCTCGGTGAAGAGCTCGTCGCGGAGCCCAGCGAGATGTGCGGTCTGGCGCTCGGTGTAGGCGTTCTCGGCCCGCAGCAGGCTGAGCACGTCGGGGTCGTCGCGCTGGCGCAGCCAGAACCACTCGTCCACCCGTCGGTCCCCGTGGGCCTCGAGCACGGTGGGGCGGCGGGGGGCCACGGGTGGGCCCTGGTCAGCTCCTGCGTCGCCCTCGGGTCCGGTCATGGGCCGATGATCCCAGACCGGGGTCCTCCTGGTCGCCACGCCACACCTGGGTTGTTACTATCTAGATAGGGGAAATCCTCCTGGGCGGCCCCGATGGTCGGGCCGGGCGATGCCCGGCACGTGCCGGTCAGGGCCAGAGGTGATGGTGACGATGACGACAGCGGATCTCGATCTCGGCCGGTACAAGCTCGGCTGGAGTGACGTCGAGGACTACGTCTTCAAGCCCAAGAAGGGTCTCTCCGAGGAGATCGTCCGAGAGATGTCGGCCATGAAGGGCGAGCCCGACTGGATGCGCAACTTCCGGCTCAAGGCCCTGAAGCGGTTCATGGCGCGACCGATGGCGCCCTGGTTCGCGGTGAACATGCCCGATCTCGATTTCGACAACATCTACTACTACGTGAAGCCCACCGAGGGTCAGGTGAAGGACTGGGACGCGCTGCCCGAGTCCATCAAGTCGACCTACGAGAAGCTGGGCATCCCCGAGGCCGAGCGCAAGTACCTCGCCGGGGTGACGGCACAATACGAGTGTTTGCGCGGCTCGACGCGTGTGTGGACGACGTCGGGTATGCGACCGATCAAGGAACTGGCCCCGGGGGACGAGGTCTTCTCCTTGGACGAAGCGTCCAAGGAGGTCGTCATGGCCGGGGTCGTCGGACACCGGTGTTCGGGTGAGAAGGAAGTCTTCGAGATCACGGCTCGGGGTCGGACGATCGGAGCGTCGTCCAACCACCCCTTCCTTGTCCTACGAGACGAGCGACGCCCCGGAGCGAAGCATGCCCGGTTCCGCGCCACCTGGGTTCCAGTCGAGGATCTCGCCGTCGGCGATCTGGTCGCCATCGCAACCGACATTCCTGACTACGGTCGGCCCTTCGCGCTCATGGCCCCGGACCGGCCCGAAGCCGCCCGGTTCCCGACGACGACGACGGACGACCTGTGCTGGTGGGCTGGTGTCTATCTGGGTGACGGCTACCTGAAGCAGGGCCGGTATCCCGTTGTCGAGATCGCCGTCGACGGGACCGACGAGGCTCTGGTCGAGGAGATTCGGCGGGTGACCCGGGACCTGTTCGGGGTCGAGTTGGCCCTGGCCTCGGACGGGCTCCGGCTGCGGGGGAAGGGCACTGCCGCCCTGGCCGAGTTTGTCGAGCTCAACGGTCTCGGGGGAACGTCCAAGACCAAGCGCTTCCCGGATTGGTGCTTTGGCCTGCCTCGATCCCAGCGGTTGGCACTGATCGCGGGACTGCTCGACTCCGACGGCTACGTGAGAGACCATCCGACCTCGAAGGACGCCAGGTTCTGCAGCGCCAATCGGGAGATGTTGACTCAACTGAAGGAGTTGCTCGCCCTGTGTGGCATCGGGAGCAGCCGCGTCATCGATGTTCGCAACCGGCACCCCTTTGATCGGGATCGGATCATGCAGGCCTACCACCTGAGGTTGAGCGGGCGGTTCGACCAGATCCCGGCGCGCTCTCCGCGTCGGCGCAACCGGCTGGGTCGTCGCCAGTATGCGCACACCGACCGGACGGCCAAGGGCACGGTGTTCCGGGCGCACACGAGTGAGATGATGGGATTCGTCAAGATCGAGTCGATCGAGGCGGTTGGCGTGGAGCCCGTCTTCGACATCGAGGTGCAGGGACATCACAACTTCGTGGCCGAGGGATTCATCGTCCACAACTCCGAAGTGGTCTTCCACCGCAACCGCGCCGACCTCGAGGCCCAGGGCGTGCTGTTCTGCGACATGGACACCGCCGTCAAGGAGTACCCCGAGATCGTGAAGCGTTGGTTCGGGACGATCATCCCGCCCAACGACAACAAGTTCGCCGCTCTCAACTCGGCCGTGTGGTCGGGTGGCTCGTTCATCTACGTGCCGCCCGGTGTGAAGGTCGACATGCCCTTGCAGGCGTACTTCCGGATCAACACCGAGAACATGGGCCAGTTCGAACGGACGCTCATCATCGCGGACGAGGGCTCTGAGGTTCACTACGTCGAAGGTTGCTCGGCACCGGTGTACACCACCGACTCGCTCCATTCGGCCGTGGTCGAGCTGGTGGCCCTCGAGGGCTCGCGCATCACCTATACGACCATTCAGAACTGGTCGAACAACGTCTACAACCTGGTGACCAAGCGGGCCCGGGCCGAAGCCGAAGCGCATGTGGCGTGGATCGACGGCAACATCGGGTCGCGCCTCACCATGAAGTACCCGTCGGTGTACCTGATGGGGCCCAAGGCTTCGGGCGAGGTGCTCTCGGTGGCCTATGCCGGCGCCGGCCAACACCAAGACGCCGGGGCGAAGATGGTCCATGCCGCGCCCGAGACGACGTCGACGATCGTGTCGAAGTCGATCTCCAAGGACGGTGGCCTGTCGACGTACCGGGGCCTGGTCCGAGTGGAGGAAGGGGCGAAGCACGCCAAGAGCTTCGTTCGTTGTGACGCCCTCATCCTCGACGAGGAGTCGACCTCTGAGACCAAGCCCTACATGGAGGTCGAGGAGCGCGACGCCCAGATCGGGCACGAAGCCACGGTGTCCAAGGTCGGCGAGGATCAGCTCTTCTATCTCATGAGCCGGGGCCTCTCGGAGAGCCAGGCGATGAGTATGATCGTCAACGGCTTCATCGAGCCCGTCGTCCGCACCCTGCCCATGGAGTACGCGGTGGAGTGGAGCCGGCTCATCGAGCTGCAGATGGAGGGTGCAGTCGGCTGATCGGGTCGGGCTTTCGCCCGGCACCTCCGCTCAGCTCGTCGAGGAGAGGAGGCGGTGCTGGTGCCCATGCGTGAGGGGTGCAAGCACTTCCAGAGCCGCTCGTACAACACCGGCGAGGTCGTGCGTTTCTGTGAGCTCGACCTCGCTCCCGAGGCGCCGTGGCGGTGCCCCGATGACTGCGCGTCCTACGCGCCCCGACTGGCCGACGTGGGATGGCAGCACGGGAGCCTGGTGGAGCCTCCCATCGAGGACGAGCCCGGTCCCGGCGGCCCCGACGTCGTGCGGCTCCTCGAAGAGGCCGCGGACATCGTCGACGCGGTGGTGCCCGAGACCCTGGCCGAGGTGGAGAAAGAGGAACGCACCAAAGAGCGCCCCCGGCGCTGGTGGAGGCGTCGCTGAGGACTTCGAGCGGTCAGCGGCCCTTGAACTCGGGCGGGCGCTTCTCCATGAAGGCGGTCATGGCTTCGACCAGGTCGTCTGAGGACAAGAACCCCGCGTTCCACGTGGCCACGTAGTCGAGGCCGTCGGCCACCGACTTGTCCTCACAGGCGGTGAGCACCGCCTTGGTGCCCTGCACGGCCAACGGCGAATTGGCGGCGATCTCGGTGGCGAGTTGCCGGGCGGCGGCCAGGGCGGCACCGGCGTCGGGGGCCACGTCGTTGACGAGGCCGATCTCCTGGGCCCGGGCCGCGGTGATGTCCTTGCCGGTGAAGGCCAGCTCGGCCAGGTGCCCCTTGCCGATGATGCGGGGCAGCCGTTGCAGGCTTCCGAGGTCGGCCACGATGGCCACCTTGGTCTCGCGCACCGAGAAGACGGCGTCGGCGCTCGCCACCCTGATGTCACACGCGGCGGCGACGTCGACTCCGCCCCCGATGCAATAGCCGTGGATGGCGGCGATGACCGGCTTGGGGCACTGGGCGACCGAGGTGACCGAGGCCTGCATACGAAGAACACCTTGGCGTGCTGTGACGGCCCGTGACGCCGCCGACGGGGCGCGTCCCTTGCCGTTATCCCCCGACGCCGCCCCGGAGTCGTCGGTGCCGCCGGTGAGCATCCCGGCCATGGCTTTCAGGTCGAGCCCCACGCTGAAGTGCGGCCCCTTGGCGGCGATGACGATGGCACGGACGGCGCGGTCGGCGGAGAGCTCGTCCATGGCGAGCGGCAGGTCGGCCCAGAAGGCCGGCCCCATGGCGTTTCGGGCCTCGGCCCGGTCGAACCAGAGGGTGGCGACGTGGCCGTCGCGTTCGATGGAGAGCACGTCGAAGTTCGGCATAGCGCCACCTTACGGCCCGCCGTGAGCCTGTCCCGTGGCCGATTCCCGGCTCCGGCGCGAACCGTCGTTCTCGGAGGGCGGGTGGTCCCGACCGGTAGGCTCTGGGCAGGGCCCGCCGTGTTTCCGAGCCGCCCTCAGCCCCGTTCGAGAGAGGTAGACCCCTGACCACCTTCACCGCCGACGCCTCGTCGGCACTTGGCGGCCCTGATTGGCTGGTGAAGCGCCGCTCCGAAGCCTGGGAGCGGTTCTCCACCTCGAGCGTCCCCACCGAGTCCGAAGAGGTGTGGCGCTACAGCGGTATCGACGCGTTCGACTTGGACGGCTACGAGCCCGCCCGGGCCCGGCCCGGGGGAGAGGGGTCCGAGCCGGCGCTGGCGGTGGCCCGCCGGCTGGCGGACTCCCTGGGCCGGCGCGCCGGGCTGGTCGTGACCCGCAACGGCGTCATCGAGGCCATCGAGATCACCGAGTCGGCTCCCGAGGCTCTTTCGGTCGCCGGGGCCCGTGGTTCGGCTGCCGGTGCCTCGGCCCCCGATGCTCTCGGGATGCTGGCGCCCGCCCGTGACGCCTTCGGGGAGCTGCACGACGCCTTCGTGTCCGATGTCGTGCTCGTGAGGGTGCCGCCCAAGACCGTGGTCGCCGATCCGGTCATCGTGGTCCACCTCATCGATCCCGGCGTGGGATCGGCACCGGGCGTGTCGGTCTTCCCCCACACCCTGGCGCAGGTGGGCACCTCCGCCGAGGCGGGGATCATCGAGCTCATCGCCCCCGGTGCGGTCGGCGGGGCGCTGCCGGCGGGCGACGAGTCCGAGGGCGCGCCCTTCGCCACCCTCGTGGTGCCGGTGACCGAGCTGCACGTGGCCGACGACGCCCATCTCCGTTACGCCAACCTGCAGGTCCTCGGGCACGGAGCGACCTCCATCGCGCTACAGGCGAGCCGCGTCGGGCGCGACGCCACGCTGCAGTCGTTCACGGCCGGGCTCGGGGGTCGCTATGCGCGGGTTCGCACCGACTCCGACCTGGTGGGCCAGGCGGGTCGCACGTCGCTCCTCGCCGCCTACCTGGGCACCGGCGATCAGGTTCACGACTTCCGGACGCTCCAAGACCACGCCGCGCCGCGCACCGAGAGCCAACTGCTGTTCAAGGGGGCGGTGGCCGACACGGCCCGATCCGTCTACAGCGGCCTGATCCGGATCCGCAAGGGGGCACGCGGCGCCAATGCCATGCAGACCAACCACAACCTGGTGCTCTCCGAAGGTGCCCACGCCGACTCGGTGCCGAATCTCGACATCGACGAGAACGACGTGCGGTGCAGCCACGCCTCCACGGTGGGCCCCATCGACGAGGAGCAGCGGTACTACCTCGAGACGCGCGGGATCGAGCCGGCTGTGGCCGAGCGCCTCATCGTCCTCGGGTTCTTCTCGGACCTCGCCGGGCGCGCTCCGTTCCCCGGTGTGGGCCGCTGGGTCGAGGACGCGGTGCGGCGCCGACTGGCCGGGCGCCTGTCGGGGCAGGAGGGTACCGATGGGTGAGGTCGTCCGGCTGTGCGGCCGTGAGGAGCTGTCGACGGGGGACGCCCGGCGCTTCGACGTCGGAGCCCACCGGATCGCCCTGGTGCGTATCGAAGACGACTTCTACGCCATCGGCGACGTCTGCAGCCACGAGGACTACTCGCTGTCGGAAGGCGAGGTGCTCGTCGACGCATGCGAGATCGAATGTTGGAAGCACGGCTCGATGTTCGACCTGCAGACCGGCGAGCCCCGGTCGTTGCCGGCGACCAAGCCGGTGCCGGTCTACACCGTGCACGTCGAGGGCGGCGACGTGCTCGTGGAGCTCCCGTGACGACCGGCCCGGCGATGACCGACTCTCCCGACGCGGACCACCGGCTGGAGGTGCAGGGGCTCCGGGCCGGCGTCGCCGGCGTGGAGGTGCTGACCGGTGTCGACCTCGTGGTGAGAAGCGGCGAGGTCCACGCCGTCATGGGGCCCAACGGTTCGGGCAAGAGCACGCTCGCCCACGTCCTCATGGGCAAGCCCGGCTACCAGGTGCTGGGGGGAACCGTGACACTCGACGGCCAGGACCTTCTCCACCTGCCGCCCTTCGAGCGGGCCCGACTGGGGCTGTTCCTCGCCCCCCAGGACCCCATCGAGGTGCCCGGGGTGGGACTGCACCAGGCGCTGACCGAGGCCTTGGCGGGGCGGGGCATGAGCCCCGACGACGCCGTGGGAACGCTCGCGTCGCGAGCCCTGGTCGAAGCCCGGCGGGTGGGGCTCGAGACGCGCCTGCTCGATCGGCCCCTCAACGTCGACCTGTCGGGGGGTGAGCGAAAGCGCAGCGAGACCTTGCAGATGGCGATGCTGCGCCCGAGCATCGCCGTGCTCGACGAGCTCGACTCGGGCATCGACATCGACGGACTGCGGGACGTGGCGCAGCGTGTGCGCGACGGCGTGGCGGAATGGGGACTCGGGGTCCTGGCCATCACGCACTACCGGCGCCTCCTCTCTGTCCTGCAGCCCGACGTCGTGCACGTACTCGTGCGCGGTCGCATCGTGGCCAGCGGTGGACCGGAACTGGCCGGCGAGCTCGAGCGCACCGGGTACGGCGCGTTCGAGTCGGCCGCTCGAGAACACGACGCCGGCACCCAAAACTGATTCGTCAGTCAGTGAGGGTGGCAGTACCATGACCGCGGCTCCGCCACGTGCGTCGACGCAGGAGGCCCGCCGTGCGCTTCTTCAGCTTCCATCTCATGCCCTATCCGGATCTGCCTGCGGACTACGACGGGCCGGCGTGGATCACGTGTCCGAACGAGCTGTTCGATCCCCGGCTCGGGGGTGACCTCTACAACCGCTACATCGACGAGCTGGTGTACGCCGAGGAGCTCGGGTTCGACGGCGTGTGCGTCAATGAGCACCACCAGAACGCCTACGGCATCATGCCGTCCCCCAATCTGATCGCGTCGATTCTCGCCCGCCTCACCTCGCGGGTCCGTATCGCCGTGGTGGGCAATGCCCTGCCCTTGTACGACCCCCCCACGCGCGTGGCGGAGGAGTTCGCCATGATCGACTGCATCAGCGGGGGACGGCTCATCGCCGGGATGGTCGTCGGGGGTGGCCCGGAGTACTACTCGTTCTCCTTGAACCCCGCCCACGCCCGCGAGCGCTTCGCCGAGGCCCATGAGCTGATCCTCAAGGTATGGACCGAACCGGGCCCCTTCGAGTACATCGGCAAGCACTACAAGCTGCGGTACGTCAACTCGTGGCCCCGGCCGATCCAGCAGCCACATCCCGAGATCTGGATCCCCGGAGTCGGGTCCCTCGAGACCCTCGAGTTCGTGGCCCGGCACCGCTACGCGTACATGGGGATCCCGTACTTCCACATCAGCGTCTTCGAGCGCATGTTCGCCATGATGCGCGAGGCCTGTCGGAAAGAGGGTTACGAGGCCGATCCTCTGCAGCTGGGCTGGCTGGTGCCGATCTTCGTGGCCGAGACCGACGAGGAAGCTCGTCGGCGCTACGAGGAGCACTTCTGGTACTTCGTCCGCCGGCTCCTGCCCGGCATCAACATCTCGCCCCCCGGCTACACCTCGGTGCGCTCCACGGAGAACATCATGAAGAACGCCGGCACGTTCGCCCTCAACCTCGACAGTTGGGACCAGGTCGTCGAGGGTCAGTACGCCATCGTGGGATCCCCCGAGACCGTCACCGAGCTCCTGGCCGCCAACGTCGACCGGCTGGGGGTCGGCAACCTGCTGGGACTGTTCCAGCTGGGCACCCTTCCCGCCGCGGACACCAAGCGGAGCCTCGAGCTCTTCGCCGGGGAGGTCATGCCCAAGCTGCGGGCAACGTTCCCGGGCACGCAGGTGTCCGGCGCGGACGTGGCCACCCCGGCGGCGACGTCGTGACCGTCCTGGCGCCGGGGACCGTCGAGACCGCCGTCGGCTCCATCGAGCTCCACCGGGGAGGCAGCGGTGGACCGGCCCCGCTTCTCTACCTGCACTCGGCGCAGGGCGAGGCGCCGGGCATGGTCCTGTTGGAGGAGCTGGCCGACACCCGCCACGTGGTGGCCCCGTTGTTCCCCGGCTTCGGTGCATCGGAGGGCCTCGAGCTCATCGACGACATCGAGGACGCCGCCTTCCACCTCCTCGACGTTCTCGACCGGCTGGAACTTCCGTGGTGCGACGTGGTGGGCCTCTCGCTCGGAGGGTGGATGGCCGCCGAGCTCGCCGTGCGCTGGCCCGAGCGGGTACGGCGGATGGTGCTCGTGAACCCGGTCGGTCTCTATGTGGAGGGTGCCCCGATCACCGAGATCTTCGGCCGGTCCCTCGCCGAGCTCGCCGACGAGCTCTTCGCCGATCGCGACTATCCGATCGCCCAGCTCATGCGCGCCATGGACGGGATGGAGGCCGATCCGTCGCAGATCCCCTTCGATCTCGTCCGCCCCGTCCTCCAGGCCCAGGCGGCCACGGCCAAGGTGGGGTGGAACCCGTACCTCCACGACCCCAAGCTCCGCGGCCGGTTGGGACGCATCACGTCGCCCACCGTGATCATCCACGCCCGCCAGGACGGCATCGTTCCCCGGGCACATGCCGAGGCCTACGCCTCGGCGATCCGCGACGCCACGGTCGTCGACCTCGACGACGCCGGCCACCTGGCACCGCTGGAGAGACCGGGCCCGGTGGCCACGCTCGTGGTCGATCACCTGGGGGACTGACCCCGACTGACCCCGACACGGCGCGCCGTCGTCGCGCCGCATGGTGCCGCCGGCGCGACCTGGCAGCGCGGAGGCGCTGGTACCGTCTCGTGCCATGGCTCGCCGTCGTCCTCGTGGTGGGGCCGCGGGGAGAGGCGAACTGATCGGCCACGCGCGGTTGGATCCCGAGCCCACCGGCACGCCCGGCACCACACCGGGTGCATTCCAGGGCCTCGAACGCCTCGGTGAGACTCCCGGGGAGGCCCCGCCGCCTCCTCCGGGTGAGAATCCCGGCGAGGCCCCGCCGCCTCCTCCGGGTGCGTCCCCCGGCGTCGCCGCGCCGCCCACCGTCCGGCCCGCCACGCGCCGAGGCCGTAAACGGCGACGCAGCACCGGCCAGCGGGTGGTGCGGTGGGCCATCCTGGTGGTGGTGCTCGTCCTCGTCGCGGCGGGGTCGGTGTACGGGTACCTGTGGTACCGACTGGGCCAGATCAAGTCGGTCCGGTGCTCGACGTGCGCGGCGCAGGCGCCCGGTGCCCCCTACAACGTGCTCATCGTGGGATCGGACTCCCGGGCCGGCGATAGCCCCGCGGCCTCCAAGGCCTTCGGCAGCGCGTCGCTCGTCGGTGGGCAACGCAGCGACACCATCAAGATCCTCCATGTGAACCCCGCCACGGGCACCGCCGAGGTCCTGTCGATCCCGAGGGACACCTACGTCGAGCTGTCGGGAATGCCCTCGGGCACCGGATTGGCGACCGACAACAAGATCAACACCGCCTTCAACAGTGGCCCGGACCCTCTCATCCAGACCATCGAGAACACCTTCGGGATCCCCATCAACCACTTCGTGATCACCAGCTTCAACGGGGTGATCGACCTCGTGTCCGCCGTGGGTGGCATCACGCTCGACTTCCCCTACCCGGTACGCGACAACGACGACGGGAACAACAACTCGGGGCTCGACATCACCCACGCCGGTTGCCAGACGCTGAACGGCAACATGGCATTGGCCCTGGCCCGCTCGCGCTACTACGAGTACGAGGTCCGGCCCGGCTACTGGGAATACGACGGCAGCGGCGATCTGGGCCGCATCCAACGCCAGAACGTCATCATCGAAGCGGTCATCGACAAAGCCCGGTCCTCGAGTTACAACCCCATCAAGGTGAACAACTTCCTCGACTCGATCGTCCACGACATCACCAAGGACAACGCCATGTCGACGTCCACCCTCATCTCGCTGGCCCAGCGTTTCCACGCCTTCTCGGGGTCGGCGCTCAAGACCTTGACCCTGCCCACCCTGGGGGCGAGCTCGGGGGTGGCCGGATCGATCGAGGTCGTCCAGGAGCCGGCGGCCAACGAGATGATCAGCTCGTTCCTGGGAACCTCTCCGGAAGCGATCGTGACGCCGCCGCTCGACGCCTACGGTTCTCCGGTTAAGACGCCACCCACCACCACCCCGTCCCCCACCACGCCGGGGACCGGAACCGGCCCGTCGTCCTCGACCACCACGACGGTGCCCGGACAGGGGCCGTTCAATCCCACCCCCTGCTGAGGACCGGGCGCCGATCTCAGGCCGGGGTGGCGCTCTCCTCGGCCTCGTCGAGGCCCTGGGCCAGGGTGTTCCACGACAGGGTGGCGCACTTGATGCGGACCGGGAACTTGACGACGCCCTGCAGGGCGGCGAGCTCCCCCAGGGACTCGGGGTCGGGCGCCACGGTGTCGGGCCCCTCGTCCCCCGATCCGTTGCTGGAGCCGGTGCCGTCAGGTCCATCGCCGAGGCGGGCCTCGTGGACCGACATCATCGCCTTGAACGTACGGATGAGGCTGCGGGCCTCGGCCACGGTCTTCCCCTTCACCGCCGAGGACATGAGCGACGCCGACGACTGGCTGATCGAGCAGCCCTGGCCGGCGAAGCGAATGTCGGTCACGGCGCCGTCCTGCACCCGCACGTAGACCACGACCTCGTCGCCACACAGGGGGTTGAACCCCTCGACACGTTGCGCCGGCGGCGCGGGCAGCTCGCCGCGGTTGCGCGGGCTGCGGTAGTGGTCGAGGATGATCTCGCGGTAGAGGTCTTCCAGACCGGTCATGGGCTCCTCGTCGTTCGGGATGCTGTCGTCGGGCGGCGGCAGGGGGCGATGTGGTGTCGCATCGCTACGCGAACAGGGTACCGGCCTCGGCGATCGCGTCGGCCAGCACGTCCACGTCGGACTCGTCGTTGTACACGTACACAGAAGCCCGGGCGGTGGCGTTGACCCCCATCCGCCGCATCAGGGGCTTGGCGCAGTGATGGCCGGCCCGGACGCACACCCCGGCCTGGTCGAGGACCTGGGCCAGGTCATGAGGGTGGATGTCGCGGTAGGCCAAGGACAACACGCCGCCCCGTTCGGCCGTGCCGGGGGGACCGAAGATCCGGAGATCGTCTCCGAAACGCTCCGCGAAGATCGATTGGGCGTAGGCCGTCAACTCCACCTCGTGGGCGCGCACGGCGTCGAGGCCCAGCTCCTCGAGATACGCCACCGCCGCGGCCAGACCCACCGCCTCGGCGATGGGGGGCGTGCCCGCCTCGAACTTCCAGGGCAGGACGTTGGGGGTGAACCCGTCGTGGCGGACGTCGCGGATCATCCCGCCTCCGCCCATGAACGGGGGCATCTCCTCGAGCAGCTCACGTCGACCCCACAGCACCCCGATCCCGGTGGGACCGAGCATCTTGTGGGCGCTGAAGGCCAGGAAGTCACAGCCGAGGCGGCCCACGTCGGTGGGAAGGTGGGGGACCGACTGGGCGCCGTCGGCGAGCACCAGCGCACCGGCCCGGTGGGCGGCCTCGGCGATGCGGGCGAACGGGGTGATGGTCCCGAGCACGTTCGACATGGTGGTGCAGCCCACCAGCTTCACGCCGTCGAGGAGGCGGTCGAGGTCCGACAGGTCCAGCCGGTACTCCTCGTCGATGCCGATCCAGCGGAGCTCGATACCCAACTCCTCGGCGAGCATCAGCCAGGGGACGATATTGGCGTGGTGCTCCATGTCGGTGAGCAGCACCACGTCGCCGCGCCCGAGGTTCGACCGGGCCCAGGTGGCGGCGACCAGATTGATGGATTCCGTGGCGTTCTTGGTGAAGATCACCTCGTGCTCGGGGTCGGGGGCGCCGATGAAGCGACCGACGGCGACCCGGGCGGCGTCGTAGAGGCGGTCAGCCTCCTCGGCGAGGGTGTAGACGCCGCGGTGCACGTTGGCGTGGGTGGTCTGGTAGTAGTGGTCCATGGCGTCGAGGACGCACTGGGGATGCTGGGACGAAGCCGCCGAGTCGAGGTAGACGACCCGATGGCCGTGCACGGTGCGGCTCAGCAACGGAAAGTCCGCCTTGAGCTTGGAGAAATCGACGACGGGGGTGCACGGGTCGGTGCGCACTGTCGATGCCCCTTTCGGGTCGACGCGAGGATTCGTCACGGTCATCTCCGCCACGGGTCGTAGCCCTCGGCCTCGAGGCGCTGGGCCAGAGCCGGGCCGCCACGCTCCACGATGGAGCCGTCCACCAGCACGTGGACGACGTCGGGTTGCAACAGCTCGAGGATCCGCGTGTAGTGGGTCACCAGGAGCACCCCGAGCGCGGACCGCTCAGAACGAACGGCTTGGACGCCGTCGGCCACGATGCGCAACGCGTCGATGTCGAGGCCGGAGTCGGTCTCGTCGAGGACGGCCAGCTCCGGATCGAGCATGGCCATCTGGAGGATCTCGTTGCGCTTCTTCTCGCCGCCCGAGAACCCTTCGTTGAGGTGCCGCTCGCCGAAGGCCGGGTCCATCCCGAGCCGCTTCATCCATTCGAGCATCGAGAGCCGCACCTCGAGGACCGAACGGTCCTCGCCCACGCGCCCCGACACCGCCTGGCGCAGGAACTGGATCACCGGGACGCCGGGGATCTCCTCGGGGTACTGAAAGGCGAGGAACATCCCGGCTTTGGCGCGCACATCGGTCGGCCACGCCGTGACGTCCTCGCCGCGGAAACGGATGGCGCCCGCGGTGACCTCGTAGGAGGGGTTTCCGAGCAGCGTGCTCGCCAGTGTGGACTTGCCCGACCCGTTGGGCCCCATGAGGGCGTGCAGCTCCCCCTCGCCGAGCGACAGGTCCACCCCGCGCAGGATCTCGGTGCCTTCGACGGCCACGTGCAGGCCCTCGATCTCCAGAAGCGGGGTCACGGCGGCAGTCTACCGTCGCGGCCAGATTTTCACTACGGCCATAGTGGCAATCCCGGCTCCCCGATCCGGGCCGGCGCCGGGCCGCTCGGCGCTCGCGGAACGCTCCGACCAGGTCATTCGGTTGTCCGCGCCGGTCCGGTAGCGTCGCCCCGATGAGCGATCCGTGGACATTCAGCGGAAAGGTGGCGGGCCTGGGCCAGGCCGGGGGGGCGGTCACCTTGGTCGACGAGTCCACCTTTTCCATCAGCGGTCGCGCCGGGGACGTCGTCACCCCCTCGGCCGAGGGCCTGTTCGTCCGTGACACCCGGATCCTGTCCCGCTTCGAGCTGCGGGTGAACGGGTCGAAGCCCGAGGCCCTGGCGGTGGTCTCCGACGACCCGTTCTCGGCGGTGTTCGTGTCCCGGTGCCCGCCTCGCCCCGGCCTGGCGGACTCCACGCTCATGGTGTTCCGCCGCCGCTACGTGGGCCAGGGAATGCGCGAGGACCTCGTCATCCGGAACTTCGGGGACGAGCCGACGTTCTGCTCGGTGGAGCTCTTCCTCGACTCCGACTTCGCCGACCTCTTCGCGGTGAAAGAAGGTCGGTTCGGGAGCTCCGACGGCGAGATCACGCGCGATCACGGCGACGGACAGCTCGAGTTCTCCTACCGCCGGGGAAGCGTCAGCCGCGGCATGATCATCCGACTGTTTCCGACACCGGCGATGGTCGCCGACGACCTCGTCAATTTCGAGGCCATCGTCCCCCCCCACGGGGAGTGGACGGGGTGCTTGGAGTTCCATCCCGTGATCGAGGGCAAGGCCGTCGATCCCCGCTACCTGTGCGGCCAGCCGGTCGACCGGGCCGCTCCGGCCGAGCGCCTGGCCAAGTGGCGTCGCCAGGTGCCACAGATCGAGACCGACCACGACGGCCTGCGCACCGTCATCGAGTCGAGCGCCGAGGATCTCGGGGCCCTGCGGATCTTCGACCCCGATTACCCCGAGCGCGTGGTGCTGGCGGCGGGCGCGCCGTGGTTCATGACGGTGTTCGGCCGAGACTCGCTCATCACGTCGTGGATGGCCCTGCTCGTCGACCCCGACCTCGCCCTCGGCGTCCTGCAGACCCTGGCTCGGTTCCAGGGCAAGAACATCGACCCCAGAAGCGAGGAGCAGCCCGGGCGCATCCTCCACGAGATGCGCTTCGGCGACGCGCCGTCGCTCTCGCTCGGGGGCGGGAGCATCTACTACGGGACCGCGGACGCCACGCCGCTCTTCGTCATGCTCCTCGGTGAGCTGCGGCGCTGGGGCCTGGCCCGCGAGGTGGTGGACGAACTACTCCCCAACGCGGAACGGGCCCTCGAGTGGATCGAGAACCACGGCGACCTCGACGGGGACGGGTACGTCGAGTACCAGCGCATGACCGACCGGGGGCTCGCCAACCAGGGATGGAAGGACTCCGCCGACGGCATCCGCTACCGGGACGGGACTATCGCCCATGCGCCCATCGCACTGTGCGAGGTCCAGGCCTACGTCTACAGCGCGTACCTGGCTCGCGCCCACTTCGCGCGCGAGGCCGGGGACGAGACGACCTTCGAGCGCTACCGCTCCAAGGCGACCCGATTGAAGACGGAGTTCAACCGGGACTTCTGGCTCGAGGACCGTGGTTGGTTCGCCATCGGCCTCGATGCCGACAAACGACCCATCGACTCGCTCACCTCGAACATCGGCCACTGCCTGTGGACCGGGATCGTCGACCAGGACAAGGCCCGCATCGTCGCCGACAAGCTCATGGCGCCCGACATGAACACCGGGTGGGGCATCCGGACCATGGCCTCGTCGATGGGTGGCTACAACCCCATGAGCTATCACTGCGGATCGGTGTGGCCCCATGACACGGCCATCGTCGCCGCCGGTCTGGCCCGGTACGGGTTCATGGAGGACTCCCTGCGGCTCATCTCGTCGCTCCTCGACGCGGCCCTGAGCCTCGGAGGGCGCCTCCCCGAGCTCTACTGCGGGTTGGACCGCTCCGAGTTCTCGTCCCCGGTCGCCTACCCCACGTCGTGCTCGCCCCAGGCGTGGGCCGCCGCCTCCCCGCTGCTGTGCCTGCGCACCATGCTCCGGCTCGACCCATGGGTCCCCTACGGCAAGACCTGGCTCTCGCCGATCCTGCCCGAGGGGATGAAGCACCTCAAGGTGGCCGGGATCCCGTTGGCCGGGTCGCGCGTGACGGTGGAGGTCGACGGCGACGACGTCGAGGTGACGGGGCTTCCCCCCGAGGTGGCGCTCATCACCGAGCCGCGCCATCCCGCCACGTCTGTCTGAGGGCGTTCCCCTCGCTCGCCCGGGCGTGGTCGGCTCCGGGTCAGCCCCCGGGCAGCGTGCGCAGGGCGTCGACCGGTCCGAGCGCGGCATGGGAGACCTGGCTCTGGGCGCTGCCCAGGGGAACGACGTCCCCCACGACTACGACACCGGCCGCGTCTGACCCGCAGGCTGGATCGAAGGGCTTGCGGGCGACGACCTGGACAGAGGCGGCGCCGGTGCCGGGGACGTCGGTCCAACCGAAATAGGTGCTGCAGGCGGGCATCGTCACCCGCACCGAGGTGCTCGTGGGGCCGACGGGCTGCCAGGGGACCGAGACCAGCTCGTCGGGCCGGATGACACTCGGCGCCTGCACCGGGCCGCTGCAGGCCGTGGCGCTGCGGCTCGTGTAGGCGAGCGCGCTGTGCCCCGTGTCGGCGTCCAGGATGACAGCCACGTACCGGGTGGCCAGTCGGGAGGTGCTGGCGCGCGCCGGGCAGTCGGCGCCCCAGGCGATACCGACCCAGGCCAGACGATCGTGGTAACGGGGGAGCGCCGGCGCCGAGGTCGACGTCGGAACCGTGGCCCCGGTCGAGCCCGGCTCGGCGCTCGCCCCGGTGGAGGTCGTCGGGTTGGTCGTCGTCGTGGCGGCCGTCGTCGCGGTGGTGGTCGTGGCGTGCGTCGTACTCGTCGCGCCCGCACCCGTTGTCGGGCCGGGGGCACCGATCGTCGTCGTCGTGGTGGTGGTGCCCGGCCCGGTGGTCGTGGTGCTCGATGCCGACACCGCGGGAGAGATGGTCACCCGACCCAGGCCGAGGACGGCGAAGCGGTAGGCGCCGTCGACGACGTCGGTGGCACGGAACAGCGCCTGCGCCGTCGTCGCCGAGATGCCCGGTTTGGACTTCCCGGCCGGGTCCACGACCAGATCTCCGTTGTCGAGCTCGACGCGTGAGAGGAAACGTCCTCCGCTCACCGACGCCAGCGTGGGCAGTTGCCGTCCGACGGTCCGGTTCTTGGGGGTGGCGGCACAGGAGCTCAGGAGGCCCACGGCCGCGACCATCACCATGACGCGCAGCGGCCTGGGCACGGGCCACAGTCTGCCCGCGGCCCGGCGTTAGGCTGCGTCAATGCCGCCCGCGCCCCCCGAACCGGGCGCGTCGGGCGACGGAGCCGCCGAGGACGTCTTCGTCCTGGCCGTCGATCTGGGGACCGGGGGGCCCAAGGTCGCCGTGGTCTCCCCGACGGGGAGGATCGCCGCCAGCGCGTCTGAGCCCGTCGGATTGCGTCTTTTGCCTGGCGGAGGGGCTGAACAGGACCCTGGTGCGTGGTGGAGCGCCATCGTGAGCGCGGCGCGCCGTGCCCTGGAGCTCTCGGCGGTGCGCCCGTCGAGCATCGTCGGTGTGGGGTGCACGGCCCAGTGGTCGGGCACCGTGGCCGTGGACGGGGACGGGGTTCCCTTGCGGCCCGCGGTGATCTGGATGGACTCCCGGGGCAGTACGTCGATGAAACGTCAGATGCGGGGCCCGGTGAGCGTGCTCGGCTACGACGTGCGGAAGCTGCAGCGCTGGATCCGGCTCACCGGGGGTGCTCCCAGTCACTCCGGGAAGGACCCCGTCGCCCACATCCTGTGGATTCGCGACGTGGAGCCCGATGTCTATGGCGCCACGTTCAAGTTCCTCGAGCCGGTGGACTGGCTGAACCAGCGCCTGACGGGGCGCTTCTCGGCGTCCTACGACTCGATCGCCGCTCACTGGGTCACCGACAACAGGCATATCGACTCGATCGACTACGACCAGACCTTGTTGGTCATGTCGGGGCTCGAGCGGTCCAAGCTTCCCGACATCGTCCCGTCCGCCTCGATCATGGGGACGCTGCGGGCCGAGGCGGCCGAGGAGCTCGGCCTTCCCGCCGGAGTGCCGGTGGCGACGGGGACAGGGGACGTGCATTCGGCCGCGGTGGGGTCCGGAGCCGTCGCCGACTTCGACGGCCACCTCTACATCGGGACGTCTTCGTGGATCTCGTGTCACGTGCCGTTCAAGAAGACCGACGTCTTGCGCAACGTCGCCTCCATCCCGGCCGCCATACCCGGCCGCTACATGGTCGCCGACGAGCACGAGACGGCGGGCGCATGTCTGACGTTCCTGGCCGAGAACGTGCTGTTCGACGCCGAGGACCCCCGACCGGGTGGGGGCGACGGCAACGTCTACCGGTACTTCGACGAGGTCGCCGCCAAGGTCGCACCGGGGGCGCACGGTGCCATGTTCACACCCTGGCTCAACGGGGAACGGTCTCCGGTCGACGACCACACCATCCGCGGCGGCTTCCACAACCTGTCGCTCTCCACCTCGCGCCATGATCTGGTGCGCGCCGTGTACGAAGGGGTGGCGCTCAACAGCCGGTGGCTGCTCGGAGCGGTGGAACGCTTCGTGAGCCGCGAATTCGAGACGCTGGCGTTCATCGGGGGTGGTGCCAACTCCGCGGTGTGGTCCCAGATCCACGCCGATGTCCTGGGGCGTCGGATCCGCCCGGTGGCCGACCCTGTGCTCGCCAACGTGCGGGGGGCGGGGATCCTGACGTGGCTGGCGCTCGGGCGCATCGACGTCGGGGAGATTCCCGCCATGGTGGAGCGGGGTCCGATCTTCGAGCCCGATCCGGCCGTGACCACGGTGTACGACGAGCGCTACGGCGAGTTCGTAAACCTCTACAAGCGGACCAAACAGATCCACCGGCGACTCAACCGGCACTGACCGCCGGTAGCGGGCGTCGGGACCCGGTTCGCCGATCGGCCGGTCAGATGCGCTCGAAGTTCCGCGCCAGCTCCCAGTCGGTGACGGTCTGGTTGGCCCGGGTCCATTCCTGGCGGGCGGTGTTGAGGAGGTGGTGATGGACGTCCGCGCCGAAGGCGTGGGGGGCGATCGTCGACGACGCCAGCTCATCGATGGCCTCGACCAGGGTCGTGGGCACCCGGGGCACGTCGGTGGCGTTGTAGGCGTTGCCCGTGAACGGTGGGGGGAGCTCGAGGCCGTGCTCGACGCCCCACAGGCCGGCGGCGAAGATGCCGGCCAGCGCCAGGTAGGGGTTCACGTCCGCGCCGGGGATCCGGCACTCGACACGCCGGCCCTCTCCGTGGCCCACGAGGCGGAACCCACACGTGCGGTTGTCGACACCCCACACCGCGGCGGTGGGAGCCCACGAGCCCGGCACGTAGCGCTTGTAGGAGTTGACGTACGGTGCCCACAGCCAGGTGAGTTGACGGGCTCCGTGGAGCAGTCCCGCCACGAATCGCTGTCCCACCTCCGAAAGATGGGACGGGCCTTCGTCGCCCGCCATCAGCGGGGCGCCGGACTCCGCATCCCAGATGCTGGCGTGGATGTGGCACGACGAGCCCACCTCGTCCATCGACCACTTGGCCATGAACGACGCCGATCGGCCGCATTGGTCGGCGATCTCCTTGACTCCGTTCTTGAAGACGAGGTGTCGATCGGCGACCTCGATGGCGCGGCCGTAGGTGACGTTGACCTCGTGCTGCCCGCGGCCTGCCTCGCCCTTCGAGAACTCGACGGGGATGTCGGCCGCCACCATCTCGTTGCGGATGCGTCGCAGGACGTACTCCTCGCGCGACGTCTGCAGCAGCTGGTAGTCCTCGATGCTCGACACGTGGGGGTGCAGGCCGTTCCACCGCAGCGCGGCCGCCTCTTCGAAGGTCTCTCGGAACAGATAGAACTCGAGCTCCGTGGCGCAGCGGATGTCGAGGCCCAGGGCCCGTGCCCGCTCCACCTGCCGGGCCAGGACCCGGCGCGGCGACACCTCGACGGCTGCCCCCTCGGTGTCGACCACGTCGCAGACCACCATGGCCGATCCCTCGAGCCACGGTAAGAGGCGAAGGGTGGCGAGGTCGGGCAGGGCGACCACGTCGCCGTACCCGGTCTCCCAGTTGGTGAACAGGTATCCCGGCAGCGGCTCCATGTCGACGTCGACGGCGAGAAGGTAGTCACACGCTTCGATGCCGTGTTCGAGCACGTGGTCGAGAAAGAACCTCCCCGTCACGCGCTTTCCCACGGGCCGCCCCTGCATGTCGGGAAATGCCACCACCACCGTGTCGATCGAGCCCTCGGTGATGCGCGTGGTCAGTTCGCCCAGCTCCAGCATGCCCGCACCATGGCACGGGGGGAGTCCCGCGTCCAGCACTGCGGCCGGAGCCGCACCTCGCTATTCGGGGGTGACGTACGCCGCGGTGATCCCGCCGTCGACGACGAGGGCCG
Source organism: Acidimicrobiales bacterium (assembly GCA_050011815.1). Classification (GTDB taxonomy): domain Bacteria; phylum Actinomycetota; class Acidimicrobiia; order Acidimicrobiales; family UBA8190; genus Chersky-840. Next base: position 6,052 of record JBEKIJ010000023.1, on the reverse strand, counting down.
AGCCCGTCATGAAGGAGGACTCGTCGCAGGCCAGGAAGAGCGCGGCGCGGGCGATCTCCTCGGGACGCCCGAGGCGGCCCATGGGGATGTGCACCAGGCGCCGGTTCCGGCGGGCGGGGTCGGCCAACAGCTCGGCGAGGAGGGGGGTCTCGATCGGGCCCGGACACAGCGCATTGGCGCGGATCCCCTGGCGGGCGTATTCAACAGCCAGCTCGCGGGTGAAGGCCAGGACCCCACCTTTCGACGCCGTGTAGGCGACCTGTGCGGTCGCCGCGCCCATGAGGGCCACGAAGGACGCCACGTTCACGATCGACCCCCCGCCGGAGTCGATCATGGCGGGGATGGCCCCCCGGCAGCCCAGCCAGACGCCTTTCAGGTTCACGCTCATCACGCGGTCCCAGGTGGAAGGGGGGGTGTCGAGGACACCGCCGTCGTCGGCGGGGAAGATCCCGGCGTTGTTGAACAGCACATGCAGGCCGCCGAGCTGTTGGGTGGCGGCGGCCACCACGTCGGCCACCTGGGATTCGTCCGAGACATCGGCGGCCACGGCCACGGCCCGGCCGCCGCCGTCGACGATCTGCGCGACCGTGTCGCGCGCGGCCTGGGCCACCACGTCGGCCACGACCACCGCCGCGCCTTCGGAGGCGAACAGCGTGGCGGCCACCCGGCCGATACCACTGCCGGCCCCGGTGATCACGGCCACCTTTCCTGCCAGTCGCGCCGTCACGGCACGACCATACCCGGCACCGGGTCCGGCACCACGGGCCCGGGCCCGACGGCGGCGGGGGCCGGAGGATCGGGCGGCGGTGTGATACTGGTCCCATGTCCACGCAGGCCGCGCCCATCGTGGGGGTCACGACGTACCGTCAACAGGCGGCGTGGGGTCCATGGGACAGGCTGGCTGCGGTCCTTCCGGCTTCCTACGTCGACACCGTCACCGCGGCCGGGGGGTGTCCGGTGCTGCTCTCGCCCTCGGAGCGCGTCCTCGACGAGGACGTCGCGGCCGCGAGCGTGGTGGGGGCGCTCGACGCCCTCGTGCTGGTGGGGGGCGGAGACGTGGACCCGGCCCGGTACCGACAGACGCCGCACCCCGCCACCTCGGGTGTCGATCCCGGGCGTGACGCCAGCGAGCTCGCCCTGCTGCGATCGGCCCTGGCCGTCGACCTCCCGGTGCTGGCGATCTGTCGAGGGATGCAGCTGCTCAACGTGCAGTTGGGGGGGACCCTCTTCCAGCACGTGCCCGACGTCGTGGGCCACGAGGGACATCAACCGGCCCGGGGTCGTTTCGCCGATGTCGAGGTCACCACCGAGCCGGGCTCGGTGGCGGCGAAGATCCTGGGCGAGACCACCACCGTCCGTTGCTCGCACCACCAGGCCATCGACCGGGTGGGGGGCGGACTCGTGGTCACGGCGCGGTCGGCCGACGGTCTGGCCGAGGCCGTCGAGCTCCCCGCGGCGCGCTTCGTCGTCGGGGTGCAGTGGCATCCCGAAGAAGACGCCGATGAGCGTCTGTTCCGGGCCCTGTTGGACTCGATCGGGTGAGCACCGATCCCGTGCCGTCGTCGTCAGGCACCGTCCGGGTCGTGAACCCGGCGACCGAGCTCCCCGTGGCCGAGGTGGCCCGCCAGGACGCCGCTGACGCCGACGCCGCGGTGGGGCGCGCCCGGCGCGCTTTTCCCGCCTGGCGCGACGTCGCCCCCGGCGACCGCACCCGGTTGTTGCGGCGCTTCGCCGAGCAGGTGGAGCAGCATGCCGAGGAGTTGGCGCTCCTCGAGACGCGCAACGTGGGAAAGCCCATCGCCGACAGCCGCGGCGAGGTGTCCATGGTCGCCGACGTCCTGCACTTCTACTCGGGAGCGGTGGAGAAGCACCGGGGCGCCACCATTCCCGTGGCCCGAGGCGTCGACCTCACCTGGCACGAGCCTCTCGGGGTGGTGGCCGCCATCGTGCCGTGGAACTTCCCGCTCGCCATCGCGTCGTGGAAGATCGCGCCCGCCCTGGCCTGTGGCAACACGGTGGTCGTGAAGCCCGCCGAGCTCACCCCCCTCACGGCCCTGCGTCTGGCCGAACTGGCCCTCGAGGCCGGCCTTCCCGAAGGGGTGCTCCAGGTCGTGGTGGGGCGGGGCACCACGGTCGGCACGTGCCTGGTCGAACACCCCGACGTGGCCAAGGTGGCGTTCACGGGCTCGACCGAAGCCGGTCGCGACGTCATGGCCCGCGCCGCCGGGACGATCAAGCGCGTCACCTTGGAGCTCGGGGGGAAGTCCGCCAACATCGTCTTCGCCGACGCCGATCTCGAGCTCGCCGCGGCCAGCGCCCCCTTCGCCGTGTTCGGCAACGCCGGGCAGGACTGCTGCGCCCGCAGCCGGATCCTCGTCGAGCACGTCGCGTTCGACCGCTTCGTCGAGCTTCTCGTGGCGGCCACCCAGGCGCTCGTCGTCGGTGACCCCGAGGACCCCGCCACGCAGATGGGCCCACTCGTGTCGGCCGAGCACCGGGCCCGGGTCGCGGGGTACGTCGACCCCGACGCCGGGGCACTTCCCGTCGTCGGGCGGAGCGGGGTCCCCGGCGGACCGGGGTGGTGGTTCCCGGCCACCGTGCTCGCGCCGGTCGAGTCCGAGCACCGGGTGTGGCGGGAGGAGATCTTCGGGCCGGTGGTGGCGGTGACGCCGTTTCGAGACGAGGCCCACGCCGTGGAGCTGGCCAACGACACGCCCTACGGACTCTCGGGGTCGATCTGGACCCGTGACTCGAGCCGTGCCCTGCGGATGGCGAAAGCCGTGCAGGCGGGCGTGCTGTCGGTGAACTCCAACACCTCGGTGCGCGTGAACGCCCCCTTCGGCGGGATGAAGCAGTCGGGCTTCGGCCGTGAGTTGGGGATGGAGGCGCTGGCGTCGTTCTCCGACGTCAAGAACGTCTTCCTCTCGACCGAGGACTGATCGCCGGCGCCGGGGAATCCGCAAAAGGGCGGGGCGCGCCCTCGGGCCGGTAACGTGCCTCTGTGAGCAGTGGCCGAAAGTTCGTGAAGCCCGTCGTCGCCGCGCTGGGACTCGCCGGCACCATTGCCAGTGTCTGGTGGTTCGCCCTGAAGCCCCGTCGCAAGCGCGCCCGGCAGAAGTCGACCGAATCTCCCGCCGCGTAGACCGCTCCGACCCGGCTCGGGCCGGGGTCAGGCTCGGTCAGCTCCCGACCAGCGCCAACGGCCGGTGCAGCTGCCAGGCCAACGTTGCGAGGGCCGTGGTAGGGCTCCAGCCCGGCGTCTCGGGATGGGCGAGATGGTCACGACCCTCGGCGTCCAGGAATTTGTGCAGGGTGGGGTTCAGCACGCCGTGGAAGTCGGGTGCGGCCCCGGTCGAGAAGCGCTCGGCGCCGGTCGTGCCGATGACCACGAACCCGTCGGAGTGGTTGATGTCGTAGGTGAGCGGCTTTCCGGTCCACCAGTCGATGGCGGGCGGGGAGTCCTCGGGGACCCGTTGGACGACCCACCCGAAGAAGTCCTCGACCTGCGTCGCTTGTGCGGGGGTCTCGGTGAGCAGCTCCCAGTCGGCCCCGGTGAGCTTGGCGTAGGCGGCCAGGCGTGCGGGCGTGTCCCGAGTGGGGTCCACGCTGAGCTCGACGAGCTGCACCTTGGGGGCGCTGCCGTCGGCCACGAGGGAGCGCTCCACCTGCAGCAGGTTTCCCGTGTCGAGCGGACAGATGTCGGTGCACAGGGTGAGGAACGGCACCACGAGCACGGTCTTGCCCCGGAAGGAGGCCAATTGGACCGACCGACCGTGCTGGTCGGTGAAGGCGAGATGGGTGAGGGAGCTCGGGATGGGACGATCCTGGACGATGCCGAGGTTGGCCGGAGGCGGCCCCGGGGCGCTCGAGCCGCACGCCGCCAACGCCAGCGCGAGAACGCCGCCGAGGACGACCCATCGTCCCCTGACGCGCGCCCGGCTGCGGTTCGGCTCCCGTCGCATCACGACGGCCGAGTCTCGCTGGGGGTATCCACCGATGCCAGTCGCGACACCCCGCACCGGCGCGGCGCGTGGCACCGCTCCTTCCTCACTGCCTGTCGTATCCCCGTGAGCCCTGACGGGCGAGCCGGGCTGGACGCGCCCCGTGCCTCCCGGCTCCCGTGGGCTAGCGTTTGCGCTGTGAAACGCCGACGGATCGCCATCCCTCCTGCTGCACGCGTACTCTTTGTCTCCGCAACCATTGCCATGGGGCTGGCGGCGTGCGGCTCGAGCCCCACCCCGGTCGCCAAGGCGGCCACGACGGCGAGCTCGGCGACCGCCCCGGTCACGACGATCAAGCTGCAGTCACCGATCTCCTACACGCCGCACGCTCCGGCCGGGGGCACCGACGACTATCACTGCACGCTGCTCAATCCCCACGTGACCAGCGACTCGATGATCGTCTACAGCGATTTCTACCCCAATGACGGGAACAGCTTCGAGGTCCACCACGCCATCTTGTTCCTGGTGCCGCCCAGCCTGGCCAAAGAGGCCGAGGCCGACGACGGCAACAACGCGGGCTGGACCTGCTTCGGCGAATCCCCTCTTCCCGGAACCTCGTTCGCCCAGGTCTCGAACACGCCCTGGCTCACGGCCTGGGCGCCCGGGCACGGCGTGGACAACGCTCCGAAGGGGACCGGTGTCCCCTTTCCGGCCGGAAGCCTCGTCATCATGCAGGTCCACTACAACCTGCTCGAAGGAGACAACCCGGAGCGTCCCAGCCTGGTCCTGCACACCGTGCCCGCCTCGGAGCACCTGACCCCGCTGCGCCTGGACCTGCTGCCGGCAGCTCCTGACATTCCCTGCCCGGCAGGAATCACCGGCCCGCTGTGCGACCGTGCCGCCTCGCTGGCGGACGTGGGCCAGCGCTTCGGGCAGAGTGCGATCCAGTTCGACAACTTCCTGCAGCAGTTCTGCTCCGGGAGCACGGCTGCCCCCGTCGGCGGCGACACCGCCTCGTGCACGTGGCCGGCCCCCACGGGAACGATCGTCCGATTGACCGCCCACATGCATCTCCTCGGGGCGGGCATGAAATTCGTGCTCGATCCCGGGTCCCCCAATCAGAAGACGCTGTTGAACATCACGAACTACAACTTCGACTATCAGCGCTCCTACGACATCACGCCGATCACGACCAAGGCCGGGGACACCATCCAGGTCACCTGTACCTACAACCCGACGCTGCGCCAACAGCTCCCGCAGTTGCGCAAGCTCCCGCCGCGCTACGTGGTGTGGGGGGACGGCTCGTCGGACGAGATGTGCCTGGGCCTGGTGAACTACGTCTCCACCTCCAACGCTCCCTCCATCTGACGTCGTGGGGTGGCGCCCGGCGCGCCGGCCGGTGGTGAGGGGTCTCAGCCTTCGACGAGGGCCGGCAGGGCGACGCTGATCGGGCTGCGCAGCACGACGTCGGCGATGGCGTCGTATTCCGTGGGCTCGGCGTTCACGATGATGAGGGCGGCACCGCCGAGGTGGGCGCTGGGCACGAGCCCCGCCGCGGGGTAGACCGACAGGGTCGACCCGATGGCCAGCAGCAGGTCGCACGCTCGGGCGGCGCGCTCGGCGCGTTCGAGGTCCTCGACGACGAGGTTCTGCCCGAAGCTGATGGTCGCCGACTTGAGGATCCCGGCGCAGGCCCCCGTGCCCCGGGCCGCCGTGCAGGGAGGATCGACCTCACCGGCTCGGACGCGTTCGAGGACGTCAGCCATGGGCGAGCGCTCGCCGCAGGACATGCACACGACCTCTCGCATGGTCCCGTGGATTTCCACCACCCGATCGGGGTCGGTGCCCGCCGCCTGATGCAGGCCGTCGATGTTCTGTGTCACCAGGGTGTGCAGGACGCCGCGGCGTTCGAGGGTCACGAGGGCGCGGTGACCCGCATTGGGCTGGGCGTCCCATGTCGGTGAGCTCATCCGGTCGCGCCACGCCCGTCGCCGGACATCGGCGTCGGTCATGTAGGTCTGCAACGTGGCCATCTTCTCGGCGGCGGGGTTCTTGGTCCACACCCCGTTGGGCCCGCGAAAGTCGGGAATGCCCGAGTCGGTCGAGATGCC
>JBEKIJ010000022.1:0-102966 GCA_050011815.1 Acidimicrobiales bacterium | reverse complement strand
ACGTCTGTGGCGGCGTTACTCCCGAAGTCCACCACCGTGGCCCCTGTGAGGTTGGAGCCGTGGATCACGACCGGCGTCCCACCGCCCGTCGAACCGCGGTGAGGAGCGACGCGGGTGACGATCGGGAGCGTCTTGGAGTTGTACGTGTACAGGTCCTTACGGGTCACCGCGCTCGTTCCCAGGGGCGTGGTCACGGTGACATCCACTGTGCCTGTCCCCGCCGGTGGCACGGCCGTCACCAGGTGGTGGGAGTAAACGGTGACATCGGTGCCCGGGTTGGTGCCGAAGTTCACAGCAGTGGCCCCTTCGAGGTCATCGCCGATGATGGTCACCGGTTGGCCACCACCCGCCGGCTTCCCGTGTCCGGGCACGACGTTCTTCACGACCGGGAGCACGGTCCCTTTGTAGGTGAATTGGTCCTTCGAGCTCGTGGCGCTGGTGCCGTTCGGCGTTGTCACCGTGATGTCCACGACGCCCGTCCCTGACGGTGAGGAGGCGATGATGACTCGATGCGAGACGACGTGATAGGTCCTGGCTGACTTCATGCCGAAGTTCACCGCCGTCGCCCCCGTCAGGTTGGCGCCGGTGATGGCCACGGCGGTCCCACCGTTGGCAGGGCCTCCATGTGGCCCGATGTGGTTGACCGTGGGTGGATTGCTCGAGGCGCTTGCGACCCCGGGTGCGACGCCCAGGACCAGAACCATGGGCAGGAAGACGACAGCAACCCCGAGAATGAATTTGCGAACCATTGAAACCTCCCCCTAGGTGACGTCGTCATCATCACGCCGTCAGAGTCGAGTGTCCAGGGATTACTCAGAGAAGTGGCAAGCCATCACACTTTCCTCATACCCGCGTGACGAGTTCTGCACGAGCCCCCGTCATGCGCGGCGAGTAACAAGCGAACACATCGAGTGCTGCCCATGACGCAGAACGTCCGCGCCACTCCGTTCCCTCTGCGCAGTGCGGCGGGACGACCACACAAGTGGGGTCGTCAGCGGTTCACGATGTTCCTTTCCAGCGCGTGCTTCGCTGTTTTCCATGTTTCGGCTCAGCCTGTTCCCAGGTTGGCGCCATCAACGGGGCTCGGAGGGGCGCGCCGGGTCAGGTGTGCGGCGCGGCAACCACCGCTGTCCTCACCGGTGCACCGGAGTCATGTCCCCGTAGCGGTCACCCGCCGCGGAGCCGACGGGCAGGACCTCGTCGATTCGACGGAGGTCCTCGTCGGTGAGCGAGATGTCGTCGGCCGCCACGTTCTGCTCCAGGTAGGTACGGCGTTTGGTCCCCGGGATGGGGACTACGTCGTCGCCCTGGGCGAGCACCCAGGCCAGCGCCAGCTGGGACGCCCCCACCCCTTTGGCGGTGGCGATGTCCTTGACCCGCTCGACGAGTTGGAGGTTCTTCTCAAAGTTCTCCCCCTGAAAACGCGGGTTGTGGCGACGGAAATCGTCGGGGGCCAGATCCTCGAGCGTCTGGAAAGCGCCGGACAGAAAGCCGCGCCCGAGAGGCGAATAGGCGACGAAGCCGATACCGAGGTCGCGCACCGTGGCGAGGACCCCGTCGACCTCCGGGTCACGGGTCCACAGCGACCACTCGGTCTGCAGCGCGGTGATCGGATGCACGGCGTGGGCCCGGCGGATGGTCTCGGGTGCCGCCTCTGACAGCCCCAGATGACGGACCTTGCCCGCCCCGACCAGCTCCGCCATGGCGCCCACCGTGTCCTCGATGGGGGTGTCGGGGTCGACGCGGTGTTGGTAGTAGAGGTCGATGTGGTCGACACCCAGGCGCCGGAGGGAGGCGTCGCAGGCGGCGCGCACGTACTCAGGTCGGCCGTTGATCCCGATGCGGGTGCCGTCGGGGGCGCGCTCGTTGCCGAATTTGGTGGCGAGCACCACCCCGTCACGGCGCCCCGCCAGGGCCCGACCCACCAGCTCCTCGTTGGTGAAGGGCCCGTACATATCGGCGGTGTCGAGCAGCGTCACCCCCAGCTCGAGGGCTCGGTGGATGGTGGCGATCGATTCCTTCTCGTCGCCCGCACCGTAGAACTCGCTCATGCCCATGCAGCCGAGCCCCTGGGCCGAGACGACCAGATCCTGTCCGAGTGTCCGTGTTCGCATGGCACCAGGTCTACCGTGTCCGGCCGCCCCCTTGGTCCCGGTCAGCGCGCGGGTCCAGCGAAGTCGGTCCGGAACTTGGCCAGGGCGTTGGGAAAGGTCCCGTCCAGGAGGTTGTTCCTGTAGGAGGACGAGGTGTCGTAGGACCACACATTGGCGAAGGCCACGTCGTTGGTGACGAACCAGTCGGCCATGTTGTCGACGAAGGTGGGGTCGTCCCCGAGGCCGTGCCCGTCGGTGCGGTACTCGTCGGACCACTCGGGGATGGCGATGGGCTTGTTGTGCTCCACGGCGAAGGCGGACAGCCAGTCCAGGCCCCACTGTTGGTCCAATTGATGGATCCACGCCGCGGACGGGGTGAACGGCGTTCCCCAGTAGTTGTCATAGACATCGGTCCCGACGTAGTCCACATAGGCGTTTCCGGGATAGGCCTGGGCCGGGGTGTAGGTCGTCGGGCTCGGCGCGTTGGGGTTCCAGAGGAACTTGAACTTCTCGCCGGGGACGGCCCGCATGGTGGTGACGATCTGACGCCAGAAGGCCACGAAGTTGGCGGCATCGGCCGACGTTGCCACCGACCACGTGAACCAGTTCCCGTTGAACTCCCACCCCAGACGCAAGATGGCGTTGGCCTCCTTGTCGGCGACGAGGTTCTCGCCCAGAGTGGTGAAGTACTGGTTGTAGGCGCCGGTCGCCCCTTGGGCCAGGGTTCCCACGCCGGGAAGGATCGGGACCCCGAGCACCAGGCGGTAGCGGGTGGGGCTCCAGGCCGTCACGTTGGCGGCGCCGTCCATCGCCGCCCAGCCGCCCCCCTTGTTGAGATAGTCGGTGGCGTAGGTCGGCATCGTCCCGGTCTGCAGGCCGAAGGTGGCAACGCCGAACGGATTGGCTTCGCCGGCGTACACGCCCAGGGGTATGCCATGCGCGATCCCCGCCACGACCGCCGGCCAGGTCGTCGAGGACTCCTCATGACTCGGGGCCGGCGCCCTGCGCCGCGCCGCCTTCGTGGGGGAGCCGACCAGGTGCCCCTTGGGGGGCACCACGACTGCGCTCTCGGAGGAGGCGACGAAGGTGATGGAGGCGAGAAGCACGATGACGGACCCCAGAACCACCCACGCCCACCACACCCGGTAGAGAGGCCGGACCACGCGCGGGGTCGCCGGGGGTGGAGGTGGCCATTGGCGAATGACTCCCCCCACTCGAAACTTCCGGGTGGCATACATCCAAGGTGGGATGCCGAGCCCCTCGATCAGCGAGCCGGCACGTGGCCGTCGAGCCCGCATGTTCCTGCCCGCGTGGGTGTGGTGCCCGCCCGGGCACCAGCCCGACACCGCGCCTGGTCAAGTCGGTGGAGGTCCACCCTGCCTAATCGGCATCTGGGGTGCTCGACATTAGGGGCTGCCTTCCGGCGTCGCTGGCTCGGGGGCCGTCCATCGTCCCTGGTGGCGGAGGGTTTCCGGGCCCGGTCGGCGGCCCCGGGAGGTCCCCTCCGTCGTGCCCGGAAGCGCTCAGGTCCTAGCCTGACGGCGTGGTCAGCGAGGTCCCCTGCCATCCTCGTGTCGCGGTGGGCGGCATGGTCAGCGCCGCCGACCAGCTGGCCAGCTCGGCCGGGATCTCGATGCTCGAACGGGGGGGCACGGCCGGTGACGCCATGGTGGCCGCCGCCACGGTCATGGCCGTCGTCGGGCCTCACCTCTGCGGTCTGGGCGGAGACGTGCTGGCGATGGTCAAGGCCCCCGGGGACCTGCCCGTCGGTCTCCTCGCCGTCGGGAGAGCGGGATCCGGGGCCGATCCGGAGCGCCTGCGCGCCGACGGGCACGTCGACATGCCCCAGCGCGGCGACATCCGGACCGTCCCTGTTCCCGGAGCCGTCGACGGATGGTTGGCGCTCCACGAACGGTACGGACGCCTCTCGTGGGACGTCGTCCTCGAACCGGCCATCGCGCTGGCCGAAGACGGCTTCGCCGCCTCTCTGCTCCTGGCTTTTGCGAGCCACCTCGTCGCCGATGTCCCCGGCGCGACACAGCTCTGTCCTGAGGGTCCGCTCCAACCGGGTGACCGCGTCCGCCTCCCGGGGATCGCCCGGACACTTCGGAACCTGGCCTCGGAGGGGCGAGACGGCTTCTACGGCGGGGAGTTCGGCGCGGCCCTGCTCGAGCTGGGACAAGGGGAGTACAGCCGCGAAGATCTGGCGCGCCCGGTGGCGCAGTGGAGCGAGCCGCTGATGCTGCACGCCTTCGGCCACGACCTGTGGACCGTCCCGCCGCCTTCGCAGGGTTACCTCACCCTGGCGGGCGCCTGGATCGCCGACAGGGTCGGCCTTCCCGTTGATGCCACCGAGGCGCAGTGGGCCCACGTCATGGCCGAAGCGGGTCGCGCCGCCAGCGCCGATCGTCCCTCGGTCCTCTACGACGGCGCCGATGGCGCCGCGCTGCTCGCCATGGACAGGCTGGAGCCCCGCGCCGCCGCCATCGACCCGAGGCGCGCCGCGTCACCGAGACCCCAGGGGGCCGCCGGTCGGGCCGGCGCCGCGGCGATCGCGGACGGGGACACCACCCACCTGTGCGCCGTCGACGCCGATGGTCTCGGGATCTCTCTCACCCAGTCCAACGCTCTTGACTTCGGCGCCCACCTGGTGGCCGGCGAGACCGGCGTCTTCCTCCACAATCGCGGTGTCGGCTTCTGCCTCGAGCCCGGCCATGACGCCGAGTACGGCCCGGGCCGGCGCCCCACCCACACGCTCTCTCCCGCACTCGTCACCCGTCCCGACGGCTCTCTGGCCCAGATCGTGGGAACGATGGGCGGCGATGTGCAGCCCCAGATCATCGTGCAGCTCCTGGCCCGCTTGTTGCGCTCGGGGGAGGATCCCGCCACCGCCATCTCCGCCGCACGCGTTGTCCACGAAGCGCCCGGGGCTGCGCCGTTCCGGCTCTGGCAGGCGCCGGCCCAGTCCTTGCTCATGGAGGCGCACGCCCCCGCGGGGTGGCACCGGGGGCTCGAGGATCGCGGTCACCGGGTGCGGGTGGTCGGTGCCTTCAACCCGGTGGATGTCGGATGCTCGCAGATCATCTCCGTCGAGCCCGCCGACGGTCACCTCAGGTTCACCGGTGCGTCCGATCCCCGCAGCCCCGACGGCGAGGCTCTGGGCCGATAGGCCCGTCCGCCATCAGGAATCTCGAGAGTCCTGCTGGAGCTCGATGGTGTTCCCCGCCGGGTCACTGATCCAGATCTGGACGGTGCTCTCACCCTGGACGGCGCGCTGGTAGTCGATGCCGCGCTCCTCGAGCTCGGCCACCGCGGCGTCGAGGTCGGCCACGGCCACGCAGTAGTGGTGCCCGGTCGAGTCGATCGGCGTTCCTTGGGGGGGAGCCCCCACGAGATGGAGCTCCTGATCGCCGACGAGGTGCCAGTGCCCGGGCACGCCGGGGATGTCGGGCCGCGCTTTGTCGCCCAGGCCGAGGACGTCGCGGTAGAAGTCGGCCAGTTCGTCGAGCGCCGTCCCGTTGGTGTTGACCGAGACGTGATGAAAACGGGTCACCTTCACTGCGGAGCTCCTTCCGGAGATGGACGGCGCGAGGCCGGAGGTTCGAGCTGCTCCATGAACTCGAGCCGGATGCCACCCGGTGCCGACACGAAGGCGATGCGGCGCGTGCCGAAGGTGCCTTCGACGACGGCGGGGCCCCAGATGACGTCGTGGCCCTCCAGCTCGGCGTCCAGATCGTCGGTGAACAGGGCGGGGTGGAGGAAGCCCTCGGGCGGAAGGTCCACCGAGTCTTCGTAGATGGCGTGCGTGAAGAGCGTGATCATGACGGGGCCCAGAAAGACGTCGGCACGTTCCCCGTTGTTCCAGTGCATGCGGTCGCGGACCTCGGCACCGGCGGCTTCGTAGAACGACACGGCGGCATCGAGATCGGCCACCTTCACCGCCATGTTCGCCATTCCGGTGACCGCCACCGTCCCTCCTCCTCGTCGCGGAGCACCAGCAGCGTACCGAGCCGACGCAGTACCGTTTGCGCCGTGCCAACGCTCGGGCCGTTGCTGGCGGCGGGGAGGGATGCCGACATCTTCGAGTACGGCCCCGACCTCGTCCTGCGTCGGTCCCGCCGGGGTCGATCGATGGCGGGCGAGGCGCGCACCATGGAGTATCTCCGGAACCACGGCTACCCCGTCCCCGCCGTCGAAGAGGTCAACGACGACGGGACCGACCTCGTGATGGAACGGATCGACGGACCGTCGATGGTTGACTACATGAGCAGGCGGCCGTGGACCATTCGGCGCCAGGGAATGGTCCTGGCAACCCTGCATCGCCGACTGCACGCCATCGCGCCCCCTGACTTTCTGCCGCTGGCGCCGGCGGGGGCCGGGGACTGCTTCGTCCACATGGATCTCCATCCACTCAACGTCATGATCGGTGCCCAGGGCCCCGTGGTCATCGATTGGCCCAATGCGGCGCGGGGAGATCCGCTCGTCGACGTCGGCCTGGCCTGGGTCTTGATGGAGGCGGGTGAGATTCCGTCGAACCCGGTGATCGGCGCCGTGCTCGGACGGGGGCGGGCCATGCTGATCAACGGGTTCCTGGGCCATCTCGACGTGGACCTGGACGCGGTCAAGGGCAAACTCCGCGAGGTCGTCGACTTCAAGGTCCGGGATCCCAACATGAGCCTGGGAGAACAGCAAGCCATGTGGCGGGTCGTCGAGAAATTCGAGGGCTCGGCCCAGCGGGACGAGAAGCGGCCCGGCGACTAGTCGGTGACGGTGAACGTGGCCGTCGCCTTGCCGTTGGTGCCGTGGGCTGCCGAGGGCCGGACCGAACCCGTCACCTTGTGACGGCCCACCGTGCCGTGGAATTTGACCGTGTTCGAGTTGTCCGGGTCAGGACCGACGATGAAGCGGACCTTCTGCGCGTCGAATGTCCCGTCGGCGTCGATGGTGAGCGTCTTGATGTTTCTGAGGCTCGCGGTCTCGGTGGACAGGTCCAAGGAGAAGGGCTGTCCCTCGAAGGTGCCTTTCCAGGTGGCCAAGGTCAACCGGGCTGGGATCCTCAGTGATCCCGAGTTCGGCGTCGAGGGGCCGAGGGACGTGCCCCGCACCGGGACGCCGGCGATCGTCCCCGCGAACGGCTGCGGGGGGGTGGCGGTGGCGTCATCGGATGACTTGACCGAATGCCAGGTGATGGTGGCGGTACCCGGCCCGCCGGGGAACGACGGCGTGCCGCAACCGGTCAGCGCCAAAGCCGTCAGTGCGATGAGACCGAAGCGCCGAACGGTTCGAACGGTTCGAACGGTTCGAACGGTTCGAACGGTTCGAATGGATCGAATGATGAACATGTCCGACGCCGTCGTGACGACGGCCGGTTCTACGCGGCGCGCGCGGCCCAGGTGTGAGGGGCCATCTCGTTCCAGATGAGGATGTCGCCCACGACGGTGTCGACCGCTTGCATGGCGTGGCGGCGCGACTCCCACTCCTCGGGCTTGCTGTTGAATGTCCGCCAGATCCCGGCCCACAGCACCGTGCAGGTGCCATCGGTGCGCTCGACGACCACAGCCGCGATCTCGCCGCGGTGCGCTTCTGCTTCTGGGTGGTGGCGATCGCTGCGGTGCGAGTAGCCGGGCCGTGTCTTCAACTGAGAATTTGCCATACAAGAGTTGTCGGCGTTTTCGGCCTTTTCCTTGACCTGGCGAGCCACAGGCATGAGCCGAACACTCTGTGTGCATGAGGTGTGGGCGAGATCAACCACGCTTTGCGTTTATCGCTAGCGCAACGGCGTCACGCCGACGAACCGGTCCCGGTCCCGCATAGGGCCCTCCACCGTCTCGATCCCGATCAGCCCGGCACGGCGCAACGACGCTTCGTATTGCTCTGTCGTGAAGAGCGTCATGGCGTGCACGTCCACCACGTGTTCGATCCCGTTCGTGGAACCGATCAGGTGGTGCATGTCGAGAAACGTCTTGTCGTCCTGGCGTCGACTTCGGCTCATCCGAGCCACGGTCACGTTCTCGTCCGACGCCGTCAACAGATGCGTCGGGCTCTGGTCCGTCCAGGCGTCGGGCCGGATCCATCCGTCGAGCACGAAGACGCCCCCCGCTCGGAGGTGCGAGACCATGGTGGCGACCGCGTCGTCGAGATCGTGCACCGAGCTCAGGTAGCCGATGGAGCTGAACAGGCACGACACCGCGTCGAACCTTCGGCCCAGCCGAAAGCTCCGCATGTCGCCCTCGATGAACTCGCCGCCGGGAAGACGGTGTCGCGCCTGCTCGAGCATCCCGGGGTCGACGTCGACCCCGACGGCCTCGTACCACTGGCGGAGATGGACGAGATGGGCTCCGGTGCCACAGGCCACGTCGAGCAGCGACGCCGCTCCCGGGGTCCGCGCCTGGATGAGGGCGTGGAGATCGGCGGATTCTGCCTCATAGTCTTTCCCGGCGGCCTCGTAGAGGAGGTCGTAGACATGCGCCGTGCCGTGGAACATGGGCCATTGTGGTCCAAGAGGGCACGTCCGATCCACGGCTGACGCGACGGTGGCGCCGGGTCCTGCTCAGGTCGCGGGGAGCACCCCTTGTCGGGCGCCGTCTTCTGCGGGAGCACCGTTGTCGTGGGGCCCCGGGACGGCCCACAGGTGGTTCATGGCCGGGTCCTGGGCGACGGACTCCGATGCGTCGATGAGGCGCTGGCACTTGGGACAGCGTCTGGGGATCATCGTCTGCTTCCAGGTCCGGTGCGGCTCACGGGTGTAACGGAATCCGCACAGGGCGGTTGGTGCCGCGCCGAACGCCGGCACGGCGTGCCACGCCCTCGGGAGTCGGGAGCCACGTCTCAGGATCGTCCCTTGCAACTTCCGCGACCACCGATGTGGCATCTGAGCAACCGCCAAGTACTCCACCACTACGCATACTGCCATTGGCGGGGATCTTCCGCACGCCCGACATGCGGTGTCCGATCACGCCGCGCGCCGGGTCCATGTCCACACGCGACGTGGGTGTCAGAGGTGACATCGAGAGGTGACACATCACCGTCACATCGCCAGCAAATAGTGACGAGATCGAGAGATCCCTCGACGGTTCGAGGGAAGCGCGAAATCCCAAGCCGAGATCGAGAACTCACTCTGCGTGAGTACTTGGCGCTCGGGGACGCGCTTTCGGGGTCTTGCCCGGTGCCTGGGTCCCCCGGTGCCAGGCACACCCGCAATTGTGACTATTCAGCTGTCGGGGCCCGTGGTCGATAGCAATTCCGATGCCGACAATTCAGTCCAGTGAGTCCAGGCGGTTGGACTCCGCAGGCGAGGACGAGGGTCGCACGGTCAGACCTGCCGTCTACGCGTTCGTGATCCTGGCGGTGTTCGTGGTGGCGGTGACCACGATGGGTCTGCGAGACGGCCCGAGCGGTGCGATGGTGACCGCACTCCTCTCCCTTGCCGTGGCGGCGACCGCCGTGGGCGTGTGGGGCACGGCCATGGCGGTCAAAGAGACCGACGACCTCAGGTCGCGCTCCGAGGACTGAAGCTCCCAGGAGCTCGGTGACGGTCTTCAGACCGGCCCCGTCTCGAGATCGAGAAGCAATCGCTTGGCCCTCAGGCCCCCGCCGTATCCGGTGAGGTGACCCGTCGACCCGATGACGCGGTGACAGGGCACGATGACGGGTATCGGGTTCCGGCCGTTGGCGTGGCCCACGGCCCGGGCCGAGCCCGGCCGGCCCAGCAGTGTCGCCAACTGCCCGTAGCTGACGGTGGTGCCGAAGGGGATCTTCTGCAGCGCGGTCCACACCTGGTGCTGGAAGGGAGATCCCTTCATGGCCAGGGGAACGTCGAAGGTCCTCAGGCGTCCTGCGAAGTACTCGCCCAGTTGCGCGGCGGCGTCGTCCAGTACCCGCCCCGCCCTACCGGCGGCGTCTCCGCCTTCCTCGACGTGGTCGTCCTCGACGTGGTCGCCCTCGGCGTGACTGGCTTCGTCATGGTCGACTTCGTCATGGGCCACCGGGCCGATGTGGAGCTGGGTCAGGTGTCCCGCGGGGTCGGCGCTGAGGAGGATGGGCCCGAGGGGACTGTCGACGAAACGGCAGAGGTCGGTCACGACGCCCGCGCCTGCTCGTCGGGGCGGTGGTGCCAGAGATGGAGGGTGGCGTAGGAGCGCCAGGGTCGCCAGCGGCGCGCCAGCTCGTCGACCGCTCCTGTGGTCGAGGCCAGGCCCAGGCGGGTGAAGGCGTGGCGGACTCCGAGGTCGCTCGAGAGCATCACGTCGGGGTGGCCGAGGCCGCGCACGGCGATGTAGTCGGCGGTCCAGGTCCCGATGCCGGGCAAGGCGCGCAGGGACCATCTCGCCGCCTCGGCGTCGGCCCCCACGTCGAGGGTGAGGTCCCCGGTGGCGAGCGCCTGGGCCATCGTCACCAGGGTGCGGGCCCGGTGCCGGGGCATGGGCAGGCGGTCGGGGTCTATGGCGGCGATGGTGTCGGCATCGGGGAAACGGTGGGTGAGCGTGCCGGCCCCGGGCATGCGGGTCCCGACCGGCAAGGTCGGGCCGTACTCGGCCACCAACCGGCCCAGGACACGGCGCGCGCTCGCCACCGACACTTGCTGGCCCACCACGGCCCGTACCGCGAGCTCGTGGGGGTCCACGGTGCCGGGCACGCGCAGTCCCGGCGTGTGGCGGGCCAGCGGTCCGAGCACGGGGTCGGCCTCGAGATGGGTGGTCACCGCAGCGGGATCGGCGTCGAGGTCGAGGAGGTGGCGACAGCGCTGCACGGCCGGCGTCAGGTCCCGGAGGTCGTCGAGGCGCAGTCGGGCGCGCACGTGGCCATCGTCGGGAACGAGCTCGACGACGCCGCTTCCGTGGGGGAGCGTGAGCGTCCGGGCGAACTGGGTGGGAGCTCCGGACTCGACCCCGGGGATGGCCCGCTGGGACAGGAAGGCCATCGTGCCGGGAACGTCGTAGGGGAGTCGGTGGGCGAGGCGCAGGCTCAGGGTGTCGGTGGACGGGCTCGGGCCGGGTCGGTGGTGACGGCGCAACTCGGTCGGGGTGCAGGCGAAGACCTGGCGGATGGTGTCGTTGAACTGCCGCACGCTGGCGAAGCCCGCCGCGAACGCCACCGAGGACACGGGGAGCTCGGTGGTCTCCACCAACAGGCGGGCGGTCTGGGCCCGCTGGGCGCGTGCCAGGGCCAACGCCCCGGCGCCGACCTCGCCCAGCAGGAGCCGGTTGAGCTGCCTGGGGCTGTAGGCGAGGCGGGCCGCCAAGCCCGCCACGCCGTCGCGGTCGACGACGCCCTCGCTGATCATGCGCATGGCCCGCGCCACCACGTCCTGGCGCACGTTCCACTCCGGTGATCCCGGCGAGGCGTCGGGACGACAACGTTTGCAGGCCCGGAACCCTGCCCGCTGGGCGGCGGCGGCACCGGGGTAGAAGCGGACGTTGCGCCGCAGCGGCGTGCGGGCCGGGCAGCTCGGTCGGCAGTAGATGTGGGTCGAGGTCACCGCGGTCACGAACCAACCGTCGAACCGGGCGTCGCGGGCCGAGACCGCCCCGTAGCAACGCTCGAAGTCTTCGATCATGGGCCCATCCTGACCGACACCGGTGCCATGGGCTAGCGGGTTTCGGACAGGAGGGTGGGGGCGCCGACCCCCCACAGGAAGGCGGCCAGAGGCTCGGCGGCGGCGTGGTCCTCGTTCCAGCGGATGCGCTTCGTCGGCGAGCGGCGGCCCCACAGGGCGAGCAACCGGGTGGCGGCGTCGGTGGTGGCGCAGGGTCGGGCCCGAGGCTCGTCGAGCTCGAGACGCGCTCCCGCGCCGTCGACCACGAGCACCACGTCCATGTGGCCGGGGGCGGCGAAATTGGCGCGGAGCTCTGTGAGGGCAGCCGCCGTCGTGCGCGTGGTGACGGCTTCGGGCGAAGCGTCGAGCATGGTGTTGAGCACTCCCACGGCATGGACGGTGAGCTCGGGCTGGGCCAGGAGCTCGACGCTGATGTCGTCGTCGCCGGCCATGTCCCAACGATGGAGGGCGGCCTCGCTGCGCCCGTGCATCGTCAGCTCGGCGACGCTCAGCCGGCGCCCAGCGAAGGGGACCGTCGGGTCGGGGCCCGTGGCGGCGAGCGCCTCGATGGCCACGCCGAGGCGGATGGCCTCGGTCACCAACCGGGCGCGCAGGTCGTCGTCGGCCATCGCCACCCAGGGTGCTTCGCGCTCGGCGAAGTCTCTGGTGGCGCGCTCGGCGCGGCCCGCCGTCACCGCCTCGGTGAGCTCGGCCATCTCGGCGGCCCCTGCGGTCAGGTGGGCGACCAGCTCGTGCGCGGTCCACCCTGCGCACGCCGTCGGCGAGGTCGGGGCGGTGCGGTCCAACGTCTCGAGGAATGCCGTCGCTTCGTCCATGGCGTCATGGTGTCCGAGGGTCCCCGTCGGGTCTGGCGGGATTCGGACAACGTCGTGAAGAATCGGGTCGTGACCCAGGTCCCCGAGCCCCCGACCCCGCTGGACCTCGGCGGGTGGGCCAGGCTGCAGCCCGACGCGCCGGCCGTCGTCATGGGCGAGAGCGGCCAGACCCTGTCGTACCGCGAGCTCGACGGGCGCTCCAACCGCTTGGCGGGATTCCTGCGCCACCAGGGGCTCGCCGCCGGGGACCACATCGCCATCCTCATGGAGAACTGCGCCACCTACCTGGAGATCGCCTGGGCCGCCCAGCGATCGGGGCTGTACTACACCGCGCTCAACAGCCACCTGCGCGGCGCCGAGGTGCAGTACATCCTCGACGACTGTGGTGCCACCGCCCTCATGACGACTCCCGCCATGGCCGACGTCGTCTCCAGCCTCGACCTGACGCGTGTCCCCGTGCGGCTCTCGGTCGGGGGCCCGGTGCCGGGGTTCAGCGGGTACGAGGCCACCGTCGCCGCCTTCGCCCCCGTCCCGATCACCGACGAGGCCGAAGGGCGCGAGATGCTCTACTCGTCGGGGACCACCGGTCGGCCCAAGGGTGTGCGCAAGGAGCTGCCCCGGACCCCGCTGGGTGACACCTCGGCCGCCCCTGTCCAGATCGCCCTGGGACTGGCGCGCCGTGGCGTGGGTCCCGGGTCGGTGTACCTCTCGCCCGCGCCGCTCTACCACTCGGCTCCGCTCGTCTACTGCATGTCGATGCTCCGCCTGGGCGCCACCGTCGTGGTGATGGAGCACTTCGACCCGGCCCGGTGCCTCGAGCTCATCGAACGACACGGCGTGACCCACGCCCAGTTCGTCCCCACCATGTTCGTCCGGATGTTGCGCCTCCCCGAATCCGAGCGGACGCGTCATGACCTCTCGAGCCTCCGGTCCGTCGTGCACGCCGCGGCGCCGTGCCCCGTCGCCGTGAAGCGACAGATGCTCGAGTGGTGGGGGCCGATCATCGACGAGTACTACGCCGGCACCGAGGACATCGGGTCGACGTGGATCACCGCCGCGGAGTGGCTCGCCCATCCCGGGTCGGTGGGTCGCCCCCTGACTCCCGCCCACGTCATGGGACCCGAGGGCCAGGAGCTCGGGCCCGGCCGGGAGGGCGTCGTCTACTTCGAGGGGGGCCGGCCCTTCGAGTACCACAACGACCCGTCGGCGACGGCGTCGATGGTCAACGCCCGGGGATGGCGCACCTTGGGGGACATCGGGGTGCTCGACGAGGACGGCTACCTGTATCTCACCGACCGCCAGGCCCACATGATCATCTCCGGAGGGGTGAACATCTACCCCCAGGAGGCCGAGAACGTCCTCGCCGGCCACCCGGCGGTGGCCGACGTGGCGGTCATCGGGGTGCCGGACCCCGAGATGGGTGAGGCGGTGAAGGCGGTGGTCGAGCTCGTCGAGCCCTCCCGGGCGGGACCCGACACGGAGACCGAGCTGATCGCCTGGTGCCGGGAACGGCTGGCGGCCTACAAGTGCCCCCGCACCGTGGACTTCGTGGGGGAACTCCCTCGCGACCCCAACGGCAAGCTCTACAAGCGGCTGCTCAAGGAACGGTACTGGGAGGGCCACGCCACACGGGTGGTGTGACAGCCCGTCAGCTCGGGCCGATCGTCAATTCGATCCGATCGTCGTCGATGTCGTGGACGTGGTCGTCGTCGAGGTGGGATCGACGGGGACGCTCGACGTGGTCGTGGTCGTCGAGGTGTCTCCGGGCGAGCTCGCCGCCACCGTGAACTCCCAGGTGCCCGCGGCGCAATCGGCCGGTGGTGTCGTCGTGACCACGTACACGCCCGGCGAGCTCGCCAGCGTCAGGACCGACAGGGAGGGCTCGGACTCCAGGCACTTCCGCGTCGGGTCGTTGGTCGCGAACCCAGTGAGCTGGGCCGACGCCGGGGCCGAGGTCAGGCCGACCAGCGACGAGGGGTCGACGCTGGTGAGGGTCACCGCGGCGCCGTTCCACGTCCCGGTGTAGGTGTAGTTCGCCGGCGCGGTGGTGGTCGTGGTGGTGACCGCGCTCCCCACGGGCCCCGGCCGCAGGCCCTTCAGGATGGGAGCGCTCCCCCCCAGCGCCGCCTGCATGGCGGGGGTGGCGCCCTCCATGCCGAGCGCCCAGATCCCCACGCCGGCGAGGTGGTAGGTGTTGGCCAGCTGCGCCTTGAGCGCCAGGGAGGTGGGATTGTCGAAGAAGGTCTGGTGCCATTGGGTGCCCACCTGGTACGAGGTCCACGGGGTCTGGGTGACCGGGTCCCAGTAGACGTGGCCTCCGGTGGCAAGGATCTGGGAGTAGCTCAACGGCGCGGCCGGACCGGTGGCGGGGTCACCGAGACCCGGTCCCGCCGTGGGCCAGTCGTAGCCGTAGTACGGGACGCCGAGGATCACCTTGGAAGGCGAGACCACCGCCGCGTACTGCTGCACGGCGTCGAGGTCGGTGAACCCGGCCCCGGTGAGCGGGGCCGTGGGGGAGGGGGTCTTGGGGCTGTTCATGTCGTAGGCCATCACGAAGAACCCGTCGACGCTCGGGTTGAGGCCGGCGATGTCGTAGAAGCCCGAAGGATCGCCGGCCGACGAGGCGTAGGTGTCCATGGTGACCTGCCAGTGGGGGTCGGCGTGGTGCATGGCGCTCGACACCGCGGCGACGAGGGTGTCCAGTCCGGACTGGTCCTTGCTCCCCTTGCCCTCGAAGTCGATGTTGATCCCGTCGAGGTTCTTGGCCGACACGAGTTGGACGAGCGAGGCCCCCAGACGCGCCCCGGTGGTGGGGTCGGCGGCCATCTCGTCGAGCGCGGCCTGGTCGAAGCACGACACGGTCAGCACCACGCGATCCCCCGCCCCGTGGGCGCGGGTCACGAGATCGGCCAGAGCCTGGCTCTGGTAGCCGACCCACCCCGGTCCGCTCTGCTCGACGGCGCCGGTCCCGTCGACGTCGACGCTGAAGTACGCCAACGTCGTGAGGGTGGTGAGGTTGAACCCCGACGAGCCGGGCAGGGTCCAATAGGGGGCGAAACCGAAGATCTCGTGAGGACGCAGGGCGGGGGCGCCGGCGAGCGACGGTGGCGCCGGCGCCGGAGGAGCGGTGGCCGCGGGGAGCGCGGCCGCCCCGGGCGAGTTGGCGAAGGTGTTGGCCATCCCGTTCATGATCGACACGCTCCCGCCACCGTTCCCGGGGTTGGAGACCGTGGCGGCCAGGGCCCCGCCGGTGCTCAGGGATCCCAGGGCGGCTCCCCCCACCACGAGGGAGAGCGCCCCCACGCAGGCGACGATGGGGCTGATCCGGAGGCGGAACCTCGTGGAGTGCCTGGGCCGGTGACGGCTCGGGGTGAGGCCGACGAGGCGAGGGATCTCGAGAGCCCCCAGGGCGTACATCGAGACCCGACGGGTCCAGTGCGACTGCCGGGCGTGGGCGCCTCGGGGTCGGGTCCGACCCGTGGTGGCGCGGCCCTCGGGGTGCTGCGCCGCGTGCCATCGTGCTCGTCGGGTCATGGGGTCTCGATCAGCTCGGGTGGCACTGGTGAATCGACCGGGCCCCATCGGGCCGCCGGATGGGGACGACAGCCCAGTGTTGTAGATGTGGCATCAGTTGACAAGGCGCGCCCGCTCCCCACGGTCCTCCGGGTTGTCGGCAGCGTCGGCCAGGAACTTCAGTACCCCTCACCCCGGCCCCGCAGTCCCCCGGGAGGCCCCGGCCCCGGCACTCCCGGCCCCGGGAGGCGGTGCCCGGGCGGGCGCCAACGGGTGCCCAAGATTCCGAGGGACCGTCAACGCGGTGCGTCGACATGCCGATGATGGCGGTATGGGGAGGGGGGTGGGCCACGCCGGTCGTCGGAGACGACTGGCCACGTCGGCCGTCCTCGCCCTCTCGGTGGCCACGATCCTTTCGGCCACGGTCGCGCTCGACGCCGGGCCGGCTCGGGCGGGGACGCCGGTTCCGGGTGCCGCCGGCTGTCCGATGTTCCCGTCCGACAACATCTGCCTCGTTCGAGCTGACTCCGCACAGCCCGTTATCCCGATTATCTAGCCATCTCGGCGGGCTCGTCGTTGGGCCTGTCCCCGTCGGGAGCGGCACATCCGGGACGACTATGACAACGGCTCCGTGCCCGTGAAAGAGCGTTTCACCCGAATACAGAAGGTGGTCGCCCCGACTCCCCCTATGACGAGTCCCCCAAAGGCGGTAAGCCATGCCCCGATCGAAGCCTGTGGGAAGGAATCCCCGTGCGTGCGGACAATGCCGTACGTGGACAGCACCACCGTGCATCCGACGAGGAACAAGGTCGCTGCTGCGAAAGGAGAGTCTCTAAACCACGAGCATGCTGGGATACCTAACACTGCCAACACGAGGTAAACCCAGATCCACTCGCTGGCTCCCAACCCCTTCAGCGTCATGCTGGGGTCAAGGAATACTTGACCCCCTAAGCCAGGAACGGTTCCGGCGAAAGCCCGGATCCATGGTGAGAATGCGCCAATGGCGATGCAAAGGCTTCCAGCGGACGTTATGAAGATCACCCGTGGGTGGCTTAGCCACACGGCCCAATGCGTTCCGCCGGTTGGCATATCCCGACCCAGTGTGAGGGTCAGTCGCCGGTTCACTTGGCTCATCACGCATCCGAATACGAGGCCACATGTTGCAGATAGGAGGACGAGCTTCTCGATCGATGCGTTCCCGTAGGTGAATACGTTGGTCACGAAGACGATCGCAGCGATTGCGAACCCCTGTGCGATGGCCAGTGAGACGGGGCGTGTTCGGGCAAGCCGAGCGAATCGAGGTGAGCGCTTTATGGGCTGGCTCAGGTATCTACCTAGCCGCCCCGCTCCGTCGGTTTGCGCTCCCACTCTTGAAGCATCGGCCCTGCCGACTCTGTGCTGAAGCAGGGCTGGCCCCCTGGTAGGTGGCCATCTCAGGCCCCAGCTAGGGCACGTTCCCGGAGCAACCTTCCCATCCCATCAAGCAACCTCGTCAACCGGCCGATGACACCAGCATGGAGAAGCTGAAGGTCGCCTGATGCGACGGGCGGCGATCCTGGCCACCGCCCTCCTGGTCATGGGCTGTGGCGCCCTGGTAGCCGTGGGTACAACGTCCGCCGTGGCCAGCGCCCCGCCTGGTGTTCCCTGTGGAATCTTCCCATCCGACAACATCTGGAACACCGACATCGCCTCGCTGCCGGTCGACATCCACAGCGCCCAGTGGCTCGCCAGCATGGACTCGGGCTCGACGTTCCTGCATCCCGACTTCGGGCCGTCGGGTGATCCGTCGAACCCCTACGGCATGCCCTACACCGTCATCTCTCCGAGTCAGCCCTTCGTGAACGTCTCCTTCCAGTACGCCAGCGAGAGCGACCCGGGCCCGTATCCGTTCGGCGCCAACACACCCATCGAGGGGGGAGAGAGCTCGACCGGGGACAGACACGCCATCATGATCGACCCCACCACGTGCACGCTCTACGAGCTCTACGACGCGCAGTACAACGCGGGCGGTTCGACGGCGGGGTCCGGAGCGATCTGGAACCTCCGTTCCAACGCCTTGCGCCCGGCGGGGTGGACCTCTGCCGACGCGGCGGGCCTTCCCATCATGCCCGGCCTGCTCCGCTACGACGAGGTGCAGTCGGGACAGATCACCCACGCCATCCGGATGACCGCCGAGACCACCGACACGAGCTATCTGTGGCCCGCCCGCCACGAGGCGGGAGCTCGGAGCGATCCCAGCCTCCCCCCGATGGGTGCCCGCTTCCGCCTCAAGGCCAGCTTCAACATCTCGGGGTACTCGGCCCAAGCCCAGGTCGTGCTGCGCGCCATGCAGCAATACGGGCTGATCCTGGCCGACAACGGCAGCAACTGGTATTTCGGCGGCACCGCCGACCCGGCGTGGCCGCAGTCACTGGTCGACGCGTTGAAGACGATCCCGGCCAGTGAATTCGAGGCGGTGGACGAGTCGTCGCTCATGGTCAGCCCCGACTCCGGCCAGGCCGGCGTCCTCGACGTGCCCGGGCCCGGCTACCGGTTGGTGGCATCGGACGGCGGCGTCTTCGCCTTCGGCGACGGCTTCTACGGCTCGGCCGGCGCGTTGGCGCTCAAGGCGCCCGTCGTCGGCATCGCCGACACGGCGTCGGACAACGGGTACTGGTTGGTGGCGTCGGACGGCGGGGTGTTCGCCTACGGCGACGCGCCCTTCTTGGGGTCGATGGGCGCCAAGCACCTGAACGCCCCCATCGTGGGCATGGCGTCCACGCCCGACGGCGACGGGTACTGGTTGGTGGCGTCGGACGGCGGGGTGTTCGCCTACGGCGACGCCGCCTTCCTGGGGTCGATGGGTGCGGTCAGGCTGCACAAGCCGGTGGTGGGCATGGCCGCCGATCCGGGAGGGGGGTACTGGCTCGTGGCGTCGGACGGCGGGGTCTTCTCCTTCGGCGCCCCCTTCGACGGGTCGGCCGGGGCCCTGGCCCTGGCCAAGCCCGTGGTGGCCATGCGGGCGCTCCCCGGCGGAGGCGGATACTGGCTGGTGGGGGCCGATGGAGGGGTCTTCACCTACGGCGGGGCCAACTTCCACGGGTCCACCGCCAACGATCTCCTCAACGCGCCGGTGGTGGCCCTGGGCTGAGCCGCCCGGGCCGATCCGCGGTCGCAGGGGACGTGGCCGTTAGCGTGTTGCCAGTGATCAGTGCGGTGCCAATGATCAGAAGGATCATCGTTGGGGCGATTGTGGTGAGTGGCCTCTCGATCGGGTTGTCCTACCCCGCTTTCGCCGACCCCTGCTACACGGGATGTGGCCCCGGCCCGGTGAGCATCGTGGGTTCGGGTTCGGTCCCCCCCGGCCTTCTCAACTCGCAGTCCCCCCACGCCCCCCTGCCGGCTCCGACCGAGTCCGTCCCGGCCCCGCCGGGGCTGCCCTTCACCGGCGCGGACATCGAACAGATCGTCGGCATCGCCTCGGTGCTGCTCGTCGGGGGCGTGGTGCTGGTCCGCATCAACCGCCGGAGAGCCCGCGCCGCGCCCTGAAGGTAAGGACGTCGCCGCGGCCCGGGTTCAGCCCGGGCCGACGTTGGTGAGCTCGATGACGTTCCCGGCGGGGTCCGACACGAAGGCGGCCAGCACGGTCGTGCCGAAATCGACGCGTGAGCTCGGTTGACCCAGGAACGAGACGCCGGCGGCGCGCAGCGCCTCCATGGTGGTGTCGAAGTGGTCGGTCGGGACGTGCAGGGCGTAGTGGGGGAATCCCTTGCCCGGAATCGGCATCTCGTCGGTCTCGATGAAGTGGAGCTGGAGATCTCCCACCCCGAGCCACATCCCCGGGATGCCCAAGTCGGGGCGGGGGAGCTCCTCGAAGCCGAGCACGTCGCAGTAGAACCGGCGGGCGGCCCCCAGGTCGGTGACCGAGATGGCGACATGGCTGAAGCCCGTCACCGCGATCGGAGCTGCGGTCATGGTCCCTCTCCTGTCTCTCGATCTCGGTCCCGGTCCCCGGGGCGCGGGCCCGTGGCCCGTGGCGTTCCGGGGTTGTCGCGCTACCCTCGGCGCCGTGCCACTGTAGTGACCCGCGCCCTCGCCGACCGGTGCGGATCCTCCACGACGACGCCAGGGAGACGACCATGGGGAATCCGGACACCGACACTGACACTGACACTGACACCGACACCGCCATGGTCCTCGGGCCCATTGCGCAGCTGGGCTATGTGGTCGACGACATCTCGGCCGCCATGGAGCATTGGATCGAGGCGCTCGACGTCGGCCCCTTCTTCTACCTGCCGTCCCCGCCGCTCAACGACCTCGTCTATCGGGGCGAGCCCACCAGTGCCCGCATCGCCGTGGCCATCACGTACTCCGGGGATCTGCAGGTCGAGCTGATCCAGCCTCTCGACGACCACCCGTCGCCGTACCGGGACTTCCGATCCACGTCCGGGAGTGGGCTCCACCACATCGCCCATTTCACCAACGACTACGACGCCGCCCTCGCCCTCTACGAGGCCAAGGGACGCACTCCCTACTACCAGGGTCGGGGGCTCAGCGCCGACCAGCGCTTCTCCTACTTCGACTCTCCTTCGCACGGAGGGACCGTGAACGAGGTCGTCGAGACGAGCGGGTTCGGCGGGTTCTTCGACCACATGCGGGCACAGAGCGCCGGGTGGGACGGGACCGAGCCGATCCGCACCATCGACCTGTAGGCCCCGACAGAGGTCGAGCCTTGACCCTGCACCGGGGTACGGCCTTTAGTCTGTGAGAGGTGGACGGGCTGACGATCGGTCGACTGGCCGACGAGGCGGGGGTGAACGTCGAGACCATTCGCTACTACGAGCGACGCGGCCTGCTCCGGGAGCCCCCACGGACCGAGGCGGGATATCGCCAGTACTCGACCTCGGATCTGTGGCGCCTGCAGTTCATCGCCCGGGCCAAGCGGTTGGGGTTCACGCTCACCGAGGTCGCCACCTTGACCGGGCCCGACGGTGGTCGGAACGCCGAGCAGGTCCTGGTCATGGCGCGGGCCAAGATTCAGGCCCTCGAGGACGAGCAGCGCACGTTGGCGGAGGTCCGCTCCCGGCTGGAGCAGCTCATCGAGCTCTGCGACGACCCGACGAGCGAGGACTGCATGGCCCTGCGGATCTCTAGCTGACGAGGACCCCGAGGTCTTCGAGAAGCTGGTGTCGGCTCCGAGCCCCCACCGTCCGCCCCCGGAGCTCGCCCTCGGCGAAGAGGAGCACGGTCGGGACGCTCGCCACGTCGTAGCGCCGGGCCAGGGCCACCTGCTCGTCAACGTCGACCTTGGCCACGCGGACGCGGTCCTCGTAGTCGAGCGCGATCGAGTCGAGGATCGGAGCCATCGCCCGGCACGGCGGGCACCACGGCGCCCAGAACTCGACCACGACCGGGACGGGTGACGCGCCGATCTCTTCGTCGAACGTCGCCTCGGTCAGTTGCAACACGGCACCGGACACCACAGCCTCCTTGCGAGCCTCTCTCGCCAGGGTAAGGGCCGTACCGTGGTACCGAGTCAACCCTTTTCGGCGGGATCCTCGTCGCGATGCACGGCGTCGGGGGAGAACGCCGGGACACACACTGCGACGTAGCGCGCCCCGCCCGCGGTGGGTGTGGAGTAGCGGACCCATTGTCCCGCCGGCGCCCTGACCGCCTGGCCGGCGGCGACGGTGAAGGACCCCTCTTCGGATTCGACGTGGATCTCCCCCTCGATCACCACCGTGTACTCGTCGAACTCGGGACGCTGGCCCGGCTCGGACCATCCCGAGGGACTGGTCATGACGGCGACGGAGACCCCTTGGGTTCGGGTCGCCAGTCGTCCCACGAACTCCGAGATCGTCTTCGGGGGATTGCCGGCCGCCTGGAGCACGGTGGGGTTCGAGATCAGTTCGGCCATCTGGCGGTCTGCCTTGTCGGTGCGCCTGCCGCCGTGCCGGTCGGTGCGCCGGTCGGTGACGACGGCGTCGTCACGTGTCGGGTCGGCTACCAGTCGTGCAGATCGGTGGAGGCACGGGCCAACCGGGGTCGGACGCCGATCAGGTAGACGAGCGCGATGACCGCCCCGGCGATCTCGAAGAGCAGAGCCCCCAGGACGAGCCCGACGATCCAGGCGGCCTTGCGGCCCGAGGAAAGGACGGTGGAGGGCTTGCGGGCCACGTCGACGATGGCCCAGATGATGAGGGCCAAGATCCCCAATGCGATGATCAGGGCGGCGTTCACGATCGGGTCACCTCCACCACACGCTCAGAGTGTCTCTCGGTCATCAGCGTACCGGGCACGCCCTCGGAATCGTGTTCGGGGAGGCGGCGGTGCCCGGTCAATCGGCGGCGATGGCGGCCAGGACGTCGAGCTTTGCCGCCCGGCGTGCCGGCCAGCTGGCGGCGCCGAGGCCCAGGAGGGCCGCGATCACCAGGAACAGGACCAGGCTCCCGAAGGGGATGGAGATGTCGGTGATCCCCTGTTGCTTCAACGAGGCGGCGAACGCCGTTCCCAGCGCGGTGCCGACGATCACGCCGATGATGGCGCCGAACAGCGAGAGGATGACGGCCTCGGAACGGATCATGACCCGGATCTGACGACGCTTCATCCCGACCGCCCGGAGCAGGCCGATCTCGTGGGTGCGCTCGAACACCGACAGCATGAGCGTGTTGACGATGCCGATGAGGGCGATGACCACGGCCAGTGCCAGCAGGGCGTAGACCAGTCCGAGCAGTTTGTTCACCTGCGCCTGCTGCGCCTTCTCGAACTGGGCCCGCGTCTGGATCTGGATGTTCGGATAGGCCTTGAGCCCGCCCGTGAGGGCGGGGGAGATGTCGGGGGTGCCGCTGGTCGTGCTGACGAGGACGGCAACCGGGAGCGGGGTGTTGAAATGCGACAGGAAGAAGGTGTCACCCACGAGGAAGCTGCCGAGCAGTGCGTTGGGTTTGTAGATCCCGCCGATGCGCATGGTCGAATTGCCGGTCTCGGCGAACTTCACCGGGACGGTCGAGCCCACCGTGAGGTGATCGGAGTTCGCCGTCGTCGTGTCGATCAGCAGTCGGCCCGCACTGAGCGCCGGAGCTCCTGATCCCGAGTTCATCCGCAAGATGATGGTGTCGGCCAGGTGTTTGGGCGAGACGCTGGTCAGTCCGTCCACCGAGCCGCGGAATTCGAATTGCCCGCTGTAGACCGTCGAGACCGTTGCCACCCCGGGCACGCGAGACGCCACACCGGCCACGGCATTGCTGAAGCTGCCGGCGCCGTTGCCGCTGGCGGTGACGATGTAGTCGGCGCTGATGGCGTTGTCGACGCTGCTCGTGGCCGACTTCGACAGCGACGCGCCGAACACCGTGATGGTGGACACGAGGGCCAACCCGACCATGAGGGCGGACGCCGTCTGCGCGGTGCGACGAGGGCTGCGCATCGAATTCTCCCGGCCCAACTTGCCCGAGATCTGGAACAGGCGGGCCAGTGGCCGTCCGATGACGCTCGCCATGGGCCGGGCCACCATGGGAGCCAGCATCCCGATGCCGATGAAGACCGCCACGGCGCCCACGCCGACCAGTTGGATGGCGGGCTTTGTGAGTCCCAACGCCAGCGCCGCGATCCCCAGGACGGCGACGATGCTCCCGATCACGATCCGTCGCCGTGACGACACCCCCTCCTCTCCCTGGTAGTCGACGAGGGCGGCCACGGGCGGGATGCGCACGGCCCGCCGGGCCGGGCTGATGGCAGACACCACGGTCACTCCCAGCCCCACGGCGATGGCGACGATGACGGTGCGGGTCTCGAAGGCGAGGGGTCCCGACGGCAGCGTGATGCCGAAGGCCTTGAGGAGCTCCTCCAGGCCCAACGCCGCCAGCACGCCCAGGCCGAGGCCGATGACCGAGGCCACCAGACCGACGATGGCGGCCTCGACGAGGACGGAGCGGAACACCTGTCGTCGGCTGGCCCCCACGATTCGCAGCAGGGCGAGTTCTCTTGTTCTCTGGCCGACGATGATCGAGAACGTGTTGAAGATGGTGAAGCCGCCCACGAAGAGCGAGATGAAGGCGAACACCAACAGCGCCGTCGAGAAGAACCCCAGGGCCTGGTTGATGCTGTTGGTGTTCTCGTTGGCCACGGTCTGCCCTGTCACCACCTCCACGCCTCGAGGCAGGACCTCGGCGATGGCGTGCTGGACGGTGGCCTTGTCGACTCCCGGCTTGGCCAGGACGTCGATGGAGTCGACCTGACCGGTCTCGTCGAAGAGGTGCTGCGCCGTGGGCAGGTTGAAGGCGGCCAGGGTGGCGCCGGCGAGATTGTTGGCGGTGCCGAAGGTGACGATGCCCGTGATGGTGAAGGTCTGGGTCGGACCGGCCAGGAGGACTCGAACGTGATCACCCACCTTGAAGTGGTACTTCTGGGCGGTGGCGGCGTCCATGACGACGTCGTTCGGTGACGTGGGCGCTGTGCCCTGCCTCAGGTGCAGGGCCGAGAGCTGCTGGTTGGGATCGAAGGACAGGCCCAGGGTGGGCGCACCACCCGTGCTGACGGCTTTGCCGTCGGGCGCCACGAACTGCGCGTACCCGGTGACCGATCCATCGGCGTAGGAGACGCCGGGCACCTGGCGGACCTTGGCGAGCAGCGACTCGGAGATCGGGTTGCGGACCGCGCCACCGCCGGTGTTGTTGTTGAATTCGGCCTTGCCGCGGATCTGGAAGTCCACGTTTTGGTAGATGTGACCGAACAGGGTGTCGAAGGTGTTGTGGAGGGTGTCGGTCAAGACGAAGGTCCCGGAGATGAAGGTCACCCCGAGCACGATGGCGATGCCGGTGAGGGCCAGTCGCAACTTGTGGGCGAGCAGACCCTTGATGGTCACCTTCCACATGTCAGCTACCCAGTTGCTTCATGTGTTCGAGCACCGAGTCGGCGGTGGGGGAGGCCAGCTCGCCCACCACCTTGCCGTCAGCCAGGAAGAGGACCCGATCGGCAAACGCAGCCCCGCGAGGGTCGTGGGTGACCATGACGATCGACTGGTGGAATTCCGTCACCGAGCGTCGCAGGAAGCCGAGCATCTCCGAGGACGAGTTGGAGTCGAGATTGCCGGTGGGCTCGTCCGCGAAGATCAGGTCGGGCCGGCCCATCAGGGCCCGGGCGCAGGCGGCCCGCTGCTGCTGGCCGCCGGACATCTCCGTGGGCCGGTGCGAAAGCCGGTCCCCGATGCCGAGCTGGGCGATCAGGTAGTCGAACCAGGCCTGGTCGATCTTCTTCCCGGCCAGGTCGGAGGGGAGCGTGATGTTCTCCTGGGCGGTCAGGGTGGGCACGAGGTTGAAGGACTGGAACACGAACCCGATGCGATCCCGGCGCATCTGGGTCAGGCCGGAATCGTCGAGGAGACCGATCTCCTGGTCTCCCACGAAGGTGCGACCCGATGTCGGGGTGTCGAGCCCCGCCATGCAGTGCATGAGGGTGGACTTGCCCGATCCCGACGGGCCCATCACGGCGGTGAACTCCCCCCGCTTGAACTCGACGGTGACCCCGGCGAGGGCGTGGACGGCCGCGTCGCCCTTGCCGTAGGTCTTGACGAGGTCGATCGCTCGTGCCGCCGGCGGTGCCGAGGGGGCCGGCGCGGCGGTCGATGCGTGGTCGGTGATCGTCATGGATCTCCATTCTTCGTAGCGGGTTGGGTCATGTGCCGTGGCGTGCGGCGCGGGCCGGCCCCGGCGCGCGGGAGCAATCGGTTGTTGGTGTCAGTTTTCCGCACGGGGAGAGCAGGCCACGTCGTGCTGGTGCGCCCGGACCCATGCGATCTTGTGGCGTGGTCACCTCGAGGTTGACTCTGTCGTGTCTTGGGGGCCGACGAAATCCGGTATGACCCTGACCGGACCCTGACGTCTCGGAGACCGGTGGGGCCGGGTCACAGTCACGGTCCCTCGGTGCGGCACACTGGTCGACGTGGATACGCCGCCTTCGGTGCCCCGGCCCGAGCATGAGCCCGAGTGCGACTTCCCACCCTATCCCGCTCGTGACGAGGCACCTGACCGGGCCATGCCCACGGTGGGCTCGGCCCAAACCCCACCCCTGCGACCGGGGGCGATCGTCGACTGGATGTTCCGGAGTCGGGAGACAGGTGAGATCACCATCGCCCAGTTCCCCAACGTCGCCTTGTGGGTCTTTCTTGTGACGGTGTTGTTGCGCTCTGTGGTTCAGACCCGGGGTGGGGTCCGCACCGGCATCGATGCTGTGGCCGTGGCGGCCCTGGCGGCGTGGGCCGTCGACGAGGTCGTTCGGGGAGTGAACCCCTGGCGCCGGCTCCTGGGTGTCGGCGGGTGCACGTTCGCCGTGGTCGGCGCGGTGTCGCTGCTGCGCTGACGGGCAGCCGCTGTGCTCCATGAAGCCGTGCTCCATGAAGCCGTGCTACATGAAGGTGTCGTCGGCCGAGAGTCCGAGCGCTTCGTCACCCCCGGTGATGATGGGTTGGCAATTGCCCCAACCCTCACCGCCTTCCGCGCTGTCGGTAACGTGGACCACCGTGTCGCGGATCTGGTGGAGGCGTCGAGCCACCACCGGGTCGGCGCAGTCGGGGACGTGCTCGCCCTCGACGAGCAGGTCGCCACGCCACTCGCCGTGATGGTGCCCGTCGAGACCGAAGTAGAGCCCGGCACCGAGGTGGAAGCCGGTGGAGGAGACCGCTTCGAGCTCGAGCGTGCGCACGTTCCCGTCGGCGGTGCGGGCCTCGATGGTCCCGCCCTGCAGCCGGCGGTTGGCGGGGTCGAACCTCAGGTCCGGTTCGAGGTCGACGAAGCGCTGCACCGTCCCGTCGGCGTGCTCCACCCCGCCCATGACGACCTGCTTGTAGGTGAAGCCCGGTCCCTGCACGATCTGGTAGTGGAGGAAGAGCCCGTAGCGGGTGCCGTCGGGACGCTGCATGGCGATCGGGCTCCAGATCATGCGGAACGAGAGCCCCGCCAGAGGGTCGCGGGGTTCGAGGTCCCGGGGCGGCAGGCCGACGTCGTAGCGCACGCCCCAGGAGTGGTCTCGGGTCGAGACCCACGTCTCGGGGGAGATCTCGGTGCGGCGGCCCTCGACCTCGACCCAGCCCGAGGCCGTCCCGATCTGGTGGTAGCGCACGAGATCGGACCCCACCCGGAACCCCTGGCGCATGTGGGTGCGGTCCTCGAGGGCGGGGGGCACGATCCCCTCGAACAACCAGTCGAAGGCGACGGGTTGGGCGTCATTGGCCTCGAGGACGAAGCGAACCGATCGCAAGGGCTCGACCACCTCGTAGCGGATGGGACCGGTGACCGTCAGCGCCGCGGCGGCGTCGAGGCGCCGGCTGGCGCGCACGGTGCGCTGCTCGACGCCCCGTGAGATCCCCGCGTAGCCGTCCATCACGTTGCGGTTGGGGTACTTGCCCAGGCCGAACCCGAGCTGCAGGCTGCCGTCTTTGGCCGCGGCCATGGCGCAGATCTTCTCGGTCCACGACAGGTCACTGGTCGCCACCACGGCGAAGGTGTCGGTGATCTGATGGCACAGTCCTTCGTCGGCAGGGACCAGGGGCCCGATCGAATTGGTCACCGCACCCTCACAGCTTGTCCCAGTAGGTGCCGGCGAGCATCTGCTCGAGGGTGGGTCGGTGCATGATCATGTCGTCGGGATCCTCGGGCATGGTGATCTCGCCGAAGAGGACCTGGCGCCGCGCCACCCGGCTCATCACGATGGCGTGACGCAGGGCCGCGTACATCGTGTAGAAGTCGAGATCGGTCGGCGTGTGCCCGGAGTGACGCGCATAGGCGGCCGCCACGTCGTCGAGGCGCATGAAGTGCGGCATGCCGGGCAGTCCCGCCTGGATGGCGATGTCGTCGAGGAATCGATGGAGGTAGACCATCCAGCCGATGTCGATCTCGCGCGGGCCGACGGCGGCCATCTCCCAGTCGAGCACGGCCACCGGTTCGAAGTCACGGAACATCATGTTGCCGATGCGGGCATCACCCCAGCTGATGACGGGGGCCCCCTCGGACGCGGGCCAGTGGTCCTCGAGCCAGGTGAAGGTGCGCTCGATGAGCGGGGAGCGCGCCCCGTCGGCCACCACCCACTCGTAGTACGACCGCTGCTCGGCCAGATGACGTCGCAACGCGGTGTCCCCGGGTCGATCGAGCTCGAGGAAGGCGATGTCGTGGGCGCTGACCGGCGCTCCGTGCAGCTCGGCCAGGACACGCACCGAGGAGTCCTGGAGCCGGTCCTGGTCGGCTCGGGGGGCCTCGGAGAGCCACGATCCGAAGGGGTACGGCATGATGTCGGGCGGCACCACCCCCTCGACGCGTTCCATCACGAAGAAGGGCGAGCCGATGGCCTCGGGGTCGAGCTCCAGCCACAACGTGCGGGGCACGGGCACCCGGGTGCGCTCGGCCACCAGTCGCAGGACGCGGAACTGGCGCTCGAGGTCGTAGACCGGAAACACCGGGACGGCGTCGGGATCGGGGACCAGACGCGCCGCGCACGCCTGGGTGATCCTGGCGGCGGGGGACGGGGCGTCGGTGTCGCGCCAGGTGCACTCGAAGAGAAGCGTCTCGCTCGACATGCCGTTGGACTCCGGCACCACGAGCTCGGACACCTCGGGGTCGGTCACCCGGGCCCCCAGCCACGTCACCAACCGCCGGTGCAGGTCGTCGCGGTCGCGGGTGGAGGTCTGCGGGCGAGCCGTCGCCTCCACCCCGGACCCGGCGGGGTCGGTGGCGCCGCCGTCTTCGGCCGGGCGCGCGCCAGGTCCGGTCACGGCGCCGTGCCGGGAGCGACGGACTCCCATCCGGTGAAACCCGAGGGTTGGTGACGGCCGAAGGTCCCGTGCTCGAACATCCCCCACCCCTGGGCCCCCTCGAAGGTCGCCCGGGCCACGTGGTCGACCACACCGAAGGGGATGCGACCCGTGATGGCGGGGTCGCGCATGTCGACCACCACGCTCTCGGTGAAGCCCCGGCCCCGCCATTGGCCGTGGGACCAGTCCGGGTCCCCGCCGTAGCCGGGGCCGCAGTTGAGCCCGACGAACCCCAGTGTCTCGATCTCGAGGTCGAGCGACGCCCCCGCCCGGGTGCGCATGTGGAGCACGGCCCCCTCGGGGTGTCGTGTCCCGGGTCGGTAGCGGACCTCGACCTCGGGCCACCCGAGTTGTTCGGGCGGGCGCCCCGACGCGGCGGGAAAGACCCGCACCGCCTCGTTGAGCAGGCGGGTGCCGTCGCCGTCCTCCTGGGCGATCACGACCACGGCGAAATCGTCGAACCGCAGCGGGACGTAGGTCCACCAGAACCCGAACCCGTCCTCGGGCTCCGAGGCGCCGCGCCCGGGGGGCTCGGGCTCTCCCACCGGCCGGATGCCCCACGACCGGTCCCGGGTGCCGACCCAACGGTCGTCGCTCACCACCAGCTCGTCGCCGCCGACCTGGAGCACGCCCGACCACGTGCCCACCTGGGCGAAGCGCGAGGCGTCGAGGATGACGCGCCCGCCCTGGCGCATGACGTGGGCCGGTTCCTCGACGGGCGGGAAGGACCCGGTCCAGGTGAGGTCGAAGGCCACGCCGGCGCCGTCGCCTTCGCACACCACCCGCACCCGCGCGAGCGGTTCGAGCACCTCGATCCGGTAGGGGCCGACCCGCTGCGCCATGCGGTCGTCGCCCAGCGCATCCGATGTCCGCACCGTGTACTGCTCGTCACCGCGGCGGACCGTGGCATAGGCGTCGATCACCCCGAGGTTGGGGTACACGCCCATGCCCGTCACGAGGAAGACCTCGCCGGTCCGGTCGTGGGCGTTGAAGTAGCAGCGGTCGTAGGCGTTGCGGTCGCTCGTCGCCATGTACCGCATCGAGAGCGGCACCTGGTGCACGGGATATTCGTCGAGCGGCACGGGCATGGAATCGATTCCCCCTGGTCGTCTCGGCACCGACCGAGGCAATCAACGTAGCCCGCCTCCGGGGTCGATCAACCCGGCAGGTCGTCGCCTCCCGCCGTGATCAGACGACCAGGCCCCGTCCCGTCACGAGCGGGAGGTCGAGGGCGGTGACCAATCCCGGGGGCGACTCCACCACGGCCGGCACCGCGTTCACCAACCGCATGGCGGTGGCCTTGAGGCCGCCCGTGTTGTGGTCGCCGTCGGTCCCCATGAGCTGGAGGTCGACGGTGTAGGTGGGCTCGCCCCGCACCACCACGCGGTAGCCGCCCTGCCCCGCGGGTTGGGGCCAGTCGGGCCCGATGTCGTCGGCGAGGCGGGTGACGTGCTCGAGGACGATGACGGCCCGCCCGCCGCGCATGCCCCGCACCTCGAAGCGCAGCCCGGCGGCGGTGCCCTTGTCGACCTTGCCCGACGCGATGGTGATGTCTCTGGGTGCGGGCAGGCGTTCGTAGTACTCCTCGACGGCGTCGAGCTCCACGTCGAGCCCCGCCGCGATCTGGCGCACCACGCTGCCCCACGCCATGGTGAGCACCCCGGGCAGCAGGAGCATGGGGGTGTCCTCGAGAGAGCGCCCGAAGCCCATGATGTCGAACATCACCATGGGCTGGTCGTAGGTGGCGTAGTTGAGGATCTCGAGGCACCGCACCTCTTCGATGCGCTCGCTGATGCCGGTGATGACGAGGGGGAGCCAGTCGTTGGCGAATCCGGGGTCGATGCCGTTGACCCACAGCGACACGCCTGCGCCACGCGCCGCGTCGCGCAGGGGATCGGTCATCTCGGCCGCCACCACGCCCTCGGGGTACTGCAGGAACACGGGCCCGCTCGACACCACGTTGATGCCGGCGTGCAGGATCTTCTCGAGATCGGCGAGGGCCTCGGGCAGGCGGTGATCGGCCATGGCGGTGTGCACGACGCAGTCCGGGGCCAGGGCGAAGAGGGCCTCGGCGTCGTCGGTGGCGGCCACGCCCAGGGAACGCCCGAGGCCGGCCAGGTCCCCGGCGTCACGGCCCACCTTGTCGGGGTTCGACACCCACACCCCCACGAGCTCGAGGTCGGGCCGGGCGTCGATGCCGGCCAGGGCGTGACGGCCCACGTTCCCCGTGCCCCACAGCACCACCCGGTAGGTCTTGGCCCGATCGGTCATCGGATCCTCCTCAACCCAGGTCGACCTGGGGCCGCTCGGCGCCGCCGTCGACCTCGAAGATCTTGCCGGTGACGAAGTCACCTGCGGGCGACGAGAGGTAGATGACGCACGCCGCGATGTCCTCGGGTTGCCCGATGCGCCCCACCAGGGCCGTCTCCTCGATGAAGGCCAGCATGGCCGCGTCCTGCACCACCATGTCGACGGCGGAGGTGGCGATGGTGCCCACGGCGATGGCGTTGACGCGGATGCGGGGGGCGAGCTCGGCGGCGGCCAGACGGGTGTAGTGCGACAACGCCGCCTTGGCGGTGGCGTAGGCGGTGAAGCCCCGTGGGGCCACGCGTCCCGCCATGGACGAGATGTTGACGACCGCCCCTCCGTCGCCGGCCAACATGGCGGGCACCGCGGCGCGCACCAGGGCGTGGGCGCTGCTCACGTTGTAGCGAAAGGCCCGCTCCAGATGCCCAGGGGTCACGTCGAGCAGAGGCCGGGGCATCCAGCCCCCGTGGTTGTTGACGACGACGTCGAGCCGGCCGAAGGCCTCGGTGGCCTTGTCGACGAGTTGCGCCATGACCTCGAGGTCGTTGAGATCGGCGGGCACCACGACGGCCTTGCGGCCCGCCGCCTCGATCCTCTTGGCGACCTCGTTGAGCTGCTCCTCGGTGCGGGAGGTGATCACCACGTCGGCCCCCGCCTCGGCCAGGGCGACGGCGGTGGCGGCCCCGATTCCCCGCCCCGCCCCGGTGACGATGGCGGCGCGGTCGGTGAGGCGGAAGCGGTCCAGGATCGGCATCGCCGCCGACCCTAGCCCAGGGCCTCCCTGCGGTGAAACGTGTTCCAGTGCCGTCGAGGGTCGACGGGGTCGGACCGAGGTGGGTTCGAAGCGCCCGGGTCAGGTGGGCCGG
Source organism: Acidimicrobiales bacterium (assembly GCA_050011815.1). GTDB lineage: Bacteria > Actinomycetota > Acidimicrobiia > Acidimicrobiales > UBA8190 > Chersky-840. Next base: position 71,041 of record JBEKIJ010000022.1, on the reverse strand, counting down.
GTGGAGGGGAGTCCGAGCTTGCGGTGGTCCCACGACACGGTGCGCTGCACGTGCAGGGCGATGACCACGCGCTTGTTGAGCATGGTCTCGACGAAGGGGCGCAGCTCCTCGGTGTAGGTCCCGTAGTAGCGCTCGAAGAGGTTGATGCCGAGCTCGAACATGCGGTCGGGGTCGTCGATGAACTCGGCGGTGCCCACGAGCTCGACGCCGCGCAGCTCCTCGTAGTACTCGCCGTCCTCGGCCATGCACGTCATGGTCGGGTTGCGCCGGAGGTTCTGGGCCTTCTGCGACTTGGCCTTGGTCTCGAAGGCGAGCATGCCGTCGAGGAACCCGTACCACATGGCCACGGCGTGGATCGATCCGTCGTGGTTCATCGAGCACAGCGTGACGGGCCGCCGCTCGTGGATGAACCCGTCGATCTCCTCGGTTGTCATCTTGATCTGGGCCCGCTGGTTGACGCCGTGCCCCATCTGTGCCGGTGTGTCGCTCATCGGGGCGAGCGTATCGGCCCGGGCCCGTGCGGGAGGAACGCCGCGGGGCCGGGCCCCCGGCTCACCGGGCCCGAGTTGTCGAGGGCGGCGATCAGTACGCGCAGGGCAGGTGCTTGATGCCGTTGATGAAGTTCGACCGCAACCGGTCGGGCTCGGCCGTGGCCCGGATGTCGGGAAGGTGGCGGAAGAGCTCTTTGAACATGACCGTGATCTCGCGCCGGGCCAGGTGCGCCCCCAGGCAGAAATGCGGGCCGGGAGCGCCGAACCCGAGGTGGGGGTTGGGGTGGCGCAGCACGTCGAAGCGCTGGGGGTCCTCGAAGACCTCCTCGTCGCGGTTGGCGGAGTTGTAGAAGAGGATGACCTTCTCGCCCGCCGCGAAGTCGTGGCCCGAGAGCGTCGTCGGCGCGGTGGTGGTACGCCGCATGAAGATGACCGGGGAGGCCCAGCGGACGATCTCGTCCACGGCGGTGGGGGCCACGGTGTCGAAGTCCGCGGCCCAGATGGCCCGCTGGTCGGGGTGCTCGGTGAAGGCCCACAGCCCGTGGCTGATGGCGTTGCGGGTGGTCTCGTTGCCCGCCACCACCAACAAGATGAAGAAGGAGGCGAGCTCGGCGTCGGTGAGCGACTCACCGTCGACGTTGCCGTTCACGAGCGCCGAGGTGAGGTCGTCGGTGGGGTGCTCGATGCGATGCGCGGCCAGTCCCCGCATGAGCTCGGCCAGGTCGTTCCCCGCGTTCATGAAGGCCAGCACGGGGTCTTCGCCTTCGGGGACGTACTCGGTGTCACCGAAGGACAAGATGATGTTGGACCGGCTGAAAACGGTGTCGTAGTCGCTCTCGGGCACGCCCATCATGTCGCAGATGATCTTGAGGGGAAGGCGGGCCGCCACCTCGGTGACGAAGTCGCACTCGCCTTTCTGCCGCACCGAGGCGATGAGCTCGTCGGCCACCTGCTGGATGTTGTCCTCGACGGCGCGCACCATGCGCGGGTTGAAGGCGGCCGACACGATCCGGCGCAACCGGGCGTGGCGGGGGTCGTCCATGTTGATCATCGATCCGAAGAACTCGAGGAGCTCGGGCGGCATGTCGATGATGGTGCTGCCCGACTGGCCCGAGCAGTAGATCTCGGGGTGTCGGCTGATCTCGACCACATCGGCGTGGCGCGTCACGGCGTAGTACCCCGGTCCCGGCGGGATGGGGATGATCGTCTCCACCTCGAGCACGGGATCGTCGAAGAAGGCGATGGGTCGCTCGGCCCGAAGCGTGGCGAAGGCCTGCTCGCGCACCGACCACGGCTTCTCCCAGAAGTCGAAGTTCGACAGCTCGATGTCGTCCACCCCCAGGGTCTTCGGGATCGTCACGTCGTGCCTCTCCTCCGTGGTGGTCGTTGATCCGGTGCCGCGCTTCATCCTCGCGCCCGGGGGGCCGGCGACGCCCATCCCGGGAGGGGAGCTACGGGACGGGGATCCCGGGGCGGCTGCCCGGGCGGGCCAGGCCCGCCCGCACCAGGGCGCCGAGGACCTCGGCATCGGCGGCATCCGCAGGGCTGCAGGGGTCGGACCCGTAGCTGGCCCGGGCGGCGAGGGCGGCGAGGGCGGCATAGGCATCGACGCCGGCGTCGATCGTGACCTGGTCCGACCCCGGCGTCGCCGGCGCGGTGGGCGCGCCGCCCATGACCGGCCGATAGGGCGTCAACCACCTGGCACCGGCCAGAGAGCCAAGGCGCGTGGCGTGCTCCTGCAGGGTCTCGGCGGGTTGTCGTCCGAGGCGGGCCCGGGCCAGGACCTCGGCGGCCTCTCGCCACTGGGCCAGCACCTCGCTGGTGGGATCGGCGTGGGGGCGCCGCCGACGCCGCCGGCGGAGGAACCGGAGGGGACCGAACCACCGGCCCCCGCCCCGCCCGACCCACAGCCCCACCAGCGTGGCGAGGGCCATCGCCGCCGCCACGCCGGTGATCACGAGCGGGATGTTCAAAGACCCGCCGTGCGCGCTGGCGGTCCCCGGCCTGGCCCCCAGCGACAGGGGCACCGTGGTGGGGACCGACACGTGGGGGAGCGAGGAGTGACGTTGCGGGGGAAGCGTCGTGTTCGTGGTGGCGCTCGACCGGCCCCCGACGCTCTGGGCGCCCGATCTGGCGCCCGAGTTCACCCCGACGCCGGTGGCCTCGCCCGACGAGGCCGGCGTGGGCTCGTACGAGGTCCATCCCGTCGAGGGCCCGAGGTACACCTCGGGCCAGACGTGGGCGTCCGCGCCGGTGATCCGATACCGGTCGCGCCCCGTCAGGTCACCGGTGGTGAACCCGACGGCGATGCGCGTGGGCAGGCCGTCGATCCGGGCCAGGACGCCGTAGGCGGCGGCGAACTGCTGACAGAACCCGGCCCTGGTGACGAAGAGGAACGACTCGAGCGCGTCGGTCCCGCTCACGGGGGGAGGCGACAGCGTGTAGCGGTACCGGCCGCTGTCGAACCACCGGGCCAGGGCGGCGGCCTGGGCGGCGGGCCCCTTGGCGCCGGCGACGATCCGATGGGCGAGCGCCACCACCGCCGCGGGTTCCGCGGGGACCTTGAGATAGGGGGCCAGCGACGACGCCGGAACCGTGACCGACGAGCCCGAGCCGGCGCCGCCGGGGTTCTTCGTCGCCTTGGCCGGGTCGGTGGGCACCCGGGCCACGGCGGTGTAGCTCTCGCCCGGTGGCACTTCCACCGGTTGGACGGCGCCGAACCCGGGCACGAGGTCGGCGTCGGTGTTGACCGAGACCGCCGTCGGGGGCAGGGGCAAGAGGGTGCTCTCGAGGTCGGCCATCGTCACCTGGACGCGAAACGTCTCGGTCGCGGCGGGCTCGGGAAGGGCGGGGAGGTCTGCCACCTCTTTGCTCTGCGGGGACAGCGAGAAGCTCTGGGCGGCGGCTTCGGTGGTGGGGTCGGGAAGCCACGCCGTGCCGTCGAAGATCGTGAGCACGGCCATCTGCCAGTAGGTCGGGAGCGGCGTCCGGGCGCTGAACATGACTTCGCCGGTGCGGTTGGTCAGGACCGCTTTCAGGTTGTCGACGAGGTCGATGGCGCGCACGCCGTTGAACCCCGGGCCGCCGTTGCCCCCGATCCCGTCCGTGCCGCCGCCGGTGCCTCCCGTGGCCAGTCCGAGGCCCGGGGAGAGAGATCCCGGCGGCGGCGGGAAGGGCAGGGCGTCCACCTTCAGCGTGGCCAGAGCCGGGTTGGCGGCCAGGGGGACGAGCACGGCCAGCGCCGCGGCCACCAGGGCGGGGAGCAAGACGGCGAGGCCCGCACCCAGGCGGTCCCATCCCGAGGAGGAGGAGGGGGTGGGGCGCCACGGCGAACGGCGGGCCCGGGCCCGATCGGCGGAGATCACGAAGGCGAGGGCGCACACGAGGTAGCTCACGACCGCGGCGAGCCGGTCGATCTGCGAGCTCAGCAGGGCGGTGTAGCAGAACAGCCCGAACGTCGGGACGAGCGTCACCATGGTCCCCGACCCGCGCCCCTCTTGCCATGCCCAGATGCACCGGGTCAGCACGGCGACGAGCCCGGCGCCCGTGGCGATGCACAGCACGACCTCGGGTGTGGCCGGAACCGGGGTGGGATGCGAGCGGATGACGGTGCCGGCCGCCTCGAACTTCGAGAAGAGGACCCGCCACGTGGTGGCCGTGGGCAGGCCGTCGCGCGTGGCCGACAGGAGCTGTCCCCACATCGTGGCGAGGGCGACAGCGGCGACCCCCGCCGCCAGCGCCACGCCCACCGGGAACCGCAACCGCCTCGCCACCGTGGCCCCCAGGTGTCCCGCCACGACGGTCACGATGATGGGCCCCACGACATGGGCGGCGCCCGGGGCCATGGTGAGGCGCGCCGTGCCCAGTCCCGCCGCCAGCGACACCGCCAGGACCAAGAGCTCCGGGGCGATCGCCGGGTCGGGCCCGGGGTCAGGCGACTGGTGTGGAGCCGTCATGGCACGAGGACCGTCTCGGCTCGGCCCCGAAGGGCGGCGGGCAGGGTGCGCTGCTCGGCACCGCTGCGGGTGGTCACGAGGACGACGTCTGCGCCCTGGACGCTGCCGGTGGCCCACACCGCCCCCCCGGTCGGCCGGTTCCCCCACCTCCGCACGACGGCGGGGGGAGCGGTGGCGGGACCGAGGAGGGCGAGGGCTCGCAGCATGGTCTGACGTCCCGAGGCGTTGGGCGTGATCACCACGCGGTCACCCGTGCTCGTGCACAGCTCGACGGTGAGGCCCCGGTCGAGGGCGCCCACCCCGAACCCCGCCGCGCTGGAGATGGTCTTCTCGATCGAGTCGCCGCTGTGGGCCGAGGGCCGCAGGTCCACGAGCAGAGACAGCGACCCGGCCCGGGGTTCGACGAACTCGCGCACGACCAACTCGCCCGAGCGCGCCATCGAGGGCCAGTGCAGCCGCGTGAGCCGGTCGCCCGGCGCGTAGGGCCGCAACCCGCTCAGCTCGTCCCCCGACATGGCGTCGGTGGCTCCCGCCGTGGCGGAAGGCGCCTGCGCGCCGCGGTGCGCGCCGGTGGGACGGCCCCGGTGCGCCGGCTCGGCAGGTGCCGGGTACACGATGACGTGGGCGGGGGGAGCCACCGTGATCCGCAGGGCGATGAGGCCGAAGGGGTCCTCGCACCACACGCCCACCTGCGACAGCGTCAGAAGCCCGCGCCTGGCGGTGGGCACCCGGACCGACAAGGTGGCGCCGGCACCGGGGCCGAGGTCGGGGACCGGGCGCGCCGCCGACAACCTCCTGCGGTCCTGGGCCCGCTGGCGTCGGGTGCGGCGCGGCCCGGGCGCACCGAGCCACCCCTGCGCCGGGGAGCGCTGTCCCAGGGAGGTGAAGCCCACCGGGGGGCGACCGGAGGCGGTCGGGCTCCGGGAGCCGGAGGCCGATGCGGTTCCGGTGCGGCGGGCGCCGGCGATCGAGGTCTCCCCCAGCCCCGGATGCGACACCGACCAGTGGGCGCGGGGGTCCTCGACGAGCACGGGCGGGCGACGACGGCGCCCCACGTTGGTCACCGTCAACTCGACGGTTGCGGTCTGCCGGGCGGTCACCTCGGCGACGGGGACGTTCACCACCAGGTGCAGTGCTCGCCGGGTCGTGCGCAGGCGGTGCCAGGCCGAGACGGCGCCTACGACGAGAAGGACGCCGACCGAGATGGCCAGGAAGACGAACTCCTCGACGCCGTAGACGAGCCCCGCGATCGCCGAGCAGGCGGCCCCTCCCGCCAGCACCGCTCCCCGGGTCGACAGCACGGCCGGTGTCAGGTGCCGCGTCGGCGGCTCGGGCCCGACGCCACCTCGCTACCGGGCGCCACCGACGGGGACGACGAGCCGCGACATGATCTCCTCGATCGTCGACGACGCCGTGACGCCGGCCAGCTCGGCGGCGGGATGCACCACGACCCGGTGCCCGAGGGCCGGCTCGGCCACGAGCTTCACGTCGTCGGGGGTCACGTAGTCGCGGCCGGCGGAGACCGCCACCGCCCCGGCGGCCCGGAGGACCGCCAGGGTGGCCCGGGGCGATGCGCCCACCGTGAGGTCGGGGTGTGACCGGGTCTCCCCGACGAGGTCGAGGACGTAGCCGCGCACCTCGGGCGCCACGTGGGCGTGGCGCACCGCGGCCGCGAAGGCGCGCAGGAACGGGACCCCGCCCACGCCCGCCAGCGAATCGGGAGAGGGACGCGTGAGCGTGGAGGAGAGCAATTCGTCCTCGGCGGCCCGCTCGGGATAGCCGAGGCTCAGTCGGAGCAGGAACCGGTCGCGCTGGCTGTGGGGCAGAGGGAACGTCCCCGCCGCGTCGTAGGGGTTCTGGGTGGCGATCACCATGAACGGTTGGGGCAGGCCGTAGCTGATCCCGTCCGCGCTCACCTGGTGTTCCTCCATCGACTCCAACAGCGCCGACTGTGCCTTGGGCGACGCCCGGTTGAGCTCGTCGGCCAACAGGATGTTGGTGAACACCGGCCCGGGACGAAACGTGATGCGGCCCGTGTCGCGGTCGAAGACCATGGCACCGGTGACGTCGGAAGGGAGGAGGTCGGCGGTGAACTGCACCCGGCCGAAGGTGAGGTCGAGCGACCGGGCCAACGCCTTGGCCAACGTCGTCTTGCCCACCCCGGGATGGTCCTCGACGAGGAGGTGGCCCTCGGCCATGAGACAGCACAGCGCCAGGCGCACGGTGCTGTCCCTCCCCACATAGGCGCTGCGCACGTTGGCGACGACGTCACCGAAGGTCCGGGCCAGCTCCGACGGGGACGACGGGACCGGATCGGTGCCGGGCGACAACGGATGGACGGGGCTCCCCGGAAGCGTGGCGATGGCCGGAACAACCGACGGGCCCGCCGATTCCTTCACCGCCGCCGAGGTGGCGGTCATCGCGTCACCGTCAGCGGCCATCGCGCCGCTCACGTGCGGCACGGTCCCCGCGTCCTCTGCGGACGTTGCCATGGTTGGAGCCTAGGTGCCCGGTCCCAGAGGGGCACCGCGGTGGAGTCAGCGAACCGGCTGGGCCACGGCGTAGACCCCGACGCCGTTGTAAGTCGGAGAGTCGGCGGGCAGGAAGGGCCCGTTGACGATGACGGCCAACTGGCCCGAGGGGGCCGGGCCGGCATCGCCCTCGACGGTGACCACGGCGCTGTCGGGCCAGACCTGGACCACGAGACCGGTGTGGACCGAGGTGGCGGTGCTTCCGGGCCCGGTGCCGTACAGCACGGCGTCGCCGGGGGCGGCCAGGACGTTGTGGGGAAGGATGCGGCCGTTCGCCGCGGCCCACGCGTAGATGTTGCCGGTGAAGGGTATGGACGGCACCGGGATCCCGGCATGGGCCCACACCCAGGTGACGAAGAGCGCGCACCACTGCTCACACGGTCCGTAGGGGTTGCAGTACGGGCCCTGCGAGCTGTCGGGGTCGGGGCCGACCTGGCTCGTCGCCAGCGCGGTGACGGCGGCGGAGTTCACGAGCGAATAGGGAGACGGGCTGGCGAACGAATAGGACCAGTCGTCGGGCTCGAGCAGCCAGTACCCCTCGCCGTCGGGGGTGGGGACGATGGCCGAGACCGGGGACATCGGTTTGGTGGAGGCCGTCGACCCGAAGCTCTGGGCGTCCCCGAAGGTGTACACGCTGCCGTCGTTGCCCACCATCCAGTACCCGTTGCCGTCAGGGGTCATGGCCATGCCCTCGATCGACGCCGGCAGCGACTTCTGCTGGCCCAGGGACCCGTAGAAGGTGGCGTCGCCGAAGGCGAACACCCCGCCGTCGCCGGCCACGAGCCAGTAGCCCTTGCCGTCCTTGGTGGCGGCCATGCCGGTGACGCCCGCCACCAGGTGCGTGGCCCCCATCGACCCGTAGAACGTGGCGTCACCGAAGGAGAAGATGCCGCCGTCGGCGGCGACGAGCCAGTAGCCGTTGCCGTCGGGCGTGGCGGCCATGCCCACGATGGGTTGGGCGAGCGCGACAGCTCCCATCGACCCGTAGAAGACGGCGTCGCCGAAGGCGAAGACCCCGCCGTCGAGGGCCACGAGCCAGTACCCCTTGCCGTCGGGCGTGGCGGCCATGCCCACGATGGGGCCGTAGAGCTTCACCGCGCCCAGTGACCCGTAGAAGACGGCGTCGCCGTAGGCGAACACCCCGCCATCGGCACCCACGAGCCAGTACCCCTTGCCGTCGGGCGTGGCCGCCATGCCGGTGATGACCGAGGACAGCGCGGTGTCGGGGGGGTCGACGTTCCCGGCATCGCCGAATGCCACGACACCGCCTCCCGGGTAGGGATGCGTGACGGGCGCGGCGGCGGCGTGACCGGGGAGGGCGACGACGGCGGCGAAGGCGACCAGCGACGTGAGGGCGGTGACCGCGACGACGAGGGGGCGCAGAACTCGGCGGGACCGGGACCCTCGTGTCGGAGGCAACGCGTTCGGTGTGTTCCAGGGTGAGGGGTACGAGAAGACGAGCGCGCGAGCATCGTGGTGCTCGTTTCGCGTCACCGTCAAATTGTCGGTCGAAAGGCGTGAGATCTGTAGGTGATCGACGTATCCGGCGACCTATTCATCGGGTTCATCTAGACGCGACACTGTGAGTTCACTGAGACCCGCCGCGGGAAGCGGCGTTCGCCGCGGCCACCACCACCGGCCAACCCTCGCGGACGCTCGGCGAGGCGGGGCGCCACCCCGTGGCCTCGACGAAGGCGCCGTTGCTGACGCGCTGGGACCGGAGGATGCCCGCCGCCCGGGGTCCTCCGAGCCTGGCCAGTGCAGCCGGAGCGATGAACGGTGGTCGCACTCCCAGTGCGCCGGCCAGGGAGGCGAAGAATTCCCGACGGGTGACGGGTTCGTCGTCGCCCACGTTGTAGAGCCCCGCCGGCGCGCCGAGCGAGGCCACCACGGCGGCGGCGGCATCGTCGGTGGTGATCGACGACATGTACCGGTCGGGTCCCGCCCCCAGGGCGATGCGCCGTCGGGCCAGCCTGATCATGTCGAGGGTGGAGCCGCTGTCAGGCCCGTAGAAGGTGGCGAACCGCAGGACCACCCCCGTCGCACCCGCCCCGGTCACCCTGGCCGCGTTGGCCTCCGCCGTCGTGGCCGACCCGAGGTTGGCGACGGCGTCGATCGGTGACGATTCGTCGAGCCACCGGTCCTGCCCGTCGCGGTACACGAGGGCTATCGACTCCTGTACGTACCGGGGCGTTCCCCCGGCCAGCACCGCCTCGACCAGGTTCTTCGACCCCTCGGTCCGGATCCGGTCGTTCTCCGCCCAGGCCCGGGGCAGGGCCATCTTGGAGGTGGGGGGGATGTGGGTGGCGAGGTTGCACACGACCTCGTGGCCGGCCACCGCGCCGCGCAGGGCGTCGGGGTCGAACAGCTGAGCGCGCACCGGGGTGGCGCCGAGGCGCCGGAGCAAAGTGGCGCTCTCGTCGGAGCGTGCCAAGGCGCTGACGTCGTGTCCGGCGGTGACGAGCAGACGCACCACCCGTCGTCCGAGCACACCGGTGGCACCGGCGACGAACGTCTTCACCCTCGCCGGCCGCCGGGTCCGTGCACGATGCGCACGACGCGATGGTACGTGCTCACGGGAAGAGGCGGGCGGGTCAGAAATGTGTGTCCGTTGGGTTCCCGACCCGGTACACCCGAGGTAGCGCACTGCGTGGTCAATTTGGCCGCGTACCGCACTCATCAACCGAGTGTTTTCACCTGACGAGGGGCAGAAAGACCAATCATCCCCAAAGAAAACGCGCACCCGGGACCGCCGGTGGGCACCGAAACCGGGGGCCCGTGACTAGCCTGGAAGTGCTCTTGCGTTGCGTGAAAGAGAGGCAACAGAGCGTGATCTTCGTCGAAGTATTCAGACTTCTTCTCGTGATCGCCGGCACCATCGGTGGTCTCACGGTCGGCAACGACATCGGCCGCAACACGACCGCGCCGGTCGTGGGGATCACCCTGGGCGCCTTGGCGTCGTACATCCTCGGCGGCATCATCGGCCGCTTGATCGACCGGGGATTGCGGGGCGCGGTCCTCCAGCTGCGCACCATGCCGGCCAGCTCGGTCTTCGCCGGGTCGGTGGTGGGAACGACGGGGCTCCTCCTCGGGCTCGTGGCCGGTCTCCCCGTCGTGGCCCTGGTGCATTCGAGCATCGACTACCCCCTGGTGTCGGCCTTCGCCTGGGTGCTCTGCGCGGCCGGTGTGCGCATCGGGGTGACCAAGGGCCAGGAGATCGTGCGGGCGGCGGGGATGTCGCACCTCCTCGACCGTCCCCTCGACCCGCCCCCCGGCACCGCCCTCCTCGTGGACAGCTCGGCGGTGATGGACCGGTACCTCATGGTGCTCGGAAGGGCCGGACTTCTCGTCGGGGGCATCGTGGTGCCCCGCTTCGTGGTCGACGAGGTCCGGGCCCTGAGCCACAGCCCCGACCCCGTGGCGTCGCGCCGGGCCCACCGGGGTCTCGAGGCCATCGAGGCGCTGCGGGCCGGCGGCGTCCAGGTGTGGATGAACGAGGACGAGGTCCCCGAGCTCGACGACACCGGGGACCGTGCCCTGGCCCTGGCCCACCGCTTGCACGTTCGTCTGGGCACCTGCTCGGCCGACCTGGCCGAACGGGCCGGGGCGCAGGACCTCGACGTCGTCGACCTCCGCCACCTGGCCGCCGAGTTGGCGCCCGACCATCCTCCGGGCGAGCACCTCGTCGTCGACCTCGTGAAAGCAGGACGCCAACCTCGACAAGCCGTCGGGTTCCTCCCCGAAGGGGACATGGTGGTCGTCAACGACGCCTCGCATCTGGTGGGGCGGCGGGACGTCGAGATCGTGGTCTCCTCGGCGCGCCAGACGAGCCAGGGCCTCTTGGTCTTCGCCCAGCTCCTCGAGGGCGGCCCGGCGCTGGCGCACCAGGCCAGCACGGGATGATCAGGCGGCTTTGACGGCGGCCACCAGTTTCGACAGGGAGTCCTTGGCGTCTCCGAAGAGCATGGTCGTCTTGGGGTCGTAGAGCAGCTCGTTGTCGATGCCGGCGAACCCGGGCCGCATCGACCGCTTCAGGAACACGATGTTCGTGGCCAGGTCGGCGTTGATGACTCCCCGGAGTGTTCTTGGCGGCGGGGTTCACGGTGTCGTTGGCCCCCACCACCAGCGCCACGTCGGTGGTGGAGAGGTCCTGGTTGGCGTCGTCCATCTCCTCGAGCTGGTCGTAGGGGACATTGGCCTCGGCCAGGAGCACGTTCATGTGTCCCGGCATCCGGCCCGCCACGGGGTGGATGGCGTAGTACACCTCCACACCGCGCGCCGCCAGGGCGTCGGCGAGCTCGCGCGCCGTGTGCTGGGCCTGGGCCACGGCCAGGCCGTACCCGGGGATGATGGCGACCTTGCGGGCGTAGGCCAGCAGCACGCCGATGTCGTCGGCGGTGCCCGACCGCACCGACCGACCCGCGGCATCCGCGTCTGCGCCCGACGCCGTGACCACCGACCCGAAGGCACTGAAGAGGATGTTGGTGAGCGACCGGCCCATGGCCTGGCTCATCATCCGCGTCAGCAGCGTCCCCGAGGCGCCCACGAGCGTCCCCGCCACGATGAGCAGGGTGCTGTCGAGGGTGAATCCCGACGCGGCCACGGCCAGGCCGGTAAAGGCGTTCAGCAGGGAGATGAGCACCGGGGTGTCGGCCCCGCCGATGGGCAGCACGAAGATGGCACCCAGCACGAGCGACAGGACCAGCACGATGACGAGGACCGTGGTGCTGGCGGTGACGACGGTCACGACGAGGAGGGCCACGATGGCGACGCCGATGGCGGCGTTGATGGGCTGCTGGGCCGGATAGGTGATGGGGCGCCCGGTCATGAGCTCCTGGAGCTTGGCGAAGGCGATGGCGCTGCCGGCCAGGGACACCGACCCCACGAGCACCCCGAACAGGATCTCGATGATCCGGTAGATGGCCAGGGACTTGTTGGGGGCCGAGATGAACTCGGTGACCGAGACCAGCGCGGCGGCCCCACCGCCGACGCCGTTGAAGATGGCGACCATCTGGGGCATGGCGGTCATCTTCACGAGGCGCGCCGAGGGCACACCGATGACGGCCCCGATGGCGATGGCCACGATGATGAGCACGAGGTTGCGGGTGTGGGAGTACACCTCGGGCAGCGAGAAGGTCCACGCCACCGCCACGAGCATGCCGCCCGCTCCCACCAGGTTCCCGAGCCGGGCCCGCTTGGGCGAGCTCAGGCCCTTCAGGGCCAGGATGAACCCGACGATGGCGATGAGGTAGACGAGGTCGGTGGCGGTGCCCCTGCTCATGACGGGGTCCCCCCGCTCCCGCCGCCCGACGACGTGGCCCCGTCGTCCTTGGCGCCGGCCTCGGCGGCCGGACCCTTGCGGTCCGTGGGCTTCGCCCTGAACATGTGGAGCATCCGATCGGTCACCACGAACCCGCCCACGACGTTGAGGGTGGCGAGCACGACGGCGAGGAACCCCAGCGTCAGCTGGGCGGTCCCGTGGGCGTTGCCCAGCACGAGCATGGTGCCCACGAGGATGATGCCGTGGATGGCATTGCTCCCCGACATGAGCGGGGTGTGCAGGATGCTCGGCACCTTGGAGACGACCTCGTAGCCCACGAAGGCGGCGAGGACGAACACCGTGATGAAGGTCATGAGACCGGGCTCGGCCGCGATCACGGGGTTGCCTCCTTCGGTCCGTTGAGGAGCTCGGCGGTGGGGGCGTGGACGACCTCTCCCCCCCGGACGACGCAGCTGCCCGCCACGATCTCGTCTTCGAAATCGGGGCGCAGCTCACCGTCGACGACGATCAGCGCCAGGAAGTTGGCCACATTGCGCGAGTACAGGAAGCTGGCGTGGGTGGGCATGGCCGACGGCGGGTTGGAGAGCCCGCACACCACCACCCCGTGGTGCACGAGGTCCTGGCCCGGCTCCGTCAGCTCGCAATTCCCGCCGCCGTCCGCCGCCATGTCGACGATGACCGATCCCTCGACCATGCGCTCCACCATGGCCGTGGTCACGAGGACGGGGGCCTGGCGGCCCGGGACGGCGGCGGTGGTGATCACCACGTCGGCGGCGGCCACCTCGTTGCTGATCAGCTCCCGTTGGCGGGCCAGGAATTCCTCGGACTGGACGCGGGCGTAGCCCCCCGCCCCTTCCTGGGACTCGAGCTCGAGCTCGACGAAGTTGGCGCCGAGGGACTGCACCTCTTCCTTGGCCGCAGCCCGGACGTCATAAGCGCGCACCTGCGCACCGAGCCGACGGGCCGTGGCGATGGCCTGCAGTCCGGCCACCCCCGCCCCGAGCACCAGCACCTTGGCGGGTGGGATGGTGCCCGCCGCGGTCATGAACATGGGGAAGAACTTGGGCAGCCGCACCGCGGCGGCCAGGGTCGACAGGTATCCCGACACCGTCGCCTGCGACGACAGCGCGTCCATGGACTGGGCCCGGCTGATCCGGGGCACGAGATCGAGGCTGAAGGCGGTGGCCTTGCGCTGCACGAGCGCCCGGACCGTGTCGAGCTGCGCGGCGGGCTGGAAGAAGCTCACCACGGTGACCTCCGGCGCCAGGAGCTCCACCTCTTGTGGCGTCGGGGCCTGAACCTTGGTGACGAGCTGGGCGCCCGACAGGGTCTCGTCGGCGCCGGACCCGAGGGTGGCGCCTTTGTCCCGGTAGGCGACGTCGGGGAAGTGGGCCAGGACCCCGGCCCCCTCCTGCACGACGACCTCGACCCCGGTGCCGGCCAGGCGCCCGGCCACATCGGGGATGAGGGCCACCCGCTGTTCTCCGGGACGCGTTTCGGTAGGGACGGCGAGTTTCACGGGGGGCCATCAGAGCACGCCGGGTGCGCGTCGCTCCACTTCATGTCCATATTGATGTCCACAGTCGTGTCCATAGTCGTGTCCATGGTCGTGGCCCCTCAGGCACCCTCGAGGGCGGTCAGGAAGGCGGGGCTCTCGCCGCCCCCGTGCACCTCGAGCGCCGCCCCCGACACATAGGACGCCAGGGGGGAGGCCAAGTACAGGCAGGCGCCGGCCACGTCCTGCGGCGTCCCCATGCGGCCCATCGGCACCGTGGTGGCCACCGCCGCGATCCCCGCCGCCCCTCCGTAGTGGTCCTGGGCCGCCTCGGTGGCGATCAGCCCCGCCACCACGCAATTGACCCGGATCCCGGGTGCCCATTCGACGGCCAGCGATCGGGTCAGGTTGATGAGCCCCGCCTTGGCGGCGCCGTAGGCGGCGGTCCCGGGCGAGGGACGCAGGCCCGACACGCTGGCGATGTTGATGATCGACCCACCCTGGTCCTGCATCACGGCGTGGGCCGCCTGGGCGCAGTACATGGGGGCGAGCAGGTTGAGGGCGACGACCTGGGCCACAAAGCGCGGCGAGGCCTCGGCGGCGGGAACGGCGGGGGAGCCACCGGCGTTGTTGACGAGCACGTCGACCCGGCCCCAGCGCTCGGCCGCGGCTGTGAGCACCGAGGCCGCTTGCTCGGCGTCGCGCACATCGGCGCCGAAGAAGACCGCCCGCCGTCCCTGCGCGCTCGGCACCTGGTCATCGGCGGGCTCCCTGCGCCCGCAGATGGCCACCTCGGCCCCCGCGGCGAGGAAGGCCTCGGTGATGCCGCGGCCCACGCCCCGGGCTCCACCGGTGACGACGACCACCTTGCCGGTGAAGTCGATCACCCCGGTGAAGTCCTGGCCTTGCGTCACGGCAGGGAACCTAGCCAAGGACCCGACGAGGTGCGTTGGTGATGACGACGGCCTCCGGGGTGCCCTTGACGCTCTCGCCGGACACCAAGAAGACTCCCGGGAGGGCTGGGCAAGGACGTCGGGGTGCGTTCTCCGGGGGGGATTGCGGAGGTGCGATGAGAACGAGCACGCGCCGCGCGTCGCCGATCTCGTTGCCCTACCTGCCCGGCCTGGACGGCATCCGAGGCGTGGCGGTGGTGGCGGTCATCGCCACCCACACGGTGGCGACCATCCCCGGTGGCTTCCTGAGCGTCGACGTGTTCTTCGCCCTGTCGGGCTATCTCATCACCTCGCTCCTCGTTGCCGAATGGCGACAGACCGACACGATCTCTCTGGCGGGGTTCTGGTCGCGCCGCGCCCGGCGGCTGCTTCCCGCCCTGTTCCTGATGCTCACCGCCGTCGGGGCCGGAGCGGCCCTGTGGCCGCAGATCTTCGGGAGCCCCTCACTGCGCGGCGACACGCTGGCGACGGTGTTCTACGTGGCCAACTGGCACTTCATCGCCGACCACACCAATTACTTCAATTACTTCCTCGCCGCGAGCCGACCCTCACCGTTGCTCCACACCTGGTCCCTCGCCATCGAGGAGCAGTTCTACCTGGTGTGGCCGATCGTGGTCCTGGTGGTGCTCAAGGTCCGTCGGCCCTGGTCACAAGGCGGCGGTGCTCGGCGCCGTCGTCTGGGTGTGCTCTTCGGTGTCGCCGCCGGCGGTGCGGTCGCCTCGGCGCTGTGGATGGCGGTGCTGGTCCACGGCGGTGGCGACACCACGCGCAGCTTCTACGGCAGCGACACCCGCGCCCAGGCGATCCTGGTCGGCGCCGCTCTCGCCCTCGGGACGGCGCTGTGGGGCCCGGCCCGCTCCCGCCGGGCCCGATCGGCGCTGTGGGTGTGGGGAGTGGCGGGGATCGTCGGGACCGCCTTGTTGTGGACGAGGGTCCCCCAGAGCTCCCTGTGGGTGTTCCGAGGCGGCTTCTTCGTGGCGGCCCTGTGCACCACCGGGGTCATCGCCTGTGTGGCGGACCTGCCGGCCAGCCGCATCGCCACCGTGCTGTCCTTCAGACCGTTGCGCTACGTGGGTCGCATCTCCTACGGCATGTACCTCTGGTACTGGCCGCTCGTGCTCGTGCTCTCCGAGCCCCGCACCCACCTGCAGGGGTACCCCCTCCTGGGCGTGCGCCTGGTGGCCACCATCGCAGTGGCGACGGCCTCCGCGTCCCTGGTCGAGCTGCCCATCCGTCAGGGCCGTCTCCCCACGTGGTGGACGCCGGTCGCCATGCCCGTCGCCGCCACCCTGGCCGTGCTCACCACGTTTCTGGCCACCGTCGGGGTGAACGGCGTGGCCGATGCGTCGATGCGCGTCGACGGCGCTGCGCTGGCGGGCGCCACACCGGGGACCTTGGCGGTGGGCGCCGGCGCCACCTTCGAGACGCCGCGGTCCTCCCCGGCGGCGGGGGCGGCGGGGGCGACGGGGGCGGCGGGGGCGGGGGCTTCGTCGGAGGCGGCGCGGTCCACGACCTCCACCTACACCGAGCCCGTGAAGGTGCTCATCGTGGGGGACTCGGTGGCGGGGACGCTCGGCGTCGGGCTCGGGCGCGTCATGTCGCAGTACGACGTGGTGGCGGTGAACGAGGGCAGCCCGGGATGCTCGGTGTCGATGGACCAGATGGTGCAGGTGCTGTGGTTCACGGACCCGCCCGGGAAGCCCTGCGTGAACGGTGACCCCGACGCCCTGCTGGCGCAGTGGCGGGCCTGGGTGGACCAGTTCAACCCCGACGTCGTCATCTACATGGCAAGGAGCGAGGTCCTCGACCAGGAGGTGGACTCCACCTGGACCAACATCGGGGAGCCGAGCTTCGACTCGTATCTGGTCAACCGGTTCCACCAGGCCATCACGGTGCTCGGTTCGCGCGGCGCGCACGTCGTCTTTTTGACCTCGCCCTTCTACGACACCGGTGTCCAGCCCAACGGGTTGCCGTGGCCCGAGGACGATCCGAGTCGCGTCGTCACCGACAACCGGATCATCGAGTCACTGGCGACGACCTCGGGACAGCGCCTGTTCTCGGGCGACGGCAACGTGACGGTGATCGACGCCGGTGCCTGGCTGTCGCCGGGCGGGCACTATTCCGCCACCGTGGACGGCATGGTGGCCCGGTGCGGGGACGGCGTGCACCTGACCGTGGCCGGGGGGGAGTGGCTGGCACAGCGCATCCTGCCTGTCATCGCCTTGCTGGGCCGGGCCCACCAGGCGGCGTCGCCGTCGGGATCGTGGTCCGGGGATCTCGCCCTCACGCCGCCGTCGTGGTACTCCGAACTGCCCTGCACGGCCTCGTCGGTTCCCACCGGTTGAGGCCTCCGGGCTGGCGGGCGGGTGACCGGCGTGCCCCGGAGCCCCGTTCGCACGGCGCGCCGAACACCGAATACCCTGCTCGGACCGGTGCCGGCTGATCCCAGCCGGGGCCGGGTCGACGATCGCCCCGGGTCGTCGCCGATGATCTGGAGCCGTCCATGGGTATCGAGACACACGAGCGCTCGCCGGGCACCGCCGAGGTGGTCATCGACGTCCCCCCCGTGAACGCCCTCGACGTGGCGGCATGGTTCGCCTTCGCCGACGCGGTGCTGGCGGCCGGCGCCATCCCTTCGGTGCGGGTGGTGGTGGTGCGGGCCGAGGGACGAGGGTTCTGCGCCGGGGTGGACATCAAAGAGATCCAGGCCAAAGGCGACGAGGCGCTCGTGGGGGTGAACCGGGGCTGCGCGGCGGCGTTCGCCGCGGTCTACGACTGTGAGGTCCCGGTGATCGCGGCGGTGCAGGGCTTCTGCCTCGGCGGCGGCATCGGCATCGCCGGCAACGCCGACATCGTGGTGGCCTCCGACGACGCCACCTTCGGACTGCCCGAGGTCGACCGGGGCGCGCTGGGCGCCGCCACCCATCTGGCCCGGCTCGTGCCCCAGCACCGGATGCGGTCCATGGTGTACAGCGCCCAGCCGGCCACCGCGGCGGAACTCCACCACTACGGGTCGGTGCTGCGGGTCGTGCCCCGGGACCAATTGGTCGATGCCGCCTACGAGGTGGCGGCCTCCATCGCCTCGAAGAGCCCGACCATCATCCGCCGGGCCAAGGAATCGCTCAACGGCATCGACCCGGTCGACGTGAAGCGCAGTTACCGCTTCGAGCAGGGGTTCACCTACGAGCTCCACGTCTCGGGCGTGGCCGACGAGCAGCGCCAGGCCTTCGTCGAGAAGCGCGACGCGGACACCTCCACGTGAGCGCGTTCACGTGAGCGACAAGCGGGCCACCGTCGACGACATGGTGGGCGAGCTGCACGACGGCATGACCATCGGGTTCGGGGGATGGGGATCGCGGCGCAAGCCCATGGCGGTCGTGCGGGCCATCGTGGCGGCCGGGATCCGTGACCTCACCGTCGTCTCCTACGGGGGCCCCGACGTGGGCCTGCTGTGCGCGGCGGGACGTGTCCGCAAGGCCGTGTACGCCTTCGTGACCCTGGACTCCATCGCCCTCGACCCCCATTTCCGCAAGGCCCGCCAAGGCGGGACCATCGAGGCTATGGAGATCGACGAGGGCATGTTCTACCTGGGTTTGCTGGCCGCCTCGCAGCGGCTGCCCTTCCTGCCCACGCGCGCCGGGCTGGGATCCGACGTCATGGCGGTGAACCCCGGCCTGCGCACCGTGCGCTCGCCGTATGACGACGGCGAGGAATTGGTGGCCATGCCGGCGTTGTCACTCGACGCCGCCTTCGTCCACGTGAACCGGGCCGACACCCACGGCAACGGGCAGCTGCTCGGCCCCGACCCCTTCTTCGACGAGCTGTTCCTGGGGGCCGCCCGGCGACGCTTCGTCACCGCCGAGAAGGTGGTCGAACCGGGCCGGCTCCTCGACGAGGGCCCCATCCAGACCGTCACCATCAACCGGCTCATGACCGACGCCGTGGCCGAGGTCCCCGGGGGTGCCCATTTCACGTCGTGTCCCCCCGACTACGACCGCGACGAGGCCTTCCAGAAGGCCTATGCCTCCGCGGCCGCCGATCCCGAGGCGTGGGCCGCCTTCGATGCCCGCTTCTTGCAGACCGACGAGGCCGGGTACCGCGCCGCGGTGCGCGAGGCGTCGGTGGCGGCGGGGCACGGGGGCGGGGCGTGATGGCTGAGATCGAGATCACGAGAGCCGAGGTGTGCGTCGTGGCCTGCGCCGAGGCCTGGCGGGGCGACGGTGAGGTGATGGCCAGTCCCTTCGGCACCGTGCCCCAGATCGGCGCCCGCCTGGCCCGGCTCACCTTCGAGCCCGACCTCGTGCTCACCGACGGCGAGGCCGCCCTCATGGCCAACACGCCGTCGGTGTCCTCGGGGCGCGACGAGCTCGTGCTCGAGGCGTGGATGCCCTACCGGCGGGTGTTCGACGTGGTGTGGTCGGGACGGCGCCACATCATGATGATGGCGTCGCAGGTGGACCGGTTCGGCAACCAGAACCTCAGCGCCATCGGCGAGTGGGCGCGACCCAAGGCCCAGCTCATCGGGGTGCGGGGCGCACCGGGCAACAGCCTCAACCACACCACGAGCTACTGGGTCCCGGCCCACACGGCGCGCAGCTTCGTGGAGCACGTCGACATGGTGTGCGGGGTGGGCTACGACCGCGCCGCCGCCGCGGGGCCCTCGGCCACCCGCTTCCATGACGTCCGCGTAGTGGTGTCGAACCTCGGGATCTTCGACTTCGACACCCCCGATCACGCCATGCGGGTCCGGTCGGTTCACCCCGGGGTGGAGGTGGAAGAGGTGCTGGGTGCCACGGGCTTCGAGCTCGTGGTGCCCGACCCCGTTCCCACCACGCCGATGCCGACCGCGGAGGAGCTCGAGCTGATCCGCGAGGTCCTCGATCCCAAGGCGCTGCGGGAAAAGGAGATCCCGTCCTGACACCGCCGTCCGCCGCCGACGCGGCCCCGGCCGCGCCGGGTGCGGGGTTGCCCGACCCGCACCCCGCGCTGCGCACCCGGCTGTGCGAGATGGTCGGGGTGCGGTACCCGATCGTGCAGACCGGCATGGGGTGGGTGGCCGGTCCCCGCCTGGTGGCCGCCACCGCCAACGCCGGGGCGCTCGGGATCCTGGCGTCGGCGACGATGACCGTCGACGAGCTGCGCGAGGCGGTGGCCGAGGTGAAGGCGCGCACCGACGCGCCCTTCGGCGTCAACCTGCGCAGCGACGCCCCCGACTCCGCCCAGCGCATCGCCCTGCTCGTCGAGGCGGGGGTGAAGGTGGCGAGCTTCGCCCAGGCGCCGCGCCCCGACATGGTGGCAACGCTGCGCGACGCGGGCGTGGTCGTCATCCCCACCGTGGGCGCCCGGCGCCACGCCGAGAAGGTGGCCGAGTGGGGGGTCCACGGCGTCATCGCCCAGGGCGCCGAAGGCGGCGGCCATACCGGCCAGGTGCCGACGTCACTGTTGCTTCCCCAGGTGTGCGACGCCGTCGGCGACCGGGTGGCGGTCATCGGGGCGGGGGGGTTCTCGAGCGGCCGGGGGCTCGTGGCCGCCCTCGCCTACGGCGCGGCGGGCATCGCCATGGGGACGCGCTTCCTCCTCAGCCAGGAGAGCACGGTTCCCGAGGACGTGAAGAAGATCTACCTGGGCACCGCGGTGACCGGCACCGTCGTCACCACCCGCGTCGACGGTGCACCCCAGCGCGTGATCCGCACCGAGGTCGTGGACCATCTCGAAGGTGCGGGTCGAGTGGCGGCCCTGCCCCGCGCCCTTCGCAACGCCCTGGCCTTCCGACGCCAGACGCGCACGTCGTTACGGGCGCTGCTGCGCGAGGGTCGCGCCATGAAGGAGGGCAACGAGCTCTCCTGGGCTCAGGTGGTCATGGCCGCCAACGCGCCCATGATGACCAAGGCGGCGCTCGTCGAGGGGCGCACCGACGTGGGCGTGTTGCCCACCGGTCAGGTCGTCGGTGTCATCGACGCCCTCCCCACGGTGGCCGAGATCATCGGCGCCATCGTGACCGAGGCCAACGCCACCCTGGCCCGCTTCGAGCACCGCTGATCCACACAACCCGATCCTCGACTCCGCCGCCCGACCTCTCGGGGTGCGGGGTCGGGTCGACGGGCCGTCCCTCGACGGCATGACGGGTGCGGGCAGGAGCTGACCGTCACACTCACTGCACTACCGTGGCCGTCGGACTGCCGTCGGAGTGCCGTCGGACTGCCGTCGGACTGGGCGAAGGAGGAGGCGGGCATGGACATCCGGTCGATCGAGGACATGGCTCCCACCATCGAGCACAACGGCACCACGCCGGTGTGGTGGCTCGTCCCTCCCCAGGAGATGCGGGCTGCCACCGACGGCGGGTTCCTCGAGCTCGTGAGCGAGTGGGAGATCGCCGGGGGCGGGGCCGTCGATGCGCACTCGCACCCGACCCACGAGTTCTATTACATCCTGTCGGGTCACGGGATCATGAAGATCGCCGACGAGGAGCGCGAGGTGCACGCCGGCGACCTCGTCTACACGCCGCCGGACACGACCCACAGCATCTGGCCCGCCAGCGAGCACGCGCCGCTGCGGGGTCTCGCCTTCGCCATCGGCGTGCCCGGGGCGGGGAAGGTCGACTACAGCTGATCCCGTCGGTGGGCTTCTCGGAGGGCGGCGGGGCGGTCCGCTGCCGATCCGGAGCGGGCGGTCAGCCCAGGCGTTCGATGATGGTGGCGTTGGCCTGGCCGCCACCCTCGCACATCGTCTGCAGCCCGTAACGACCGCCGGTGCGCTCGAGCTCGTTGAGCATCGTGGCCATGAGGCGGGCTCCCGAGCATCCCGTGGGGTGACCGATGGCGATGGCGCCCCCGTTGGGGTTGACGCGGTCCATGTCGGGATGGAGCTCGCGTTCCCAGGCCAGCACGACCGAGGCGAAGGCCTCGTTGATCTCCACCACGTCCATGTCCTCGAGGCGCAACTTGGCCTTGTCGAGCACGAGCCGGGTGGCGGGGATGGGGGCGGTGAGCATGATGACGGGATCGTTGGCGGCCACGGCGAAGGTGTGGAAGCGGGCACGGGGACGCAGTCCCAGGGAGACGGCGCGCTCCTCGCTCATGACGAGCACAGCCGCCGCCCCGTCGGAGATCTGCGACGACGTCCCGGCCGTCACCGAACCGTCTTCGGTGAATGCCGGGATCAGGCTGCCGAGCTTCTCGATGCTCGTGTCGCGACGGACACCCTCGTCGGCATCGATGGTGGCGTCCCCGTCGGGGCCCGGGGACGACAGGGGCACGAGCTCGGCGGCGAAGCGCCCCTCGTCCTGGGCCCGGGCGGCCCGCCGGTGGGACTGCAGGGCGAAGGCGTCCATCTCGTCGCGCCCGATGGCCCAGCGCCGGGCGATCTCCTCGGCCGAGAGACCCTGGTGGATGAATTCGAAGCGGGCGTGGACGGTGGGCCCGTAGGCCTCGCCCGGGCCGGGATCGGTGGTGGACCCGATCGGCACCCGGGTCATGGACTCGACCCCGGCGCCGATGACGATGTCCATGGCGCCGGACATGACCGCTTGGGCCGCAAAGTGGATCGCCTGCTGGGCGGAGCCGCATTGGCGGTCGACGGTGGTCCCCGGCACGGTGTCGGGGAAGCCCGCCGCCAGGGCGGCGTTGCGGCCGATGTTCATGGCCTGCTCGCCGACGGTCATGGTGCACCCCATGACCACGTCCTCGACGAGGGCGGGATCGAGGTCGTTGCGCTCGACCAGCGCCCGGAGCGGCGCGGCGGCGAGGTCGACGGCGTGCCAGCCCGACAGCTTGCCGTTGCGGCGCCCCACCGGGGTGCGCACCGCGTCCACGATCACGGCATTGGGCATTCGAAACCTCCTGTGCCCGGTTCCGGGCCATTCCGGGCCCCACCACTGCAACGCCCCGGGTCGTTCGATTGTTGCCCAAGATCTGGCGGTGTGTCAGATTCCGGGCCATGGACCTCCGGTTCACCCCTGAGCAGGAGCGGTTCCGGGCCGAGGTCCGGTCGTGGCTCGAGGCCAACGCCCCGTCGGCGGGGGCGGGGACCGGGCCGCTCCCGTCGCTCGACACGGCCGGGGGGTTCGAGGCCCACCGGGCCTGGGAGCGGACCATGTTCGACGCCCGGTGGTCGGTGGTGTCGTGGCCCGAGGAGTACGGGGGGCGGGGGGTGGGGCTCCTCGAGTGGCTGATCTTCGAGGAGGAGTACTACCGGGCCGGGGCCCCCACCCGGGTGGGGCAGAACGGCATCTTCCTCCTGGCCCCCACGGTCTTCGAGTTCGGGACGGCCGAGCAACAGGCTCGGTACCTCCCCGCCATGGCGTCGGGGGAGGAGATCTGGTGCCAGGGATGGTCCGAGCCCGACGCCGGGAGCGACCTCGCCGCCATCCGGAGCCGGGCCACCCGGTCGGACTCCGGCGAGGGGTGGGTGCTCAACGGGCAGAAGACGTGGTGCTCGCGGGGCGCCTTCGCCGACTGGATCTTCGGGCTGTTCCGCACCGATCCCGAGGCGCAGCGCCATCGGGGCCTCACCTACTTCCTGGTGAAGATGGACAGTCCCGGGGTGACGGTCCGGCCCATCGCCCAGCTCGACGGCGAGACGGGGTTCGCCGAGGTCTTCTTCGAGGATGTCGAGGTCCCCGACACCCAGGTCCTGGGGGGCGTCGGTGAGGGGTGGAAGGTGGCCATGGCCACGGCGGGCTCCGAGCGGGGCCTGTCGCTGCGGAGCCCGGCCCGGTACACCGAGGCCGGGGCGCGCCTCGTCGAGCTGTACCGCCGCCAGGTCGCCGCCGACCCCGGACGCGCCGGGCGTCACGCCGACGACGTGGCCCGGGCCGTGATCGATGCCGAGGCCTACCGGCTGCAGACCTACTGGACCGTGACGCGGGTGCTCGAGGGCGGGGGCGTGGGCCCCGAGGCGTCGATGAACAAGCTGTTCTGGTCCGAGACCGACCTCGCCATCCACACCGCCGCACTGGCGCTTCTCGGTGAGGAGGCCGAGATGCTCGACGAGGAGGGACGGCCACCGCCGTGGCTCGACGGGTTCCTCTTCGCCCTGGCCGGGCCGATCTACGCCGGGACCAACGAGATCCAGCGCAACGTGGTGGCCGAGCGGGTGCTCGGGCTGCCCCGGGCCTGAGCACCGTGCAGTTCGCCTTCGACGAGGAGCAGCTCGAGTTCCGCGCCCAGCTGCGGGCCTTCGCCGAGAAGCGGTGCACGCCCTCGGACCTGCGCGAGGCGTGGGCGTCGCCGCTCGGGTGGTCGCGTCCCCGGTGGACGGCGTTGGCCGACATGGGCGTGGTGGGGATGACGGTGCCCGAGGAGGACGGGGGACTGGGCCGGGGTCTGGTCGACATGGTGCTGTTGCTCGAGGAGGCGGGTCGGGCCGGGCTGCCCGAGCCCCTGGTCGAGACCGTGGCGGTCGGGGTGCCGGTGCTGGTCGAGGCGCCCGGTCCCCAAGGCGAGGTGCTGCGGGCCCGGTGGTTGCGGTCCATCGCCGAGGGGGCGGCGACGATGGCGGTGGGGACGTCGACGATGCCCGCCGTGCCCGGTGCTGTCGGCGCCGATCTTCTCCTGCTCGAGCGCGACGGCGAGCTGCACGCCGTGCCCGCCGCCGCGGTGGCGCTCACGCCCCGGCCGGTGCTCGACGGGTCGAGGCGGTTGGCCGAGGTCGACTGGGAGCCGTCCCCGGCGACGCTGGTCGTGTCGGGATTCGAAGCCGAGGGGGTCCTCGCCACGCTCGCCGACCGGGCGGCGATGAGCACCGGGGCGGTGTTGGTGGGGGTGGCCGACCGGCTGATCGCGATGGCCGCGAGCTACGCCAAGGAGCGATCGCAGTTCGGGGTGCCCATCGGGTCGTTCCAGGCCGTCAAGCACCACCTCGCCGACGCGCTGGTGCGGGTGGAGTTCGCCCGACCCGTCGTGTACCGGGCCGCATGGTCGTTGTCGGTGGGCGACGGCGACGCCAGCCTGCATGCCTCGATGGCCAAGGCCATGGCGTCGGAGGCGGCCACCCTGGCGGCGCGCACCGCCCTCCAGGTCCACGGGGCCATCGGGTACACCTGGGAGCACGACCTGCAGCTGTGGATGAAGCGGGCCTGGGCGCTCGCCGCGGCGTGGGGCGACGCCGCCGCGCACCGGGCCCGGGTGCTCGAGATCCTGCTGGCCCGCCGGTCCTGAGGCGCGCCGGCCGGGCCTGATCAGTCGGCCATGCCGAGCTGGCCGTAGATGGTGTGGGAGTCGAAGTAGACGCGCTCGCACACGATGCCCTCCCCCCCGGCCTCGAACTCGAAGAGGGCCACCATGGGGCAGCGGAAGGACCGGCCGGTGGGCTCTTCGCCGGTGAGCGAGCCCAGGTGTGTCCCGAGGAGGTCGAACTCCACCACGACGGTGTCGGCCGCGCTGAGGAGGGACCGGACCTCGTTGCGCTGGTCGGGGAAGACCGAACGGGACCGGGCGTAGTACTCCTTCACCTCCTCGGCGCCGTCGTAGACCTGGCCGGTGCCGATGAGCTCGTAGCGGGGATGGGTGAAGGTGGCGAGGGTGTCGTCGAACCGGCTCTCGTTCTCAGACGCCATGTGCTCGCGCACGACGGCCTCCCGGCGCCGGCGGAGGTCGGGTGGTGAGGTGGACATTCTCCGCAAGGTAGTCCCCGGTCGCCGTCGGTGACGGCGCCGGCCGTCGGCGGGTCGTAGGCTGGCGCCATGGCAGAGAAGTCACGACCGTCCGCTGAATCGAAGAAGCCGGGCCGCAGCGTCAAAGAAAAGAGGGCGGCCAAGCACCAGAAGCAGGCCGAGCAGAAGCAGGCCAGGAAGGGCTGGGACGGCAAGTAGGAGCCGTCTCGCGGTCCTGGTGCCGAGAGGCGCTCAGGCCTGAAAGAGGTCCGTCATGTCGACGTACGCCGACGTGCACGGATGCCCGTCCGCCACGAGGACCTGCGGGTGTCGGCTCGACGGTGCGGGCACGCGCACGAGCGTCGACGAACGCGTGCCGTAGGTCTCGGTGTGCACACAAGCCGCCAGCGTCTCGACCGGTCGGGGCCCCCGGCCTGGGACCTCGTCCTCCGGTTCGGGTCCGGTGGTGACGGGGATGGTGTGGTCGCCGAGCACCGAGCGCAGCCGGTCGACCAGGTTCTCGCCCGCCAGGGCGCTCGTGTCGCCGAGGAGAGCCCGGACGTGGTCGGCTTTGGGCGAGGGGGTATGCAGGGCGGTGTTCTCGAGGATGTGGACGCCGGGATGAAGCGCTTCGACGAGCGGGAGGTCCTCGACCGAGCCGGTCATGTCGAGCGCGTAGAGCGACGTCCGGTCACCGACCAGGAGCCAGGCCGGGTTGTAGCGCGAGGGAGAGCAGCGGGCCACGAAATCCTCCACCGCCGACGAGGCGTCGCGATGCGCGGCCAGCGCCAGGGGGAGCTCGCCGCGCGACCGTTTGGCGGGGTCGCGTCCTTCGGGCGAGGGCCGGTTGGTGAGGCCGGCCACCACGCCGTGCTCGTTCACCGCCAACCACGTCCCACCGGCTTCCTCGTCGCGCCCACCGAGGATGCGCGGGTCCGCCGGGCGCAGGACGGTCATGGCCGCGGCGGGCCGGTCGAGCCGTTCGTCGCGGTTGGCGCCGACGACGAGCGGCGCCCCGGGATCGAGGCGCGACACCACCACGAGCAGGCACATCGCGGTCAGGGTAGTGGTGGTGTGACAACCTGACACGCCGTCAGATCGATGGCTATGCTCGCTCGCGTGGGCGACCTGCCGTTGATCATCTCCGTCGACGACCATGTGGTGGAGCCCGCCGGTGTGTGGGCCACGCGGCTTCCCGCCAAGTACCGAGACATCGGCCCTCGCATCGTCCGGGCCCCGATGGGCGAGATCACGTTCGTGGGCGGCAAGCTCACGGTGCAGCCCGGCAGCGAAGGGGTCCCCACCGACTGGTGGTACTACGAGGAGCTGCGCCGCCCCCTGCTGCGTCTCGACGCCGCCGTGGGCGTGCCGCGCGACGAGGTGACCATCACCGGCGTCACCTACGACGACATGCGCCCCGGTGCGTACCAGGTGAAGCCCCGCCTCGAGGACATGGACATCAACCATCTCGAGGCGTCGCTGTGCTTCCCGACGTTCCCCCGGTTCTGCGGGCAGACCTTCACCGAGGCCGCCGACAAGGACCTGGCGCTGCTGTGCGTCAAGGCCTACAACGACTGGATGGTGGAGGAGTGGTGCGCGGAGTCCGCGGGCCGGCTCATCCCGTTGTGCCTCATCCCGCTGTGGGACGCCACGTTGGCGGCCGCCGAGGTGCGGCGGAACGCGGCGCGCGGGGTGAAGGCCGTGTGCTTCAGCGAGATCCCCCCGTTCCTGGGGCTGCCGTCGGTGCACGACCCCGACAACTACTGGGACCCGTTCTTCACGGCCTGTGCCGAGACGGGCACTGTCGTCAACATGCACATCGGGTCGTCGTCGAAGATGCCGTCGACCTCCGCCGATGCCCCTCCGGCGGTGGGTTCGACGCTGACGCACACCAACGCCACCTTCTCGCTGGTGGACTTCTTGTTCTCGGGGGTGCTCGTCCGCTTCCCCACCCTGATGCTGGCCTACTCCGAGGGCCAGATCGGTTGGATCCCCTACATCCTCGAGCGGGCCGACAAGGTGTGGGAGGAGAACCGGGGGTGGGGCGGGGTGGCCGACAAGGTGCCCGAGCCGCCCTCGATGTACTTCCACCGCCAGGTCTACGGCTGCTTCTTCGACGATGCGCACGGCCTGCGCTCGGTCGAGGAGATCGGCGCCGACAACATCACCTACGAGTCCGACTACCCCCACTCCGACTCCACGTGGCCCCACACCAAGGAGATCGCCGAGCGCCAGATGGCCCATCTCGACGACGACACGCGCCGCAAGATCGTCCGGGGCAACGCCATCCGGCTCTTCGGGCTCGACCACCTGGCGCCCTAGGCCGGCGCCGGGCTGGTCGTCGGAACGGTCGGGAGAGTACGTGGACCTGCGCTACTCGCAGAGCGAGGAGGCCTTTCGCGCCGAGCTGCGCGCCTGGCTCGCCGAGGTCCTCCCCACGTTGCCCGAGAAGCCGTCGCATCTGGACTGGGTCGGGCGGCGCCGCTACGACACCACGTGGCAACGGATGCTCTTCGACGCCGGGTACGCGGGCATCGACTGGCCCGTCGAGGGGGGCGGGCGGGGCGCGAGCCCGGTGGAGCAGCTCATCTACCTCGAGGAGCTCGAACGGGCCCACGCCCCCTACGTGGGGGTGAACTTCGTGGGCCTCTTGCACGCCGGGCCGACCGTGATCGTGGAGGGTACCCCCGAGCAGCGGGCGCGGTTCCTCCCGCCCATCCTGCGCGGCGACGAGGTGTGGTGCCAGGGGTTCTCCGAGCCCGGCGCGGGGAGCGATCTGGCCTCGCTGCGCACCCGGGCCGAGCGTGACGGCGACGAGTACGTCGTCACGGGGCAGAAGATCTGGACGTCACACGCCGAGGTGGCCGACTTCTGTGAGCTTCTGGTGCGCACCGGGCCCGAGGACAGCCGCCACCGCGGCATCACGTGGCTGGCCCTCCCCATGGACGCGACGGGCATCGACTACCGCCCGCTGCGGACCATCGCAGGAACCACCGAGTTCGGTGAGTTGTTCCTCGACAACGTGCGGGTGCCGGTCGCCAATCGGATCGGCGACGAGAACGACGGCTGGCGCGTCACCATGACCACCCTCAGCTTCGAGCGGGGCACGGCCTTCGTCGGTGAGGTGCTGCAGTCGATGGAGCTGGTGCGGGGACTGCGCACCATGGCCAAGGGCACGGGGGAGTGGGACGAGGCGGAGGTGCGCCGCCGGGTGGGCCACCTCGGGGCCGAGCTCGACGCCCTGTGGGCCCTGGCGCGGCGCAACGTGTCGCAGGCGGCGCGCACCGGCGTGCCCGGTATCGGGGGGAGTGTCTACAAGCTGGCGCTGTCGGAGTTGCGCCAGCGGATCGCCGAGCTCGGCATGGACCTCGCCGGCCGGGCCGGGCTCGTGTTCGGCGACGTCCCGGGCACCCCGACCGGCGCGCCGGGCGTGGTGGGCAACGCCGAGATCGTGCACACGTGGGTGCACAGCTTCTCGCGCACGATCGCGGCGGGGACGTCGCAGATCCAGCGCAACATCATCGCCGAGAGGATCCTCGGCCTCCCCAAGGGCTAGCGGGGCATGGACTTCGAGCTCTCCGACGACGAGGTGGCGCTGGCCGAGGGGATGCGGCGGCTGTGCGCGGGTCGGTTCCCGCTCGAGAAGATCCGCGCCGCCGAGGGTGACCCCGTCGTGATCGACGGGCCGGCCTGGGCCGAGCTCGCCGAGGCCGGGGTGTTCTCCCTGCGGGTGCCCGAGGAGGCCGGCGGGCTCGGCCTGCCCACCTCGGCCGCGGCGGTGGTGTTCGAGGAGCTGGGCCGAGCCCTCGTGCCGGGACCCATCCTCGCCACCCACCTGGCGGCGGGGCTCGTGGAGGGGGCCGGTGACGGCAGGGTCATGGTGGGCGCGGTGCTGGGTACCGGCGCGGCCGGGTCCGGCACGGCGGGGTCCTCGGGACCGGTCGTGATCGAGCACCTGGGCTCGCTGGGCGTGCTGGTGGTGGTGCGCGACGACGGCCTGGCCGCGGTCGATCCCGCCGGGCTCGAGGCGCTGGCGGTGGAGCGGTCGTTGGACCCGCTCACGCCGGTGTGGCGCGTCGAGCACCTGCCCGAGGGCGAACGGATCGGCGGGCCCGAGGAGTCGGCACTGTGGCGGCGTGACGCGGCCGTGCTGGGCGGCGCCCTCCTGGTGGGGTTGGCGGCGGCCACCGTCGACCTGGCCGTGGCCTACGCCAAAGAGCGCGAGCAGTTCGGCAAGCCCATCGGGTCGTTCCAAGCCGTGAAGCACCTGTGCGCCGACATGCTGGTGCGCTCGGAGGTGGCGCGCGCCGCAGTGCACGCCGCCGCGGTCACCATCGACCAGCCCGACGTGGGCGACGCCGTCCGTGCCGCCGCGGGTGCGGGACTGCTCGCCGTCGAGGCCGCCCTGGCCAATGCCAAGTCGTGCATCCAGGTGCACGGGGGCATGGGCTTCACGTGGGAGGTACCGGCCCATCTCTACCTCATGCGGGCCCGGGTGCTCGCCGGTGCGCTCGAGGGGCCCCAGGCGCTGGCCGAGCTCGTGGCCGAGCGTTTCTGACCGACACGAGCAGGGGGACAGGTCGTGACCGAAGACCAAGCAGCAACGCGCGCCGGTGCCGAGGGGACGGTGCAGATCATCCCCGAGGGAAAGGTCGCCTTCGGCATCCAGCTGCCCATCCAGTCCCAGTCCACCATCTACGTGGCGGAGTGGGAGCTCGGAGCGGGCCCCGCCGAGCTCGCCCGCGTGGCGCGCCAGGCCGAGGACAGCGGGTTCTTCTACGTGGCGGTGTGCGACCACACCGCCATCCCGCGCCGACTGGCGGGGGCGATGAGCACGACCTGGTACGACACGATCGCCACGCTCGGATGGCTGGCCGGGATCACGACGGGCATCCGACTGATGTCGCACGTCTACATCGCCGCCCAGCGCCACCCTCTTCGGGCCGCCAAGGAGTTCTCCACCCTCGACACCCTGTCCGGTGGCCGGGTGATCATCGGCGTGGGGGCGGGCCACGTCAACGAGGAATTCGACCTCTTCGGGCCCCCCTTCGACGAACGGGGCGCGGGGCTCGACGAAGCCATCGACGCCATGACCGCGGCGCTGTGGGAGGAGTACCCGACCCTGGCCGGCCCGCGCTGGCCGGCGAGCGACCTCGGGGTGGGCCCCCGGCCCGTGCAGCGGCCGAGGCCGCCCATCTGGGTCGGGGGGTCGTCTCGGGCCGCCTTGCGGCGGGCGGCGGCGCGCGGCGACGGGTGGCTCCCCCAGACCGTGCGCCGCAGCGACATGCGAGACCAGGTGGGCCAGCTCCTGGAACTGCGCCAGGAGCTCCGGGGCGGGGCTCCCATCGAGATCGGCGCCTTGGCGGGGGTGTTCCACGTGGGCGAGCCCGATCACGAGCTGCCCCGGGGGACGGTCTCGGGTAGCCCGGAGAAGATCGCCGAGAACCTGTCCGAGCTGATCGACATGGGCGTGTCCCATCTCCAGATGCGGTTCACCAACCGCTCGTTGCAGGAGCTGTGCGACCAGATCGCCGCCTTCGGCGAGCAGGTGGGTCCCCTCCTGTCGCGCTGACGGGGAACGTTCCGACCTCGGCGGGCGTCAGAACCGGTGGTGGCGCCGTCAGGAGCATCGCACCCGATGCGCGGCGCTCGCCCGGGGAGGTACGTCGACGATGCAGCCACGGACGGCGCGGGTCGCGGGGGTGGCGGCGGTTGTCGGCGCCCTGGTCGTCGGGGGGGTGGCCCTCGGGCTGGCCGCTTCGGTCCCGACGTCGGCGGCGGCGCCACCACCGTCGTGTGGGAGCTCCGCGCCCAAGCTCACGGTGCAGGGAACCGGGAACGCCTCGGCCACACCCGACCTCCTGACCGTGTCCTTGGACATCGACGTCACCGATCAGAGCGCCCATGGGGCGGTGGTGGACGACAACGCCAAGGCATCCGCGGTCACGGCGGTGCTCCGACACGGGGGGGTCGCCGACAAGGACATCCAGACGTCGAACGTCTCGATCGAGCCCCAGTACAACCCGAGCGGCACCATCACCGGGTACGAGATGACGAACACGATCACGGCCAAATTGCGCGACTTCTCGACGGCGGGATCGGTGCTCGACGAGGTGACCGCGGCGGCGGGGAACGCGGCGCGGATCGACTCGTTGACCTTCTCGATCGAGGACCCGAGCACGATCGAGGACACGGCGCGCACCGAGGCCGTGCACCAGGCCGTGAGCCACGCCCGGTCGATGGCCCAAGCCGCGGGCGAGGGTCTGGGGCCGGTGTGCTCGCTCACCGACCAGTCACCGGACCTCGGCATCGAGGTGCCGTCGGCACTGGGGACGGCCCAGTCCGCTCCCAGTGCCCCGAGCCCGGTTCCCCTCCAGGCGGGATCCCAAGAGGTCTCCGCGCAGATCACGCTCGTGTACGCGCTCCGGCCGGCGCGTCTCGGCCCCTGAGCACCCTCAGGGCGGTTGTGGCCTGTCGGGAACGGCGGTGACGCTCGGAGGCGACGAACCCGATCAGGACCGCGGGGCCTGGAGGATCTGAAAGAGGGTCTCGATCCTGGCGTGCTGCTCGCGGTAGAGAGGCCCGGTGGTGAGCCCTCCGTCGACGGCGATGGCCTGGCCGTTCACGAAGGTCGAGGCATCGCTGGCGAGCCACAGGGCGGCTTCGGCGATGTCGACGGGTTGGCCGGCGCGCCGGATCGGTGCCATGTCGCCGAGGGCCGTGGACATGAACTCGACGGTGGCCTGGGCGTCGTCGCCCTCGAGGCCCGCCGCCCTGGCGAAGATGGAGGTGGCGATGCCGCCGGGACAGATGGCGTTGACGCGGATGCCGTGCTCCCCGAGCTCGTTGGCCGTCGTCCTCGTCAGGTGGGCGATGGCCGCCTTGCACGCGCTGTAGTCGTGACCGGCGTAGTTGGCGGCGAGGCCCGCCACGCTCGAGGTATTGATGATGCTGCCGTGACCCTGGGGCCGCATGACGCGAGCCGCCGCTCTGATGCCGAGGAAGACGCCGCGCACATGGATGGCCACGGTGCGGTCGAACACCTCCATGTCGATGTCCTCGATGCGACCGATCGAGCCGGGGTTGCCGGCGTTGTTGAACATGCAGTCGAGGCCCCCGAAGGTCTCGACGGCCAGTGCCACGGCGCCTTCGACGTCGTGCTCCTGGGTCACGTCGGTGTGGAGGAACCGGGCACTCTCGCCCAGCTCGTCGGCGACCCGCTTGCCACGGTCGTCGTCGACGTCGGCGAGGACGACGTCGGCTCCCTCGCTGACAAAGAGTCGTGCCGTGGCGGCGCCGATACCGCTGGCGGCGCCGGTGATCACCGCCCGTCGTCCCTCGAGTCGTCCCATCGTGCCTCCGATCCGCGGGCTCACAGGGCAGATCCTGGCATTGGGGGGGAGAGGGGTCAATGAGGGCGTCAGGCGAACGTCATCGTGATGTTCTCGTCGATGAACCGCTGCACCGCCAACACGCCATGGTGATCCGCGGCGGCGCCGACCGTCGAGAACACGTACTCCTGACTGCCCTTGCGCCAGTCGACATCGTCCCCGGGACGTCGGTTCAGGAAGATGGCGTCGACGTCGGGGTGCTCGACGAGCCTGTCGAGCCCGGTGACGCTCACCACG
The DNA here is from genome assembly GCA_050011815.1 of Acidimicrobiales bacterium. Lineage (GTDB taxonomy): Bacteria > Actinomycetota > Acidimicrobiia > Acidimicrobiales > UBA8190 > Chersky-840. The sequence goes on along the minus strand of JBEKIJ010000022.1, from coordinate 38,115 downwards.
CGGCTCGCCCATTGCGGTGCCTGCTCGCTCAAGAAGTAGCCCACGCGATGGGTGGGAAGGAGGCCGTCGAGGACAACGGACTCGCCCAAGGCGATCCGCATGGACCAGGCGAACACGTCGACCCCTGCCGCCCGGGCCAGCATCTCGGGGACGTGGCCGCCCATCCGGCCGTTCACCTCGATGACGCGCGGACCTGCGGGGGTCAGCTTGATCTCGGTGTGGAGAAAGCCGATGTGGACGCCCAGAGCCGAGATTGCCCCCGAGGCGACATCGAGCACGTCGCGTGTGTCGTTCGGGCCGAGGTCGCTCGGGAGGACGAACCCTGTTTCGCGAAACGGCTCGGCCAACGGGAACCGACCCGTCACCGCCACGTGGTTGACCTTCCCGGCGCAGACGAAGCTCTCGACCGACAGGTAGTCGGCGAACAACGAGCTCGGCCCCGGGGAGGCGCCGACGAGGTACTCCTCGACGATCATGGGTGACCCGGTGCCACCGTCGGGTGCAGCCAGCTCGGCGAGCAACGTCCGGAGCTCCGAGGCGTCGCCGGCGAGGAGGGTATCCCGGCTGCCCGCCCCGGAGCGGGGCTTGAGCACGACCGGGAAATCGACCCCGGCCACCACGGTGTCGACGTCGGCGGGGGTCGGATGGGCGGGGACGACGACAAAGAACGGCACCGGCAGGCCTGCGTCGCGAAGGGCTCGACGCTGGGCGAACTTGTCCGTCAAGCGCTCAGCCGTCACGGTGTCGTGGTAATCGAGCCCGAGCCCGGTGGCCAGAGCCGATGTCGTGAGGATCAGCGGATCGGCATAGGCGATGATGCCGTCGGGTCGCAGTGGCTCCAGCGCGCGCACCGCCTCGTCGGTGGTCATGCCGGCGATGTCGAGCACCGTGCCCAGCTTGCGCAACAGGCGGGGCGTCGATCCCCGCATCTCGCTCGAGTCGAAGACCCAAGCGAGGTCGCACACCTCGGCGGCTGACTCCGCCAGCTGCATCGTCGAGACCGATTTGTCGTTCTGGACCAGGGCCAGCAGGGGCCGCCGGCCGGTCGTCACGCGCTTTGTGTGCTGTTGGTCACCTCGATGAGCGCGGCCCGGATGGATGCGATGGTTTGGAACGTGCCCTTGCGCAGCATCGTGTCGGGCATCTCGATCTCGAAGGCGTCCTCGAGGGCCAGCATCACGTTGATCGTGCAGTGCGACGTCAGACCCATCCGGTAGAGGTCGTCATCGTCGCCGACCTCGGCCATGTCAACCGACAGACGCCCGTGCTGGGCCAGGATCGCACGGATCGACTCGTCCATGCCCGGACAATACCTGGGGTCGTGGAACCTGACACCTTCTGCAAATCGACCCCGACCTCGTGCGCCGACGCCCCCGCAGCCCCCGCGCCCTCGGGAATCGAGGCTGGTAACGTCCCGCACACTGTGGCTACGGCGGAGCGGCCCAAGCTGGTCGTGGTGTATCACCCCCACTCGATCTCGCCCTTCGAGATCGCCGAATCCGCACGCGACCTGTGCGACCTGATCTGGGTGTTGGACCGCACCGACCCGCAGCTCAAAGCCCTGGTGGCGTTGATCCGGCGCCTGGGGACGACGATCAACACCGCCGGCCTCAGCGACGGTGACGTCGCAGCCCGCGTCGCCGCGGAGCATCCCGACGGAGTCATCACGTTCCTGGAACAGCTGCCGCTGGCCGCGGCGATCGCGCAAGCTTGCGATCTCCGGTTCCACAGTCCTTTCACAGCCGACCTCCTGACGAACAAGTACCGCCAGCGCCTCGCCCTGGCCGAGGCGGGCCTACCGGGCCCGGGGTTCTGGCCGGTGCCGCACGACACCGACGCCTCGGTGCGGGCCGACCTTGTGTCGCAGCTGCGCTTCCCGGTCGTCCTCAAGCCTCAGGACGGGAGCGGGAGCCAGAACACGTGCCAGGTCGACGACAGCGACGCCTTGGGGCGGTTGCTCGACGATGCGCAGGGCCGGGGCGAGGACATGCTCGTCGAGGAAGTGCTCGCCGAAGCTCGCCCTCGAGACGCACAACGGTTCTCGGAGCTGCTCATGGTGGACAGCTTCGTCTCGGGAGGGCGCGTCTCCCATTACGTCGTGGCCGGGCATTTCATCCCCGCCCCACCGTTCCGCGGCACGGGGTCGTTCATTCCGAGCGATCTGGATGACGCCGACACCAAGGCGGTGCTGGAGGCGACCGAAGCGGCGATCGCCGCCCTGCACGTCGAGGAGGGGTTCACCGACACCGATGTGATCATGACGCCCGACGGTCCTCGGGTGTTGGAGGTGAACGGCCGCATCGGCGGCCAGATCCCGACGCTGGTCCAGATGGCGGGAGCACCGGCGCTGCTCCCCGAAGCGATGAGAGTCGCCCTCCGGCTGTCCGACGGGGACATCGCGGCCTTCCCGACGGATCAGGTGCCCTTCTGTGCCATGTACCAGTCTCCGATGGAGGCCCAGTGCCTGGTGGAGCTGACCGGCCTCGACGCCGTGGCCCAATTGCCGGGCGTGACGCGGATCGTCGCCGACCGCCGTGCCGGGGACGTCATCGACTGGCGCACGGGAACCTTGAGCCGACTGTTCACGACGTACGGCGTGGCCGACGATCACGACCACCTCTACCACCTCTACCAGCAGATTCAGACGTCGGTCGTGGCCCGGTACGAGATGGCGGCGCGCGAACCCTGAGACTGGGGGACTCCCGGCAGGGCGCGGTGGCGCCCCAAGCCGTACAGTGACCGCCCATGCTCTTCCTGCACGAGACACATCAGGTCAAGGGGGCGTCCGAGGAGGAGTTCGAATCGGCGTTCCGCGACGAATGGATGCCGACGCTGGCCAAGAGCGACGACGCCCGGTTGCTGTGGTTCTGCCACCACGCGCACGGGAGCGGGCCGGCATACAACGTGGTGACCATCACGGCCCTGCGCGACGGCACGGCGTGGGAGGACCTGGCCCGGCGGGTCCAGCGCGGCGACCTCAAGCCCTGGGCCCGCAAGGTCGACGAGCTGCGCCACAGCGTCATAGGAAAGGTGCTCTTCCCCGTGCACTGGTCGCCCATGGGGGACATCGACCTCGCCACGGTGCCTTGCGACGGTGCCACCCACGAGCTGTCGCTCTACATGGAGGACACCGGCCACCCCCATGCCCCCATCGATGACTATGTCGAGTTCTGGGGGACGGGGTACTACGGGCCGATGAAGGAACGGGCCGCCAACCTTCTCGACATCCAGGCCGTCTTCCAGGTCGCCTTCGGCACGGGCCTGCGCAAGGAGGCGATCCTGATGCAGAAGATCGTGAACCACCAGGTGCTGATGCACCTCCTCACCCACGATACCGATCCCGCCCATCGCCAACCCGGCCAGTTCATGCACGATGCCCTGGCCTATAGAGACAGCTGGGACAGCCGGCTGCTGCGCACGAGCAACTGGTCACCGCTGTACTGACCCAGGTCCCGGGCACCGTTTTCCGGGCACAGTTTCCCGGGCGGGGCCACCCGGGGTCCGGTACGCTCGCCTCGTGTCCCGGTCGTCCCGGCAGCGCACGCGCCAGCGTAAGAGCCTCCTCGTCCTGGGAGCTCTGGCCGTAGCACTCGGAGTCTTCGGCGCACCGACGGCGGCGAGAGCGCAGGGACCCGGGTCCACCGACGTCCAGGCCTTCATGACGCTCTACGGATGGGCGGACAACTCTCCTCCCGGTCCCGTCATCGCCCACCCCTGCCTCCATGCCAGCGCCGGTGGGGCGGGGACGTACGCCGATCCCGTCACCTTCGCCACCGATGTCGCCGAGCTGCCGTGGTGCGAGATCATCTACGTCCCCTACATGAAGCGGTACTTCATCCACGAGGACGAGTGTTCGCAATGCGACACCGATTGGAAGAATCTGCACCTCTACCGGTTCGACATGTGGGCAGGAGGCGACGCCAACTCGCGTCGGGCCCCCGAGAAGAAAGCGCTGCGTGCCTGTGAGAGCACGTGGACGCGCGCCGACTCGGTGACCGACCCCGACAATCCGACCGTCATGGTCGATCCGCCCTCGGACCTGCCCGTGACCACGGCTCCGATCTTCTCGGCGCCCACGAATTGCTGGACACCCATCGCCGTCACCAATCCGGGCAAGCAGTCCTCGACCCTGGACGGCGCCGTCAGCCTGCCCATCAGGGCCGTCGACGCCTCGTCGGGCGAGACCTTGGCGTACCACGCCACGGATCTTCCCGTCGGCCTTTCGATCGACGCCGGTTCGGGCTCGATCTCGGGCCGGCCCACGGTCCGGGGCAAGAAGCGCGTGACCGTCACCGTCTCGGACTCCGTCGACTCCGCCAGCGTCGCCTTCATCTGGACCGTCAAGCGTTGACCTGAGCTCGGCGAGGCCGTGGACCGGGCCCGAGGGAGGCACAACGATGGCGAAACTGATCTACTCGGCGATCACCTCGCTCGACGGCTACATCGAGGACGAGGAGGGAGACTTCGACCGGCTGGCACCCGACGAGGAGGTGTTCCGGTTCGTCAACGACCTCGAACGGCCGATCGGCACCTACCTCTATGGACGCCGGATGTACGAGGTGATGCTCTTTTGGGAGGCCCTGCCCGACCTCGCCGGGGAGCCCCCCGTCATGGCGGACTTCGCGGCCCTGTGGCGGGCAGCCGACAAGGTCGTGTACTCGACGACGCTCGAGACGGTCTCGAGTGCCAGGACACGGATCGAGCGTGCCTTTGATCCCGTCGTCGTCGGGCAGATGAAGCAGTCGTCGGACCATGACCTCACGGTGGGCGGTGCCGACCTGGCGGCCCAGGCCATGAGGGCCGGGCTCGTCGACGAGTGCCACCTGTTCCTGACGCCGGTCCTGCTGGGAGGGGGAAAGCCGGCGCTTCCCGCCCATGTCCGTATGCAACTCGAGCTGGTCGACGAACGGCGTTTCGCCGCCGGCGTCGTCCACCTCCGCTACCGCCTCGGGTAGCGCTCCCCGGAACGGGGAACGCTCCCGCCTCCGACGTGGCGTCAGAGGCGGGAGCGTCTCCTCCCGACCGGTTACCGCGCTGCTCGGTGGGGCAACCGGGTACTCAGGTGGTCGACCCGGCTACGACGTTGTGCACGTGGGCACCGACCCCGGGCACCGAGCCCAGGAACTTGGCGTCCCCGAAGGAGAAGACGCCGCCGTCGGAAGCGAAGACCCAGTAGCCGCCGTTGTCCGGCGTCGGGCTGAGTCCCACGATGTTGGTGACGTGGACGCCGACACCGGGCACCGAGCCGGCGTACTTGGCATCGCCGAAGGCGAACACCCCGCCATCAGAGGCCACCAGGTAGTAGCCGCCGCCGTCGGGGGTGGCCACGATGGCCACGATGTTGTTGACGTGGATGCCCTTGCCCGGGAGCGATCCGGCGTAGGTGGCGTCGCCGAAGGAGAAGACCCCTCCGTCGGAGCCGACCATCCAGTAGCCGAGGCCGTCGGAGGTGGGGGCGATACCGACGACGTTCTTGATGTGGACGCCGACACCGGGCACCGAGCCGTGGTACTTGGCGTCGCCGAAGGAGAAGACCCCTCCGTCGGAGCCGACCATCCAGTAGCCGAGGCCGTTGGTCGCACCCTGGTCCGTGGTGGGGGTGGGCACCATGCCCACGATGTCGTGCACGGTGACCTTGAGGCCCGGGAGCGACCCGTAGTAGTAGGAGTCACCGAAGCCGAGCACCCCACCGTCGGCACCCACCATCCAGTAGCCGCCCCGGTCCCGGCTCGGTGCCATGGTCACGATGGGTTGGGCCAACTTGAGCCCGAGGCCCGGGGCCGAGCCGTAGTACTTGGCGTCGCCGAAGGAGAAGACCCCGCCGTCGGATCCCGCCATCCAGTACCCGGCGCCGGGTGTCGGCACGGTGTAGAGGGCCGTCCCGCCGGTCGGCAGCGTGATGGTGTTGGCCCCCACCGTGGTGGTGGTGGCCCCCTTGATCCAGATGGCGACCACCTGGTTCGTGATGACGTTGGCCGAGATCGATGTCCCGGTGATCGAGGCGGCCAGGGAGCCCGGGTAGGGCTCCACGATCAAGGCGATGGCGTCGGTGGACGGCGCCGCGTTGGCCGCGCCCCAGTTGTTGTCGGTCAAGGTGTTGCCGGTGATCGTCGTATTGGAGATGACGTCGTTGGGAGCATTGGCGTGGAGCGTGATGCCCGTGGCGAAAGACTGCGTCACGGTGTTGTTCGTGATGGTGGTGTTGGTGACACTCGCCCCGGCGGCATCATCGGCGAGGACGATCTGACCGATGTCGGGTCCGTGGGGTCCGAACTTTCCGGCCGTTCCCGTCACCGTGTTGCCCGTGATCGATGTTCCGGTCACCCCGCCGCCCGGGTTCCAGGCCTCGACGATGATGGCGCAGCCACCGGTGTTCCCGCTCAGGGTGTTGCCGGTGACGACGTCGTTGGAGGAGGGCACCGCCACGCCCGGTCCGGCGTTGGGCGTGCCGGGGTCCACCGGGCCGTCGTCGGCGATGCCGATGCCCCCGCTGAGGTTGTTCGTGATCGTGTTGCCGGTGATCGTGGCCCCCGAGACACCGTCCAACATGAGGGCGTGGCCGTCGGGGATCTTGGTGTTGGGGCTCACGTTGTTCCCGCTGATGGTGCTGTTGCTGATGACCAGCCCGGTGTCGCCTTCGGCCAGGATGCCTTCGTCGTTGGCACCGGTGACGGTGGTGGCGTTGATGGTCACCCCGGGTGCCGTCGAGGGGACGTAGATGCCGATGTCACACCCGGTGGCGGTGACCGTGCCCGAGATGCTCTGGCCTGAGGTGGCGAGCATGGCCGTGGTCAATCCGGTCGATCCCGCCGCCACGCACGTGGCGGCGCCGGCGGGTGTGCTCCCCGTAACAGCGGCGACGGTGATCGCTCCACCGGCGAGGGCGACGACGCAGACGGCGCGAGCGGCAACATGTCGGGCGGTGTGCGCATGACGAAGGACGGACATAGGTCGTCTCCTTTGAGGGGATCAGCAGAGCTACGACGCGGACGCCACGGACTTCGCGTACCCACCGTCGTACTCCGCGCACCCTATCCCCCTGAGGAGGGCGGCGCGTCCGCCGTTCGCGCCCGGCCCTGCCCCCGCGAGGAGGACGTGGTCGCCGCCAGCGTGGAGTCGAACGCACGCAGAGAGGTTTCCCAGCGTGCGCGGTTCCCGACACCGCTCAGGGTGAGCAGCGGTTCGGTCGAGGAGTCAGGTGATGGCACGCTGTGACGGTGCCACACGAGGAGGTGCTGCGAGGCGGGGTGGCCAATGCCGGGGTGGTGCGTCGGGTCGGTGACGAGGTGCGTCGCCCCGCCAACGAGAACTCGGCCACGATCCACGCCCTGCTCCGGCACGTGCGGCGGGCCGGCTTCGACGGGGTTCCCGAACCCCTCGGATTCGTGCCCGGAGGGGAGGAGCGACTCGGGTTCATCCCCGGCGACGTCGCCTTCTTGCCGTTCCCCCCGTGGTCAGTGACCAACGACGCCCTGGCGTCGACGGTGAAGGTGCTCCGACGGTTTCACGACGCCACCGTCGGTTTCGTGGTTCCCCCGGGTGCGCAATGGAGTCCCGAGATGGCCGATCCCGACGGTGCCGGCGGGGGCGAGGTGATCTGTCACAACGACGTCTGTCCGGAGAACGTCGTGTTCAGAGACGGTGCGGCGGTGGCGCTCCTCGACTTCGACTTCGCCGCACCGGGGAGCCGGGTCTACGACCTGGCCCGCCTGGCGCTCATGACGGTGCCCATCGACACCCCGCAGGACGCGACTCGCATCGGTCGGGGTGGGTTGGATCCGTTCGTCCGGCTGCGCGTGGCGGCCGACGCTTACGGTCTGGCGCCGGGTCGGGGGGTTCTCGTCGACGCCATCGAGCGCAACGTGGCCGTGGGCGGCGAATTCCTCCAGCGCCGTATCGCCAGGGGCGAGGAGGCCTTCATCGCCATGGTCGACCAGATGGGAGGCCTGGCTCGCTACGACCGGCGCCGGGCCTGGTTCGCAACCCACCGGGAGCGGTTCCTCGATGCTGCGGGCTGACGCCGCCCCGGACCCCGGCGCCGTGTCGGGGACCGGTCTCCGGGCTCCCACCGTCGAGGATGCCTCACGTGCCAGGAAATGGGCCGGGCTGACGTTGGGGGGGTGGCGTGGTGAGCGATGATGGCGTCGTGACCACCGGCACCGACCCCAGCCCGATCGTGACCGGGGGACCGCGGCGGCGGTCGACTCGGAAGCACCCTCGGACGCGAAGCATCCTCGGCTGGGTGGTCTTCCTCGCCGTGGTCGTGCTCGTGTCCACCGGAACACGGGCCTACGCCGTCCAGACCTATTTCGTGCCCTCGCCCTCGATGACCCCGACACTCATGCCCGGCGACCGCATCATCGTGAACAAGCTCTCCTCGACGGTCCATCGCGGGGACATCCTGGTTTTCCACGATCCCCCCGCCGACGCGGGAGGGCCGCCCGTCCTCGTGAAACGCGTCGTGGGCCTTCCCGGTGAGACCATCTCCTCGGCGGGGAGCACGGTGCTCATCAACGGGAAGCCCTTGGCCGAACCCTGGTTGGTGCCCCTGACCGGTATCTGCGCCGAGGAGTCCGAGCACATCAAGACGACGAAGATCGCCGCGGGTCACTACTTCATGATGGGCGACTGCCGGGGAGACTCCGGCGACAGTCGGTACTGGGGCACGCTGCCCGCCTCGGACATCATCGGCAAGGTCGACATGGTCATCTGGAGAAGTGGGCATCCCTGGTTCCATTGGTTCTGATCGGGGAGCACCGGACCGGGTCCTGAGGATGGGCGGGGCGCGGAGCTGACCGGTCCGGCTTCGTCAGGTGTGGTTGGGGACCGGGGATGTGGGGGTCGCTCCGGCCGGACACGCCCGTGGGTCCCAGGGCTCGAGATTCGAGGTGACCGGTGAGGGTGGCGCGATGGCAGACGCCGTCGGAGAGGTGGTCGACGGGGTCGACGACGAAGAACCGCCCGATCCGCCTGGCGCCGAGGTGCCCGGCGTCGAGGAGGCGCTCGACGGGCTGGAGGTATTGACGGCGAACTGGGTGCCGGTCACCACGGTCACCTGGGCACCGTCGGTCACCTGGCCGGGGTCGAAGGCCATGACGACCGAACCGGTCATGGAGCGGGCCACGGCCTCGGCCGCACTCTCGGTGGCCGGGGCGTGCGATCCGTAATAGACCACGGTCTCCGACACGTCGCCGACGGCCGGGGTGTCACCCACGCCGACGGTCCGGAAACCGAGTGCCGAGAGCGCAGATGCGGTGTCGGTGGCCTGGTTGTAGGCGCCAGTGCCGTTCATCACCGACACCGAGACCGATGATGGGGTCGGCAGCGGCGTGCCGGTCATCGAATCGGAGGCCGGCCCCACGCCGAGGAACTGGTCGATGGCGCCCTCGTCTTGTGACTGGGCCGGGAACTCGACGTCACCGTAGCCACTTCCTTCATAGACGTAGCTCCCCTGGGTGCCGTCGGGATCTGTCACCACGTCCACCGGCAAGGTGAGCTGCGGCACCGAATCGACCTGGACCGAGTGGAAATCGAGGACGAGGCTGACCATGTCGGTCACCGGCCAGGACTGGTCGAAGGTGAGATCACCTTTCAGCGAGTTGATGAGGTTGAGGTCGTCGACGGGGTTCCCGAGCCCGTGTTTCGACGTCGCGGTCGCCAGCACCCGGAGGAACTCGTGATCCCGCCGGATGCGGGCCAGGTCGCTCAGACCCTCCTGGGGCCAGTCCAAGGCGTCGGTGCTCGTCGTCGCGCTCGTCTGGTACTGGAGGTGTCGGGCCCGGACCACCTCGAGCGCTTCGGTGCCGTTGAGGTGGACACAGGTGGCGGCGCGTACGTTCAAACCCGACGAGGCGTCGAACACCGACATCGGGAACGACATGTTGATGCCCCCGAGGGCGTTCACCACCGCGGCGAACTGGTCGAAGTTGAGAGAGACGGCGTGCTGGATGGGGATCCCGAAGTCCTCTTCGATGGCCGCCACCAGTTGGGTCATGCCCTGGTAGAGGCCGGCGTCGATCTTGTTGGCACCGGTCGTGCGGGCGTTGGGGATGAAGAGGTCGCGCGGGATGGAGAGGACCGCCAGCCGGCGCCGGGCCGGGTTGACGTGGAGGATCATGATGACGTCGCTGTTCACGCCGTTCACCGGTGCCGAGTCCGCGCTGCCCTGGCACAAGCCGTAGGCCAGGTTCTGCACGGCCAGGGCACAGCGCGACGTGGACCCCACCATCAAGATGTTCTCCGTCCCCGCCTCGAGCCCGGTGGTGAGCGCCCCCGCCAACCCCTTCACCTCGACGCGGTTGAGGTCGTGGGCCAGGTAGTACGCGTACCCCGCCCCTCCTCCGACCACCACGAGGAGGACGACCAGGCCGATCAGGAGGCCACGCCGGACCCGGTGGCGACGCCGGCCCGGCGGGGGCGGTGGGTGCGGGCCGGGCTCCTCGGTCTCGGCCGGCAGCGTCTGTACCGGTGGTGACGGGGGCACGAGTGCGGAGGGACCGTTGTCGTGGTCGGATCGATCCGGCAGGGGGCCCGGCTCGGCCCGGGCGTCGTCCCCGGGGGGCGTGGACAGCGCAGGGGTGTCGCGCCCTTGCATCTGGTCACCGAGGGCGCGCAGCCTGTCCTCGTTGGGTACGGGTACGCGCCGAATGCCGAGTGGCGATGCAGGGCCGCGCCTGATTCGGCGGCGTCCAGTCATGAAGGCAGGAGCGTACCAATCGGTCCTGACGAGTTTCGGTCGGCCGTCGTCTCGGAACCGGGTGCCGAGGAGCCCTCGCAACGGGCTTCGCTCGGCCCATGTCTGACTGGCCACGGTCTCGGCCGCCGACCGTCATGGGTTTGTCGAGACTGCCTGTGAGGTCACGATGTCGGAGTCCCACGAGGTGATGGAGGGTGTTGCCCACCAGGTCCGCGCCGCCCTCGAGGTTGCGGACCTCTCCGCGTTCGCGGACCTTCTCGACCCCGACGTGCACTGGGGTCCCCCTGATGCCCGCCGACCGACGTGCAGGAACCGCGACCAGGTCCTGGCCTGGTATCGGCGAGGGGCGGCGTCAGGGGTACGGGCGCAGGTGTCAGAGACCGTGGTGTTCGACGACCGCATCCTCGTGGGCCTCGCGGTGCACGGACGCCCAGGATCGAGCGAGGAGGGCGGGACGACATCTCGCTGGCAGGTCCTGACCGTGCGAGACGGTCGAGTGGTCGACATCGTCGGATTCGAGGCTCCCAGCGATGCGCTGGCGCGCGCCCAGATGCCAGGGACGTAGTCGAGCGCTTCACGCCGGCGGGGAAGCGGGGTCCGGTACCTTCTCACCGTGGACAACCGGGCGGCCTGGGAGGGTGAAGCGGAGAACTGGGTCCGATGGGCGCGCACTCCGGGCCACGATGCGTACTGGTACTACCGCGACGAGTTCTTCGACCACGTCGTTCCGGCTCCCCGACGAACCACACTCGAGGTGGGTTGTGGGGAAGGCAGGGTGACGCGCGACCTGGCGGCGCGCGGCCATCGGGTCGTGTCCGTCGACGGGTCGCCGACCCTCCTCCGCTACGCGCTCGAGGCGGATCCCGCCGGCCGCTATGTGCTGGCCGACGCCTCGACGCTTCCGGTGGGCGACGGCAGGGTCGATCTGGCCGTGGCCTACAACTCCCTGATGGACTTCGACGACATGCCCCGAGCAGTCGTCGAGGTGGCCCGGGTCCTCGAGCCCGGCGCGGTGTTCTGCATCTGCGTCACCCACCCGATGTTCGACGCCGGTGGGTTCGAGGGCGACACGGGCGACGCTCCCTACGTGGTACGCGGGCGATACTTCGGGACGCGGCGCTTCGAACAGACCATCGTGAAGAACGGTCGCTCCATGGGCTTCAAAGGTTGGAGCCACTCCTTGGAGCGGTACTTCTCGGCGTTGTGCTCGGCCGGGTTCGTGGTCGATGCCCTGCGGGAACCTCTGCCGGCGCCGGGCGCCGACGACTACGAGCGTTGGAGCCGGATTCCGATGTTCCTCCACGTGCGGGCCGTCAAGCGCTGAGCGCAGGCAGCGGTCCGGCGGCTACCGAAAGGCCGGAACCAACAAGAGGGCGAAGGCGATGGCGTTGAACGTCGAGTGCGCGATCATCCCCGGAGCCAGCTTCCCGGAGCGGTGGCGGAGGTACCCGAGGATGATCGCCGGGGGGAAGAGGATGAACGGTGCCAACGGGCCCTCGTTGAAGACGTGGGCGAAGCAGAAGATCAGGGCGGTCACGAAGATGGCCGGGGTCGCCCCCAGGCGTCGGGTGAAGGCACCCTGGATGAGTCCTCGGAAGAGGAGCTCCTCCACGAAGGGTGCTCCGACGACGAGGAAGAGGCCCATGATGATCCAACCGGCGGTCCCCTCAGGGGTGAGTCCGTCGATCTGGCGGCCCGCCGAGCTCGGCGTGTTGAACCCGTTGTTGGCCACCACGATCAGGATGAGGATCAGCGTCGACGGCAGGCGACCGAGGACGCCTCCGGCAAAGCCGGCCGTCAGGTCGTGCCACTTGGGCCACGCCAGGCCGTAGTCGCGGGCCAGGCTGCCCGTGCCGTTTCGCCTCGAGGCGACGACGACGGCACCCAGGAATCCGGCCCACAACGCCAGCTGGCTCACCAGCATGTACCAAGGGTTGCGATCGTCGAGGTGGCCCGACTGCGCGGCGAAGAACACGATGGCCACGGCGATGGATGCGACGAAGCCGATGCCGATGCCGATGGCGGCGATGCCACCGCCCTTGATGCCGGGCCCCTTGGGGACGAACGGGGCCGGCGCCGCCAGGCCGTAGGGGCCGTAGGGTCCGTAGAGATGGGGCGTCCATCGGTAACCGTCCCACCATCTCCACCACGCCCAGCGCCACGGATCCGCGTACCACCCCGGCGGTGGCCCGAGCTGCGGCCACGACTCGGTTTGTGGCAACGGGTCGGAGATCACGATGTCTGGTCTCGCACCCCGTGCCCGCGAGAGAGCTACGGCTTGAGGTCTACGACGACGGAATGGGCGACCTTGTCGTGCCAGGCCTGGCGTCGAGCGTCCCAGAGAGGGGCCAACGAGTCGAGGATGTAAGGGATGGAGAAGAGGGCCTCGAAGACCACCGTGATCAGGTTCCTCCCCAGGGCTCGCCAGAATCCGATCGGGCCGCCGGTGCGAGCGTCTCGCACCGCGATGCCCAGTGCCATCTTCCCCACGGTCTGTCCCCGACGAGACCCGTTCATCGCCGCGTAGTAGATGGCGGCGGGGATCGACGCGGCAATCCACACCACGAACAGTGCTCCCAGCACCGAGGCGCCCGAAGCGTTCGTGTTGTTGGTGTTGTTCGTGTTGTGCCCCGCGATGGCAGCCGCGATGAGCGCGATGACGAACGTGGCGAAGAAGAGCACCACCCCGTCGAGAAGGATGGCGATCAGGCGCTTCCACCACGGCGCCAGCGGTTGGCGGATCACCGGGTCGACGAGGAGTTGTACCGGAGTCCCGTAGCCCGGCGGTGGTCCGTAGCCCGGCGGTGGTCCGTAGCCCGGCGGTGGTCCGTAGCCCGGCGGTGGTCCGTAGCCCGGCGGTGGTCCGTAGCCCGGCGGTGGTCCGTAGCCCGGCGGTGCGCCGAAACCGGGGGGCGCTCCATACGCCGGCGGTGCGCCGAAACCGGGGGGCGCTCCATACGCCGGCGGAGTCCCATACGCCGGCGGAGTCCCATACTCCGGCGCAGGCGTGTTCCCCGGCGCAGGCGTGTACCCCGGCACTGTGGGATAGCCCGGCGGAGGGTAGCCCGCCGCGGTCGGGGACCGGGGCGCGGCAACCTCCGATGGAGGCGGTTGGGGTGGGGCCGGCGGAGCTTGGGTCACCGAAGGGTGAACCTGTGGTGGGTACCACTTCCCGTCAGATGCCAACCACCAGCCCTCGCCTTGCGAGGTGTCGCTCACAGTTAGCGATCGTAGTCCTGGTCACGATTCCCCGAGCTGATATCGCAGGGTTGCGCCATTGTTGATCGTGACGAGCCCGCAACAGGGTTGCCGATGCCCGGCACTGGGTCGCGGGACCTAGTGATTCGTATAGCGCGCTGCTCGGCCCTCTCGGTATGCCTGTAGCTGCTCTCGGGCGTCCTCGGTACCGAGGGTCAGGATCTGCGTGCGTGCCTCGAGGTCGATTGCTGCCGCGAGGCTTGGGATCTCGAGATTCGACCACAGTGTGGCCTTTCCCATCCACGTCCCCATGGGAGTGTTGACGATGATCTGCTCGGCGAGGGAGACCGCGGCCTCGACGACCTCTCCGTCCGCCACGGTCTCGAGCACGAGCCCGATCCGGGCCGCTTCTTCACCGTCGACGCGTCGCCCCGTGAGCACCAGCTCCGCAGCGCGCGTCGCTCCCACGATCCGTTGGAGCAACCAACTGAGCCCCATCTCCGCGCCTGACGCACCGATCTTGACGAAGGCGTCGACGAACACCGCCGATGGGGACGCCAGTCGCAGGTCGGCGCCCAAGGCCAGTGCGTAGCCGGCGCCGGCGGCCGGCCCGTTGACGGCGGCGATGACGGGTTGGGGGAGCGCCCGCATTCGCGGAACGAGCTCCGCCACGTACTTCTGCTGGTACATGTTGGAATGGAACTGACCGACGTCTTTGGGTACCCAGTCCGGTGGGTGGTAGTCGCGCAGGTCATCGCCGGCGCAGAACCCTCGACCTGCACCGGTGACGATGATCACTCGGCACGTCGCGTCCCGACCGAGCTGCTCGAGCACCTCGTAGATCCGTGCCAGCATCTCCGAGGTGAGGGCGTTCAGCCGATCAGGCCGGTTCAGCGTGATCAGGGCCACTTCGGGCCGTGGCCGATCCACGAGCACGTCGTCGGTCGGGGCGGCTTCAGGTTCGGCACCGGTCATGTCGGGTGAGCTCTCCCCGTTGGTCGTGTTCCCATCGCCGTCGGTTCTAGCTTATGCATGCCACAACCTGTCAGGAGCGTGACACGTGAGCGAGTCGATGCCGGGATATGCAGTGTCAGTGGAGGATCACGACAACGTGCGCGTCCTGACCCTCGATCGACCCGCCAAGCTCAACGCCTTCACCGCTGAGGGCTATCGCGTCCTGAAGGGGCGCCTCGACGAAGCCACCGCCGATCCCGACATCCGCGTCTGTGTGCTGACGGGGAGGGGTCGGGCGTTCTCGGCGGGTGTCGACCTCAACGAGATGAGCAGACCCGGTGGAAGTGCGGAGCTCGGCGCCGACTTCGATCCCCTGCTCGCGTGCTTGGCGCGCTTCCCCAAGCCACTGGTGGCCGGGGTGAACGGGCTGGCGGTGGGATTCGGTGCGACGTTGCTGTTGCACTGTGACCTCGTGGTGGTAGACGAGGCGGCGGAGATCCGCATGCCCTTTGTGGCGCTCGGAACCTGCGCCGAGGCGGGGAGCAGCTGGCTGCTGCCTCAACGTGTCGGCCCCCAACAGGCCACGTGGATGATGCTGTCGGGCTCGGCCCTCAGCGCCGATGACGCCGTGGGTAACGGGCTCGCCTTGGCGCGTTCGCCGGCCGGTGAGGCTCTCACCCAGGCGGTGACGATCGCCCGGGCTCTGGCCGTCCACAGTGGCGACGCCTTGGTGGCGAACAAAGCCCTCTTGCGCCAGGGGTTCGCCGATCGCATCGACGAGGTGTGGCAGCGCGAGAAGGCGGCGATGGCGTCGATCGCCCAGAAGCTCGGGCCCATCGGCTGGTCGACCCGGCAGTGAACGCCTACTCCTGGGGAGAGCCACGGCGATGACCACGCCGGCGGTGGTCTCGCTCGTCGTGGCGGCCCTGTTCGCGGTGGGGGACTGGGTGGCCCGAGGGCGTCACAACGTCGGGCTCGAATACGTGTGCAAACCGGCCACCCTGGTGGCGTTGATCGCCACCGCGGTGGCGATGAGCCCCGCCCATGACGCCGGCACCCGGCGTGACTGGTTCGTGGCCGCCCTGGCGTGCTCGCTCGTCGGTGACGTGTTGCTCATGCTCCCCACCGACAGATTCGTGGCCGGTCTGGCCGCCTTTCTCGTCGGGCACCTGTGTTACGTGGCCGGCTTCTGGGCGCACGGACCGGGCGCCGGTGCCCTTGCCGTCGCGGCCATCGTGGTGGTGCTGTCGGTGGTACCGGTGGCGTCGCGCGTCCTGGGGGCCCTGCGTCACCGTCGCCAGCTCGCCGTCCCCGTCGCGCTGTACATGGTGGTGATCTCGGTCATGCTCGCCACCGCGTTGGCGACGGGGAACGTGTTGGCCGGGGCCGGGGCGGTGTTGTTCGTGGCGTCGGATGCCATGATCGCCTGGAACCGCTTCGTACGTCCCTTCCGAGCTGCGGAGCTCGGCATCATGGTCACCTACCACCTGGGACAAGCCGGCCTCGTGCTGTCGCTCCTGCACTGAGGGACTCGGGTCCCCGGGCGGCCGAGCACGGGGCCCGGGCACGCGGCAGGCTGTGGGGATGAGCCCCACCACCGATCCAGTCCCCTCTGCTCAGATCGCCTTCGTCTGCGCCATGCCCATGGAGCTCGAGCCCCTGACCAGGAAGCTCGATCTCCATGAGTCGACTCTGGGCGACATGACGGTGCACACCGGGACGATCCGGGAGACGACGGTGGTGGCCATCGTCACCGGGATGGGAACCGAGTTGGCGACCGCCGGCACGACGAAGCTGCTCGACGCCATGCGGGTGGAGCGGGTGGTGGTCGTGGGGATCACCGGGGCGGTGGAGAACGAGACTCCGATCGGCACGCTCATCCTCCCCGAGGTGGTGGTGGACGGGGCCACCGGCGACGAGTACCGTCCGGCGCCGCTGGGGGAGGGCACGCCGGCGGGACGGATGTGGACGACGGCGAGCTTCACCAACGACCTGGAGGAGATCGCCGGCCTGCGCGCCGGCGGCGTGGTGTCTCTCGACATGGAGACGGCCGCCATCGCCGCGGTGTGCGAAGGACGTGGCATCCCCTGGTCGGTGTTCCGGGTCATCAGCGACCGGGCCACGGACGGGAGCGTCGACGAGGAGGTGTTCCGGCTCTCGAACATGGACGGGTCGCCGAACAACGAGGCCATCGAGAGGTTCTTCGCCGAGCACCCCGAACGTGTCGAGGCTATGGCCCGGTTGGCCGAAGGAGCGCTACTGGGGGCCGAGACGGCCGCCGACGCCGCTATCCGGGCGTGTTCGTTGGGGTGAGGAAGCCCGATGGTGCGGCGACGCTGAGCTCTAGGCGCGCACCCAGAACGGGAGTGCCTCTTCGCTGCCGTCGGTACGTCGGAAGCGCTTGAACACGACCTCGACGGGCTCGCCGATCCGGATCGAATGGGGGTCGATCTCGTTCAACGCTCCTTCGGGTCCGCTCACGAGATTCCCCACGAAGCGGATAGTGGGGTGCTCGTCGAGGGCCACCACGATGACGTTGTAGGGAGCCAGGCTCGAGTAGGGCTCGAGCAAGGGCGGGTGGGGCACCACAAAGGACCAGATCGTGCCCTTGCCGGCCACTTCCTTCCATCCCCGTGCGGTGGAGCGGCACCACGGGCACATCGGGCGGGGGGGATGGCGGAGCTTGCCGCAGGCGTTGCAGGACTGGATGCGTAGCTCACCCAGACGCGTGCCCTCCAAGAAGAAGCCACCCTCTTCGTCCACGGCCGGCATGAGAAAGCCGTCCTCGGACGGACCGAGGTTGGCGACATAGCCACCGGAGAACGCCGCTGCGTTGGACATGGTTGGTTTCCTCCCCTTCGTCAGCGCCGCAGGAGAAGGGCGCTCGTGGGCACGCCTTCTCCCGAGGTCACGAGGCAGGTCTCGGCCCCGTCGACCTGTGCGGTGGACGTGCCCCGCATCTGCTTGACCCCTTCGTTGATGAGATTGAAGCCGTGGACGTAGGCCTCGGAGAGCCCCCCGCCGGAGGTGTTCACCGGGAGCGAGCCCTTCTCCCACTCGAGGTTGCCGTTCTCGGTCATGGGACCGGCTTCGCCGCGCTTGCAGAACCCGTAGCCCTCGAGCGACAGCAAGATGAGCGGGGAGAAGGCGTCGTAGATCTGCGCCACATTGACGTCCTCGGGGCCGAAGGCGGCGTTGGCCCACAGGCGCCGGGCGCACGCCCACGCCGGTCCCGTGAGTGGGTCGTCGTTGAAGAAGTTGACCATGGTCTGGTGCTGGGGCGGCAGTCCTTGGGCGAAGGCATGGACGTACACCGGGGGGTGGCGCAGGTCGCGCGCCCGCTCCGCCGACACGATGACGCACGCCAGCGCACCGTCGGTCTCGAGGCAGTTGTCGAAGAGGCACAAGGGCTCCGACACCCAGCGAGACGCCATGTAGTCCTCGTGGCTCATGGGCTTCTCGTACATGATGGCCGCGGGGTTCATGTTGGCGTGCTTGCGCACGGCCACGGCCACGTTGGCCAGGTGATCCCGGGTGGCGCCGTATTCGTGCATGTAGCGCCGGGTGAGCATGGCGATCTCGTCGACAGGCCGCAGCATGCCGAAGGGGCGGGTCCAGGCGCCGGGCACCTTCAACTGGACCGACGTGTTGGTCCAAGGTCGGGGACCCGACCCTCGTTTGCGTGATCGCCACGCCACCGCCACCTCGGCCTGACCGGTGGCCACGGCCATGGCGGCGTGGCCCACGACACCGCACCCGGCGCCGCCGCCGTAGCCGATCTGGCTGAAGAAGGTGATCTCCCCGCACCCGATGTTGCGGACGATGTCGACCTCTTCGGTGGCCTCCATCGTGTAGGAGCACAGGGCGTCGATCTCGGAAGGGTCGATGCCGGCATCCGCACAGGCGTCGACGATCACCGTGCACGCCAGCTCCGCTTCTGTGGGCTCGAGGTGCTTGGAGAACGCCGTCTGGGCGATGCCGGCGATGGCGGTGGCGTCCTGGAAGCCGACTGCCGGGCTCATCGCACGTTCCTCCTTGGTCCGGGCCCGAAACTCGGCTCCGCGGAGCCCCCGGGCGTGGGTGCACGGTAGCCGACCCGATCGGACCTGACGATATGTCAGATACCCGGTACCATCGGCGGCCATGGCGAAGACGCCGGTGCCTGGCTTCAAAGACGAGAGCCAGCTCCTCATCGACGGCAAGTGGGTCGACGCATCGGGGGGCACCTACGACGTGGTGAACCCTGCCACCGAGGAGGTCGTGGGGAAGGCTCCCAACGCGAGCGTCGCCGACGCGCAGGCGGCCGCGACCGCAGCGCGTGCCGCCCTGCCGGGCTGGTCGGCGACACCTCCTGCCGAGCGCGCCGCCCTCATGGCCCGAGCGGCCCGGGCCATCTCGGCGCGGGCCGAGGAACTGCTCCCCCTGGTGATCGCCGAGACCGGAGCCACCGCCGCGGTGGGGTCGACCCTGCAGGTCCCCATCGCCGTCAGTCGTTTCGAGCGGTACTCCCTGGACCTGCGCCCCGTGGCCCAGCGCCCCCTACCTCCCCAGGTCGCCGTGGCCACGCCGCTGGCTCCCGGTGGGCTCATCAGCGCTTTGGCCGTGCGCCAGCCCGTCGGCGTGGTGGCCTGCATCACGTCGTACAACTTCCCCCTCGTCAACATGGCCGGCAAGGTCGCCCCCGCCCTTGCCATGGGCAACACCGTGGTCGTGAAGCCCGCCGCCCAGGACCCCCTCACCGTGGTGGAGATGGTGCGCATCCTCGAGGAGGTGGGGTTCCCGCCCGGTGTCGTCAATCTGGTGAACTCCATCGATGCCGGGCCCGCGGCGGCGCTGGTCGAATCGACCGACGTCGACATGATCAGCTTCACCGGGTCCACCGAGGTCGGCACCCGTATCGCCAGCGCCGGCGGGCGAACCATGAAGCGCCTCTTGCTCGAACTGGGCGGCAAGGGTGCCTGCATCGTGTTCGACGACGCCGCGCTCGACAAGGCGGTGGGGTGCATCGGGTCCACGTGGAGCTTTCACTCCGGCCAGATCTGCACCGCCCCCACCCGAGCCATCGTCCAGAGGGGCGTGTTCGACGAGGTCCTCGAGATGTTGCGGGGTTACGCGGGGGCGCTCAAGGTGGGCGATCCCACCGAGCTCGACACCATCGTGGGCCCGCTCATCTCGGCCGCCCAGCGAGACCGGGTCGAGCACCACATCGCCGCCGGGCGCGCCGAAGGGGCCCGGCTCGTGACCGGAGGGGGACGGCCCGCCCACCTGGAGCGGGGCTTCTACGTCGAGCCCACGCTGTTCGTGGCCGACAACGACATGGCGGTGGCCCGCCAGGAGATCTTCGGCCCTGTCCTCGTCGTGATCCCGTTCGACGACGAGGCCGAGGCGGTGTCCATCGCCAACGACAGCGACTTCGGGCTCTATGACTACGTCTTCTCCGGCGATACGGCCCGGGCCTTCTCCGTCGCGCAGCAGCTGCGCGCCGGGAACGTGGGCATCAACACCGCCCAGCGCAATCACGAGGCCCCCTTCGGCGGGTTCAAGATGTCCGGTGTCGGGCGTGACGGCGGCGACTACGGCCTTGAGGCGTACTCGGAGCTGCAGTCGATCGTCTGGACAGGCTGAGCAGTTGAGCACCGGTGTGAAAGCCGGATGACGACCGGTCCCAGGGCCGGTGCAAGGAGCGGCACGTGAGCACCTACGACCTCGCCATCATGGGCGGCATCGTGGTGGACGGCACCGGCCTGGCCCGCCGGCGCGGAGACATCGGCGTGAAGGACGGGCGCATCGTCAAGATCGGCTTCGTGAACCCGTCCGAGGCCGACCAGGTCATCGACGCCGACGGGCTGCACGTGGCGCCGGGGATCGTGGACGCCCATACGCACTACGACCCTCAATTGACGTTCGAGCCCCACGCCACTTCCTCGTGCTATCACGGCGTGACGACGGTGCTGGCCGGGAACTGTGGGTTCTCGGTGGCGCCCAACCGGCCCGACCAGCGCGACTACCTGGCCCGGATGTTCGCCAAGGTCGAGGGCATGTCGCCGGTGGCGCTCTCGGCGGTGCGGTGGGAGTTCGAGTCGTTCCCCGAGTTCCTGGCCTCGAGGGTCGGGAAGCTCGGGGTCAACATGGCCTGTTACGTGGGGCACTCGGCGGTACGTCGCACCGTCATGGGCGAAGCGGGGTCCGAGCGCGAGGCCAGCGACGACGAGATCGAGCAGATGCGCACCGTCGTCGCCCAAGCCATGGAAGCGGGGGCGGCCGGCTTCTCGTCCTCACACGGGCCGACACAGCTCGACGGGGACGACCGCCCCGTCCCCAGCCGCTTCGCCTCGATGGCCGAGTTGGAAGTGCTGTGCGCCGAGGCGGGTCGCCACAACGGCGGGTCGATCAGCTACCTCCACCGCAGCGCCATCGGGGGCCTCGACCAGCAGGACAAGGACCTGCTCTTGCGCCTGGGCATCGCCAGCCGGCTGCCCATCATCCTCCAGGGCCTCGGGGGCCGGTCCAAGGTGGACGTCCCCGGTGCGGAGTGGGAGCAGGTGTCGCAGTGGATCGAAGAGGTGGGGCGCCAAGGTGTCGGCATCTTCTCGTTGTTGCGCAACCATCCCTTTGACCGTGACTTCCGGATCGAGACCGGCACCAACCTCTACGAAGGGGTGCCGGCCTGGCACAAGGTCGTGGGTCCCGGCCTCGCCCACCAGGACCGCCTGGCCATACTCCGGGACCCCGGTGCTCGCGACGAGCTGCGTCACGCCGTGGAGCACCCCAACACCGACGGTGCGTTGGGGTCGACCCTGCCGCCGCCGCGCTGGAGCGTCGTCGAGGTGGACGAGGTCGTCAAGCCGCAAAACGAGAAGTTCGTACGGCGCACCATCGCCGACATTGCCGCCGAGCTGGGGAAGGAGCCCGCCGACGTGCTCCTCGACCTGGCCCTCGACGAGGACCTGCACACCACGTTCCGCTACATCAACAAGAGCCGGTCGTGGGAGGAGGCCGTGGCCCACGGCCAGAGCCACCCCGCCATGATCATCGGGGTCTCCGACGGCGGCGCGCATCTCGACCGCGATGACGGGTCGGACTGGTCGACGGCGTTCCTCGCCTTCTGGGTGCGCGACCGCAAGCTGTGGAGCCTCGAGGAGGGCATCCGGCAGCTGACACAGGTGCCGGCGGCGCTGCTCGGCTTCGAGGGCCGGGGCATGTTGCTGCCCGGCTACTGGGCCGACGCCTTCATCTTCGATCCCGACACCGTCGAGCTCGAGTCCAAGAAGCAGGTGAAGGACTTCCCCGGCGGCGAGGCGCGCTACTCGGCTCGCCCCCGGGGCATCGCCTGGACGATCGTGAACGGCGTGCCCATCGTGCGCAACGGGGAGGTCCTCACCGAGAACCTCCCCGGCCACGTCGTCCGGCCCGGAGTGGCCTGACCCCATCTGTGGGCGACCGAGGGTGGGTCATCGCCCCAACTCCCGGACCAGTCCCCGGACGAGGCGGTCGATCTCGTCGCGGATGAGCCGCACCTCCCCGACGCTCTTGCCGGCCGGGTCGGGCAAGGCCCAGTCCAGGTACCGCTTGCCGGGGTAGACCGGACAGCTGTCGCCACACCCCATGGTGACCACGACGTCAGCACGGGACGCGTCCTCGTCGGTGAGGGGACGGGGGCGTTGGGCCGAGATGTCGATGCCCACCTCCTTCATGGCTTCGATCACCGCGGGGTTCAGGTGTTGCGCCGGATCGGTGCCCGCCGAGTGCACGACCACCCGGCCTTCACCATGGTGGGCCAGAAGGGCGGCGGCCATCTGGGACCTGCCGGCGTTGTGCACGCAGAGGAAGAGGACCTCCGGATCCTGTGTCGTCATGACCGAACCCGCGGTGTCATGCCGCCTCGGTGTGATGGAGCAGGACGTCGGAGGCATCGTCACGGACGCGGGGATACAGCGCCACGATGCAGGCCGCGCCCAGCGCGCCACCCACGAGCTCGAATCCGACGAAGCCCGGCACCGAGGTCGGAGCGATCCCCGCGAACGAGTCCGACAGCATGCGCGAGAAGGTGACGGCGGGGTTGGCGAAGCTCGTCGAAGACGTGAACCAGTAGCCCGCGGCGATGTAGGCGCCCACGGCGAAGGGCACGATCTGTTCCCGACCCGCCCGGACCACCCCGAAGACCACGAGCACGAGCCCGAAGGTGGCGAGGGTCTCGGCGAAGAGGTGTGGTCCGCTGGCCCGATGGTGGCCGGACAGCGCCACCACCGGTAGGCCGAACATGGTGTTGGCGGCAATGGCGCCGGCGGTTCCGCCCGCGAACTGCGCCGCGATGTAGACCACGGCGGCCCGGGTCCGCAGCCCTCCGAAAACCCGATCGACGAGGGTGATGACAGGGTTCAGGTGCGCTCCGGACACCGGACCGACGGCGAAGATGATGGCCACCAGCGCGGCGGCGGTGGCGGCGGTGTTCTCGAGGAGTTCGAGACCGACATCGTGGGGGGACAGCCGTTGTGCGGCGATCCCCGACCCCACCACGGCGGCCACGAGGAATCCTGTCCCCACAAACTCCGCCAGGGCCTGGCGCCCCAGGGTCCGGCTCGCGCGCGTCACGGTGTCGATTCGTTCAGCGGGGCGAGGCCGGGCCCAGAGACACAGCACGGCGCTTCCGTCGGCTCTGTCCCGCTGGGCCCGCCGGTGGGCATCCCGGCGGTGGCGAGCACCGTGTCGGCGAGCACCGTGTAGATCTCCCACGCCGATCCGTCGGGAGTGTCGACCCACACCTTGTCCTGCACCGCGTAGCAGCACGACACCTCTTCCTCGAGCGTCGGCGCCAGCTGGTGTCCGGCGAGGCGTCGGTGGGCGGCCGCCACCTCGAGACGGTCCTCGACCTCGACCCCGAGGTGGTTCAGGCTTCCCGGTGTGCCGCCGCCTTCGATGAGGACGAGCTTGAGCGGAGGATCGGTGACGGCAAAGTTGGCGTACCCGGGCCGGATCTTCGCCGGGGCTGTTTCGAACAGCTTCGTGTAGAAGTCGATCGCCGCATCGAGGTCCGAGACGTTGAGAGCGAGTTGCAGGCGCGCCATGGTCTACCCCTTGTATTGATAGATGTCGATGCGTGAGTATGATGGTCACATCGATTGTTGTCAATGAGACGATGGGTCACCCCCGTGGCCGAGGAGCCCTCATGCCGACCCGAAACCTCCCGAAGCCGGGGACCGAAGGGGAGCTGTGCTGTGCCCCCATCACCGACACGGCGCTTTCCGAGCGCGATGCGGTCGAGTTGGCCCCCGTGCTCGCCGCCCTCGGCGATCCCGTGCGTCTGCGTCTCTTGTCGATCGTGTCGGCGCACGGTGAGGTGTGCAGCTGCCACCTCGAGGCCCCCCTGGCCAAGAGCCAGCCCACGATCTCCCATCACACCAGGGTGCTCGCCGAGGCGGGGCTGATCGTCGGCGAGAAGAGGGGGAAATGGACGTGGTGGCGAGTGGCGCCGGGACGCCTGGCCATGCTGCGGACGCTGTTGGGCGGCTCCTGAGCGTCGGTCAGCGAGCCCGGACGTACACGTAGCTGGGCCCGGCATCGCTGGGGTCGGTCGACTCGATCATCCCCTCGAACACACGGTTGTAGCCGGCCTTCTCGAGCGCACGCCACGAACGATGGTTGGCCTGTTGCACCGCCACGGCCATCCGGTCGATGTCGGCATATCGCTCGAAGGTCATGGTGGTGATGGACTCGACGATGATCGGCCCCAAGCCGACCCCGGTCAGCGAGGCCACGCCGATCAGGTAGTCGATCCCCGCGGCGCGATCGATCCCGAGGGCGGTGCACCACTGCGGGTAGTCCTCGATGCGGTATCGCTGGACGAACCCGACCGGTCGACCGTCGAGCTCCACGATGAAGGCGTCGGTCGGATCCGTGCCGTCCACGACAGGTCCGTAGCTCTCCTCGAGCGCGCTGACTGTGGGCTCGTCAGACCACCACGGCGCCACGTGGGGTAAGGCCAGCCACTCCGCCAGAATCGAGAAGTCGCCGCGCTGCAGCTGTCGGAACGTGACGGGCAACGCGTCGGCGTGTCAGCGGGCGTTGATGTACTCGACGAGTTCCTTACGGTCCTTCTCGAGCTCGTCGATCCGGCTCTTCACGACATCGCCGATGCTGATGATCCCGCACAGGATCCCGTCGCGCACCACTGGGACGTGCCGAATCCTGTGTTCGGTCATCGCCGCCATGAGGGACTCGACGTCGTCGTCGGGCGAGCACGTGAAGACCTTCGCCGTCATGATCGAACGGACGGGCTCGGCGAGGAGGGCTGCGACCTGGCCGCTCAGACCGCGCACGATGTCACGTTCGGAGACGATGCCCTCGATGTGCTCCCCATCGGAGGACACCACCAGTGCCCCCACGCCGTGAGCACGGAGTTGGTCCACGGCATCGGTCACTGTCTTGTCGGCGGTGATCGTGGCTACCGAGTCTCCCTTACCTGCAAGGAGGGTCGAGATCTGCACCGGCACACCTCCTCGTGAGTCGTGAGCCTGAGCCTGCACCTCTGGTGAGTCGCAAGACAAGGCCAGTCTACGACCGGGCCGGCTGGGCAACCAGGAATTTTCTGGGCCCCCGCCCGGGTCGGGCCCGGCATTCACCTGTGCCGAGCGGCGCCACTAGCCTGCGGCGGCGATGGGTGCCTCCGAGCAGTTCACGACGATTGCCGGTCAGGTGCGGAACTGGGGTCGGTGGGGTGATGACGACCAGCTCGGCACGCTCAACCTCGTCACCGAGGAGGTGCGGCGCCGGGCGGCGGGTTGTGTCCGATCGGGCCGGGTCTTTCCCATGGGACTGGCCCTGTCCGAAGCCGAGGGGATCCAAAAGGGCGTCGTACCGGGCCGGTTCAACCCGGTGCGGACCATGTCGTACGTGAACGTGCCGTTGTCCGACGACGCCGAATGGATCTGTGCCAACGAGGACGTGGTCGTCATGCCGCTGCAGTGCGCCACCCACTGGGACGGCCTGGCCCATGTCAGCTACCGGGGCACGCTCTACAACGGGTACCCGGCCTCCGCGGTCAACTCGGCGGGAGCGAGCCGTCTCGGGATCCATCTCGTCGACTCGCTCGTGAGCCGGGGGGTTCTCCTCGATGTGGCCCGGGCCAAGGGCACCGACGTCCTCGAGGGCGGGTACGCCATCACCCCCGCCGATCTCGACGCCGCCTGCGGGCTCGCCGGAGTGACCGTGGAACCGGGAGACGTCGTGTTGGTGCGCACCGGCCAGATGGCCCATCTCCGTATGCCGGGGCGGTTTCCCGCGGGCGGGACGACGGTGCCGCTCCCCAACATGCTGCGCTTCGGTGACGTGATGCACTACATGGGACTGTCCTCGGGGCTGTCGATGGCGACGGCGCCGTGGTTCCACGCCCACGACGTCGCGGCGGTGGCCACCGACACCATGGCGCTCGAGGTCATCCCGTGCGAGGACGCCGAGGTATACCTGCCAGTGCACCTTCTGCACATCGTCGAGATGGGAATGACCCAGGGCCAGAACTGGATGCTCGACGAGCTCGCCGCCGACTGTGCCGCGGACGGTCAGTACACGTTCCTGCTCGACGCCACACCGTTGCCGTTCACCAACGGGTGCGGATCGCCGCTCAACCCCGTCGCCGTCAAGTAACCCGTCGGGGCGGGACCTCGGGTCCCGGGCGCCGTCGGGCCTGGCCGGCCCGTGTCTGAGCCGCGCCACCTCCGACGACGGGGCCGGTGCGGGGCGCGGCGGCGACGTCGGTGCTCGGCGGCCCGGGCCGACCCGTGACGGCCCAGTGCAGCACCCGGGCCTGGGTGTCGACCATGGCGGTGGTCCGGATGCCCCAGAACTCGAATCCGTAGCGGTGCGCGGCGACGTGGGCGAGCATGGAGATGAGGGTGGCCGCCACCGCCATGGCGTCGGTTCCCGCCGGACTGCGGTTGGGGATGCCTGAGGCGATCACGCGCGCCAGGGTGACCGTCACCGCGTTGAGGGCGCGCACCCGCAGTCCCTGGAACCGGAGGTCGCCCTCCTCGGTGGCGAGCTCCACCACCCGGAACACGGCCCGGTTGGCATCCCAGTAGGCCATGAACCCCTCGACCACGCGCCGCGCCGTGGCCCAGCTGGCGTCCTCGGACCAGTCACCGTCGACCAGGTCGGCGAGGGTGCCCGCACCCTGCATGAGCTCTTCGGCCATCACCAAGATGGCCTGTTCCACGTTCTCGAAGTATTGGTAGAAGGTGGCCGGGGACGTCCCGGCCTGGCGGGCGATGTCGATGACCTTGATCGAGCGCCACGCCGTGGTGGCGAGAAGCTCGGCGGTGCACTCGAGCAGGCGTGTCCGGGTGGCGAGCCCCCGGCGTCCGGGCACTCGACCGTCGGTGGCGGCGATCGCGCCCGGGTCGTCGGTGTCGTCGAGGATCGTCTCCAGGGCCGCGTCGCCCAAGTCAGGGGCCATCCGTGCGAAGGCTAGCCCTCATTGGCTGACGCCGTGTCAGATTTGAGGTAGCTCCGTAGCTCCGCCGGCTCCGGAGCGGCGTGGGCCAGAGTAGAACGAGTTCCGTTCCAGATACCCCCGGGAGTAGCCTGAACGCCCGTGCAACAGAGGGTGCTTCCCCGGTCTCTGACCCGTGCTCAGGAAGCGCGCCGCCAGCGGGTCATCGACGCCGCCATGGAGCTCGGCCTCGAGGGCGGCTACGAGGCGGTCCAGATGCGCGACGTGGCCGCCCGGGCGCAGGTGGCCATGGGGACCGTCTACCGCTACTTCTCCTCCAAGGACCACCTGCTGGCGGCGGCCCTCGTCTTCTGGGTGGAGCAACTCGACGCCCGTCTGGCCCAGGTGCCGGCCCGGGGAGCGGTCGCCTCGGAGCGTGTGATCGATGTCCTCGAGCGGGCCTTGCGTGCCATGGGCCGCCAGCCCCAGCTGGTGGCGGCCGTCTTCGCCTCGCTGGCATCCCCCGACATGGCCGCCATCGAGTGCCAGCAGCAGATGGGCTTGGTGATGGACGGCATCATCATCAGGGCCATCGGTGAGCCCCAACCCCCCGACCATGCCGAGCGCACCCGGATCATCGGCCACGTCTGGTACTCGTCGTTGGTCGGTTGGGTGAACGGCTGGAGCGACCTGGACCGCGTGCGCGACGAGCTGGCGGTGGCCGTCCGGCTCCTGCTCCCCAGTGGCCTGGTCCCCAACGGCGCCTCGGCCCCCACCGCACGCGAGCCCCACGAGGCGTAGCGGCGAACGCCCGATGTTGCGGGCCACACCGGCGCATGGTCGAATGCGCAGGCAGGGTCGACGCCAGGGAGGCACGGTCGGCCACCAGGGAGGGAGTTCGGATGCGCGCAGCGATTTTCAACGAGGTGGGCAAAGAAGTCATCGACATCTACGACGACGTCGAGGTGACTGATCCGGGACCCGGCGAAGTCCGACTGAAGCTCCACGCCGCGGGCGTGTGCCACTCCGATCTCTCCGCCATGAACGGGACCCTGCCCCAACCTGCCCCCGCCGTTCTCGGCCACGAGGGCGCAGGCGAGATCGTCGAGGTGGGCCCGGGTGTGGACCAGGTGGCGGTGGGCGACCACGTGATCGTGGCCTGGACCCCTCCGTGCGGAAAGTGCTCAGCCTGCCTGCGGGGCGAGGCCAACCTGTGCGTGGACATCTTCTTCAACATCGCCGGCGCCGCCAAGTTCTCGCGCGGTGGCGAGCCCGTCTTCGGCTTCGCCGGCACGGGAACCTTCGCCGAGGAGATGGTGCTCCCCCAGCAGGGAGTGGTGAAGATCCCCAATGACGTGCCCTACGAGATCGGGGCGCTCATCGGCTGCGGTGTGACCACGGGTGTCGGCGCCGCGCTCAACACGGCCAAGGTGAAGCCGGGATCGAGCGTGGTGGTCTTCGGTGCCGGCGGCGTGGGGATCGCCGCCATCCAGGGGGCCCGTATCGCCGGGGCGGCCGAGATCGTGGCGGTCGACATGGTCGATTCCAAGTTGAAGACGGCTCTTGGCTTCGGGGCGACGCACGGTGTGAAGCCCGACGATCTGAGCGCGGCCAACGCCGAGATCAACGGCTCGGCCGGCGGCTTTGACTACGCCATCGAGTGCATCGGCCTGCCCCTGACCATCCGGGCCGCCTACGACGCGGTGCGCCGGGGCGGCACGGCGGTGATCGTCGGTGCGGGCAGCGCCGAGAAGAACGTCGAGTTCAACTGCTTCGAGCTGTTCTTCATGGAGAAGAAGCTGCTGGGGTCGTACTACGGCTCGGCCGATGTGCGCAGCGAGTTCGGCCGCCTCATCCGTCTGTGGAGGGCGGGGCGCCTCGACCTCGACGGCATGATCTCTTCTCGCATGGACCTCTCCAAGGCCCAGGACGCCTTCGACGCCATGAAGAAGGGCGAGATCATTCGCCAGATCCTGACGTTCTAGGACGGTCGCCGCGACAACGCTGCACCCCCCGTCGGAGCTGCCGACCCAGGTCGTCGCCCGGGGTCTTACCAAGCGCTTCGGCGCCGTGGTGGCTGTCGACAACCTGAGCTTCGTGGTCGAGCCGGGCACGGTGACGGGGTTCTTGGGTCCCAACGGCGCGGGGAAGACCACGACCCTGCGCATGATGCTCGGGTTGGTGGCCCCGTCCTCGGGGAGCGCCCTCGTGAACGGCGTCGCCTACCACGACCTCCCCGACCCCACCCGGGCGGTCGGGGGCGTGCTCGAAGCGTCGGGGTTCCACCCGGCGCGCACCGCCCGCAACCACCTGCGCGTCGTCGCCACCGTGAGCGGGATCGAGGACAGGCGGGTGGACGAGGTACTCGACCTCGTCGGCCTCGGGGGCGACGGCGACCGCAAGGTCGGTGGGTTCTCGCTCGGCATGCGCCAGCGGCTCGAATTCGCTCGGGCCTTGCTCGGTGATCCCCAGGTGCTCATCCTCGACGAGCCGGCCAACGGGCTCGACCCCCAGGGAATCGCCTGGATGCGCGGCTTCCTGCGCTGGTACGCATCGCAGGGTCGAGTCGTGCTCGTGTCGTCGCACCTCCTGTCCGAGGCGGCCCAGACCGTCGACCGGGTCATCATCCTGGCCGGCGGGCGACTGGTGGCCGACGGCCCGCTCCACGAATTGCTCCAGGGGGCGACCACCAGTGTCCGGGTGCGCACGCCCGACGCCGACCGCCTGGTGCGAGCCCTCGAGGACGTGGTGGCGGCGGGGCCGGGGGACGACGTCCCGACGGCGGTGCGCCGGGAGGCGCCCGACGTCGTGGTGGCGGAGGGGACGACGCCCGAGGTGGTGGGCCCGCTCATCGCTCGCCACGGCATCGTCGTGTACGAGATGACGTCGTCGGGCGAGTCGCTCGAGCAGATCTTCTTCGAGCTCACCGAGGGCGCAGAGCGAGGGGTCCGGCCCATGGGCCAGCCGCCGGCTCTCCAGGCGCCGTTCTCGGGCGGGCCCGAGGGGGGACCCGTCCCGTGATCGCCCTGTTCTCCTCGGAGCTCAAGAAGTTCCGGACCATCTGGTCGACCTGGCTGCTCCTCGGCATCACCGCTCTCCTCGTGGGCGCCTTCACCACGCTCGTCGCCTTCGTGCCTCGCGGCCACGGGCCCAGAGCGTCGCTCTTGCCGGTGCGGGGGACGGCGCTGTGGTTCGACTCGACCTTCTCGATCATGAGGCTTTCCCTGGACCTCGCCCTCGTCCTCGGCATCTTGTGCATCACGGGGGAGTACCGCCACAAGACCATCACCCCGACGTACCTGGCTGAACCCAAGCGCGGCCGCGTCGTGGTGTCGAAGTTGTTGGCATCGATCCTCGGGGGAGCCGCCGTCGGAGTCGTAGGGGGTGCGGTGGCGTTGGTGTTCGGGTTCAGCGTGGTGGGGGCGGGGTTCGGGAACGTCCAGACCATGCTCACCGAGTACCGCCACATCTTCCCCGGTGTGCTCGCCGCCGCGGTCCTCTACGCCGTCTATGGGGTGGGCCTGGGGGCACTGCTCAAGAACCAGGTGGTCGCCATCGTGGTCGGTCTGGGCGTGACGGCGATCGTCGAGCCCATCATCGACGGGGTGTGGCCGTCGGTGGGGCAGTGGCTGCCCGGGCAGGCGGCCCAGGCGCTCGAGTCGGTAACGGCCAACGTGAAGGCGTTCGGCGCCAGCAACGGTCAGCTGATCGCGTGGTGGCAGGGCGGGTTGGCCCTCCTCGGCTACGGGATCGTCCTGGCCGGAGCGGGCGCCTTCACGACCCTGCGCTCGGACGTGACCTAGGTATTGACATGTGACCAAATGGTCACGTATTGTCCTAGTGTGGACGAAGTGTTCAGGGCCCTCGCCGATCCGACCCGGCGGAGCCTGCTCGACGAGCTGTTCCGTGAAGACGGCCAGACGCTGAGTGCGCTCGAGGCGCGGTTCGACATCACCCGGTTCGGCGTGATGAAGCACCTGAAGCAGCTGGAGGAGGCCGGCCTCGTGGTCACCCGGCGACGGGGTCGCGAGAAGCTCCACTTCCTGAACCCGGTCCCGATCCGGCTCGTCCACGACCGATGGGTGAGCAAGTACGCCGAGCCCTGGGTGGCAACGCTCAGCGGCCTCAAGCAGAGACTGGAGAGTCCGATGGAGAAGATTTTCGAGATCTACATTCGCACCACCCCGGAGCGTCTGTGGGAGGCGATCATCGATCCCGACATCAGGGCCAAGTACAACTTCGGCGCCGCGATGGTCGTCCCGGACCTGAAGCCCGGTGCGCACTTCGAGATGACCGCACCCAAAGCGGGGGCCGTTCTGGGGGAGGGTGAGATCCTCGAGGTGGACCCGCCCCGGCGGCTCGTCCACACCATGGTGGCGTATTTCAGCGACGAGGCGAAGGCCGAAGGGACCTCGAGGGTCACCTGGGAGATCGAGCCCGTCGGTGACTCCTGCCACCTGACCTTGACCCACGACCAACTCCGGGAAGGCGCCAACTCCCAGCTCTACGGCGGGTGGCCCATGGTCCTGTCGGGCCTCAAGACCTGGCTCGAGTCGGGCGAGTTGCTCACCACACCCGGCTCGCTCATGTGGGGCTGATCCGACCCTCGCATTCCCCGCCCCGGGTCGGCCCGCGCTGACCTGGGGGTGGGGGCCGGGCTGGCAGCGAACTGCAATGTGTTCTAGTTTGCGCCGTCGTAGGGCAACCGAGGGGAGGGTGTGATGGCCGACAGCGAAGTCCTGCGGGCGCCGCACGTTCTCGAGTACCCCTACGTCCGCTCGGTCGGCCCGGTCATCGGCGCCTTCCTCACGGGCCTGCGCGACGGGCGCATCCTGGGCGCCCAGTCCCACGACCGCGACGGCGCCGCCACGGTGATCGTGCCTCCCACCGAGTACGACCCGGTCACGAGCGCCGATGTGGGCGATCTCGTCGAGGTCGGCCAGTCCGGTGTCGTCACGACGTGGTCGTGGGCGAACAAGCCCTTGCAAGGCCAGCCCCTCGACCGTCCTTTCGCGTGGGCGCTCGTGCAACTCGACGGGGCCACGACGGGGATGCTGCACGCCGTGGACGCGGGCTCCGCGCAGGCCATGTCGAGCGGTATGCGTGTCACGGCGCGGTGGCGTCCGGCGGCCGAGCGCGTGGGGAGCCTGCACGACATCGAGTGCTTCGTGCCCGAGGGGAGCGCGTCATGAGCGAAGAGGGGGTGGCCCCCGTGACGACGCTCGCTACGCCGATGCGTCTCGACTACCAGTACACCGCTGGCCTTTCGCAGTCCCGGTTCCTCCAGGGAATCGCCCAGGGCAAGTTCATCGGCCAGCGCTGCCCGGCCTGTCACCAGGTCTACGTCCCGCCCCGTGGATCGTGCCCGACCGATGGTGTCGCCACCACCGACCCCGTCGAGCTCGGCAACAGCGGCACCGTCACGACCTACTGCGTCGTGAACGTCCCCTTCCAGGGCCAGTCGATCGAGATCCCCTACATCTGTGCTCAGATCCTCCTCGACGGCGCCAACATCACCTTCATGGGCCTGATCCAGGAGCTGCCCGCCGCCGAGGTGCGCATGGGCATGCGTGTCGAGGCGGTGTGGGTCGACAAGGCCGACCTCGGTCTCACCATGGCCTCGGTCAAGTACTTCCGGCCCACGGGGGAGCCCGACGCCGACTACGAGACCTTCAAGGCGTACTCGTGAGCGCGGCCGCGCCACGCGCCGCCGTCCGGCCCATCGGGGTGGTGTCGGTCGCCCAGTCGAAGTCGGTGCGACGCGAGGACCACCGCAACGAGGTCGAGATCCTCATGCCGGTGGTGACCGAGGTGTTCGCCAACATCGGCGTGACCAAGAGCGACATGGGGTTCGTGTGCTCGGGGAGCACCGACTACCTGGTGGGCGCCCCCTTCAGCTTCGTCATGGCTCTCGACGCCGTGGGCGTGTGGCCACCCATGCGCGAGAGCCACGTGGAGATGGACGGCGCCTGGGCCCTGTACGAGGCGTGGACGCTGCTCCAAGAGGGCGAGATCGACACCGCCCTCGTCTACAGCTTCGGACGGTCCTCGCCGGCGCAGCTCGACCGCATCCTGGCCCTGCAGCTCGACCCGTACTACATGGCGCCGATGTGGCCCGACCCCGTCGCCCTGGCCGCCCTGCAGGCGCAGACGCTCATCGACCGGGGCAAGGCGACCGAGAAGGACTTCGCGGCCGTGGCGGCCCGGAGCCGGCGTGACGCCCTCGGGAACCCCAACGCCCAGGTGGCCAAGGACCAGGCGGTCGAAGACCTCCTGGGCGACGACTACGTGGTGGCTCCCTTGCGCCGCCACGCCCTGCCCCCCATCACCGACGCCGTCGCCGCCGTGGTGCTCGCCGCGGGGGACCGGGCCCGGGACCTCTGCGACCGCCCGGCGTGGATCACCGGCATCGACCACCGCATCGAAGCCCATGCTCTGGGGGCCCGTGACCTGTCGGAGTCTTCCTCCACCCGCCTCGCCGCCGAGGGCGCGGGGGTGTTCGAGGCCGGCGGCGGCGCCCCGGGAACCGTGCACGTCGACGTGGCCGAGCTCCACGCCCCCTTCGCGTCCCAAGAGCTGATCCTGCGCGAAGCCCTCGGCCTGGCGGACTCGGTGGCGGTGAACCCCTCCGGTGGGGCGCTGGCGGCGAACGCTCTCATGGTGGCGGGGCTCCTGCGCATCGGCGAAGCGGCGAGGCGCATCATGGACGGGAGCGCCCAGAGCGCCATCGCCCATGCCACGTCGGGGCCCTGTCTGCAGCAGAACCTGGTGTGCGCCCTGGCGGCTGAGCCCTCGGGCGGCGCCGGAAAGGGGGCGTGATGGCCGAGCGCTGTGCGGTGATCGGTGTCGGCCAGACCAAGCATGCGGCCAAGCGCGAGGACGTCTCCATCGCCGGGCTCGTGCGCGAAGCGGCGGCGCGAGCCCTCGAGGACGCCGGGCTCGACTGGGCCGACATCGACGCCGTGGTCATCGGCAAGGCCCCGGACATGTTCGAAGGCGTCATGATGCCCGAGCTCTACCTGGCCTCGGCGCTCGGTGCGGTGGGCAAGCCCATGTTGCGGGTGCACACGGCGGGGTCGGTGGGCGGGTCGACGGCCATCGTGGCCGCCCATCTCGTGGCTTCGGGTCGTCACGAGCGGGTCCTCACCGTCGCCTTCGAGAAGCAGTCGGATTCCGACGCCATGTGGGCACTGTCGGTCCCCCAACCCTTCTCGGCTCCGTTGCTGGCGGGTGCGGGCGGATTCTTCGCTCCCATCATCCGCTCCTACATGCGGCGCTCGGGGGCGCCCGACCACATCGGGATCCTGGTGGCGGTGAAAGACCGGCTGCAGGCGCTCAAGAACCCCTATGCCCATCTCCACATCGAGGACATCTCCTTCGACATGGTGAAGGACTCGATCATGCTGTGGGACCCCGTCCGCTATCTCGAGACCTGCCCGTCGTCTGACGGGGCCGCGGCGATGGTGCTGGCGTCGGAGCGGGTGGCGGCGTCCTCGAGCTCGAGCCGACCCCCGGCGTGGATCCACGGCATGGCCATGCGCTCGGAGCCCACCATGTTCGCAGGACGCGACCAGGTGAACCCCCAGGCCGGCCTGGACTGCGCGGCCGACGTCTACCACCAGGCCGGCATCACCGAGCCCCGGCGCCAGATCGACGTGGCCGAGGTGTACGTGCCCTTTTCGTGGTTCGAGCCCATGTGGCTCGAGAACCTGGGCTTCGCCGAGCTGGGTGAGGGATGGAAGCTCACCGACGCCGGGGCGACGGCCCTCGACGGCGGTGACATCCCCTGGAACTGCTCGGGTGGCGTGCTGTCGTCGAACCCCATCGGCGCCTCGGGCATGCTCCGGTTCCTCGAGGTGGCCATGCAGGTGCGGGGCCAGGCCGGAGAGCACCAGGTCGAGAACGTCCGCACCGCCCTGGGCCACGCCTACGGCGGCGGATCGCAGTTCTTCGCCATGTGGGTGCTCAGCACCGACAAGCCCTGACCGGCCGTCGCCGGTCCGGGGCGTGATGCCCGCCGGACACCGAGCGGCGGGGGCGCCCACCACTACACTGCGGATCGGGTCGAGACGGAGGTACGTCCCATGAAGGTCGTCGTTGACTACGACGTATGCGCGTCCAATGCCGTGTGCATGGGCATCGCGCCCGAGGTGTTCGAGGTGCGTGACGACGGGTACCTGTACGTGCTCAACGAGAACCCTCCGGCCGAGGTGATGGACAAGGTCCGCATGGCCGCCAACAACTGCCCGACCGGGGCGATCACGCTCGTCGAGGACGAGTAGCGCCCGTGGCAGGTAGTGCCGACGGGGCGGCTCCGGTCGCCACCCCCATCGGTCCGACGCGGGTCCGTTTCGCCCCCTCGCCCACGGGGTTCCTCCACGTCGGCAGCGCCCGGGCGGCGCTCTACAACTGGCTGTTCGCCCGCCACACCGGCGGCACCTTCGTCCTGCGCATCGAGGACACCGACACCGAGCGCAACCGGGAGGAGTGGGTGGAGGGGATTCTGTCGTCGCTGTCGTGGCTGGGCATGGAGCCCGACGAGGGACCCTTCCGGCAATCGGAGCGCACCGGGGCCTACCGCGCTGCCGTCGACACCCTGTGGGAAGCCGGCGTGGTGTATGCCTGCGAGTGCACCCGCGACGAGATCGACGCCCGCATCAAGGGCAACGCCACCCCCGGTTACGACGGCTTCTGCCGCGACCGGGGTCTCGAGCGCCAGGGTCGGGCGCTCCGGTTCCGGGTTCCCGACACCGGGACCACCGTGGTGCACGACCTCATCCGCGGCGACGTGACCTTCGCCCACGAGGCCATCGAGGACTTCGTGGTGGTGAAGTCGTCGGGGGCGCCGTTGTTCGTCCTGGCCAACGTGGTCGACGACGTGGACATGCGCATCACCCACATCATCCGGGGCGAGGACCTCCTGCCGTCGACGCCCAAGGGGCTCTTGCTGTGGTCCGCGCTCGAGGGCGAAGAGGCGCCGCTCCCCGCCTTCGCCCACCTGCCCCTCCTCGTCAACGAGCGTCGCCAGAAGCTGTCCAAGCGCCGCGACGACGTGGCCGTCGAGTCCTACCAGGAACGGGGCTACCTGGCCGACGCCATGCGCAACTACCTGGCCCTGTTGGGGTGGAGCGACCCGCAGGGCCGAGAGATCCTCTCGGTGCAGGAGATGGTGGCGGGATTCGAGCTGGCGGAGGTGAACCACGCCCCGGCTTTCTTCGACGTGAAGAAGCTCGAGTGGATGAACAAGGAGTACCTGCGGGCCTTGTCGGTCGACGCCTTTGTCGAGGTCGCCCGGCCCTGGCTCGAGCCCGACCGGGCGCCATGGCCGCCCTCGCGCTTCGACGGGGCCGTGTTCCGCACCATGGCCCCGCTGGTCCAAGAGCGCATCGGCGTCTTGAGCGAGGTGCCCGACATGGTGGATTTCCTGTTCCTGGCCGACCCCCTGGTCGAGCAGGAGTCGTGGGCCTCGGTGGTGAAGGACCCCGCCGCCCCCGCCGTTCTCGACGCCGCCATAGCGACCTACGAAGCTTGTGTGTGGACCGCAGAGGCCCTGCACAGCGCCACCCAGACGATGGCCGACGACATGGGCCGCAAGCTGAACAAGGTCCAGGCGCCGATCCGGGTGGCGGTCACCGGCCGCCGGGTCGGACCGCCCCTATTCCAGTCCCTGGAGGTGCTCGGGCGCGAGGCTGTACTGGTACGCCTGCGTGCCGCCCGGGACCGTCTCGGGGGTGACACCAGCTGAGACGCGGTCCAGCGCAGACTGGACCGGAGGGTTAGGGGGACTGAACCGGTGGCAGTGTTGGGAGACGCAGTCGTCCGGGGAGCGCGCGCCCTCCGATGGGTCCTCCAACGGCTCGTGATGATCGGCCTCGTCGTCGCCGGGTACTTCGTCTTCACCGGGGTGCAGGTATGGCTGACGTCGCGTCACCACGATGCCCGGCCTGCGCAGGCGATCGTGGTGATGGGGGCGGCCCAATACGACGGGGTGCCCTCGCCCGACCTCCTGGCCCGGGTCCAGGACGCCAACAACCTCTGGCAGCGACACCTCGCCCCGACGATCGTGGTCACCGGCTCCAAGGAGACCGGTGACAAGTTCACCGAAGCAGAGGCCTCGGCGTCCTGGTTGACACAGCATGGCGTCCCTCCCGCCGACATCATCGAGGTCGGTGGGGACGACTCCTGGACCAATCTGTCTCTGGCGGCGGCGGCCCTCGAGAAGCGGGGAGTGACGAAGATCCTCATCGCCACAGACGGGTTCCACGAGGACCGGAGCCTCGCCATCGCCTCGAACCTGGGGCTCCAGGCCTGGCCCGCGCCCACCACCGACTCCCCCATCAAAGGGTGGGCCACCGTGCCGTACTACGCCAAGGAGACGGTGGGGGTGGCTCTGGGCCGGATCATCGGGTACTCACGGCTCCACCGCCTGGGCTAGCCTGCAAGGCCACCCGATCGGGGGTGGTGTAATCGGCAACACAGCGGGTTCTGGTCCCGTAATTGGGGGTTCGAGTCCTCCCCCCCGAGCCAAATTTCCTTCCGGGCCCCACTGCGGTGGGGCCCGGGTGCGCAACCGGGTTCGTCGCCCGCGGGCATGGCGTGGTCCCGGCGGCGAGCGTGCGCGGAGAGCGGTCGATCCCGACCAGATTGCGGGACGACGGTGTTCTGCCTTCTCGCCTCCGCGTCGGGCTTTAGGGTTCTGCACCAGGGGTGTTACCCCGGCCGAGGATCACGCCTGATCGGATAGTCTGGCTCGGCCCGAAAGGGTGCCGGGCCCCATCGTCTAGTGGCCGAGGACACCACCCTCTCAAGGTGGAGACACGGGTTCGAATCCCGTTGGGGCTGC
>JBEKIJ010000021.1:0-122834 GCA_050011815.1 Acidimicrobiales bacterium | reverse complement strand
GACCTGTCGATCGTGAATGTCGCGCTTCCCTCGATGCAGCGCGACCTCGGCTTCACCACGTCGGGGTTGCAGTGGGTGGTCAACGCCTATGCCCTCAGCTTCGGGGGCTTTTTGCTTCTCGGGGGCCGGGCCGCCGACCTCTTCGGCCGCCGGCGCATCTTCATGCTCGGCCTCGTCCTCTTCGCCGGCGCCAGCCTCGTGTGCGCCATCGCCCAGAACCAGTTCATGCTGGTGGGGGCCCGCGCCCTGCAGGGACTCGGCGCCGCGGTCTTGTCCCCGGTCACCTTGACCATCCTCACCATGACCTTCCGGACACCGTCGGAACGGTCGCGTGCCCTCGGGATCTGGAGTGCGATGGCCGCGGTGGGAGGCGCCTCGGGGGCGCTGCTGGGAGGCGTCCTCACCGACCTGCTGTCGTGGCGGTGGATCTTCTACATCAACCTTCCCATCGCCGCCGCCGCCCTGGTGGCGGCCCGGGTCGTCCTGGTGGAGACCCGCGCCGAAGGCGAGCGCCCGTCGCTCGACATCCCCGGCGCCATCGCCGTGACGGGCGGGCTGGTGGCCCTCGTCTATGCCGTGGCGGGCACGAGCACCCACGCGTGGTCCTCCACCGCCACCGTCGTGCCCCTCGTGATCTCGGGCGTGTGCCTGGCCGTGTTCGTGCTGATCGAATCGAAGGTGGCTCGGGCCCCGCTCGTGCCCTTCGGGCTGTTCCTGTCGCGAGGCCTCAGCGCCGCCAACGTCTCCATGCTGTTCGCGGGGGGCGCCATGTTCTCGATGTGGTTCTTCGTCTCGCTCTATCTCCAAGACGTCTTGCGGTTCTCCCCGCTCGTGACGGGTCTCGGATTCCTGCCCCAGACCGCGGCCATCGCCATCGGTGCCCAGATCAGCTCACGCCTGGTGACCCGCTACGGGCCACGGCTCCCTCTGGTGGTCGGGGTGCTCATGAGCGCGACGGGCCTGGAATGGCTGTCGCACGCCGGGCCCACCGGCTCCTACTGGGGATCGGTGTTCGGCGGAGCCGATCTCGCCACCTTCGGCATGGGTCTCGCCATCACCCCGCTCGCCTTTGCCGCCACCGCGGGCGTGGCCCCCACCCAGGCCGG
The DNA here is from genome assembly GCA_050011815.1 of Acidimicrobiales bacterium. Lineage (GTDB taxonomy): Bacteria > Actinomycetota > Acidimicrobiia > Acidimicrobiales > UBA8190 > Chersky-840. The sequence continues at coordinate 121,728 of JBEKIJ010000021.1, read as the reverse complement.
CTTGGCCTCGGGGGTGCTCAACACCAGCCGGCAGGTCGGCGCCTCGATCGCACTGGCGGCCCTCGCCACCATCGCCTCGGATCGCACCCAGTCCCTGCTCCGCGCCGGCGGACACGCCGGTCCCGACCGCGCCGTGGCGCTGACGGCGGGGTTCTCCCGGGGGTTCACCTTCGCGGCCCTGATCGCCCTGGGCGGGGTGGTGGCCGGGTTGTTCATCCCCCGCCCGGCGCGCCCCCCGGTGCCCGTCGTGGTCGGGCCCGAAGGTGCGGTTCCCGGACCCTCCCCCGTGGCGGTCAACCCCGAGGGGTAGCGGTCAGGCGAACTGGCGCCAATTCGCCACCGAGGGCTGGGTGGACGATGCCGGGCCCGCGCCGAACACCGAGAAGACGTTCTCCATCATCCGCCACAGCACCGGCGTGACCCCCGGGATCGGCATGAAGATGATGTTGGGGTCGATGCGCGGCGCGTTCGACAACCGGCATACGAACATCGCCGACCCGGTGGCGAGAACGCCTCCACCTCCGGGGGCGGTGTAGTAGGTCATGTCCGAGACACTCCCCGGACCGCGATTGGGTATGGGTGAGTGGGCCAGGATCCGCACGTCGGCGGGGCCCCCCAGTCCCGGCTCGTAGTGGTCGTACTCGCCCACGATGACGTGGGGCAGGTGCGTGCCGCTCGCCACCCCGGTGCCCGCGAAGACCCACGAGCCGGCATCGGCGATCACCATGGGGGCGTCGGCCCCGACATCCGCGTACTGCGACCCCACCAGTTGCTGCTCGGGTCGGGGCACCGGGCCATCGGGCCAGTTGGAGGTCACTTCGGCCGGGTCCACGCCCCACAGGGGGTCTTCTTTGGCGAGGTCGGACTTGTAGCACACCTGGTGTCGGTTCTGGCCCAGCGGCGAAGGCTCCAAGCGGATGTGGCGGTAGACGGCGTTGGCGCCCAAGAAGGCGATGTTCAGCCCGCCCGCCACGGCCTGGGTGGCACCGTCGCGCATGGCGCTCGACCAGTATTCGTCGTGCCCCAGGCTGAACAGGCACCGATGCCCGGCCAGGCGCGCCGGGCGCTCGTGGAGGTCGACGTCGGTGAAGTAGGTGACGTCGAGCCCGAGGCGCTCGGCCAGGAAGATGAGGGGGTACTCGTTGCCGGTGAAGTCCGGCGCTCCCCATCCCCTTTGGTCATAGGGCCGGTCGAACGACACCACCCGCGAGCGGTTGAGGGTCCCGGTCTCGCCGATGCGCACCGTCCCGGGGCCGACGTACAGGCTTCGCCCCCCGTACGCGTTGTAGGCCTGCCAGGTGGTGACCGAGTGCATGATGGCGAACGCCGCGGTGCTGGTGTCGTCGCGCACACACAGCGGGATGTATCCGGCCGACGTGCCGCTGGCGTTGGTGAGCTTGAAGAGGTACGCCCCCGGGGGCCACGAGTCGTCGATGGCGACCCGGGTCGTGGGTTGCCATTGGCACTCGACCATGTTCGTGCCCGGCGCCACGGTGGGGGGCGGTTGGCTCCCCCCGCCGGCCAGGGTCGCCGAGGTCCACATGAGCCGACCGCCGAGCCCTTGGTAGTACCCCATGCGGTACAGCTCGACGCGGTAGGCCGTGGCGGGGGGGTCGATGAAGAGGGTCACCACGTCCCCGGCCACCGCGCTCACGTGGTCGCTGTAGCCGTAGATGCGACTCCGGGCACCCATGACCCAGTCGAGGGTCCCCGGCACCTGGTTCTCGGCGACGACCCAGTCCGCCGACGGCACCGGCACGCCGCTGTCGAGCATGACCGTCCGGACGGCGTCGCTGCGCTGCGAGGCGGCCCGCGTCCTCGGCGCCGCCCCACCGGGGTCACGGCCGAGGCTCGAGCGCGACCCCCGGCCGGGGCCGACCTGCTCGCCGAGATCCCACGCGCCGGCGCCGAACGCCACCAACCCCAGTCCCGCCCCGGTGGCGCGCAAAAACCCTCGGCGCGTCACGGCTTTGTCGGGGTGCCTCTCGGTGGCCTCGACATCACCGGGACCATCAGGCGGCAACGGCTCGGGGGGGTCGATCTCCAGAGCCTAAACCCGAGGTCAGACCCAATCCACGTCAGAGTCTGGGAAATACCTGGGAACTCGACGGGTTCGAGCCCGGTGGAGATACGAACGTATGTTCGATATCATCACCCCGTGGGCGACCCCGTGGCGTTCCGGTGGCGCAGAGCCGACGACGACGGCGGCCAGCCCATGCTCTTCGCCGAGGAGGCCCTCGTCGACCGCCACGTCGGCATCGGCGAGTACCGGGGCCTCGAGTTCCTCCACGTCAACGCCCGGCGGGTGATCAACGAGGTTCCGGCCTCGTCGCACATGCCCTTTCGCTTCACGATCAACGCCTACCGGGGGTGCAGCCACGCCTGCGCCTACTGCTTCGCCCGTCCCACCCACGAATATCTGGGACTGGGCATCGGCGAGGACTTCGAGCGCAAGCTGGTGGTGAAGGTGAACGCCGTCGAGCGCGTCCGCGCCGAGCTGCGTTCACCGCGCTGGCACGGCGACCACATCGCCATGGGCACCAACACCGATCCCTACCAGCGCGCCGAAGGTCGCTACCACCTCACCGGGGGGATCGTCGAAGCGCTGGGCGAAGCCCGCAACCCGTTCTCGATCCTCACCAAGTCGACGCTCATTTTGCGCGACCTCGACCTCTTGGTGGCGGCGTCAAAACGCACCGACGTGCACTGCAACCTGTCCATCGGGACTCTCGACGACGAGGTGTGGAAGGCCACCGAGCCGGGTACCCCCCATCCCCGGCGCCGGGTCGAGGCGGTGCGCCGGCTGAACGACGCCGGCATCCCGACCGGGGTGCTCATGGCCCCCATCATCCCGGGATGGTCCGATTCCCCCCAGCAACTCGAAGAGGTCGCCAGCGCCTGCGTCGAGGCCGGGGCCGTCTTCGTGACCCCCATCGCCCTGCACTTGCGCCGGGGGGTGAAAGAGCACTTTCTGGCGTTCACGAAAGAGCACCATCCGCAGCGGCACCCGGAGTTGGCCCGCCTCTACGCTCGCTCGGCCTACCTTTCACCGGCGCAACAGCAGGTCATCGAGGGGCGCGTCCACGACGTGGTGAACCCACAAAGACGCCGCCGCAGCGTGGCGGACACCTTCGGGCACCCCGGGCGCGCTGCCGAGGTGCGGAGCACGCCGCCGTCGAGCACCATGGGGAATGCGGCCACGGAATCGGCCGAACAGCTGCCCCTCATCCCGCCGGCCTGAGGGAGCGACACCTCCCCCCGCGGTGGCCGCAGCCATCGTCGACGTTCATGCCTCGATCATGCGCCCGTGCAGGTAGTCGTCGTAGGCACCCAGGTCGAGCAGGCCGTGGCCCGAGTACGAGAAGAGGATGACCTTCTCCGTGCCCGCCTCGCGTGCCGCCAGGGCCTCGTCGATCACGGCCCGGATGGCGTGCGCCGTCTCCGGGGCGGGAATGGGGCCCTCGGTCCGGGCGAACTGCACCGCGGCGTCGAACACCTTGCCCTGGGGGTAGGCGGCGGCGCGCATGCGGCCGTTCTTGACCAGGTTGCAGATGATGGGTGCGTCGCCGTGATACCGCAGGCCCCCGGCATGGATCGAGGGCGGCACGAAATCGTGTCCGAGGGTGTACATCGCCAGCAGCGGCGTCATCCCGGCGGTGTCTCCGAAGTCGTACTCGAAGCGGCCTTCGGTCAGCGTGGGGCACGACGAGGGCTCCACGGCCAGAAGGTCGACACCGGCGTCGGGGACGAAGGGCAGTGCGATCCCCCCCAGGTTCGACCCACCCCCACAGGACCCGATGATGATGTCGGGACGGTCTTCGCCGGCCAGCGCCAGCTGCTCCTTGGCCTCGAGGCCGATCACCGTCTGGTGCAGCAGCACGTGATTGAGCACCGACCCCAACGAGTAGTGCGTGTCTTCACGCCCGACGGCGTCACGGACGGCATCGCTGATGGCGGTCCCGAGCGAGCCGGGGTGCGTGGGGTCGTCGACGGGGGAGGGTTCGACGTCCGCGCCCCACACCTCCATCATGACCCGGCGGTAGGGCTTCTGCTCGAACGAGGCCCGCACCATGTACACCTTGCACTCGAGATCGAAGCGCGCCGCCGCGAAGGCCAGGGCACTGCCCCATTGGCCCGCACCGGTCTCGGTGGCGAGGCGTGTCATGCCCTCGGCCTTGTTGTAGAAGGCTTGGGGCACCGCCGTGTTGGGCTTGTGCGATCCCGCCGGCGACACCGACTCGTCCTTGTAGTAGATCCGGGCCGGTGTCTGGAGCGCCTCCTCGAGACGCCGGGCTCGCACCAGCGGCGTCGGCCGCCACGACCGCAGCACGTCGAGCACCTCGCCCGGGATGTCGATCCACGGGTCGGCGCTCACTTCCTGGCCGATGAGCGCCATGGGGAACAGCGGGGCGAGGTCCTCGGGCCCCACCGGCTGCCGGGTCCCAGGGTGCAGCGGAGGCTGGAGCGGCTCGGGCAGGTGGGGAACGACGTTGAACCACGCCTCGGGGAGACGGTCGTCGGTGAGCAGGTAGCGCATGGAAACCTCCGCGTATTCCGGGCGTGTCGGTCCACTGGTGTCGAGGTCTCGGCACGGCGTCCCCGACAAGTCGAACTGTACCGTTGCGGCCCCGACGCGTCCCGAGCCTGTCGACAGACGAGCGCCGGGGCTCGCCGTCGGTCCCGTCACCATCTGCCAACATGAGACCGATGCAGGGGTCCGACGACGCGCCAGGGACCTGGGTCATCGACCTCGACGGGGTGGTGTGGCTCGCCGAGCAACCCATCCCGGGATCGGCCGACGCCGTGGCGCGGCTTCGCCAGGCAGGTCACGGAGTCGTCTTCGCCACCAACAACGCGTCACCGACGATCGCCGAGTTCCAGCAGCGGCTGGCGAGGGCGGGGATCGAGGCCCGTCCCGACGAGATCGTCACCTCGGCTCAGGCCGCCGCGTCGATGCTCGAGCCGGGGTCGAGTGCGGTGGTGTGTGCGGACGGCGGCGTGCTCGAGGCGCTCGCCGCCCGGGGGGTCTCCGTGGTGGCGCAAGGGCCGGCCGACGCCGTCGTGGTGGGATGGACCCGACGCTTCGATTTCGACCTCCTGGCCACCGCCGCCACGGCGATACGGCTGGGCGCTCGCTTCATCGGCACCAACGAAGACCCCACCCACCCCACGCCGCAGCGCCTGCTCCCGGGTTCGGGGGCGATCCTCGCGGCGGTGGCCACCGCCGCGCAGGCCACGCCCGAAGTGGCCGGAAAGCCCCACGGCCCCCTGGTGGCCCTGCTGCGATCGCGTGCCCCCGATGCCGTCCTCGTGGTGGGGGACCGTCCCTCGACCGACGGCGCCTTGGCCCGGCGCCTCGGTCTCCCCTTCGCGCTGGTCCGCACGGGCGTGACCTCTGACGCCCGGGAGCCGATGGTGGTCGAGCCCGACGAGGAGGCCGCCGACCTCGGGTCGCTCGTGACACACCATCTGGGTGGCGCGCACTGAACGGCATAGAGGCTTCCGGCCCTTGCTGGCCTGCGGGAGGAGCCGTAGCGTGGCGCCATGACCGAGAACGATGGACTGCGCCGCTACGTCGACGCCGCTACTGCGCTGACCCAGATCACTCGTTCGCGCGCCGAGGAATTGGTGCGTGAGCTGATCAAGACGGGGGAGCTCGAGCGCCACCGCGCCCAGGAATGGGTCGAGACGTTGGTGAAGGCGAGCCGGGAGCGCTCCGAGGCGCTCGTCGACACGGTGCGGGGCGAAGTGCGACAGCAGCTCAAGGAGCTCGGTTTCACCAACGTCGACGATCTTGCCAAGAAGGTGGCCGTGATCCTGGCCCGGACCTCGGCGGCGGGACGTGAGGCGACGCATCGCCCCGCGGGGAAGAGCAAGAAGACGAGCACCAAGAAGAGCGGCCCCAAGAAGACCAGCACCAAGAAGGCCACCACCGAGACGTCGACGGGCAAGACGTCGACGGGCAAGACGTCGACGGGCAAGGCGGTGGGGGCGAAGAAGGCGGGCGCCAAGAAGGCGGGGGCCTGACTCCGACACGGGTGCGCCGCAGACTCGACTCCGAGCTGGTGCGGCGGGGACTGGCCGTCTCACGGGAGAGTGCCCGTCTGCTCGTGGAACAAGGTGCCGTGCTGGTGAGCGGGGCGCGTGCCGACAAGGCGGCGCGGCTGGTGGCCGAGTCCGACCCCGTGGTGGTGATCGACCCGAGCCCGCGCCGGTTCGTGTCGCGCGGCGGCCACAAGCTCGAAGCCGCCCTGGACCGGTTCGCCATCGAGGTGGTCGGACGTCGGTGTCTCGACGCCGGCGCCTCGACAGGTGGGTTCACCGACTGCCTGCTCGCACGCGGGGCCCGTGACGTCCTCGCCGTCGACGTGGGACACGGACAGCTCGACGTCTCGCTCCGCGACGACCCCCGCGTCGAGGTGCGGGAGCGCACCAACATCCGATCCCTGGACCCCGCGGCCGTGGGCGGAGGTCCCTTCGACCTTCTCGTCGCCGACCTTTCCTTCATCTCCCTCGTCACCGTGGCCCCCGTGCTCACCGGAGCCCTGGCCCGCCGGGGTGCCGACATCGTGGTTCTGGTCAAGCCGCAGTTCGAGGCAGGTCGGGCCGAGGTCAGCCGAGGCAAGGGTGTCATCCGCCTCCCCGAGGTGCGCCTCGCCGCCCTGCACGCGGTGGCCTCCGCCTTCGCGTCACATGGAGCCACCATCATGGGGGTCATGGCGTCCCCCCTCCTCGGCCCGGCCGGCAACGCCGAGTTCCTCCTCCACGCCCGGGCCCATGCCGGGGGCACCCCGTCGCCGATATCCGATGCGGTGACCGCCGCGCTCGATGCCGCCGTGCACGACGCCCCTGACGCCCCGGGCCCGACCGACGCCGCCTCGCCACCACCGCCGACACCCGAGGCGCGGTAACAGCCGTGGCCACCATCGCCTTCGTCGTCCACCCCGAACGTCCCGGTGCCGCGGTCATCGGCCGCCAGGCCAAGGCCTGGCTCGAGGAACGGGGCCACACCGTCTTGCAGGTGTGGGACGAGTCCCCCCCGGGCGACACCGCCGCCATCCACGAAGGCGCGTCGGAGGTGGCGCCGCAGGCGAGCGCGCTACTCGACGGCACCGTCGATCTCGCCGTGAGCCTGGGCGGAGACGGCACGATGCTCCGGACCGTGGCGCTGGCCTCCACCCACAGCACCCCCGTGCTCGGGGTGAACCTCGGGCGCCTCGGTTACCTCACCGAGGTCGAACCCGACGGTCTCGAGTACGCCCTGGAGCGTTTCCTCGCCGGGGCCTTCACCGTCGAGGAGCGCATCACCCTCGAGGTCGCGGTGCAGCGCAGCGGAGCCGAGGCCGACGGTGGCGTCGTCGTGCTCAACGAGGCCGTCGTCGAGAAGACGGTGCCCGGCCACACCATCCGGGTGGCGGCCTCGATCGCGGGAAGACCGTTCGTGACCTACGCCGCCGACGGGTTGCTCGTCGCCACGCCCACGGGCTCGACGGCGTACAACCTGTCGGCGCGGGGCCCCATCCTGAGCCCGGGCCTGCGCGCCGTGGTGCTCACGCCGGTCTCGCCCCACATGCTCTTCGACCGCCCTCTCGTCCTCGAGCCCGAGCAGTGGGTCCGCCTCGAGCTCCTGGGGCCCCGGGCCGCCGTGCTCGTGCTCGACGGGCAGAGTGCAGACTCCCTCGAGCCCGGCGATGCCGTGGTGTGCCGGGTCGGGCCGTCGCCGGCGCGACTCGTGACCTTCGGGCCGCGCGACTTCTTCTCGATCCTGCGAGCCAGGTTCCACCTGGCCGACCGCTGAGAGAACGCGGCGAGTCGTGTTGATCGAGCTGCGGGTCCGTGATCTCGGCGTGATCGAGTCGGTGTCGCTCGACCTCGGGTCCGGCATGACCGCGCTCACCGGGGAGACCGGGGCCGGCAAGACCTTGCTCGTCGACGCCCTCGAGCTGCTCGTGGGCGGGCGGGCCGATCCGAGCCTCGTGCGTCCCGGAGCCACCGAGGCCCTCGTCGAGGGTCGGTTCACCCTCGACGACGAAGAGGTCATCCTGGCGCGCGCCGTCCCCGCCCAGGGACGCTCACGAGCCTGGATCGACGGCCGGATGGCCCCGGTCTCCGCGTTGGCCGAGGCCGGGGCCAGGCTGCTCGAGCTGCACGGGCAGCACTCTCAGCAGTCGCTTCTCGACGCCACCGCACAGCGACGCGCCCTGGACGCCTTCGCCGGGACCGACCTCGGGCCCCTCACCGAGGCCCGCGCCCGGCGGCGCGCCCTGCAGGCCGAGCTCGACGCGCTCGGCGGCGACGACCGCACCCGAGCGCGCCAGGCCGACCTGTTGCGCTATCAGCTCGACGAGATCGACGCCGCCACCCTCGAGGATCCCGGCGAGGACGGGGCGCTGGCCGCCGAGGAGGAACGACTGGCCGAGGCCGCCGCGCACCGAGAGGCAGCCGCCACCGCGCTCGGCGCGCTCGACAGCGGTGAGCGGGGAGGTCCCTCGGTCATCGATCTCCTGGGCGCGGCACGGGGCGCCCTCGAGGGCAGGGGGCCGTTGTCGGGGCTCGCCCAGCGCCTGGCCTCGCTCCAAGCCGACGCCGCCGATGTGTCCACCGACCTCCGCCACGTGGTCGAGACCTGGGAGGAAGACCCCGAGCGCCTGCACGAGGTCCAGGCTCGCCGTCAACTCCTGCGGGAGCTGTCACGCAAGTACGGCGAGGGAGTGCCCGGTGTCCTCGCCTTCGCCGACGAGGCGCGCCGGCTCTTGGCCGAGCTCGACGCGGCGGAGGAACGGGCGGGCCTTCTCGCCACCGAGCTCGAGAGGGCCGACGCCGAGGTGGCCGACGCCGAGGCCGTCGTCGGGACGGCTCGACGGCACGCCGCGCCCGAGCTCGCCCTGGCCGTCCAGGCGCGGCTGCGGAGCCTGGCCATGCCCCACGCCCGGGTGGAGGTGACCGTGGCCGAGCCCGACCCCGGCGACGACGTCACCTTCCTCCTCGGCGCGAACCCCGGTGAGGCGGTCCTCCCCCTGGCCAAGGTGGCCTCGGGGGGCGAGCTCGCCCGGGCCATGCTGGCCCTTCGCCTCGTCCTCACCGACGCCCCGCCCACCCTGGTCTTCGACGAGGTCGACGCCGGCGTGGGGGGAGAGGCCGCCCAGGCGGTGGGGAGCGCCCTGGCCGAGGTGGCCCAGCGCCATCAGGTGCTCGTGGTCACCCACCTGGCCCAGGTCGCCGCGTGCGCCCAACAGCAGTTGGGGGTGCGCAAGGAGGTCACCGCAGGCAGGACGGTGGCGAACGCGGCCGTGCTCGAGGACGAGAGCCGCGTGGTCGAGGTGGCCCGGATGCTCTCGGGACGCCCCGGATCGGCGACGGCCCGACGCCATGCCGAGGAGCTCCTCGGGCCCACAGCCGGGGCCCGCACCGGGAAACGTCCCCGGTCCCGGTAACGACATCGGCAGGGGCTCGCCCTTCCACCGGTAGATTGGACCGGTGGTCTACCGTGGAACGATGCCCGGGACGCGCCGAGCTTGACCAAGTACGTCTTCGTCACCGGCGGCGTCTCCTCCTCACTCGGCAAGGGACTCACCGCCTCATCGCTCGGTCGCCTCCTCAAGTGCCGTGGCCTGCGCGTCACGATGATCAAGCTCGACCCCTACATCAACGTCGACCCCGGCACGATGAACCCCTTCGAGCACGGCGAGGTGTTCGTCACCCACGACGGCGGTGAGACCGACCTCGATCTCGGACACTACGAGCGGTTCATCGACGTCGAGCTCAAGACCACCTCCAACGCCACCACGGGATCGATCTACTCCGAGGTGATCCGCAAGGAACGTCACGGCGAGTACCTGGGCAAGACCGTCCAGGTCATCCCGCACATCACCGACGAGATCAAGGCCCGCATCCGCCACCTCTCCTCCGAGGAGATCGACGTGGTCATCGTCGAGGTGGGCGGCACCGTGGGCGACATCGAGATCGTGCCCTTCCTCGAGGCGATCCGACAGTTCCGCCACGACGTGGGGCGCGACAACGTCTGCTACGTCCACCTCACCCTGGTTCCCTATCTGGCCCCCTCGGGAGAGCAGAAGACCAAGCCCACCCAGCACTCGGTGACCGAACTGCGCAGCCGAGGCATCCAGCCCGACGTCATCGTGTGCCGTTCGGACCAACCCATCTCCGACGGGCTCAAGCGCAAGATCTCGCTGTTGTGCGACGTCCCGGTCGAGGGGGTCATCTCGGCCGTCGATGCACCCAGCATCTACGAGATCCCCCTCGTGCTCCACGACGAGGGGCTCGACCGCGTCGTGTGCCAGATGCTCGCCGTCGACAGCGAGCTGCACCCCGTTGACCTGTCGGGGTGGGAGAAGGTGGTGTCGCAGGTCTCGGCGTCCGAGCGACCCGTCCGCATCGGCGTCGTCGGCAAGTACGTGAACCTCCCCGACGCCTATCTGTCGGTGGGCGAAGCGCTGCGCCACGCCGGGTTCCACCACGGCGCCAAGGTCGAGGTGGACTGGATCCAGGCCGAGAAGGTCCCCGACCTGCTGGGCACGGACCGCATGCTGCAGCTCGACGGCATGGTCATCCCCGGGGGCTTCGGCGAGCGGGGCATCGAAGGGAAGATCGACGCCGTCGAGTTCGCCCGAGAGCGCGAGATCCCCTGTCTCGGATTGTGCCTCGGGCTCCAGGTCATGGTCATCGAGGTGGCGCGTCACCTGGCCGGGCTCGAGGGCGCCAACTCGCGCGAATTCGACACCATCAGTCCCCACATGGTCATCGACCTCATGGACGATCAGCACAAGGTCGTGGACATGGGCGGCACCATGCGACTCGGGTCCTACGTGGCGCAGCTCGAGCCGGGCTCCGTCGTGGCCGACGCCTACGGGACCACGGTGGTGTCGGAACGGCATCGTCACCGCTACGAGGTCAACCCCCGCTACCGGGCCAAGCTCGAGGAAGCCGGCCTGCGCTGCTCGGGCTCCTCGGCCGACGGCGTCCTGGTCGAGTTCGTGGAGCTCCCCGGCCATCCCTTCTGGGTGGGGACCCAGGCCCATCCCGAGTTCAAGAGCCGGCCCGACCGTCCCCACCCGCTGTTCCGGGAGCTGCTGGCCGCGGCCCTGCGACGCGCCGACGGGCGCCTGCCCCGTCTCATCACCATCGACACCGACGTCGGTGCCGCCTCCTGAACAGGGGTTCCGTCACCTCACCGACGAGGTCCGCCTCGAGGGGTGGAGGATCTCTTTCGTCCGAGGCGAGTTCGAGGCCCCCGACGGGACCCGTTTCACCCGCGACGTGGTCCGACATCCGGGCGCGGTGTGCGTCGTGGCAGTGACCGAACGCGACACGGTGCTCCTGGTGCGCCAATACCGGGGGTCGGTCGACCGCGAGCTCCTCGAGATCCCCGCCGGCACCCGCGACGTCGAGGGCGAGGCGCCCGAGATGACGGCGAGACGCGAGCTCGAAGAAGAAGCGGGCGTGCGCGCCGGGACCATGGAGCTTCTGGGCACCATGCTCAACAGCCCCGGGTTCTTGGACCAGGAGACGCTGCTGTACCTGGCGCGGGATCTCGAGCCCGTCGAGCCGGCGCGCCACGGCGAGGAGGAGCGCTACATCGAGGTCGTCGAGATCGCCCTGGACGACGTCCCCGCCATGATCGCCTCGGGGGAGCTCGTCGATGCCCAGACCCTGCTGGGGCTGTTCCTGGCGCGCCAGCGCGTCGACAGTCCCGACGGGCCCGGTACCTCAAGGTGACGCCCATCATGATCGACGTCTCCGAGGGCGGGCCGGCGCTGAGCCGACACGCCGAGGAGTACCTGACATGGCTGGCCATCGAACAAGGGCGCGCCCGCAACACCATCACGTCGTACCGGCGCGATCTGGTGAACTACGAGGCGTTCCTGGCCGGGCGTGGACACACGGTGGACGATGCCGATGTCGCCGAAGTCGAGGAGCACCTGGCGCAACGGCGCGCCGCGGGACTCGGCCCCGCATCGGTGGCGCGGGCCCTGGCCGCGCTGCGAGGTCTGCACCGGTTCCTTCTCGAAGAAGGCGACCTGCGCGCCGATCCCACCGCCGATGTCCGTCCTGTGCGCTCGCCACCGCGGCTCCCCAAGGCCATCGACGAGGACGAGGTCGGTCGGCTCCTCGACACCACCACCAGGAAGGACCCCGCGTCGATACGCGACCGGGCCATTCTCGAAGTCCTCTACGGCACCGGGATGCGGGTGTCGGAACTGGCCGGGCTGAGCCTGTCGGACCTCGGGTCCGACACCGGCCTGGTGCGGGTGCTGGGCAAGGGGGACAAGGAGCGTCTCGTCCCGGTGGGTCGCTGTGCGCGGCGGGCCATCGACAGCTGGCTCGGTCCCCGGGGGCGGCCCGAGTTCGAGCCCCGGCGCTGGGCCCGGCGCGACGACTCCGAGGCGGTGTTCCTCAACGCCCGGGGCGGGCGGCTCACCCGGCAGGGCGTGTGGGGGGTGCTCAAGAAACGGGCGCGGGCCGCGGGCATCGAGGACCGGGTCCACCCCCACGTGTTGCGACACTCGTGCGCGACCCACATGCTCGCCCACGGGGCCGACATCCGCGTGGTGCAGGAGCTCCTCGGCCATTCCTCGATCGCCACCACCCAGCTCTACACAAAGGTGTCGTTGGACCACCTCAGAGAGGCCTACGAGCAGGCGCATCCGCGCGCCGACTGGGGTGGGGGGCAGTAATCTCATTGTGTGTCTCCCGACGCCCCACCCGTCGATCACCGCGCCCTGCTAGAGGAGGAGCGCACCGAACTGCTCGCCAAGCTCGATGAGCTGGGCCTGGGGGGCGCGGGCCTGACCTACGACTCCAACTTCGCGGACTCCAGCCAGGTGACCGCTGAGCGTGGTGAGGCCGAGGCCCTGGGTGCATCGCTGCGGGAGACCCTCGAGGACGTCGAGCGGGCCCTGGCCAAGCTGTCCGACGGCACCTACGGCACCTGCGAGGACTGCGGGCAGCCGATCGACCCCCTGCGCCTCGAAGCGAAGCCGGCGGCCCGGTACTGCATGAACTGCGCCGCCAAGCACTGATCCGGGCCACGCGATGAGTGGAGGCTGGGGACCCCCGACGACACCGGGACCGGCGCGGCGACAGGGCCTGACCCCACGCACCACCATCTGGATCATCGCCGGGGTGGCGGTCGTGGCGGTGCTGTTCCGGATCCACAAGATCACCACGTTCGAGATCCTGCTCGTGTGCACGATCGTCCCCTCGGTCATCTTGCACGAGGTGTCACACGGCGCCATGGCGCTGTTCTTCGGTGATGACACCGCCAAGCGCGCCGGCCGGCTGACGCTCAATCCCATCAAGCACATCGACCCCTTCGGCACGATCATCTTGCCGATCCTCCTCGTCCTGAGCGGGGTCGGCGCCATCGCCTACGCCAAGCCGGTGCCCGTCAATGTGTCGCGGCTGCGCAACTCGCGTAACTCGAGCGTGGTGGTGTCTCTGGTGGGCCCGGCCGTCAACATCGCGCTGGCCGTGGTGCTGGGCTTTGCGTTCAAGGCCCTCGTGGTCGGATTCAATGCCCGGGTCGATGCTGTGAACGGCGTGGGGGGGATCGGCGCCCAGCTCTTGTTCGTGGCCGGCTACGTGAACGTCCTACTGGCGGTGTTCAACCTCATCCCGCTCCCACCCCTCGACGGTTCCGCCGTGTTGGAACGGCTCCTCCCGGCGAGTGCCTTGCCCGGCTACTACCGGATCCGACCCTTCACGATGTTCGTGCCCCTGATCCTCGTGGTACTGGACCCGAGCGCTCTCCAGCACTTCTTCTTCTGGTTCGAGATCCACTACGCCAGCGCCATCGGCGTGCCCGTCAACGGCTGAACCCTTCGGGGGGAGGGAGCAGACCCGCGGCCCGCATGGCCCGGTCGAGCGTCGGTCCCGCCACCGCCCGGGCCTTGGCCGCCCCTTCGGCCAGCACCGATTCCACGTAGCCGCGTTGCGAAGCGAGCTCGGCATGGCGCTCGCGGACGGGGCGCAACAACTCCGCCAGGGCCTCAGACACATCGGCCTTCAACGACCCGTAGTTGCTGTAGCGGGTGGCGAGCTCGGCCGGATCCCCGCCCGCCGCCGCCGCCAACAATTCGAGGAGGTTGGACACACCGGGCTTGGTCACCGGGTCGTAGCGAACCTCGGTCTCGGTGTCGGTGACCGCCTTGCGCACCTTCCGGTCGATCTCCTCGGGGCTGTCGAGGACGAGCACCGTGCCGAGAGGGGAGCTGACCGACTTCGACATCTTCCGGGTCGGCTCCTGGAGGTCCATGACCCGGGCCGCCACCTTGGGCACGGCCGGTTCGGGCACCACGAAGGTCGGGCCGTAGCGGTTGTTGAACCGGGCGGCCAGGTCCCGGGTGAGCTCGAGGTGCTGGCGCTGGTCGTCTCCCACCGGGACGCGATCGGAGTCGTAGAGCAAGATGTCGGCCGCCATGAGGACGGGGTAGGTGAGCAGTCCGGCCCGCACCGCGTCCTGCTCCCCGCCCTTGTCCTTGAACTGGGTCATGCGGCGCAGCTCCCCGTAGGTGGCGGTGCACTCGAGGACCCAGGTCAGCCGGGCATGCTCAGCGATATGGCTCTGGACGAACAAGGTGCACACGGCGGGGTCGAGCCCCACCGCCAGGAGGCTCTGGGCCGTCTCCAGGGTCTGGTCGGCCAGTCCGGTGACGTCGTAGTCCAGGGTCATCACGTGCAGGTCGACCACGCAGAAGAAGGCGTCGAATTCGTGCTGGTCGGCCACCCAATTGCGGAAGGCCCCCAGATAGTTGCCCAGGTGCAGGTCACCACTCGGCTGCACACCCGACAGGACCCTGGCCATGGCGTGCCATGGTACGGGACCCACCCCGTGGCGCGGTGCTGGCGGGGAGCGGGTCGCCGCCCCGGGGCGACGACCGTCGTCCCTGCTCAAGAGCCATGCACAGACAGCGACGGGGGAGCCGGTAGGGTCGACAGCGTGGTGGCGCACGTCTCGACGCCCGTCTATGAGGGGCCCTTCGACGTGCTGCTGCAGCTCGTGTCGGACCACAAGGTCGACATCTACGACATCCGGGTGTCGGACCTGGTCGACGCCTTCATCGCCGAGATGACGGCTCGCCAGCCTTTCGACGTCCAGACCGCCAGCGAGTTCCTGGTGATCGCGGCGATCCTGGTGGAGCTCAAGTCCCGCAAGCTGCTGCCCGGGCCTGACGACGTCGAGGACGACGAGGAGCTCGCCGGCTTCGAGGAGCGCGACCGGCTGCTCGCCCGCCTCCTCGAGCTCCAGGCCTATGCGGCGGCCTCCGACGCCTTCGCCGTGCTCATCGAGCAGGCCCGCCGCACCTTGCCCCGGGTGGCCGGGCTCGAGGAGCGCTTCCGCGACCTCGCCCCCGACCTCCTGGCCGGCGTCACCCCCGAGAAGCTCGCCGCCGCCTTCATGGTGGGCACCGTGCCCCGGCCCGAGTTCCTGCTCGATCTGTCCCACGTCACGGTGGAGGCGGTCACGGTGTCCGAGGCGGTCACCGAGCTCGAGGAGCGCCTCCCGGGGGCGGGCCGCCTGTCGTTTCGCGAGCTGACCTCGCACTGCACCACCCGGATGCAGATCATCGTGCGCTTCCTGGCGCTGCTCGAGTTGTGCAAGCGGGGCTGGATCACCCTCGACCAGGGCGAGACCTTCGGCGACCTGGTGGTCGTGTGGTCCCGGGACTCGGCCGTGCTGTCCACCGTCGGCGGTGGCGACGCGGTCGAGGAGTACGACGGCTGAAGGACCGGTCGGTGACACTCCCAGAGGAGTACCGGGCCATCGAGGCCATCTTGCTCTCCGCGTTGGAACCGGTACCTCCCAACATGCTCGCCGAGCTTCTCGAGATGCCCATCGAGCGCGTCGAGACCGCCTGCGCCGAATTGGCGGCCGGCTACGAGGAAGAAGGCCGAGGCTTCGTGCTCGCCCGCGTGGCCGGGGGATACCGCTACCAGACCCACCCCGATCTCGCCCCCTTCGTCGAGCGCTTCGCCATGGAGGGCGTCTCCTCGCGTCTGTCCTCGGCCGCGCTCGAGACCCTCGCCATCGTCGCCTACCGACAGCCGGTGTCGCGGGCCCAGATCGCCGCCCTGCGGGGTGTCAACGTCGACGGCGTGGTGCGCCTACTCGAGCAGCGTGGCTACATCAACGCCGTCGGGCACGCCCCGGGTCCGGGGCAGCCCGTGCTCTACGGCACCACGGCCGCCTTCTTGGAGCGGTTGGGCCTCTTCAACCTCGACGAGCTGCCCGCCGTCGAGGAGCTCCTGCCCGGACCGGAGGTCGTCGAGCAACTCGAGGAGCGCCTGCGCCCCGGCGCCGATGCCTGAGGAGCGCCGCCCCTCACCCCGCCCGCCCGCCCGACGCGCCCCGACCGACGGCCCACCCCCCGAAGGAGAACGTCTCCAGAAGGTGCTGGCCCGGGTGGGGCTGGGAAGCCGGCGGGCCTGTGAGGAGCTGATCGCCGACGGTCGGGTGACGGTGAACGGCGAGCGGGCCGAGCTCGGTCGCCGGATCGACGTGGGACACGACTCGGTGGCCCTCGACGGTGTCGCCCTGGCGGTGCTCCCCGGTCTCGTCCACTACCTCCTGCACAAGCCGGCGGGGACCCTCACCACCGCGCAGGACCCTTTCGGACGTCCCACCGTGCTGGAGCTGGTGCCCGACTCGCCGCGCGTGTTCCCGGTCGGGAGGCTCGACGCCGACAGTGAGGGACTGCTGGTCCTCACCAACGACGGCGACCTGGCCCAGCGACTGACCCACCCCTCCTTCGGCGTCGAGAAGGAGTACCTCGTGGAGACCGAAGGCGTGCCTTCGGCGGGCGCCCTGCGACGCCTGCGCCTGGGCGTCGACCTCGACGACG
Organism: Acidimicrobiales bacterium; assembly: GCA_050011815.1. Classification (GTDB taxonomy): domain Bacteria; phylum Actinomycetota; class Acidimicrobiia; order Acidimicrobiales; family UBA8190; genus Chersky-840. The sequence continues at coordinate 104,866 of JBEKIJ010000021.1, read as the reverse complement.
GCAAGACCGCCCCCGCCACCGTGGGCGTGGTCGGGCCGGGCGTGATCCGCATCGTCATCCACGAAGGGCGCAATCGGCAGGTCCGCCGGATGTGCGATGCCGTCGGCCACCCCGTCCGTCGCCTCGTGCGCACCCGGATCGGGCCGATCTCCGACCCCCACCTGAAACCGGGCCGCTGGAGGGCGCTCGAGCCCGCCGAAGTGCGCGCCCTGGCCCGCGCCGCGGGAGGGCGCGACGGCCCTGGCCAGGGCCCCGCCACGCCGGGAGGCCGTAGCCGTCCTGGGTAGCATCAGACCCATGTCCGCCGTCCGCGCCCTGCGGGGTGCCACCACCGTCGATGCCGACACCCCCGAGCAGGTGTCGGGGCGGATGCAGGAACTGCTCACCGAGCTCCTCGAGCGCAACGAGCTCGACCATGACGACGTCATCAGCATCGTGTTCACCGCCACCGGCGACGTGGTGTCGATGTTTCCGGCCGCGGCGGCCCGGGCCATGGGGCTCGGGGACGTCCCCCTGCTGTGTGCCCGGGAGCTCGACGTGGTGGGTTCGACCCCCCACTGTCTGCGCGTCCTGGTGCACATCGCGACGGACCTCACGCGCGCCGAGCTCCACCACGTCTACCTCCACGGGGCCAGGGGGCTGCGCGATGACCTCCCCGAGTGAGCCGAGGCGCGCCGCCGTCGTCGGCACCGGCCTGATCGGCGGGTCCATCGGACTGGCCCTGCGGGCCCGGGGCTGGTGGGTCACCGGCCGCGACACCGAGCCCGCCGCCGCGGACCGGGCCAAGGCCCTCGGCGCCCTCGACGCCGTGGGGGAGGACCCCGACGCCGAGGTCACCTTCGTGGCCACCCCCTTGAGCTCGGTGGCCGACGAGGTGACGCGCACCCTGCGCCAAGCACGACGCGGCGACGCCGTGGTCACCGACGTGGCCGGGGTGAAAGCCCCCCTGGCGGCCCAGCTCCTCCACCCCGGCTTCGTCGGAGGCCACCCCATGGCCGGATCCGAGCAGGTGGGCATCGAGGGCGCCGATCAGGACCTCTTCGTCGGGGCCACCTGGGTGCTCACCCCGACCGCCAGCACCGACGCCGGCGCCTACGCCCGCCTCCAGGCCGTGGTGACGAGCTTCGGGGCCGAGGTCCTGGCCCTGTCCCCCGAGCAGCACGACACGCTCGTGGCCATGGTCTCCCACGTCCCGCACCTCACGGCGGCCACCCTCATGAACCTGGCCGACCGCGCCGCGGAGGAACACGGCGCCCTGCTCCGCCTGGCGGCGGGTGGTTTTCGGGACATGACGCGGATCGCGGCGGGCCAACCCGCCATCTGGCCCGACGTGTGTGCCGAGAACGCGCCCGCCATCGTGGCCGCGCTCGACGCGCTGCTGGCCGACCTCTCCGACATGCGCGACCGGGTGGCGGCCGCCGACAAGGAGGGGCTCCTGGCCGAGCTCGAGCATGCCGCTGCGGCCCGACGCTCCCTCCCGGCGCGCGCCGTGCGGCCCGAGCGACTGGTCGAACTGCGGGTGCCGGTGCCGGACCGCCCCGGCGTGTTGGCCGAGATCACCACCCTGGCCGGGGACCATGGCGTCAACATCCACGACATCGAGCTGGCCCACAGCGTCGAGGGGGACCGGGGTGTCCTCGTCTTGGTGGTGGACGGCGACGTGGCCGAGCGGTTGCACGACGCCCTCACCGGACGCGGCTACCGGTCGACCTCGAGGCATCTCCAATGAGCCCGTCACCCGGCCCGGCCGACCCGACCGGGGACGACCCGGTGTTCACGGTGACCGGGGGCCGCCCCTTGCGGGGTCGGGTCAGGGTCCCCGGCGACAAGTCGATCTCGCACCGGGCCCTGCTCCTCGGCGCCCTGGCCGACGGGGAATCGGTCGTGCGGGGCCTGTCCGACGGCGAAGACGTGGCTCGGACCGCGGCGGCCGTCGCCGCCCTCGGGGCGCGTCTCGACGACTGCACCGCCCCGGGGGACCTGGTGATCTCGGGAGGGACCGCCGTGCTCCACGCGCCGGCGGGCGCGCTCGAGATGGGCAACTCGGGCACCACCATCCGACTCCTGGCCGGGGTCGTGGCCGGACGCCCCTTCACCACCCGTCTCACCGGGGACCCGTCGTTGTCGAGCCGGCCCATGGACCGGGTGGCCGTGCCCCTGCGGCTCATGGGAGCCTCGGTCGAGGGTCTCGGCGCTCGCTGCCTGCCCCCACTCACGATCACCGGCGGCGCCCTGCGGGGCATCGACTACACCACGCCCATGGCGAGCGCCCAGGTGAAGTCGTGCGTGCTCTTGGCCGGCTTGGCTGCCGAGGGCGAGACGGTGGTGCGCGAACCGGTGCTCACCCGACGCCACACCGAGGAGTTGCTGGCCCGCTGCGGTGCGGAGGTCGCCGAGGTCGTCGAGGAGGGCGGTGCCCACGTGGTGACCCTGGCCCCCTCGCCCCTGGCGCCGTTCGAACTGGACGTGCCCGGCGACCCCTCCCAAGCGGCGTTCTGGGTGGTGGCGGCCTGTGTGGTGCCGGGAAGCGCGGTCACGGTGGAACGCGTCTACGTGGGGCCCGGCCGCCGCGGCTACCTCGACGTCCTCGCCCGCATGGGAGCGGCCGTCGACGAGGTCCCCACCACGGGGTCCGGAGACCTGGCCGCCACGGCCGACATCGTGGTGCGATCCGGGCCCTTGGTCGCCACCGAGGTCCCCGCCTCGGAGATCACCGGTCTCGACGAGGTCCCCGTGCTGGCCGTGGCGGCCGCCTGCGCGTCGGGTGACACGGTGTTCCGGGACGTGGGGGAGCTGCGGGTGAAGGAGTCGGACCGACTGGCCGGCGTCGCCGACCTGGTCCGGGCGTTCGGAGCCCGGGCCGAGGTCGACGGGGACGATCTGGTCGTGCGCGGCGCCGGGCGGCTGGTCCCCGCCGCGCTCGACGCCCACGGAGACCACCGCATGGCCATGGCGGCGGCGGTGGCGGGCCTGGCGGCGGGCACCGAGCCCACACACATCGCGGGCTGGGCGGCGGTGGCCACCAGCTACCCGCGCTTCGCCGCCGATCTCGACCACCTGACCGGCACCCGGTGAGGGCGGCGCCATGACCGACACGCCGAGGCGAGGCAACACCTCGAAGCACGAGGGGCGAGTGCGGGTGGTGGCCATCGACGGCCCGGCCGGAGCCGGAAAGTCCACCCTGGCCCAGGCGGTCGCCGATCACCTCGGCTTCGAGCGGCTCGACACGGGGGCGATGTACCGGGCCGTGGCGTGGTCGGCCCTCGAGCACCACGTGGACCTCGCCGATGCCGAGGCCGTGGCCGACCTGGCGCGCCGCACGACGATCGAGCTGGACGGGAGCGTGGTCGTCGACGGCGAGGACGCCACCACCGCCATTCGCTCCGCGGCGGTCGACGCCGCGGTCTCGGCCGTGGCCGCCAATCCCGCCGTCAGGGCGGAGCTGGTGGCGCGCCAGCGGGCCTGGGTGACAGAGAAGGGCCGGGGAGTCGTCGAGGGCCGCGACATCGGCACCGTGGTCCTCCCCGACGCGGATCTGAAGATCTACCTCACCGCCGCCACCGAGACGCGGGCGCGGCGCCGGGCGCGCCAGCGCGCCGATGGGCGCAGCGTCGAGGCTGTCCACGACGACCTGGTGCGCCGGGACCGGCTCGACTCCACCCGGCTGGCCTCGCCCCTACCATCACCCGAGGACGTCGCCCACGATGCCAAAGTGATCGACTCGACCGGCAAATCCAGCCAGGCCGTGCTCGAGGAGGTGCTCTCGTGCCTGTGAAGCCCCACCTGGACGTCCCCGACGAGGACACGGGGACGACCCGACGGCGCGCCGGGGTCCGCATCCCCTCGTGGGTGTACCGCGCCATCCGGCAAGTCGTGCACCTGATCAACCGGGCCTACTGGCGCGTCGAGGTCGACGGCGCCGGCACCGTGCCGGCCTCGGGGCCCGTGATCCTGGCGCCCGTGCACCGGAGCTTCATGGACTTCTTCGTGGTGTCCGAGGTGACCAGGCGCAAGATCTTCTACATGACCAAAGAGGAGATGTGGAAGACGCCCCTGCTGGGCTCGTTCCTCGATGCGGTGGGTGCGTTTCCCGTGCATCGCGACGGTGCGGACCGCCTCGCCCTCGAGAGGGCCCAGGACGTCCTCGAACGAGGAGACGTCCTCATCTTGTTCCCCGAAGGCACCCGACGCGCCGGCCCCGTCATCGAGGACCTGCACGAGGGGGCCGCCTTCCTGGCGGCGCGCACCGGCGCCCCCATCGTCCCCATCGGCATCGGCGGAACCGCCGAGGCCATGCCCAAGGGATCGAAGTTCGTGCGCCCGGTGAAGGTCCACCTCGTGGTGGGCCCTCCCATTCCCGCTCCCGAGCGATCGGCCCGGGGACGGGTGCCGCGCACCCAGGTCCATGCGCTCACCGAGCAGCTGCGTGGCGAGCTCCAGTCCCTCTACGACGACGCCGAACAGCGGTCCACACCACGAGCCCGATCAGCACGATAGAGCCGAGGGCCGACGCCACGAATCCCTCGAGCACGCGATGGGGTCGGTAGGTGAAGTGCACGAGCGACGTCCCGGCCGGCACGCGCACCGACTGGATCAGGTCGTGTTGACGCACCACGACGGCCCGCCGACTGGGCCGCCCCCCGGGGCGGGTCGTGGTGATGATCGTGGCCTGCCAGCCCGTGGCGTACTGCTCGGAGCGCACCAGGGTGGCGGGGCGTGTCGTGGTCACACGGATGGTCTGGTCGCCCCACGGTTCGCTCGACACCACATGGGCCAGCCCGTGGTTCGCACCCTGCACCCAGGCGGCGCCCTGGGCCGACGCCTCGGTGAAGACGCAGAAGCGCCCGATCATGCCGGCGAAGCGCCACCGGTGGGGATTCACGGCGTCGCGCAGCGAGCCGTCGAGGCGGTAGGTGCCCTGGCCCGCGGTCCGCACCACCGCGGCGCCGATCTCGATCGCGGCGCGTGACGCGGTCCCCCCCGGCACCGCCTCGAGGACGATGCCGCTGGCGGGGGAGGGCGCCGGGGCCCTGACCACGGCGGTGCCGGGCCGGGTGGAGGTCGAGGTCGACCCGATCCAGGTGGTCCGACGACCGTCGGGCGAGACCAGCCCCACCCGCAACGACCCCGACCCGACGTCGACGGGGACCGTCACCGAGGTCACCGAGAGCACCGTGCCCAGGTACTGGGTGCGGGGCCGGCTCGACCGGAGCAGCAGCGACGTGGCCGGGGCCGGCGCGTACTGGTAATCACCCGGCGACGTGGCCGGCGCCGGGGTGGTGTCGGCCGGTGCGCCCGGCGAGGGCCCCACCGGGGGGATGGGGGTGCTCCCCGCCGCGACCGTGCTCGGCGGGGAGCCCGGCGGGGCCACGACCAGATGGACGAAGTACTCCGGCACGGTGACCAGGACACCGAGATCGAGCTGGGCGAAGGTGCCGTCGGCCAGACCGGTCGGGTCCATGTTGAGCTGCTCGTGGGTCTGGGTGGCCTGGTCGTAGGTGGCATCGACCACCGCCCCGTATCCCTGGACGCTGGGCAGGTCGCGCAGAACGTTGAGGTCGGGCTCCCCCAGGCGTTCGACCTGCACCGAGTAGTAGCGGTCGGGATCGAACACGGCCATCCGGTGGAGCCCCCCGGCGGGCCCCGGGCCCTGGGCGGCGACGACGGCCGCCAGGGCGTCGGCGGTGGGACTGTTCTTGGTCGCCCCGACGGGGTCGGGGGCGCCCTGGGTGAAGCCGTTGAAGACCCCGAGGTCGACGATCAAGAGCACCGTCAACAGCAGCGGCATGATGGGGGACAACCGGTGTCGGCGCAGGACGAGCAGCGCCGCCCCCACGGAGATGGCGCTGGGCAGGGTGAGGAACGCGATGAGCGGCCACAAGGTGGAGCGGGTCACCGGCCCCGGCACGTGCAGGAAGTGCGGGAACCACGGGCCACCCGCCAGCAGCACGATCTGCAGGACGACGACGGCGACGGGCGGGATGAGGGGGAGCACGATGTCCGAGCGCCACCCCTCGGCCCCCGGGAGCCTCGACCACCATCGGCGCTGATCCGACCCGGGGCCTCCCGCCGTCGTCGCCGGCCGCGGCGAGGGGGTCAGGAACATGTGATCGACCCAGGTGGCGAACACCACGGCCAGGGCCAGATCGACCTCCAAGAGGTTGCGGGCCAGCAGCCGCTGGCGGTTGAACAGGGGCAGGTGGAAGAAGACGTGGGCCAGCGGGGTGAAGCCGCCCCAGGTGACCACGAGTCCCAGGGCCGCGATGGCGTACCAGATCCACCAGCGCGGGGCCTCGACGCTGCGGCGGTGGCGCCGGGCCAAGAGCCCGAGCAGACCCATGACGGGCATGATGCCGATGTAGCTCGACACCTCGGTGAGGCTGTAGGTGGCGAAGAAGTGCAGCGGGAAGTTCCCGCTCGTGCCCAGCAACAGGGGATCGAGCCCCAGCAGCGTCAGGGACTTGTTCATCGAACCCGACGTGAAGTACGTGAAATCGTGGAAGGCGCGCTGGGACTGGGCCTGGATGAGGGCTCCGGGCACCAGCTGCGCGCCGGCCAGGGCCAGGCCGAGCACCACACCCGCGGCGGTCACGAGGACGAAGGACAGACGCCGCGCCGGGAGTCGCCACAACAACCACAGCGCGTACACCCCGAGCGCGAGCCCGCCGTCGAGAATGGGCTCGGCCGCCCCCGACAACCCCATCAACCCGATGGCGGCACCCAGGATCGCCACCCACGGGGCCGCCGAACGGCCCTCGGGGCGACTGGCCAGACGATCGAGGGCCGCGAACGCCCAGGGGAGCCAGGCTCCCGCCTCCACCACGTCGATGTGCACGCTCTGCGCCGCCATGAAGCCGCCGTAGGAGAAGGCGATCGCCCCCAGCCCCGACGCCGTCCACGACCGCCCGAGCACCCGCAGCAAGACGACCATCCCCACCGCGGCCACGACCTCCACCAGGGCCTGGTTGACGACCCAGGCCAAGGCGCCGGGCAGCACGCCGAAGAGCCACGTGACGGGATAGGCGGCACCGGCGTTGAACCCCGACAACAGCGGTGACCCGCTCCACAGGTAGGGGTCCCACACCGGGGCGTGGCCGTGGCGGAGGTCGATGCCCACCAGGACCCGCAAGGGGAAGTTCTGGATGAGGTTGTCGCTGACGAGCCAGGTCACGCCGACCGCGGCGGGGATGCCGAACAGCGCGCTGGGGAAGGCCACCAGGGCCGCCACCATCGCAGCACCGGGGCGACGGAGTAGACGCGTGGCGCGAGATATCACCGGGACCGCTCCCCGGCGGGGTCAGGTCACCTGCGGTCGCGCAGCCAGGTGCGCACGATCACCCGCGCGTACTGCAGGCCGAAGAAGGCATTGTGGCCCTTCTTGGACTCACCCGAGGCGCGCAAGTGCCACACGACGGGGCAGTCGGTGATCCGCCACCCGCGCGTCGCCGCACTGATGATGAGCTCTGCGGTCTGGTACTGGTCCTGCTCGAGCGTCACATCCTTCAACACCTCGATCCGCAGGGCCCTGAACCCGTTGGAGGTGTCGGAGATGTGCTGGCCGGTCAGGGCGTTGATGACCGTGGCGAAGAAGACGACGCCGGCCATCCGGACCTTGTCGGTGGTCTCGTCGGTACCCAGACGTCTGCTGCCGATGACGAAGTCCGCCGTCCCCGCCAGCAGCGGTACCAGGAAGCCCGGGATCTCGGTGGGATCGTTCTGACCGTCGGCATCGAGGGTGACCACGTACCGGGCGCCATGGGCGGCGGCGAGCTCGTAGCCGAGGCGCAGCGCCACCCCCTGGCCCATGTTGACCGGCAGGACGGCGCAGTATGCCCCCTGGGCGGCGACGATGTCGTCGGTGCCGTCGTCTCCGCCGTCCACGACGACGAGCGTCGAGACCGCCAACCCTCCCACCTCGGAAGGAACGGCCTTGAGCACGGCGCCGATGTTGTCGGCTTCGAGATAGGACGCGATGAGCACGAGGACCGGAGAGAACTCGGCGGTGCCGTGACGGCGCCGAAAGTCCTGTTGGCCGAGCTCCATGACGAGCCGGCGCATGGAGTCCTTGTGACGCAGCTCACGGGCCCGGGCGCGCGAACGCGACCGCAGGAGCGAAGACACCACTAGAAACTGTGGGGCCGGGAGAAAACGTCGCGAACCAGCGGCTCGAAATGGGCCAGGGGCTGGGTCGGGTAATCGGGGTCGAAGCTCGTCTGGTCCCATTCATCGGCGAAGCGCTCGCCCAGGGCGAACCATGGTTCGGCCCGGTACTGCTCGCGGGCGGCGGGATCCCCACCGAAGTGGTGGTAGTAGTGGCGGCCCTGGAAGTCCTGGTGCGTCACGATCACATGGAAGATCTCGTCGCGCACATAGGGGCGCAGGATCTCTGCCGCGATGCGCGGGTGGTTCGGCACCGAGATGTACTTGCCGATGTCGTGGCACAGCGCGGCGACCACCATCTCCGGATCGGCCCCGGACTCCTCGGCCCGGGTGGCGGTCTGCAGGGAGTGACGCAGCTGGTCGACGGCGAAGCCGTCGGTGATGTCACCGAGGGCTTCGAGCATGCCGAGCACCTGGGTGGCGACGCGGGCCTGGCGCTCCGCCGTCTGGGCGCCGATCTCGGCCCACTGCTCGGCGGTGGACTCGTCCATCCGCCGGAAGCTGGTCGGGGTGGTGGTCTTCGTGGTCGTGCTCATGGGGCCATTCTCGCACCCCAGGCCCACTGGCGCCGTGGACGGGCGGTGGCGGCCCGGTTCCTCAGATACCTCACAGGTTGGTGCCGACCGCCTCGGGCCCGGCCCGTCGGAGCGGTGTGGCCTCGAGCGGACAGCACACCCCGACGCCGCCGGGGGCCCCGACCCCGTCCCCGGGGGGGAGCGTGGCGGTGGGGTTGCGGATCAACGCCCCGGCGAGCAGACCCCCGATGGCGGCGGCCACTCCGGCGATGACCACGGCGTGGCGGAACCCCACCTCGAGCTCTCCGGGATGCATGTAGCTGTGCCCGCTCAGGCCCGACAAGGCCGGGAGGACCGCCACGGCGATCAGGCCGCCGGCGCGGGCCACGTCGTTGTTGACCGCCGAGGCCACCCCGGCGTGCTCGACCGGAGCCGAGGACAGCGCCGTGGAGGTGAGCGGCGCCACCGTGATCACGAGGCCGAGGGCGAGGACGAGCACCCCGGGCAGGACCTCGGTCAGGTAGTCGCCGCCAGGGCCGATCAGCCGCAGCAGCACCATCCCGACACCCACCACCACCGGACCGACCGCCATCTGCAGACGGGGTCCCAGCCGTACCGCCAGGGCGCCGGAGCGGGCCGAGAAGGCCAACATCATCGCGGTGAGGGGGAGAAGCGAGCTCCCGGCTTCGAGCGGGGAGTAGTGCGCCACCTCGATGAGTTGGACGGGGAGGAGGAACAGCGCACCACCCAGTGCGGCATAGACCACGAAGGTCACGGCGTTGGTGGCGCTGAACTGCCGGGACCCGAAGATGCCCAGCGGCAGCATGGGGAAGCGCTCACGACCCTCCGCCACCACGAAGGCGGCGAAGGCGGCGGCGGAACCGGCCAGCATCGCCACCACCACGGGGGACGACCATCCGTCGTCGGGTGCCTCGATGAGCGCCGTCGCCAACCCCACGAGGCCGAGAGTCACGAGCACGGCGCCGAGCACGTCGACCGGCCCCGCCGCGTTGGGATCGCGCGTCTCGGGGACGTGGCGGGTGGCGACGGTCACGACCACGACTGCCAGCGGAAGGTTGATGAGGAAGATGAGGCGCCACGACACGGCGCTGATCAGAGAGCCGCCGACGAATGGACCGATGGCGGTGGCGACGCCACCCAGGCCCGACCAGGCGCCGATGGCACGGGGCCGGTCGTCGGGGGCGAACGAAGCCTGGAGAATGGCGAGAGACCCCGGGGTGAGGAGGGCACCCCCGATGCCCTGCAAGGCCCGGCCCGCGATGAGCGACCCGGCGTCGGGGGCGAGGGCACACACCAGTGACGACAGCGCGAACCACACCACGCCGATGACGAAGATCCGACGGCGACCGTAACGGTCGCCGAGGGCCCCTCCCACCAACAGCAGTCCGGCCAGAGAGATGAGATACGCCGTCACGACCCACTGCAAGCTCGAGACCGACAAGGAGAAATTTCGCCCGATGGCGGGCAGGGCGATGCCCACCACCGTGGAGTCGATGGCCGTCATCGCCGACCCGAGCACCATGGCGGTCAGCACCCAACGCCCCGGGCCGCTCGACAGCCTGAGCTCGACGGGGTCGGTGGAAGCGCTCACCCCGCCGACAACTCGTTCGATGGCGCACACGTGGACATTCGCACCCAGATTAGGCCGTCATGCTGCACGAGGACCTCACGACGCGCGCGCCGAGACGATGCACCACCTCACCGTTTGCGACCTCATGGTGAGGGGAGCGATCGATAGGGTTGCAAGACGCCCCGGGGGGCACAATGTCCGACATACCCTGCGCCGACGGAATCGGGAGCCTTGCCAAGTGAGGACGCGTTGGTAGTTGATCAGCGCTTCTTGGACTCGGGCGAGGAGGCCGGGACCGCCCCTGACGACCGACGCTTTCGGCCCGATGTCGAGGGCCTTCGGGCCCTGGCCGTCCTCCTCGTCGTGCTCTTTCATGCTGGGGTTCCCCACCTCACCGGTGGGTACGTCGGTGTCGACGTCTTTTTTGTGATCTCGGGGTTCGTGATCACCGGTCTGTTGCTCAGGGAGCGCCAGGGGACGGGCCGCACTTCGATCCTCGACTTCTACGCCCGGCGGTGCCGGCGGATCCTCCCGGCGGCGACACTGGTGATGCTCTGCGCCGTGGTGTCCGCCTACGCCGTGCTCGGAGTGGTGACGGGAAACACCATCGCCGACGACGGCCGTTGGGCGGCAGCGTTTCTCTCCAACTTCCACTTCGCGGCGTCGGGGACGAACTATCTGCTTGCCTCTCGGCCCCCGTCACCCTTGCAGAACTACTGGTCCTTGTCGGTCGAAGAGCAGTTCTACGTCGTCTACCCGACCCTGTTCCTGCTCGTGGCCGGGGTGAGGAGCGGTCTCTCACTTCGGGTCCGCATGACCGCCGTCCTCAGCGTCATCATCGTGGCGTCGTACTGGCTCTCGATCGCCTCGACGGCCACGACTCCCATATCTGCCTACTTTTCCCCCTTCACTCGTGCCTGGGAGCTCGCCCTCGGCGCGTTGGTGGCCGTGGGGACGTCATGGTTGAAGGGGTTGCCTCGCCACATCGCGGCCGCGCTCACCTGGGCCGGGCTCGGCGCCATCGCCTATTCCGCATGCACCTTCACCTCGCTCACCGCCTATCCCGGGTCCTTAGTTGCGGTCCCGGTCGTCGGCGCGGCGTCGATCCTCGTGGGTGGCGCCGCCGTGCCACGGTCCGGCGTCGAGGCCCTTCTCGGACTCCGACCGTTCCAGTGGTTGGGGAGACGTTCGTACTCGCTCTACCTGTGGCACTGGCCGATCCTGATCATCGCGGCCGAACGGGTGCAGAAGACCAGTCTCCCTCTCGGTGAGAACCTTCTTCTGCTCCTGGTGGCCATGGCGGCCTCGATGGTCACCTACGCCCTGGTCGAGAACCCGATCCGCCACTGGCGATTGCCGTCGAGAAGGACCGTCCTCATCGGGATGACTCTCGTTGTCACCACGGTCATCGCGCTCTCCCTGGTCATCGCCATCCAGACCCAGCAACCCACCGGGGCGAACAACCCACCGGTCACCCCCGCAGCCAACGAACAGGTCGTGCTCCGCCAGGTGGCAGCCGCGACCCGGATCACCTCTGTCTCCAAGTCGATGTCACCGACACAGGCCGCCAACGACTCGGTGTTCGCCGCGCACTATCTGGGTGTCCACTGCCAATCGTTCGTGGAGCGGACCATCACCAAGATCTGCAAGGGCACCCGGAAGACCAAGGGCCTCATGGTTGTCTACGGGGACTCCCACGCCCAGATGTGGGTGTCGGCCTTGACCCTCATCGCACGGAAATCGGACCTGACCCTGGTGGTGCTCTCCAAGGAGTACTGCCCTGCAGAACCGGTGACGGTCATCAACCCTCCGGGCTGGCAACAGATCGACGGGCCCTATGCGAACTGCGACAAGTGGCACACATGGGCAGAGCACTGGATCAACACCCACAGACCGAAGGTGCTCATCGTCAGCCAGGAGGATGGAGGGTTCTACTATCAACCTTCCCTGCACGGATTGCCGGCGCAACACTTCTCGGGCCAGCAATGGCAGCAAGGGCTCGTGGCACTACTCGACGCCATCAAGGTCCCGAACATCGAGAAGGTGGTGTTGGGAAACATCCCGGTGATGCCCCAGAACATCCCGGATTGTCTTTCGGCACATCCCCACGACGTGCAAGCGTGTGCCGCCCCGGCCGCCGACGTCGTCTCGGGGTATATCGGCGTTGAAAAAGCAGCTGTGCAAGAGGCCGGGGGGCGCTATATCGACACCACGCCTTGGTTCTGTTCTTCGACGTGCACTCCGATCGTGGGTCGATACATCGTGTACATGGACAGTCAGCACGTGACCGAGACGTATGCCCGCTATCTCTGGCTCGTCCTCGATCGGTCGCTCGGTCTGGCGTGATGGCGCACCCGACATCCCCTCGACACGGTGACGCGCTACCGAGCCAATTGTGCCAGGACGTCGGCGGCGGAGATCTGCCGGTCGCGAGCGGCACCATCCACCTCGAGCGATCCGGCCGATGACGTCCTGGCCCCGGTCCGGCCCATGTCGGTCGGAGCCGGCGCGGCGAGGCCGACCGCCACCGCGGCGGCCAGCCCCCGGAGCAGGTCGCGCAGCTCGGGGGGTGGAGGGAAGTACTCGTCCTCGTCGGTGACGTGGACCTCTTCGACGCCGTCGACCGGCGCCAGCCGGGCCACCACCGCCTCCACCAGCTCGTCGGGAGCCGATGCACCCGCCGTGACCCCCACCGTGCCCGAGAGATCGTCGGGAAGCTCCGCGGCCTCGTTCACCCGGAGGACGAGGGGACACCCCGAGGCGCGCGCCACCTTTTCGAGAGCCCGGGTGTTGGAGGAGTTCACCGAGCCGATCACCACCACGGCGTCGGATCGTGCCGCGATCACCTTCAGCGCCGCCTGGCGGTTGGTGGTGGCGAAGCACAGGTCCGATCGGTTGGGCATCCAGAGATCGGGGAACCGCTCCCGGGCTCTTTTCATGATGTCGGACCATTCGTCGTGGCTGAGCGTGGTCTGGGCCAGCAACGCCACCGGGGCACCCGGAGTGATCTCCGCCGCGGCGTCGTCGACATCGGCCTCGAAACGCACCAGGCGGACCGAGTCGGGCGCGACGGCCATGGTGCCGACGGCCTCCTCGTGGCCTTCGTGCCCGACGTACAAGACGGTGTAGCCCTTCCCGGCCCGCACCTTCAGCTCGTGATGGACCTTGGTCACCAGGGGACAGACCGCATCAACCACGACCCGCCCCCGATCACGAGCCGCGCTGACGACCTCGGGTGCCGAGCCGTGCGCCGAGAGCATGAGGGGAGCCCCCTCGGGCACCAGGTCCACGTCGTCGACGAAGATCACGCCCCGGGCCCGGAATTGCTCCACCACATGCCGGTTGTGGACGATCTCGTGGTAGCAGTACACCGGCGGCTCGAAGACACGGACCATCCACGCCAGGGCTTTGATCGCCTTTTCGACTCCGGCACAGAAGCCGCGGGGAGACGCCAGTAGGACACGCTCGACCGCCACAGTCCCAGGTTACTGGGCCCATGTGCCCTCTCCGCCGGGGATGCAGACCCCGGGGAACAGGTAGCCTGAAGCACATGTCGGCGCCTCGGGTGGTCTCCGTGGCGGTCGCTTCCCCAGCGCAGCGTGCCGGCCTCCGGGTGAATGACGAGCTGCTCGCCGTGGACGGCCGCGTGCCACGCGACGTGATCGAGTACCGCCTCCTGGTCGACGAGGCCGATCCCGAGCTCGAGATCCGCCGGGGCCACGAAGAGCTCACCGTGTCACTCCACAAGGAGGCGGGGGAGGTCCCCGGGATCGAGGTGTCCTCGGCCCTGTTCGACCGGGTGCGCACCTGCGACAACCACTGCGAGTTCTGCTTCATCTACCAACTGCCCAAGGGGATGCGGCGGAGCCTGTACCTCAAAGACGACGACTACCGGCTGTCGTTCCTCTACGGGAACTTCACCACCCTGACGCGCTTCACCGAGCTCGACCTCGAGCGGGTCCTCACCGAGCGGCTGTCCCCGCTGTTCGTGTCCATCCACAGCACCGACCCCGAGCTGCGGGCCCGGATGCTGCGCAACCCCCGGGGCGCCACCAGCCTGCGTTGGTTGCGTGCCCTGTTGGACGGGGGTATCGAGGTGCACGGACAGGTCGTGGTGTGCCCCGGGATCAACGACGCCGGGGCGCTCGAGACGACACTGGCCGGGCTCGTCGACGAGTACAGCGATCTCGCCACGGTGGCATGCGTGCCGCTCGGGGTGAGTGACTACACAACCGAACCGTCCATGCGCCCCCACACCGTGGCCGAGGCGGCGGCCGTGATCGATGTGGTGGAGCAATGGCAGGAGCTGTGCCTGGGTCGCCTCGGCCGGCGCCTCGTGTACTGCGCCGATGAGTACTACCTCCTGGCCGGCCGGCCCTTCCCACCGGCGGCGGCCTACGACGGCTTTCCCCAGCACGAGAACGGCATCGGCATGGCCCGCGCCTTCGAAGCCGCCTTCCACGGCGACACTTCCGCCGCCTATGGCGTGCAGCCCGGGTTCTTCTCCTGGGTGGACGGCGCTCCGGCCGCGGGCTACCGGGCCCCGCGATCGAACGGCCATGCCGGGCTGTCGGACGAACAGGTTTCTCCCGCACCACACACGCCGGTGGCCATCATCACCGGAGAGCTCGGCGCCACGGTCCTCGAACCCCTTCTCCGTGACCAGGGACCGTGGGTCCGACTGGTCCCCGTGCCCAACACGTTCTTCGGCGGCAACATCGGCGTCACCGGGTTGATCACCGGCAGTGACGTCGCCCGGGTGCTGGCCGACCAGCCGTCCGGTGGGCGGTATCTCCTCCCTGACGTGTGCCTCTCGGAGGGAACCTTCCTCGACGGCATGACCGTGGCAGACCTCCCTCTTCAGGTCGAGGTGATCCCGAGCGACGGATACTCGTTGCGCCTCGCCCTCCAAGGCGCCAGAGCGGCTCCGGGTTCCCCACCGGCATCATCGAGCGCGGCCCCGCCCGGACCGGTCACCGTGACTCTCGGTGCATCGCGGTGACCGGCGCTGCGCCCGTGGGCGCCCCACGAAGAGCCACACCCACCTCCGATCCCACCGCCCAGCTCCCGCTGGTCGTCATCGCCGGACGCCCCAACGTGGGGAAGTCGACGCTCGTGAACCGGTTCGTGGGACGGCGCGCCGCCGTGGTCCAGGAGAAGCCCGGCGTGACCCGGGACCGGCTCGAGCTCGAGTGTGAATGGAACGGCCGACCCTTCGTGGTGGTCGACACCGGGGGGTGGTTGGGCAAGGGCGACACCCTCGATGCCAAGGTGACCAAGCAGGCCGAACGAGCCGTCGCCGGCGCCGACCTCGTGCTCCTGATCGTCGATGCCGCGGTGGGCATCACCACCGAGGACGACGACGTGGCCAGGGTGCTCACCCGATCGGGGCGGCCCGTGCTCCTGGTGGCCAACAAGGTCGACAACGACCGCCGCGAGGCTGACGCCTGGGAGCTCGTCTCCCTCGGCCTCGGCGACCCGTGGATGGTCAGCGCCCTGCACGGACGGGGGACAGGGGACCTCCTCGACGAAGTCGTCCGGATGCTGCCCGACCGCTCCGGCTCGGTCGGCGACGACCAGGAGGCGGGGAGCGGGCCGGGGGCCGAACCGGGCGGTACCGCCTCCGAGGGCCTCGCCACCCGGGTGGCCATCGTCGGGCGGCCCAACGTGGGCAAGTCGACGCTGTTCAATCGCATGTTGGGAGAGGAGCGCTCGGTCGTCCACGACCTCCCCGGGACGACACGCGACGCCATCGACACCCAGATCGAGACGGCCGAAGGGCCCATCCGCTTCATCGACACCGCCGGCATGAGGCGTCGGTCGCGCACCGAGGAAGGGACCGAGTACTACGCCATGGTCCGGGCCCTCCAGGCCCTCGACCGGGCCGATGTGGTGCTGCTGGTGATCGACGCCACCGACGGGGTGACCCACCAGGACCAGCGCCTGGCGGAGCGGATCGGCGCATCGGGGAGCCCCGTGCTCGTCATCCTCAACAAGTGGGAGCTCCTCGGGGCCGAAGCTCGGCGCGACATCGTCGACGACGTGGAAGACCGCCTTGCCTTTCTGGGGGACTCGCCCATCGTCAAGGTGAGCGCCAAGAGCGGGATGGGTGTGCACAAGATCCTGCCGGCCCTGGGACGCGCCGTGGAGGCATACCATCACCGCATCCCGACCGGCGAGCTCAACCGGGCCATACGGTCCATCCAGAGCGCCCACGCGTCTCCCGGAGCGAGGATCAAGTACGCGGTGCAGGGAGCCATCGACCCTCCCACCTTTACGCTGTTCACCACGAGGCGCCTGCCCGCCCCGTACCTGCGGTACGTGGAGCGCAAGCTGCGCGAGCAGTTCGGGATCGGGCCCACACCGGTGAAGTTCCGGGTACGAATCGGGTCGTGAGGCCGGACCGGCGTGGCTGAGTCGGACGTGCCACTTGACGTCGCCATCCGAGGAGCCTGACCGTGCCGTGGTGTGACACCTGCGACCACATGGTCGAGGAGGACGACCTCACCGACGAGGGCGAATGCCCCGATTGCGGCGAACCACTGGCACGCCGCAAGATCCCGTGGCATTTCAAGCTGATGATCGCCGCCACGGGCGTCTACCTCGTCTGGCGGGCATACCAGGGGATCGGGTGGCTCGTGCATCACGCCTGACCAATGCGTCTACACTGGCGGGCTGCAGCGACGGGCTGTGGCGCAGCTTGGTTAGCGCGCTTGACTGGGGGTCAAGAGGTCGCGAGTTCAAATCTCGCCAGCCCGACCAAGCCACGTGAATAATAAGGCTGCCCGGTGGTGCGCCTGCATGACATCGCGCGAGCGCTCTCGTCCGCTACGTTCCGCTCGGTGCCGAAACGTCGAGGGCGGGATGAACCCGGGGGAGCGACACTCCTGGCGCGCCAACTCTCGGGGTCGCGACCTCGACACGCGTCATCCCGTGTCCGACGTACGCGCCTTCTCGTCGGTCTCGTCGTCGTGGTCGTCATCGGCATCGTCGTGGCCGAGACATGGCCCGGCTCGACGAACGAGCGGAGTCCGGCCACAGCGGTCCACCGACCACTGCACCATCGAAGTGTCCCACCGAAGGCCACCGCCATCCCTGCGGTGGAGTCGGGACTACTCCCCTGGTCCCTCAAGGCACCGCTCAGTCGCGCCGTGGTGCTCCCGGTTGTCGGCAACCAGTTGTCGGTGCTCGGTGGATTGACCACGGGCAACACGTCGTCGAGTGGTATCTACACCCTCGACACCTCGACCGGGGCGCTGGCACCGGCCGGTGATCTGACCGGCCCGCTCCACGACGCGTCGGGGGCCGTCATCGCCGGAAAGGACGTGGTGTTCGGCGGCGGGGACGCGACGACGGTCGGGGTCGTCCAGGCGTTCCCAGAGCCGTCCGGCCCGGCCCTCAGCGCCGGATCACCCACCCCCACCGCCACCGTGGTGGGTTCCTTGCCCCAGGCGCGATCGGACTCTTCGTCTGTCACCATCGGCTCGACGACCTACGTCGTCGGCGGCTACGACGGGACGAATGCCGACGCCGTGGTCCTCGGCACTACCGACGGCCGCACCTTCTCCACGGTGGCGACGCTGCCGGTGCCTGTTCGATATGGGGCCGTCGCCGCCGTGGGCGGCAGGATCTACGTCTTCGGTGGCCAAGCAATTACCGGGGCTGGAGCCGGTCAACCGGTCGATACCGTCCAAGCCGTCGATCCCACCCGCCATCACGCCGCCGTCGTCGGTCACCTTCCCGAGCCCATAAGCGGTGCCGCCGCGGTCACGTTGACCGGCTCCGTCTATGTGGTCGGGGGCGAGAGCACCGTCCCGCAACCCTCCACCCCTGGGATGGGGACGACCCAGACCTCCGCCTCGTCCTCCTCCAGTCCCGGTTTAGGCAAGAGTGGCGCCGTCCCCGATGCCCGTCGGACGGCCACAGGGTCGGCCATCCTCACCGCCGCCGCATCGGGCACGACGAACACGGTCTCTACGATCTGGTCCTTCGACCCGATCTCTCAGCGCACTGAGGTCGCAGGACGCCTTCAGGTGCCGGTCTCGCATGCCGGGGTGGCGGTCATCGGATCAAGAGCGTGGTTGGTGGGCGGGGAGTCCGGTGGAACGCCGGTCACGGCGGTGCAGATGCTGACGCCCGACGCCGCCTTCGGCACCGCCGGTGCTGCGGGGGCCGGTTCCCCCTACTTCGGCGCCAACCTGTTGATCGCCGACCGCGGTAACGATCGCCTCCTGGTTCTCGACGCAGCCATGCACATCCTGTGGACATACCCCTCGGCCACGTCGGGGCCCGACCCCTTGGGCTTCTATTTCCCCGACGATGCCTTCTTCATCGACAAGGGCACGGCCATCATCTCCAACCAGGAGCAAAACGAGACCATTGTGGAGATCGGGTACCCGTCGGGAAAGATCCTGTGGTCCTACGGACATCCCAAGCAGCCCGGGACCGCGGTGGGATACCTCCACGAACCCGATGACGCCTATCTGCTCAAGAACGGGCAGATCACCGTCGCCGACGCGCAGAACTGCCGGGTGCTCGTCCTCAACGCCGACCACACAGTGGCCGATCAGATCGGCACCGACGGCGTCTGTGTGCACAATCCGCCGGCGTCGATGGGGTCCCCGAACGGTGATACACCGCTCGCCGACGGCAACCTCCTGGTGTCGGAGATCAACGGGTCATGGGTGACCGAATACACGCCGCACGGCGCCCTGGTATGGACCGTGCACCTGCCCATCGCCTACCCGTCTGACCCGCAGCAGATCGGGCCGGACCTCTACCTCATCGCTGATTACTCGACTCCTGGCCAGGTGCTGGAATTCACCCGCACCGGACAGATCATCTACCGCTATGACGTCGCCACCGGTCCGGGCATGCTCGATCATCCCTCGTTGGCCGAGCTCTTGCCGAGCGGGGTCGTCATGGCCAACGACGACTATCGGAACCGGATGGTGGCCTTCGACCCCAAGACGGGAGCCCTCGTATGGCAGTACGGGGTCAACGATCAGGCCGGCACGGCGCCGGGCATGTTGAACACGCCCGATGGGTTCGACCTCTTGTTGCCCGACGGCTCCACGCCCACCCACCAGGCAACGGGCTGACCCCGCCGGGGGTCCTCGGCTCGCCGCAGCCAGCAGCGGCGAGCGGTTCCGAAGCCATCACAGGGCACGTCCGGTGATGGGTCTGATACCGATCCCCCAGGCCCGCTCCCGAGCGGGTGGGCGTAGAGTGAACCCGGTGGGCCTTCAACGAGCGACGGCACGTGAAACTGAGTCCTGGAAGAAAGCCATCGCGAAGGACATTGGTTTCTTAGCCCTGACCTTCTGGCCTCTGGCCTTGACGTGGGGCTTTCCATTTGAACCTGGACCCGGCGTGCTCGCGTGGTTGTTGGGCGGTGCCGCGGAGGTTTTGTGGCTGGTAGTCCTTGCTGTCGTTTACAGCTGGTACCGAGGACGCCGTTCCGCGCGCCACTAGCTGGTTCTCCACCCTCCGCCGAGCGCACAAGTGCCGTTCCCGACCGGGGTCGAGACTCGACAACAACCGCGACCGGCAGTACGCATACTCGGGGACTTCGATCGACCATCTTCGACCCTGAAAGAGGGGATCCCGGTCCCGTGAGCCTGGACGAGGTGGCCTCTAGAATGTGTTCGTGATGGGTGGCTGGTTGTCTCTTTGGGCGCATTGGGGAATCCTTCGCCGTTCCGACGCGATGGAGGGGGTACAGCGAGCGCCCAGGGGGCGCTTGGTGACCGCCCTAATCCTTATGGCACTGGCAGCTGCTGGCGGCGTCGCCTTGGGCATAACAGACAGCTTTGCTCTCGTCATGGGCATATTGGGAGCATTCTTCGCCGTGTTCCTACTCGGCTTCATCCCGGTATATGCATGGCGCGTCGCCAAAGTGGAAGACGTGGATGCACACAATCACCCATAGACGAGGAATCGGGCCCCCAGATCCGGGGCAGGAGGGTCGGCGTTCGCAATCTGGGGTCTACCTCCGGGCCTAAAGCTCGTCGTCAAGATCCAGAGATTCACCTTCGTCAGCGCCGAGCAGCGCGATAGCCCGTTTCAGTTCGTTGCAAAGTCGGTAAATCTCGTCGATGGTGAACGGCTCAGACCGATTTCCGTCCCGAATGTCTTCGGCGATTACCAACAGCGAGGTGAGGTCGTGCGTGGATCCTTCATCGGCCATGCCTCATGCTACCGCGACGGTAATGGTGCGTCCGAGAGAATCGATCTCACGAACCGAGATCGGCGTCGACGTCCGTGGCCACGTTCAGCCTGACGTGTGGCACAGGTTGCCTGCCATTCGGGACGGGTCGCCTCTAGATCTAGATCTCTTGCGCAGGCCTCAAGAGATCAGAGAGTGGTAGCCAACGTGGTAGCCACTAACGCAAAATCGAGGACTACCGGCAAGAGGTCGCGAGTTCAAATCCCGACCACCGAGTACAGCCACAAGAGCGCGCCAAGCCTCCCTATGGCACCATGGGCGTCCCATGCCCAAGGCCGCCGTCGACAACAGCCAACTCAGCACACGAGTCGTCGCCCGTCTCGGGCGTCGGGTCGGGCCGTTGGTCGTCTCCGTCGTCTACGTCGGCTTGGGGTTGGCCTACGTCTTTCGGTGGGCGCCGGTGGTCCGTCACGTCCCCTCGGCGTGGATCTCGCCCGGGGATCTGTCTGCCACCTATCGCGCTACGAGCGCGCTGGCCCATGGACACTTCGGGTCCATCTATTCGAACTCGTCCGTGCTGACCTTTCCCGGGATTCTGATCCTGCTGGCGCCGCTCGGAGCACTCAGCAATCACTTCGACACCACGTTCGTCGAGATCATGAAGAATCATCACCCCGTCACCCAACCTGCCTTCTTCGTGTCGCACACGACGCAGATCCTGGTGGCGGGGCCGCGCATCTCGACGGCACACATCGAATACGCGATTCAACCGCAGTGGTTCGCCTTCCTCGAGCCCTACGTCCTGGTCTTGTCCTGTACGGCGCTGTTCGCCTTTGACGCCCTGGCCGAGCGACTCCAGGTTCCATCCTTGCGGCGGACCATGCTCAACGTGACCCAAGCGGTCCTGCTCTGGCCCGTGATCGTGATCTTCGGCCATCCCGAGGACGCCGTCGCCATCGCACTCGCCGTGTACGCCCTGGTCTTCGCCTTCGACGACCGCTTCACGTGGGCCGGTTGGCTCTTCGGCGCGGCGTTTGCCGTGCAGCCCCTCGTGGTGGTGTTGTTCCCACTGTTTCTTGTCATGGGAGGCAGGCGCCGGGCGCCGGCTCTCGTGGCCCAAGGCGTTCTCCCCGCACTGGTGGTGACCGTCGGGCCCGTGGCGACCAACTTCCACCAGACCCTCCACAATGTCGTGAACCAGCCGGCCTATTCCGACATCAGCGGCACGCATCAGACGCCGTGGACGTTCCTGGCGCCCAGGCTCGGGGGGAGAGGGTCCAACGAGACCGTCGGGGGCGGACCCGTCCGTCTCGCCACGCTCGTCCTCGCAGCCGGGCTGGGATGGTGGGCACGGCGCTGGAAGGACAAGCCGGAGATGCTCGCCTGGGCCGCGGCGCTGGCCCTGGCGCTTCGTACCTATACGGAGTCGGTGATGACCGCCTACTACGTCTGGCCGGCGCTCGCCGTGGGAATGGTCGTCGCGGCGCGGGGGAGCCGGCGCCGATTCGGCATCTCCATCGCCGTGGCGGTGCTCACCACGATCGTGGCCGAATGGCATCTCGGCGTGTACCCGTGGTGGCTCCTCGTGGCCGCCGGGGTCACCGCGGTGCTCATGGCGGCGGCACGGCCCGAGGCACCCGTCCCTGCCCCGGTCAAGGCACCGCGCGAGCGCGCCCGAGCGTCAGCCCCGACCCAACGGCGACCGGGGGCAGCGGCCTCCAAGAAGAAGCGCAAGCCGTCGGGCCGCAGTCGGTCGGGTGCCGGTCGGCGGTGACTTCCGACGTCGAGCGGATCTGACCTCTTCGGTCCTCACGATGCTCGCCGGCCTTTGACGACCCGCCGGGCGGTCGTCTCCAACCGCTGACCCGTGAGCGAGAAGCGCAGCCCCGAGAGGACGTCCAGGCGGGTCCAGGCGTCCTCCTCGTCATCTGCGGTGGTGAGGCCGAGGCCGATCCGGAGCAATCGGCTCAGCAGCATCGGACTGGCGAGCATCTCGTGGCGCGTGCGGCTCCGCAGGAGGGGAGCCATGACGGCATTCCACAACACGACCGTGATCGGTCGACCGGCGAGCACCCGACGCGGAGAGTCGAGACGCGACAAGAACCGCCGCCACTGGTACCAGGGCACGGGGGCGATCCGGTCCATGGGGAACGACTTCCACGGCACGCTCCGGGCGATCGGCCAGCAGACGTCCTGGGCCAGTCCCGAGTAGGGCAATCGGGACCAGTCCGTCCGCCGGGACAACGCCGCGTCCTGACCCTCCACCCAGGCGTCCACGAAGGCCGAGCCCGGCCGGGCCGCGCACATGTTGCCGAAGAACCGCCCGAGCTCCTGTCCCCAGCACACGATGCCCGTGTCGTCGATCTCGGAGATCAGTTCCGACAACGGTGACAGCGCCACGGTGTCGAAGTCGATCCAGATCCCCCCGTGGCGCTGCAAGAGACGGGAACGGGCGTAGTCCGACCGGTAATTGGGGGCGGGAAGCGCCTCCCAGCGCTCGACGTCGAGATCGGGGAGCCAGTGGGGGACCGTGGTGCGATCGAGTACCCGCACCTCCAGCGGCGCGCTGTGCCTCCGAATGGTCTCCAGGCACAGGTCCAGGTAGGCGGAGCGCGACGTGCCGGGAAGGTTCTCCCAGTAGGTCCACACCGCACCCGACGGGTCACCGGTCATGCGCCACCCGGAGGGGCGCTCCTCCAGCGACCCAGGTCCTGACCGAGGAGTTCTTCCAGGCGACCGATCTCCGGGGCGAACTCGGCTTCGAGCTCCCGCCGGAGTCGTGGATCGATGGCCGGACGGGACCGCTGTTGGGTGTTCATGGCGTGCAGGCGCCGGCGGAGCGCGGCTCGTTGGTCTTCGCTCCGGACGAGGAGACGACCCACCCGGCGGGCACTCGACGGGGTGCGGCGGAGGAACTCCCTCGTAAAGGTGCTGCGGACGACCTTGTTGGCGTTGACGACCACGAAGTCGGGCCTGAAGTCGGGGTCGACCCCCAGGAATTCCAGCGCACGGCGGTAGGTACCGGGCGTGTCGGCCACCAGGTCGTCGTAGAGGATGACGCAGACCTGGTCCCGGCCGAACACGGTGAAGTACCGCTCGACCTGCTCCGCGTACCGGGCCAGGTCCCGATAGAGCAACCCGAAGGTCTTCCGGCACCGGGGAGGGATCTGGTGGCCGCGCTTGCGGTCCTCCTCGGCCGCGAGCGCCTGGGAAAAGTCGCGCAGGTTCTCGTCACCCTGGAAGAGCATCTCGCTGTGTTGTGAGTGCATTTGGTCGACCGGGTTCCGCAGCATGATGATGATCCTGCTGTCGGGGTCGAAGTCATGGATCGCCTCCGCCGCCCGCCGGGAGTAGAGATAGAACACCGAGTGGTCGCCCCGATAGCGCTTGTCGCCATGGTCGGAGAACCACGCCAGGTAGGCCTCTTTCGTGACGCGCCACTTCTCGCCCTTCATGGTGCGGAAATCCAGGTCGAAGCTGAAGTAGTTCAGCTCCTTGGCCGCCACGAAGACGTCGGGGTGCTGGGTAAAGTAGGTGGCCAGCGCGGTGGTCCCCGACTTCGGCGCCCCGACCATGAAGAGGTTGGGGTCAGCCGACACGGCACTCGGCGCGGACATCTGACAGCGCGAGGCGCCACCGGGCACCGCCCCTGGCGGCGGGAGGGACCGGTGCCGGAGTGCCCCGGGTGACAGCACGAGGAAGCGTGATGCCCAATCCGGCGATCGGCACGACGCAGGCTCTCATCGACTCGACCACGCTCCGCACCGGCTCCTCCATCTCCCGCAATCTAGTGGCGGGGGACGCCATAACTCAGGAGTCGACACCGCGTTCGGCTGCCCATGGCGGGCGTCGCCGGGTGCGGCGCGTCCCCGAGCAGCCCGTCTCCATCGATCGCCGGCAGGTCGAGTGATGAAGAGGTCGAGGACCGAGACGTTCCTGGATGCAGAACGACAGGCCACGCTGGCTCGTATCCGGGCCATGACCGCGGACTTCGACGAGATCGTGGCGGCATCGTCTGATGCCAACCTCGACGACGAACACGATCCCGAAGGCTCGACGGTGGCCTTCGAGCGGGCCCTGGTCGCCGCCCTGTTGACCAAGGACCGGGCCCACCTCGACGATCTGGATCGAGCGCTCACACGGCTCGCCGAGGGCACCTACTGCGTGTGTGAATCGTGTGGTGCGACGATCACGTCGCCGCGGCTCGAGGCGAGACCCGCCACTCGCACCTGCATCGCCTGTGAGGACGCTCCCCGATCGGTCCGACGGCCCGGCTGAGGGGCCGGGACCGTCAGGCCGGAGGTCCGGTGGTGAGCTGGACCGAGGCGGTGTGGTTGGCCCCTTGGGCGTCCACCCAACCGACGGTCACGGTGTCGCCGGGCTTGTACTTGACCATGGCATTGGTGAGATCCGAGCCGGAGGCGATCGTCGTGTTGTCGATGGACACGATGGTGTCGCCGGTTCCGATGCCGGCGTTGTCGGCCGCGCTGCCGGACTCCACACCTTCGACGTAGGCACCGGCCACGCCCGAGCTGTTCCCCGATCCGCCGAAGAACCCGTTCCCACCGGCTTGCGAGCCGTCGGTCACGTCCACGCCCAGTAGCGCCCGGGGTCCGATCTCGACCGTGGAGCTGGCTTTGCCGCTCTTGATCTGATCCGCGATGGCCATGGCATGGTCGATGGTGATGGCATACCCCTGGTTGTCGCCACCCGCGGTGCCTTCGGCTGCCGCCGTGTTCATGCCGATGACCTTGCCCGACGTGTTGACCAGCGCACCGCCGGAGTCTCCGGGTTGGATGTCGGCGTCGGTCTCGAGCAGGCCGCTGAGGGTCTCCGACACCGTGCCCGAGTCACCGGCGGTGATGGTCTGGTCGAGAGCGGTGATCGTCCCGCCCACGGCGGTCGGTGTGCCCCCCGTGCCCCCGGCGTTCCCGATGGCGACCACCGGCGCCCCCACGCTCACGTTCGAGGCGTTGCCGATGGAGACGGTCTTCAGCCCCGAGGCGTTCTGCAGCTTGAGCAGCGCGACGTCGTCGGTCACCGAGTACCCGAGCACGGTGGCCGAGTACGTCTGGTGCGTGCCCACGACCTGGACGTTGATCGTTGTGGCGTTCTCGATCACGTGGTTGTTGGTGAGCACGAGTCCGGCCGAGGTGAGGACCATGCCCGTCCCCGCCGCCGCCCCACCTTGGGCCAGCGTGGTGTCGATGTCCACGAGAGCCGGGTCGACCTGCGAGGCGATGGCCGAGGTGTTGACCCCAGCCGGTGCATTGCCCGAGCCGGATCCCGTCCCCGATCCCGCGCCGGAGCCGGAGCCCGACCCCGACCCCGACCCCAGACCCGATCCTGAGTTGCCGGACGGGAAGGTGCCCAGGGACGGCGAGCCGCTCGTCGTGGTGTTGTCGACGGCGTGCTCCACCACGGCGCCGGCCACGCCCGACACGGCGATGACGGCCACGGCCACGACGGTGGCGATTCCCCAGTTGCCGAGGGGCTTGCGCTTGGGAGGCGGGCTGTAGAAGGGGGGAGGGCTTCCGTAGGGGTAGTGACCCCCGTAAGGGGGGTACGGCGGGGTCCCACCAGGGGGCATCGATCCCGGGACCCAGTACCCCCCCGCCAGGGGGACCTCGGCGGAGGGCGGGCCCCAGGGGGGCGGGGGAGGCGAGGACGGGGGTGGCATGGCGCCGGCCTCGGGCGCACCCGCCAGGGGGACCTCGGCGGTGGGCGGGCCCGTGGTCGGGATCTCTCCCGTGGGCTGCTCCGGCACCGGCGTGACCTGGGTGAACTCGCGCTCGGTGGGGGTCTGAGCGCCGTACTCGCCCGACTGCCCGTCTTGACCAGTGTCGCTGTTCACAGGTACTCCCTCTGACTGTCGGTTGAACTCTGCCATCGACGCCATGCGACGACGACATGAACATCTTCGGGTACGAACCTGTACGGCAGCTTGGAGATTCCTTTCAATCGGCCATGAACAATCAGGACGCCTGTCCGTCGTGATCGACAGGAGGCTCCGATCGTGGGGCTAGAACCTGTCCCTCTCTGCCGACGGACGCGTCGATGCGACACCGTCACGGTGACTCAGCGCGTTCAAGCGGCTGCGGCGGAGTCGGCGCGACCGGCATGCCCCATAGGCTCGCGCCTGCGAGGGCGCGCGACCCGACAAAGGAGCGGCGCCCCCGCCTTGCTCGAACTGGGGGGTACGAAGCATGCAAACCGTCACGTTCACTGAAACCGCGGCGTCGGTTGCCGCCGTGGCCGCTGTGGGGGGCCTCTTGTACGCCAGATCATCGGCCCACGCGGCGCGGGACGCCGCCGCCACGGCCCGCACGTCGGTCGAACTTGCCGAACGGTCACGCCGAGCCGCCGAGCGCGCCCGGCTGCGCGCCCGACTGGAACGGATCGGCGAGCTCGTGCAGGAGGTGGCCACCTTGTCGCGGGCGAGCTCGGGCACCGGCGAACTGTCAGAGACGACGCGCAGCCAATGCGCGGCACTGCACCGGGCGGTGATCGGGATCAAGGACCTCGTTCCGAGGTCAGCTGCGCTCTGTCTCGTCTCCTCACCCGACGAGCTCAGCGACCGGGCCGCCGATGCTCGAGCCGAGGTCGATGCCATGATCAAGAAGCTCTCGCGACACCGCCCCAACAGCGTCTACCGACCCCGGCGGTCGGCGCCGTGGAGCCGGCCGTCGAGGACACGATCAGCGATGGCTCCGGGCGCCGGCGGGCCCACCGGCGTCACACGTCTGCCGTAGCGGTGACGACCCGAGTCACGTCCACCTGCACATCGAGTTGATGTGACCCGCCGCCGCCTTCCACCGATCCCCGCAGAGGCGACACGTCCCAGTAGTCGCGTCCCCATGCGGTGGTGACATAGGTGTCGGCGACGAGTTGATCGTTGGTGGGATCGACATCCACCCAGCCCCAGCCGGGGAGGTACACCGACGCCCAGGCGTGCGAGGCGTCGGCGCCGATCATGCGCTCCTGGCCCGGGGGCGCCACGGTCTCGATGTACCCGCTCACGTAGCGAGCCGCCAGCCCCAGGGACCGGATGCACCCGATCATCAGGTGCGCGAAGTCCTGGCACACGCCCCGGCGCTGTTCGAGCACCTCGAGCAGGGGGGTGGAGATCGAGGTGAACCCAGGCTCGTAGATGAAGTCCCGGTACACCCGGCCCGTGAGGTCGAGGACCGCCTCCACCAGGGGCCGACCGGCCAGGAACGATCCCTCGGCGTACTCGGCCAACGCATTCGAGGTCGGAATGAGACGGGACGGCGCCCGACAGCGCCGGGCGTCGCGGGCCGAGGGCTGCCGGTCGATCTCGAGCAGGGTCCGGACCGACTCCCAGGGTGGTCCCGCCGGTGGCGGGAGGGGTGCCGTCACCACCACCTCGTTGGTGGCGACCACAGACATCCGGTCGAACCCGCCTTGGACCACGAACGTCGCCACGTAGTTCCCGAACGGGTCGACCGACTCGAAGCGAGTGCTGGGCGCCGGATCGATCTCGAGGCTGTGGGCCCGGCATCGCTGGTGGTCGGTGTCGCGGGGCCGGAGATGGGCTTCGTTGTAGGACTGCTCGACCGGTGCCGCGTACTCGTAGGTCGTGGTGTGGACCACGCGGTAGAGCCTGTCTTGGGCCACGGCCCCGATTGTGCCCGGGGGGACCCCCACATCGGCGGACCCGACGAAGGGCGAGCGTGCCCTCGGCCGAGGCGCCCGGTAAGAGGGCTCGGCCGGGGCCAGCGTGGGGCTGAGGGCAGGCGAGAAGAACGACGCCTCGATGTGGTCGTTGAGGTTCTCGATGGCCGGTCTCAGCTCGGCCAGAAACGCTCGCAGACTGCCGGGGCTGGGGTGGGCGACCGGCGCGTCGGCCACCAACACCACGGTGTCGGTGCAGGCCGCGAGGATGCGCTCATTGTGGGGGAGGGCCTTCACCAGGTCGCGCAGTTCGCTCAGACAGGCACACACGGCACGGGGAAAGGCCTCGTCTTGGAGCAAGAACTTGAGCGTCGACGCGGCGTCGGGCGGTGCGGGCATGGCGCGCCGGAACGGCTGGTACGAGGCCAGCGATCGGAGCAGGGCCATCTGGTGCACCTCGTTGTAGACCTCCCGGCCGGGGTCGGGCATGGCACTGTCGGCCCGGACCGAGAGCACCCGGCACGTGATCTCGGCTCTCTCGAGATGTTGGCCCATCTGAAAGAACGCCAGAGCCTCGTCGCGTCGCATCGTGCCCTGCATCACCCCGTTGATCCGCTGGATGTCCCCGATCACCCGCTGCAGCCACCGCACCCGCTTGTCGCGGGGACCGACCTCGTTGCTGGTCGAGCTGAGCGCCACCCACAGCTCGTTGCACAGCTCCCAGACCTCGCGCGGGACGACGGGGCGAGCGCGCCGCAAATTGTCACGGGCGGCCGAGATCGAGGCCAGGATCGACGACGGGTTGTCGCGGTCGGTGAGGACGTAGGCCACGACCCGGGCTTCGGCCGATCGCTTGGCATCCGCCCCGGAGGAGCCCGGACCGAGCCGATCGACCGCGTCGCGGTACGAGGCCATGGTCCCGGCGATCTCGACCAACGGCGCCCATCCGACGTCCTCGCCCACGGGCAGGTCGATGTGGGTCTCACCGTGTACTCGGACGATCCTGGCGGTGTCCTCGGCGCGCTCGAGATAGCGGCCGGCCCAGTAGACCGCTTCGGCCATCCGCGCCAACAACATCACACGCTCCTCTCCGAGGGGTCCGGGGACTCCCTCTGTGCCGCGTTCTATTGGGCCAGCTCCCATCCCTCGATGCGAAGGGGTCGGTCCGATCCGTGCCTGGCCACTTCGGGCGGGGCGGATGCCAACGTCTTCACCCCCGGGTCATCGGAGGCAACCGGGTCATCGGAGGCAACAGGATCGTCGAGATCGGCGAGGGTGGCGTCGACGATCCAGGTGTCCTTGCTGCCCCCACCTTGTGAGGAGTTCACGATGAGCGAGCCCGCCGTCCGGGCTACCCGGGTGAGCCCACCCGAGGTGACATAGGCCCCGGCCGGGCTGAGAAGTGCAAACGGTCGGAGGTCCACGTGGCGGGGGGCGACGTCACCGTCACACAGGGTCGGCATGGTGGAAAGCGACAACACCGGTTGCGCGACCCAGTTCGGTGGGAACTGTTCGATGCGCCGGGCCACGAGGGCAAGGGCTTCGGCCCCCGCCGTCGGCCCGATCACGACCCCGTAGCCACCGGACTCGTTGGCCGGCTTCACCACCAGGGCGTCGAGATGGGCGAGCACGAAGGCGCAGTCATCGGGATCCCCACACCTCCACGTGGGCACGTTGGGAAGGATGGGCTCCTCGGAGAGGAAGTACCGGATGATCTCGGGCACAAAGGCATACACGGCCTTGTCGTCGGCGATTCCGGAGCCCGGTGCACTGACGAGCGCCACCTTCCCCCTGCGCCAGGCGCGCATGAGCCCGGGCACTCCGACGTAGGAATCCCGCCTGAACACCTCGGGGTCCAGGTACATCTCGTCGATCCTGCGGTAGATCACGTCCACCCGCTCGAGCCCTCCCACCGTGCGCATGTACACGACGTCGTCGTCGAGGACGACCAGGTCAGAGCCTTCGACAAGCTCGATGCCGAGCTGCTGGGCGAGAAAGGCGTGCTCGAAGTACGCCGAGTTGTGCACACCGGGTGTCAGGACGGCCATGGTGGGCTCGTCTCGGGCCGGCGACAGGGACGACAACATGGCACCGAGCCGCCCGATATAGGAGTCGACGGGCTCGATGCTGTAGGAGCGAAACAGCTCCGGGAAGACGCGCTTGGCCACCATCCGGTTCTCGAGGAGGTACGAGACCCCCGACGGGACCCGCAGATTGTCCTCCAGCACGTAGAACGTCCCGTCCTCGCCGCGTACCAGGTCGCTCCCGCAGATATGCGCCCAGACACCCCCGGGTGGGTCGACCCCCATGCACTCAGGTCGGAAGTTCGGCGAGCCCGTGATGAGATCGCAGGGAATCACCCCGGACCGCACCGCCCGCTGGTCGTGGTACACGTCGTCGATGAAGAGATTGAGAGCCCGAAGCCGCTGGACGAGCCCCTCGCGCACCCGGGACCATTCCGACGCGGCGAGCACCCGGGGGATTACGTCGAAGGGCCAGGGGCGATCGAGGACCGCATCGCCGTCGTAGGTCTGAAACGTCACGCCGATGCTGCGGATCTCCCGGTCAGCCGCCTCCTGGCGCTCGAGAAGGGCCTCCAGGCCGAGGTTGTTCAGGTGACGCCAGAGCCCCCGAGCCGTGGGCCGAGGCGGACCACCGGGTTCGACGAGCTCGTCGTAGCCGGGCCCCGGTTGGTAGGAGGACAACATCTGGACCTTCCGACCTTGTTGGCGCGTGACATGTCGTGGACGTTACGAAGCCAGCGTACGGGTGCCTGGTGAACGGGATGGGTCCGTACGATGACGGCTCTGTTAACGGCTCAGCACGACCGGTGCAGGACCAGTGCCTTCAGCAGGGCTCCCCATTCGTAGAGAACGTCGTAGGGGAGATGGGAGACGGGGTCGTTGACGGGGACCATGTGGAGGTGAGCGGTCGTGCACCGCTCGAACAAGAGGCGAGCCCGCGTGGACTGGCTCCGTTCGGTGACCACGATCAGGTCGTCCCAATGTCGCCGGCGGGCCAACGCGGCGACGTACTCCGCCTCGCCTCTGGTGTCGAGCGGGTCCGCTCGGAAGCAGATCACCCGGACTTGCCGAGGATGCGACGGGCACGCCACGACCGGCGTGCCCCCCAGGGAGATCACCGCCACGGGAGCGAACCCGGAGCGGACCAAGTCGATCGCCCTTGCCGCCCGCCTTTGCCCGGGGTCCCCGCCGGTGGCCACGACGGCGTCGACCCGCACGGGTGCATCGATCGGAGGCCACACGAAGAGCCGGGCCGTGGCGGCCAAGAAGACCGAGATCAGCACTATGCCGACGAGAAGGATCCGACCTCGCGCTGTTGAAGGCACCCGGCGCTAGGGCCGGACGATGACTTTGCCGGCGTCGGGATCTCGTTCGAGGCGGGCGAAGCGCTCGGGGAGCTGGTCCAGGTTGATGGACTCGGTGACCATGGGGACGGCGTCGAGCCGCCGGCTGGTCAGGGCATCGATGGTGTCGGTGAAGTCCTCGCGGCCGTAGTAGATGGAGAAGCGAATGTCGATCTCCTTCGACAGGCCCCAGAAGGGGAAGATGGAGTCGTTCTGCAGGCAGATGCCGACGACAACCACCCGTCCGTCCACGACGCTCATCTCCAGGGCCTGCTCGATGAGCCCGGGCCGACCGCTGCACTCGATGACGACAGTCGGTCCGCCTCCGGTGGCCTCGAAGACCTCGGCTGCCACCGGGCCCTCGGTGGGGTCGAAGGTCGCCGCCGCCCCGAGTCGCGACGCCAAGGTGCGGCGCAGGGTCGAGGGCTCACTGACAACCACCGTTTCGACGCCGATCGACCTCGCCCACGCCACGGCGGCGAGCCCTATGGGACCGGCGCCGAGTACGGCTACCCGGTCCGCTTCGGTCACCTGCCCACGCCGGAAGGCGCGGCGCATGATGGCCAGGGGCTCCACCAACGGCTGCTCGTCGACCTGCACCGAGGCGGGGAGCGCGAAGAGCTCATCGGCACGCACTGTCACGAACTCGGCGAAGCCCCCCGGTCGTTCCAGACCGATGAGCTGGAATTGCGCGCAGTGGTCGGGCCGCCCACTCCCGCAGAACTCGCACCGCCCGCAGCCCGAGAGGGGGCGGGCCACCACGGATGTGCCCTCCTTCCAGCGAGCCGGGTCGACCCCTTCCCCCACGCCCGCCACGGTGCCGGCGATCTCGTGACCGAGAACCGCGCCGGTGTCGGCCAACTGGCTGGCCAGGTGGAGATCGCTGCCGCAGATCCCACATCCCGTCACGCGCAACAACGCCTCTCCGGGTGCAGGCGTCGGGGTGGGGACATCGGCGAGCTGGAGCCGAGGCCGATCCTCGGTCAGGACCGCAGCTCGCACGCCGTCAACCCCCGATAACGACGACAGGCGGATCGGTGATGCCGTGCTGCTCGGCGCAGGCGGCCCGGTAGAACGGGAGGATCGCATGCGCATCGATCACCAGCTCTACATTGCCGTCGGGCCCCAGGTTCAGATTGGCGCCGTGAATGGCGAACCACACGTCGGTGATCCCGTCGTTGCTCGACGGCACGTGCAGCGTGTGGATCGATCCTGCCGGCTCATAGAGATAGGAGCCTGCCGTGTTCACGACGCCGGGGTACTCCTTGTAGAACCACGAGCCCTTCTGGGTGAAGGCCAGGACGTGTCCGGTGTGCTTGTGGGTTTGGATCGTGGTGTCAGGGGGGAAGTGGTTCCGCACGATCCACACCCCGTTGGAGAGGTCCACCTGGAGCAGTTGAAGCGTTCCTCCGTCCCCGATGTCGACAAAGGGCAGCTCCTTCTCACCACGGTGGATCGCGGTCGGCGGAAGATCGGTCATGGTCATCGGGCACCCCTTGTTTTCGCGTTCGCACGAGCTGAGAGCCATTGAACCTCGCCGGCCGCGGGGCGTCCACCCATGCCGCTGGGATCCGGGTCCCGAACCCACGTCGCCGTGGCCGCCGCCTTGCGCCGATGCGCCGGCGCCGTCCCGGCGCCGTGGTGGGGGATCGGCACCCCGGCGAGTCGTCGACCCGAGGCGGGATCGTGCCCAGATCGGCGCTGTGACCAGGGCTGGGACACGGCGATCGTTACTATTGACGATGCGTCTTGTCGTCCCTGATGCGTTATCGTGGGAGATTGAGCGGGGGCTTTCGGGGACGCGATCGACGTGGGGGGTGACGTGGTCTCACCGGCAAGGCGGGTCAACGCGCTGTCCATGGTCGGTGCCGAGGACTCCTCGACCGAGTTCGAGCGCCTCGCGGCCCAACTCGAGCAGGCCAGCGCCGAGGACGTGGTGGCGTGGGCGGTAGAGCGTTTCGGCCGCCGCCTGTCCCTGGTGTGCTCCTTCCAGAACTGCGTCCTGATCGATCTCGTGACCCGTGTCGACCCCAAGGTGGACGTCATCTTTCTCGACACCGGTGCCCATTTTCCCGAGACCATGACCTATGTGGAACGGGTGGAGACCCAGTATCAACTGAAGTTGCGAGTCATGACTCCCGGCTCCGACGCCGACGCCTGGCCTTGTGGCTCTGCGCGGTGCTGTGAGCTGCGCAAGGTCGAGCCGCTCGACCGTGCACTCGAAGGACAAGAGGCGTGGATGTCGGGTGTGAAGCGAGCCGACAGCGAGGAGAGGGCCAACACACCGGTCGTGGAACGAGACTCCCGGGGACTGATCAAGGTCAATCCCATCGCCAGGTGGACCCACGAGGACGTCTCGCGCTACGAAGCCGACCGCAAGCTCCCGATCCACCCCCTCTTTCGCAAGGGGTACCTCTCGATCGGCTGCAGCCCCACGACTCGACCCGTCTCGCTCCTCGAAGATCGGCGTGCGGGCCGCTGGCCCGGTGCCGACAAGACGGAGTGCGGGCTGCACCTCTAGAGGGCATCGGTGGGCGACCATTCGAGCGTCAGTGGAAGGCGACGACCCGGTTCGACGAGGCGGCGAGCAAAAGCCCGTCGCCCACGGCCGGGGTGGGGAAGTGGTTCGAGGGCGCTCCCACCGTCAATTGCACCACCACTTTGCCGTTGGACTTCCGCAAGCCGAACAGTGTGCCGTCCTGCCGAATGGTCCAAACCTTGTTCCCGGCCACGATGGGCGGCCCACTCGAACCCGTCGACGTGCTCCACAACACGTGGAGCTTGTGGTTCCGGGTGTTGACCCTCACCGCCTGAACACCCGCCAGGCACGGCGCATAGACCACCTTGGTAGTGAAGGCCTCCCCGCCATCGACGTTCGTTCCGCAGAACGGCTGCTCGGTCACCTCACCTCCCACGCCGCCGAGCTTCGATTCCTTGAGCAGGTAGGCGGTGCGTGACTTGCCTGCCATGAACACCAACCCGTTCCCCATGAGCGCCGGGGGGGAAGAGCCGAGGTCGAAGTCATCGGCGTTGTCGGTCTGCCAGGTAGAAGGCGTGAACGACTGCAGCGGGACGAGCGATGACGACAACTCGATGACCGAATCACCGCCGTCGGGTGACGGCCCCGTCGTGTTCGACCCGTTGCCGGTGGCGAACCAGATGTTGCCGCCGGAATCAACGACCGGTGCCGCACCACCCAGCCACACAGCCCCTTCGTCGTCGCCTGGACTGGCATCGGCCTCCCAGGTCCGCATGGCTCCACCGGATTCGGGGACCGAGACCACCCACCCGTGGTACGTCGAGCAATCTCCTGCATTGCCTCCGAAGGCGATCTCCACCGCGCCTTGATCGAGTGTGAGCCCGGGTCGCTGGAGTTGCGCAGCGGTCAGGGTCCCCGGGGGATCGACCACCTGATCGAGGACGATGTTGCCGGTGCTCAATCCCAGTCCTACGAGATGGTGAGAGATCGCCGAATCGCTCACTTCGTCGGCTACCACGAATACCTCCGACCGCGCCGAGTCGATGACCGGGGTCGAGGTGATGCCCACGTTTGGCGAGATATCACCACAGGGAAGCGACCCGGCGGGCACAGGCGAACCCACAGATGTCGACCAAGCGACCGAACCGTTCGTGGCGCTCAACCCGTACACTACGTCGTTCTCGGTGGCGACAACCACCAAACCGCCTTCGACGAGCGGCTCGCCGTAGAGCTGGCCGTCGAGCGACGGTGAGGTCCAGTCGAGCTTGGGGTGGGCGAAGGTGGCGGTGCTGGGGGCAATCCCGGATTCGAGCGGGTTGGCGTGATACGTCGTCCAGTTGGTAGCGACCGGGCCGGCGTGACGAGCACGCGCCTGGGCAACTGTCCCTGGCACGAGCACCGCGGCCACAACGGCGAACATCGACAGCAACGCCAGGGGCACATTGACCATGTCCCACACACGCGCCCACCAAGGGAGGGCGACGAGGAGTGAGGACGAGACTCGAGGACGTTCGGTCATACGGCCGCCTCTCGCTCGATCCGATGATCGGTGGCAATCGGGCGCCATGCTAGATGACCGGGCCGGTCAGTTCTCAGGGAGACTCGCGAACACGTCGCGAACACTCAGCGAGCCCACAGCGGGGCATCACCGGCCGTTAAGCGACCACGGGCACGATGGGGGAGTACAGCAACCCCCGCCACCAAGCGACCGTGGCCGCCGGCTCCGCCCCAGGGCCCCGGCCACGGCCGCTCGGCCCCCCGGGTCACACCGAGGCGCCGTGCTGGTCCTCGGCGAAGATCTCGAAACGATCACGCCCGGACTCCTTGGCCCGGTACATGCCGGCGTCGGCATCACGCAGCACGGCGACGGCCTGTGCCCCGGGACCGGGGAGCACGATCCCGATGCTTCCGGTCACGACCACGACCCGCCCGTCGATCTCGATGGGTTGTGAGAGAGCGCCCAGGATCCTCTGAGCGACCGCCGACGCCTTTTCAGCTCCCTGGACTTCGTGGAAGATGAACGTGAACTCGTCGCCCCCGAGTCGTGCCACGGTCTCCCCGGCCCGGACCACGCCGAGCAGATTGCCGGCGATGGCCTTCAGGACTTCGTCCCCGGCCTGATGCCCCATGGCGTCGTTGATGACTTTGAACCCGTCCAGATCGAGGAACATGACAGCCAGATCGCTTCCGGCGCGGGCCGAATGGGCGAGCTCCACACCCAGCCGGTCGAGGAACAGGGCCCGGTTGGGCAGGCCGGTGAGGGAATCGTGCATGGCCCGGAAGGCCAGGGCTTCTGTGGCTGCCACCTCCTCGGTGACGTCCTGCACGGTGGCCACGAAGGTGGACGGCTCCTCACTCCCGACCGTGACCGGAGCGGCCAGAACCCGCACGTTCCGGACCTCCCCCGAGGGTCGTACGACCCGAAAGCGGGCACTGAGGTCGTTCTGTGATGTCCACGCCTTCTCCGCATTCGCCGTCATCGACGCTCGATCCTCGGGGAGGATGCAGTCGGACCACTTGTGGTCGCGCCAGAACGCGTCGTCGACACCCACGATCTCGTTGAGACGCGGATTGAAGTACTGCGTCGTCCCGTCCTGGGTGAGCTCGAGGATGCCGACCGGTGAGCATGACGCCAGGGACCGGAACCGCTCCTCGCTCTCCATGAAGAGCCGTCGTGCCCGCAACCGGCCCCGCCCCAGGTCCCAGACGAAGATGCCCAACGCCAAGATGAGCAAGAACGACGTCACGAACACGGCCAGGGGCCCGACGAGCGGGTTGGCCTGTCCCGGCTCCCCCTGTGGCGCGCTGACGACCAGTGTCCAGGTGCCGTCGTCGCGGAAATGCTCGATCACCGAGCCCGGGGCACTCTTGAGTGCGCTGGGCGAGGAGACCACCAGTTGCTTCGGCGACACTCCCGATCCCGAGAACAGCTCGACTCCCAGATGGGCGCCGTCGGGGCCGAGGGCCGCTCTGAGCAGTTGCGCACCGTTGACCAGCGCGGCCACCCAGCCGGTGCGCTGGGTCTGACGCTGGGCGAGGGTGAGCGGGTCTCCGCGGTATACCGGCGCCACCAGGACGAAGTTGCCCTCGAACCCAGGCCCCGAGGCGATCGAGGTCTCGGCCACCGCATGCACCATCCCGTCGGCCGCGGCCGAGTCCAACACCGTCACGAGTTTCGAGACGGTGCACAGGTCGTAGCTGATCAGGGGGATCGACGACTTGAGGTTCTTCTCGTCGAGCTGGCTCACCAAGCAGTAGGCCGGCCGGTCGCCGGCCGGCACCACGGTGAAGTTGGGGTCCCCGTCGGCGCGCCACCCGGCCACGAAGGCGGGGAGGGCCGGTGCCGGCACCCACGAGATGAGCCCGAGTCCGTAGATCCCCTTGTACCGGTTGTAGAGGTCGAGGAATCTGACGTAGGAGTGGAACTCCGTCCGGTCGATCAGGCCGGGCTGGGTGAACAACGCCACGGTACTGGCGATCTGATTGGCGTAGCCGTCGAGGGTCTTCTTCGTCGTCACCACGACCTGGTCCGCGTTCGCCTGGACGTCGGCGCGGTTGTGGTCCTCGTTCCGCTTGTACCAGGTCCACGTCCCGGCGCCGATCCCCAGCATCCCGACGATGACGATGGCGATGGCCGCGACTTGCCACAATCTCACCGGCCTGTGCCCTCGCTTGGTAACCATGGCCAACGCCTTCACCGGGCTACAGCGGGCCCGCGTTCGTTCGATTCCGGTCGCGCGCCGCGACCTTCCCTGCCGGTATCGACCGTTCATCGGGCCACCGGCAGGGACTTTGGTCCCGAAACGGCACCGTCACGGGCCTGTAGCGTCACCGGCCATGGCCGTCTACGCGCTCGGGGACCTGGTGCCGCAGATCGATCCCCACGCCTATGTCCATCCCGACGCCACGGTGATCGGCGACGTCACCATCGGGGCCGACTCGACGGTGTGGCCCAGCGCCGTGCTGCGCGGGGACTACGGGGCCATCGTCATCGGGGCCCGCACGTCCATCCAGGACGGCACCGTCATCCACGCCGGGCCCGGTTTCCCCACCACGGTGGGCGACGGCTGTGTGGTGGGGCACCTCGTGCACCTCGAGGGATGCACCCTCGAGGACCAATGCCTGGTCGGGTCGGGCGCCATCGTGCTCCACCACGCCCGGATCGGCTCGGGCGCCACCGTGGGGGCAGGGGCCGTCGTCCCCCGGCAGACGCGCGTCCCGCCCCGGGCGCTCGCCGTCGGGATCCCGGCCACCTTGAAGCCTGATGCCTCTCGGGTCGACGGCATCACCATCGCGGCCGCCGAATACGTGAAGAACGGGTTCCGCTACCGGTCTGAGCTGCGCCGAGTGGACTGAAACCCTCGACATAAAGCTCTAGTCGACGGTGAGAGATCGACCCTTGCCGCAGGTCAGTGCCAGGCCCGTTTCACCGGTTGCGTCGGCACGGACGGAACCCAAGAGGTGCCGCCGAAGCGCGAGTCGGAGAGGCAATTTTCCGTTGTCGCACAAGTGACTCCTGGTGATGAGGCAGGAGAGCGGTCCGCCGCACCGGACCGACCCGGCCCGGGTCCGGGGTCCACCGTCGGTGACAGATCCGTAACTACCGTGTTGTGACACGACGGGGTAGGATGAACCTGCACCTGAGGTGGAGGAGGAACCCCGATGGTCGACAGTGTGTCGAAGGCCGCGCAGTTGCCGGGCATGTCCGAACCGGCGCTCGACACCGAGGGATTCCGTGGACCGCAGGTCTGCGCGCTCATCGGCATCACGTATCGCCAACTCGACTACTGGGCCCGCACCGGACTGCTGAGGCCGTCGATCGCAGATGCACGCGGCAGTGGCACCCAACGTCTGTACTCCTACACCGACGTGGTGGAGCTCAAGGTCATCAAGCAGCTTCTCGACGCGGGGATCTCGCTGCAGCGAGCGCGGCGTGCGGTGGAGTGTCTGCGTGAGGGACTCGGTGGTGATCTGGCGTCTACCAATCTGGTCCTCGTCGGCACCAACTCCGTGCTGGCGCGCACCGACGGCGAAGTCGTGGACCTGCTCAAGGGCGGCCAAGGAGTGCTCAACATCGTCCCGCTCTCGGGAGTGCTCGAAGAGCTCGACGCCGCGATCTTGCAGATCGAACACAAGGGCACGCGCAACGCTGCGCCCGGCGCTCGACCACCGGCACGTTTCGCCGCCGCGGTTCGGGAGGCTCGGGGCTGACGGTGGAAGCCCCCGAGGTCGCCCAGGAGTCGACGAAGGTTCACTTCGCCCACGACTCGGAGCGGCACTTTGCGGAGCTCCTCGAGTTCTACGGTGTGCGCTGGGAGTACGAGCCAGTCGAGTTCGTCCTGGAATGGCACGCCGACGGCTCTCCTCGGGTCGGCTTCCGTCCCGACTTCTACCTCCCCGACCACGCCTGCTTCATCGAGCTCACCACGCTCAGCCAGAAGCTCGTGACCCGCAAGAACGCCAAGGTCCGACGACTGCGAGAGCTGCACCCGGGCATCGAGGTGAAGCTTCTCTATCAGCGCGACTACCTGGCGCTCGTGGCGAAGTACGACCTGAATCGGCGCTCATCTCCCGCCGCCTAACCTGGCGGCGTGGCGCCCTCTGATTCGGCTCGGACCTCGACCGACGCGCGGCGCGGCCAGGAATCGAACGGGGACCACGACCTCGCTCATTCACCGCTCGAAGACGCCCACCGGGCGCTCGGGGCCAAGCTCGTGGCATTCGGCGGCTGGCTCATGCCCCTGGCCTATGGCAGTGGCACGCTCGCCGAACACATGGCGTGCCGCACCGATGCGGTGGCCTTCGATGTCAGTCATCTGGGCACCGTTCGTGTCGAAGGACATGGCGCCACCGACACGTTGCAGCGGGAGCTGAGCAACGACCTGGGCAAGGTGGCCCCCGGCCGGGCGCAATACACCCACCTCCTCGACGCGGACGACGGATCGGTCCTCGACGACATCATCGTGTGGTGGCTCGGTGACGACGTCTTCGATGTCATGCCCAACGCGTCGAACACGTCCCGGGTGCGTGACGCCCTCGGGGGCAACGACACCACCCACACCCGAGCCGTCATCGCCGTGCAGGGCCCCGAGGCGCGGCGCCGGCTCGCCTCGGTCGCCCCCGAGGCTGCCGCCGTGCCCCGATTCAGGGTCACGCCCTTCTCCTGGCACGGGGTGCGGTGCATCGCGGCGGGGACCGGCTACACGGGGGAGGACGGGGTGGAATGCGCCGTGCCCATCGAGGCGGCGGCCGGGTTCTGGCAGGCGGTGCTCGACGCCGGAGTGGTGCCCGCCGGCCTTGGAGCCCGAGACACGCTGCGCCTCGAAGCCGGGCTGCCCTTGCACGGCCACGAGCTCGGCCCGGGCATCACGCCGCTGCAAGCCGGTTTGGGCTGGGTGGTGGGGTGGGACAAGGGCGAGTTCCGAGGACGCCGGGCCCTCGAGCGTGAACGGGCCAGTGGTCCGCGCCGGACTCTGCGGGGGCTCGTCACCGAGGGCCGCCAACCCCCGCGTGACGGCGCCGCGGTCCTGGCCGACTCCTCGTCGATCGGCACCGTCACGAGTGGGAACTTCTCGCCCGTGCTCAGCCGAGGGATCGCCATGGCCTTCCTCGACACCGACCATGACGTGGCTGTCGGCACCGAGCTCATCATCGACGTGCGGGGACGGCGACTCACCGCCCATGTCAACGAGCTCCCGTTCGTCCGGGCGGGCCAGGCCCACCACACCGGGGCGGGAGCGTCATGAGCGGCTACACGCCGCACACCGAGGCCGAGGTGGCGTCGATGCTCGGGTTCCTGGGGCTGTCGTCGCTCGACGACCTCTTCGCGGTGGTGCCCGAGGCACTCCGGCTGGCGGGTGGCCTCGACCTCCCTGCCGGCCTGCCCGAGCCTGACGTGTTCGCCCACATGGAGGACCTCGCGGCTGCCAACCGACCCTGCGGGCGAGATCTGGTGTGTTTCGCGGGAGCCGGCGCCTACGACCACGAAGTCCCACCGGTCACCCGCGCCCTGGCGTCGCGCTCGGAATTCGTCACCTCGTACACGCCCTATCAACCCGAGGTCGCCCAAGGCGTGCTGCAGGCCGTGTTCGAATTCCAGACCCTCATGGCCCGTCTCTCGGGCCTGGCGGTCTCCAACGCTTCGCTCTACGACGGGGCGGCCGCCCTCGTGGAGGCGGTCAACCTCGCCGTGGGCGCCACCGGCCGCCAGGACGTGTGGGTCTCCCACGGCGTCAATCCGACGTGGCGCGACGTCCTGGCGACGTTCGCGGCGGGCACCGGACACCGACTGCACGACGTCCCCCTGGTAAAGGGCACGACCGACTGGGCGGCGACGGCCTTCGAGGACTCCGACGAGCCCGGTGCCATCGTCGTCGCCTATCCCAACTATCTGGGTTGTCTCGAGGACCTCCACGACGCCCGCGTCCGGTGCGACCGCAGCGGCGCCTTGCTGATCGTCGCCTTCGACCCCATCTGCGCCGGGATCCTGCGATCTCCCGGTGACTGGGGCGCCGACGTGGTGGTGGGGGAGGGCCAGGCCCTGGGGATGCCCTTGAGCTTCGGGGGGCCGTACCTCGGCCTGTTCGCCTGCACCATGGCGCACGTGCGCCGCCTGCCGGGGCGGCTGGTGGGCGAGACCGTCGACGCCGAGGGGCGACGCGCCTACGTCACCACGTTGCGGGCCCGCGAGCAGGACATCCGGCGCGAGAAGGCCACGTCCAACGTCTGCACCAACCAGACCCTCATGGCCGTGACCGCGGCGATCCAGCTGGGGTGGCTGGGGACCTCGGGCATGGCCGAAGTGGCCTTGCGCTCGGCGCGCGGGGCGCGGTACTGCCGTCAGGGACTCCTGGGCGTGCCCGGCGTCGAGCCTGTGGCGAACGCACCGGTGGTGCGCGAGTTCGCGCTGCACCTCCCCATCGACGCCGAGATGGCCGTCGAGCGGCTCGCCGACGAGGGCTTCCT
Source organism: Acidimicrobiales bacterium (assembly GCA_050011815.1). GTDB lineage: Bacteria > Actinomycetota > Acidimicrobiia > Acidimicrobiales > UBA8190 > Chersky-840. The sequence goes on along the minus strand of JBEKIJ010000021.1, from coordinate 62,986 downwards.
GGCCGGGGTTCCCCTCGATCCCACCTACGCCGGGGGTCGCACCGACGGACTGCTCGTGGCCGTGACCGAGCGCCGCACCCGGGCGGAGATCGACGCCTTCGTGTCGGCCTTCGAGAAGGCGGTGCGGTGATGACCGACGACCTCGTCCCCGCCCCGGCCGCCGGTGGTCGCGCCGCCAGCGCGCCTCTGCTCGGCCGCGACACCGAGCCCACCCTCTTCGAGCTCTCCGAGCCCGGGCGCCGGGCGTGGCAGCTGCGCACCACGGGCATCCCCGAGATCCCCCTCGAAGAGCTCGTCCCCGAGGCCCATCGCAAGGCGGCCCCCGTGGTGCTCGCCGATATCTCTGAACGCGACCTGGTCGGGCACTTCACCCGCCTGAGCCACCGCCAGTTCTCCGTCGATCTGGGGGCCTACCCCTTGGGCTCGTGCACCATGAAGTACAACCCCAAGATCTGCGATGCCGTCGCCGTCCTGCCGGGGTTGGCCGACGTCCATCCCGCCGCGCCCGCCAACTGCATCCAGGGTTGGCTCGAGCTCCTCGTCGAGCTCGAGGCGGTCCTGTGCGAGATCACCGGCATGGCCGCCGCCACCTTGCAGCCCGCCGCGGGGGCGGCCGGCGAGCTGACCGGCCTCCTGCTCATGCGGGCCTGGCACGCGGCCCGGGGGGACGTCCGCCACAAGGTGGTCATCCCCGACTCGGCCCACGGCACCAATCCCGCATCGGTGACCCTGGGAGGCTTCGAGGTGGTCACGGTGCCGAGCGACGAGCGCGGCTGCGTGGACGTGGCCGCCCTGCGATCGGTGCTCGACGAGGACGTGGCCGGCATCATGCTGACCAACCCCAACACCCTGGGGCTCTTCGAGGAGGACATCCAGTCCATCGCCGACGCCATCCACGGGGTGGGGGGGCTCCTCTACTACGACGGTGCCAACTTGAACGCCATCCTGGGCGTGGTGCGCCCCGGCGACATGGGCTTCGACATCGTCCACCTGAATCTGCACAAGACCTTCGCCACCCCCCACGGCGGTGGTGGCCCGGGAGCGGGACCGGTGGCGGTGTCCGAGCGACTGGCACCGTTCCTCCCCGGTCCTCGCCCCACCCCTCTGGGCGACCCCTCCGCGCCTCGGTTCGGGTGGACCACACCCGAGCAGTCCATCGGTCGCCTGCACTCGTGGCACGGCAACGCCCTCGTCCTGGCCCGGGCCCTCACCTATGTGCTCGTGCACGGCAGCGACGGACTCCGTGACGTAGCGCATCTGGCCGTCCTCAACGCCAACTGGCTGCGCCAGCGGTTGTCCGCCACGTTCGACGCCCCCTACGACCGGCCCTGCATGCACGAGTGCGTCCTCTCGGCGTCCTCGCTCAAACGGGCCACGGGGGTGCGGGCCCTCGACGTCGCCAAGCGCCTCCTCGAGGAGGGCTTCCACTCGCCGACGGTGTACTTCCCGCTCATCGTGGACGAAGCCCTCATGATCGAGCCCACCGAGACCGAGAGCCTGCAGACCCTCGAAGCCCTCGCCGGTGCGCTGGAACGCATCGTGGCCGCGGCGGGCACCCCGGAAGGCGCCTTGGAGGCCACCGAGGCTCCCCATCTGACGCCGGTTCGGCGGGTCGACGAAGCGCGGGCCGCTCGCCACCTGGTGCCGACGTTCGACGCCCGCTCCTCCTAGGGAGTCACGACTCGGTCGTCTTCACCTGGCCTTGCTTGGCTTCGCGCTCGGCGTGATGGTCCGTGATGGCCTGCATGATGGCCCCACCCACGGCCCCGATGAACTCGGGTCGATTCTCCGCAGCCCAGTCCCGCGAGTCCTGGAGCGAAGACAAGGTGCCCTTGAAGTGGGGGACGACCTCGCGGGCGAACAGCTCGTAGGACCGCAACGTCGCCTCCCGGTCGGCCCACTCGTGCGCCATCAGCAGGTACGTCCCGAAGCCGCCGGACTGGGTCACGAGCCGTTCGATCTGGGCGATGGCCATCTCCGGCGTCCCGACCACGGCGAAGCCCGTCTCCATGAGGGCATCCACCATCTTGTCGGGGTCGAGCGTGCCCGGCGCCAGGGGCAGGGCGGCCACCCGCTCGAAGTAGTCGACCCACTGGGCGAGGCCGAACTTCACCTCGGCACGCGCCTGCTCCTCGGTGGCGGCGATGTGCATGGGCCCGACCAGGCGCCACTTGCGCCGATCGACCTCGGTGCCGAATTCGGCGGCCCGCTCCTCCATGACCTGCCAGTGCGAGCCGAGCACGTCGAACCCGCCGGCCGAAGTGGCACCGATGGACAGCAACGACAACCCGAACCGTCCCGCGGCGCGAGGACCGGCGGGGGAGATCTGCGCGGCCACCGCCACCTCGAAACGGGGGTGGGTGAAGGGCCGCAGTTGCAATCGGGCGTTGCGCAACGTGAACCACGACGCCTCGCGTGTCACGGGTTCGCCGTAGTCGAGGAGGGCGAGGATGGCTTCGAGCGACTCCTCCATCATGTCGCGCTGGTTCATGGGGTCGATGCCCATCATGAAGGCGTCCGAGGGGAGCGCACCGGGCCCGACGCCGAACATCACCCTGCCCCGGGTCAGGTGGTCGAGCAACACCATGCGGTCGGCCAGGATGAAGGGGTGATGGTAGGGCAGTGAGCTCACCCCCGTCCCCAGCCGGATGTGTCGGGTTCGCTGGGACGCCACGCCGATGAAGACCTCGGGCGAGGCGATGATCTCGTAGCCCGCCGAGTGGTGCTCACCGAACCACGCCTCGTCGAAGCCCAACTGGTCGAGGCGGACGACGAGCTCGAGGTCGCGTTCGAAGGCGAGCGTGGGATTCTGGCCCACGGGGTGGAACGGGGCGAGGAAGATGCCGAATTGCAGGGGCCAGTTCATGCGGTCGCATTGTACGAGGGCCCGTCTCGGACCGTCGGGAGAGAAGCGAGTGGCCGCCCGCCGGCGCGGTCGGTACCGTGACCCCAGGACGGCCCCCGGGCCTGCGACATGCCCTCCCGGGGGTCGTCCGCCCCACGCCCCGTTGGACAGCGACCCATCGGGCTCTCGCCGTCGCCGCAGGAGTACCCCTCACCCGGTGACGAGAGACGCGTTGCGCCTCTTCTCCCGGTCGCCCGACGTCGGCCCCGGTGACCCACAAAGGGACGCACCATCCCTCGGCCATCGGCCGGGATCCCCCCGACGCCCCCGTCTGAGCCGATCGGGTCGGGCCGGCGTTCCGATCCGGCGGGGGATCGTCCCGGATCTTTTCCGGGCCTTCCCGGCGCACCGTTGAGTACCGTGGGCGTCATGACTGTCACAGAGGATTCGGTCCGCTGTGACCGGGATGGATGCGAGAACGCTCTGACGGTTCTCGATTCCGGCAGCGACTTTCACCAGGTGCCGACCGAAGCCATCCGGGCGCGAGCCGAGACCGCAGGCTGGCTGGTCGACTCCGGTGGCCAGGATTTCTGCCCGCAACACTCGACACAGAGCCGGTAGTTCACCGGTCGGGCCGGGCGGGGTCTGGACCGAGGGTCTGCAGGACGCGCCGCGGTGCTAGGAGGACCTCGGGACCGTCACGACGTGCACCCTGAGGAAACCGCAACCTCCGCAGACCCAACTCACCGCGGCTCCCTCGACGCGAGCGTCTGCAATTCTCCCGTTGACCACCGTCGCCTCCGACACCACGAAGGCGCGGTCATCGACGGGGGGCTTCCAGTGCTCACTCTCACAGAAGGGGCATTTCCGGTGGATCAGGGTGCCCTCGACCGCCGCCCTCATTTCAGGAACGGTGGCCCGGGTGGGGTCGGTCGCCATGCGGACGACCCTATATCTGGATCATTCGGATCCGGGTGCGTCAACCCCACCTATATCCCACATGGTATAGTTCATCTTTGATATGGCTGGAGCGGCGTCGGGGACACGATCATCGAAGTCGGGGGGTCCCCGCGGCTCGGGGTCGCCACGTCGACCGGCTCCCCGCCGGGGACCCGAAGCCTTGGCCCGCTACGAGCGCACCCGCACCTCGATCATGGTGGGCAGCGCGGTGCGTGCGGCGCGACGGCGGGCGGGGATCAGCCAGACCGAGCTCGCCGAGCGCGCCGGGACGAGCCAGCCGTCGATCGCCCGTCTGGAGAGGGGACAGGTCTCGCCGACGGTGATGACCCTCGACCGCATCGCCAGGGCGCTCGGCACCGATCTTCTGATCGATTTCGAACCGCAGCCTGGGAACAGCCTGAGCAGCGGAGCCTGACCGTGACGCTCCTCGCGGGTCGAAGGGGTCCCGAGATCTCCGCAGGTTTGCACAGTGCACACACAGGCCCTGCCACAGTCTGAGCGACACGACGGGGTGGGGGACCCCGTCGGGGGCCTGCACGGCATGCACTACCGTTATTCGATGCGCAGAACCGTGCCCGTGATGCTCGTCGCCCTCGTGGCCCTCATCGCCGCGTCCTGCAGCTCATCGGGATCAGCGGCCGCTCCAACGGCCAGCATCGGTGCGCTGTCGGGGAAAACCGCCGCGCAGATCCTGACCGCCGCCACCACGTCGGCCAAGAAGACGGGCTCCGCGCACTACGTGCTGAGCGCCGTCGAAGGCACGTCGTCTCAGATCATCAGCGGTGACGCGTCGGAGACCGAGGGCCAGCAGACCGTCGCCCAGGGAACCCAACACATCCAGGTCATCTACGTCGGGGGCATCGCCTACGTGCGCGGCGACTCGGGCGGACTGACCTCGGCCATGGGTCTGGCCGCCACGGTGGCGACGAGCTACGCCAACAAGTGGATCGCCGTCCACAGCACCGACAGCCTCTTCAAGTCGATCGTCTCCGCGGTCACCTTGGCCGGGACCCTGGCGCAGCTCAACCCGACCGGCAAGCTGACGCTGACCGACCCGACGACCGTCGCCGGTCGCACCGCCATCGGCGTCAAGGGCGGGCTCCCGGGCACGCCGCAATCGGGCGTCACCGGTGCCACCACCCTCTATGTCGCCGCGTCGCAGCCCACGGTGCCGCTCAAATTCAGCGGGACGGCGAAGGAGGGGACCCAAACGGTGAAGGACTCGGGAACCTTCACCAATTGGGGCAAGGCCCTGCACCTGACGGTGCCGGCCGGGGCGGTGGCGTTCTCCAGCCTCCCGGCCAAGTAACCGCCGGCGGCGCGCCTCTACCCGGCCACCGCCACCGGGGGAGGGAAGGCCAGGCCGCGTCGGGGCACGATGATGTCGTCGATGAGGCCGTACTCCATGGCCTCTTGCGCGTTCATGAAGTAATCGCGGTCGAGGTCCTTCTCGACCTGTTCCACCGGCCGCCCGGTGTGATGGGCGATGACCTCGGCCAGACGCCTGGTGATCGCCAGCACTTCACGCAACTGGATCTCCATGTCGCGCGGCGCGCCACGCGTACCGGCCGAGCCTTGATGGATCATGATCTTGGCGCTCGGAAGGGCGAGGCGTTTCCCCGATGCCCCGCCGCACAGGACCATGGCGGCAGCCGACATCCCCATGCCCACGCACACCGTGGACACGTCGGGACGAATGTGCTGAATCACGTCGTAGATGGCCATGCCGGCATAGGCGAGGCCGCCGGGGGAGTTGATGTACAACGAGATGTCGCGTTCGGGGTCCTCGGCCTCGAGGTACAAGAGCTCGGCGATGATCAGATTGGCGATCTGGTCGTCCACCTCTTGGCCGAGGAAGACGATGCGCTCGCGCAGGAGCAGCGAATAGATGTCGAAGGCGCGCTCGCCCCGGGCCGATTGCTCGAGCACGGTGGGGATCACCGACTGCTGAAGGGACACGACCTTCCTCCTCCTCTTGGAGCCGCCCCGGGACCGAAGGTCGGCTCGGCGACGGGATATCTCATTGCTGAGATATCCTATTGGAGGTATATTGGGGTGTCGATCACACCGCCCGATCGAGGAGACCGGTGACCGCCCGCCGACACGAAACGGTGTTCCCCGGGTTCCGGGAGATGGCACGACGACGCAAGGACCTGAGCGCCGAGCTCGTGAGCAGGCGGCTGCTCGTGGGGCTGTCGCAGACCGAGGTCGCGCAGCGCATGGGGACGTCGCAGTCCGCGGTGGCCCGCCTCGAGGCGGGGGAGGCCGACATCCGCTTGTCCACCTTGGAGCGCTACGCGGCGGCGGTCGGCATGGAGCTGGACTGGCGGCTGGGGGAGCGCGGCCGATGACTACCCCTCCCGCCGCCCCCCAGCCCGGGGCCCCACGACCCGAGTACCCCGGGCGCCTCTCGGCTCGGGACCGCCTCTTCGACCAACGGGTGGTCTTCTTGTGGGGGTACCTCGACAGCGCCCTCGCCAGCCACCTCTCGGCCGAGCTCATGACCCTCGACGCCACCGGCGACGATCCCATCCAGCTCCACATCGACAGCCCCGGGGGGACCCTCGAGGCGGCCATGTGCCTCATCGACGTCATCGACCTCCTGGGCGTCGAGCTGACCGCCACCTGCATCGGCCAGGCGGCCGGTCCCGCCCTCGGGCCCCTGGTGGTGGCCCATCACCGCCGGGCCACCCCCCATGCCCGTTTCCGGCTCTGTGAACCGGTCTTCGAGCTGTCGGGCCCGGCCCGGGACCTCGAAGCCTGGGCGGCCCACAACCGGGCCCACCTCCGGCAGTTCACCGAACGCCTGGCGGCCACGCTGGGCTCGTCACCCGAGGCCCTCGAGCGGGACCTCGCCGCGGGCCGTTTCCTCGACGCCACGCAAGCCCTCGAGTACGGGCTCATCGACGAGATCTGCAGCCCCTCGGCCCGTATCTACCCCTTGCCCGGCCCCCGGTTGGGCTTTACGCCCAGGTCCTGACCCATTTCGGCCCGGGGGGAGGGGCCCCGTGCGACCCGCCCGCCAGCCTGCCCCAGGCACCCCAATCGTCTCTGCACTAACTTTACATAAGATACATTATCGGCGGCATTCCACGTTCCCAAACGCCGGAGAGACCGCCCGGGACGAGCCCCTCTCGGGCGTCTCGGGAAGACCCCCGGCCCTCGGGCCCGACCCCGTCGGACTCGCCCCTTTCCCGCGCCTCGATCAGGCGCGGTGGCCGTCGCGGCGTTCCCGACGGTCCGAACCACGCGGGTTCCACCAGTCCACGCGCCCATTCGAGACCGACCGTAGACACCTTGTCGGCATCGGCGTACGGTGGTCCTTGGGCCCCACCCACGACCTCGCTGGCGACCTTTCAAGAAGGGTGTCGGCGGAGCGCAGGTCTTGGTCCTCACAGCGGGGTCCGCGCTCCGCCGATCCCTCGGATCTTCCCCTTGCCGGCGCTATCTGTCCGACGCCGGCTGGCGTCTGCAGGTCTCAGCTCGCCGGCAGATACTTCTCGAACCAGCCCAGGGTGCGCTTCCAGGCGTCGGTGGCAGAGGCCTCGTGGTAATCGGGGCGCATGTCGCAGTGAAAGCCATGCCCGGCGCCCGGATACAGCACGATCTCGGTGTCCACCGTGGCGCCCCCCACCGCCTCCCGCAGGGCCTCGACCTGGTCGACGGGGATCCCCTGGTCCTCCTCGCCGTACAGGCCCAGCCAGGGAGCCTTGAGCTCGGTCGCCAGCTCCACCATGGACGGCACCCCGAAGCGTCCTTCTGTCACCCCCCCGCCATAGAAGGTCACGCCCGCGCCCAAGGGTCGACGCACCGAGGCCAAGAAGGCCATCGTGCCACCCATGCAGAAGCCGACCACCCCGATGCGGGGCATCGAGAAGCCCTGCTGGTCGAGGTAGGCGATGGCGGCGTCGATGTCGTTCAACACCCCCGCCTCGGAGAGCCCCGCGAACTGGGGCATGATCTTCTCGAAGTCGCCGTATTCGATGACCGGAGCGCCGGTGCGGTGGAAGAGGCTGGGAGCCACCGCTCGGTAGCCCACCGCGGCGAAACGTCTGGTGACGTCCTCGATGTGGGGGTTCACCCCGAAGGCCTCCTGGGCCACGATCACCGCCCCCCGGGCCTCCCCCGCCGGCTCGGCGTCGTAGAGGTCCATGTCGCCGTCAGGCGTCGTGAGCGTGCGCTCGGAACGCCCCCGGGGTCGTTGCGTCCACACGATGCCATTCCGGGCATCACCGGGGCCATCCGGCGGGCCGATGCTCCGATGATTGATATATCGAACATGTCATATACCACAAATTGCATGTCGTGGTCGCCTCGGGGCCGGCGGCGCTCCGAGCCGTGCCACACGAATCGACAAGATAGGTTGCCGGGGGCGGGGCGCTGCCAGACGGTGACGCCCGCGGGTTTCCGAGACCTACCTCCAGGGCTTGAAGCCCGAACCAATGAGAAATCCCCTTTCAGGAAGGGGCAGTTTGGGTTGCTGGAGTATTTCTGAGGCTCCTAACCAAACGAGGTATCCCAATGGGAAGCGTCATGATCAGGTGCCCAAAAACGGAAAATCCAGTCAGCACGGGGATAGCGATGGACAAGGATTCGTTCGACTCGAGCAGGCTGGGGTACAACCTCACCGATAGTTCGGAGTGCGGTGGCAGGCACACCTGGTCAAAGGGCGACGCCTGGGTCGTCGGTTAGAGGATCACCGGAGGCGGCCGTAGCCGCCATGCGCTTGTTCTGCTCAGCTTTCCCGACGAGCACACCCCGGAGGACGGCGTCTCCGATCCTCGCCCCTCCCCCTCCCCCTCCCCTCCCCGACGTCGCCGACGCGTCCATGTCGTAGCCTCCAGGCTCATGGCCACCGCCGTGTTCTTCCACGCCCATCCCGACGACGAGGCGATCCAGACGGGGGGAACCATGGCCAAGATGGCCGCCGAGGGACACCGGGTCGTGCTCGTCACGGCCACGCGCGGGGAACTCGGCGAGGTCGCCGACGGACTGCTCGCGCCGGACGAGACCCTGGCGCAACGACGCGCCAGCGAATTGGCCGCGGCGTGCGAGGTCCTCGGCGTGGCCCGCCACGAGTATCTCGGCTACCGGGACTCGGGGATGGTCGGTGAGCCCACCAACAACGACCCGGCCTGCTTCTGGCAGGCCGACGTCGACGAGGCGGCGTCACGCCTGGCCGCCATCCTCGACGAAGAGGGCGCCGAGGTCTTCGCCACCTACGACGAGAACGGCGGGTACGGCCATCCCGACCACATCCAGGTGCACCGCGTGGGATTGCGCGCCGCCGAGCGAGCCGCCACGGCGCGGGTGTTCATGGCGACGATGAACCGGGACCACATGTTGTCGCTGGCCGATCGAGCCGAAGAGTTCGGTCTCTCCATGCCCGAGGAGCAACGCGCCATGATCGACACCATGGGCGTGCGCGCCGAGCGCATCACCGCGGCGGTGGACGTGAGCGCCTTCCTGGATCGCAAACGCCGGGCCATGGAGGTGCACGCCAGTCAGATCACCGACACCTCGTTCTTCCTCTCCATGCCGCCCGAAGCGTTCACGGCGGTGTGGGGCACCGAGTGGTACATCCGCGTCGGGGCCGAGACCGGGCCCGGAGTCGAGGGCTCCTTGCTCGGCCGGCCATGACGCCGGCGGAGACCGGGGACCACAACGTCCCGGCCATCGTCGGGGGAGAGAAAGAGACCATGCTGGCGTTCCTCGGCTATCTGCGGGCCGGTGTCGACCGCAAGCTCGAGCACCTCTCCGACGCCGACGCCCGCCGTCGGCTCGTGGCGTCGGAGACCACCCTCCTCGGGCTCGTCAAGCACCTGACCTCCGTCGAGATCTACTGGGGCCAACGACGCCTGGTCGGCTCCGACGTGGTGATGCGGGGCGACGGCTTCGAACTGGACGACACCGACACGGTGGACACGGTCCGCCGCGCCTATGCCGAGGCGGGACGGCGCACCGACGAGAACGTGGCGGCCTGTCCCGACCTCGAGCAACCGCTCGCCTTCGGGCGCCACGGCCTGACCCTGCGCTGGATGCTCGCCCATCTCGTCGAAGAGACGGCGCGTCACGCCGGGCACGCCGACATCCTGCGTGAGCTCGTGGACGGCGACCGGGGTCGCTGAGCCGTCCCGGCGGGATCAGCTCGCCGGCGCCAGGGCCAGTGTGGCCGACAGCATGATCTTCTCCTGGCCGCGATACAGCGTGAGCCGCACGCTGGTCCCCGAGGCCAGGGCCTGGACGTCGTTGGTCAGCCCCTGGGCCGAGGTGACCGCCTTCCCGTTGAAGTCGACGATCACGTCGCCGGTGCGGATGCCGGCGCTGTCGGCCGGCGATCCGCTCACCACCGACACCACCAACGCCCCCGACGCCGGCACGAGACCGTAGGCCTGCTGTTCCTGGGTGGTCTCGTCGGTGACCTCGACGCCGAGGTAGGGCTTGGCCTTGCCCGCCGTCCCCCCCGAGCGCAAGGTGGCGACCAGTCCCTGGATGGTCGAGGAGGGAATGGCGAACCCGATGTTCTGCGCCGGGGCGTTCCCGCTGCTCGACGAGGCCACCGCCGTGTCCATCCCCACCACCTGTCCGGCCGAATCCACCAGGGGCCCACCCGAGTTCCCCGAATTGATCGCCGCGTCGGTCTGGATCATGTTCTGCAGGGTCTCGCCCGCACCACCGTCGGCGTCGCCGGCCTGGACCGTCCGGCCCGTGGCCGACACGATGCCCGAGGTGACCGTGGGCGTGCCCGCCGACAAGCCCAGCGCGTTGCCGATGGCGATGACGGCGTCACCGACCTCGAGCTTCGTCGAGTCCCCGAAGGTCACCGGCTGGAGATTGGCCGGAGGGGAATTGATCTTGAGCAGGGCGGTGTCACTGGAGGGGTCGGCGCCCACCAGCGTGGCGGGCAACGCCGCGGTCTGGCCGTAGAGGGTCACGGTGATGGTGGTGGCGCCCGAGATCACGTGGTTGTTGGTGATCACCTCGCCGGTGGTGCCGATGATCATCCCCGTGCCCTGATCCTCGCTCTGTCCGCTGCCGAAGGGGCCCTCCCCCGCCCCGGGTCCCTTGGCGTCGATCGACACCACCTCGGGCAGGACGCTCTTCACGATGGTGGGGATCTGCGCGCCGCCGGCCAGCGCGGGGCCCGGTGTCTCTTGGCCCACCCTGACCGGGGGGGCGGAGCTGTCGGGGCCACCGGTCCCGACGGCCTCGGCGATCCCCGCCCCCGCCGCGCCGCCGATGAGGGCGGCCACCACGGCCACCACGATCCATCCCCGCATGCCGCGTGGACCGGGCGCAGGGTCCCGGGGCGGCGCTCCTCCCCAGCCCCCACCGGGCGACGTCCCCGTATAGGGGCCCGGGGGCGGGTACCCGGGGGGAGGCCATCCCGGCACGACCGGCGGCTCGGCACCTCTCCACACGGGCGCGGCGGCCGGAGGCGCCACCGAGGGCCCGGCGCCGTACGGCCACGGCGCCGTCGAGACCTCCGGATTGGGCACGGGGTCGGGAGACGGTGGCAGGGGGTCGGGAGAAGAAGGCGTCTCGCCCGATGGCGGGGGTGGAGGAGGCGTCGACTCGGCGTCGTCGGCCGCGGGGTCCAGACGCTTCTCGTCCACTGCTCGGGCTCCTGTTCCCTCGGGGAGACAACCACCCACGGGTGTTCCCGACCCCTGTCAGATTAGGGACTGCCCATGGTTCCCGGGGGCGTTTGGGCCGTATTCTCAGAACCTCCACAGAAAACGCAAACGCCTGGCACCGGGACGGGGAGAGAGACGTGTTCTCGCGGTGTCGGTGCCGACGGTAGCGTGGTCCGACCCCAATGACGCGACGAATCGACATCGAACTCACCAGCAGCCGCGACGACGGCTCGTGGACGTGGCGGGCCCCTGGTGCCCGGCAACCGCGAGGCTCGCTCGAGGGCACGCTCCTTCCCGACGGCGCCAAGGTCGGAGACGTCCTGCGCGCCGATGCCGAATTCGACCTCGACGGCATCGTGGTCACCTCGGTCCTGGCCCCCAAAGAGGGCGTTCGCACCGAGAAGGCGGCCCGCATCGAGATCATCGGCTCGGGCCGCGACAGCGCACCCGCCGGCGTGTCGGTGGTCCTGGTGCCCGGAAATCGCCGGCGCGAGGAGGACCGTGGCGGCGATCGTCCCCGGCGCGGCGCCCCGGGCCGGGGCTCGGCGCCACGCCGCAACGGCGCGCCGGGATCGCCATCGGGGGCCGAGCGCGCCGGGCCCCGGGCCGCCCGGCCCGGGCGTGAGGCGCGTCCCGAGCGCGACGGCCGCCCGGCCCGCCCCGAGCGCGGTGCCGCGTCGGAACGCACCGAACGAAGCGACCGGGGCGCGCCCGGGCAGCGCGACCGCGCCGCCCCCGGAGCGCGGTCGCCCCGGCCCGAGCGAACCGAGCGCCCCCGGCGCCTGCAGCCCGTCTCGACCCACCGCAACGCGGCCCTCGCCGAGTTGCGGCCCGAGCAGCTTCCCGTCGCCGAGCAGCTGCTCCGGGGTGGGATTCCGGCCGTGCGCAACGCCATCGACGAGCAAAATGCCCGCGCCCGGGCCGAGGGACGCGCCGAGGTGTCCCCCGACCCCCTCCTGACCATGGCCGAGGAGCTCCTGCCTCGCATGAACCTGGCCGGATGGAAGGACCGCGCCGTGGCGGCGCGCAACGCCGGCAAAGACGCTCCGCTGCGCGAGGTCCGATCGGTGGTGGCGTCGGCCTCCACCGTCAGCCTCGACGACGAGGCTCGCGAGATGGTGGGCACCCTGCGCGACGCGCTGCAGACCCGGGTGACGGCCCTGCGCGACGGGTGGCTGGCTCGCATCACCGCCGCCCTCGACGACGGGAGGGTCGCCGACGCCCTGCGCGTGTCGGCCAAACCCCCTGAACCCGCCGCCCGTGTGCCGGCCGAGATGGCGGTCCGCCTGGCCGAAGCGGCGGGAACCGCCATGGCCCCGGGCTTGGCCGAAGCCGACTGGAAGGCGCTGCTCGACGCGGTGGTGGACTCCCCGGTGCGCCGGACGGTGAAGCCGGCCGGACTCCCCGATCCCGCCGGGGAGGAGCTGCGCTCCTCGGCGCGTCGTGCCGCCGGACAGGTCCCGGAGCTGGCCAAGCTCCTGGGACTGCCCATCCCCCCGCCACCGGGCCCGCGCCGGCCGAGCACCTCCGGCGCTCGAGGAGCCTGACCCTCGCACGCCGGGCCCGGGCGCGTCCCCGAGCTCAGTCGATCACGCCGTGAGCGCGCAGGAACTCCTCGACTCCCTCCACCAGCGACGCCCCCGACACCTCGGCGAGCGGGACCCAGGCCACCGCGGCGGCGTCGCTCCCGGCGCGCGGATCAGGGGCGCCGTCGGGCACCGCCACGGTGAAATCGAGGATGACGAAGTGGTATCCCGGACCGATGCGCTCGGCCCAACCGAGCAGCGGACCGCAGCGAACCTCGAGTCCGGTCTCCTCGCGCATCTCGCGCTCGACGGCGCTGGCCAGGTCCTCGCCGGGCTCCACGTGGCCCCCCGGGATGGTCCACCGTCCCGCCTGGGGCGCGGTGGCCCGCCGGACGAGCAGCAACGCGCCGTCTCGCACCGCCACTCCCCCGACGGCCACCACCGGCGTCACCGGCGCACCGGCGGGAGGCGGCGAGGTCATTCCAGGGTGCGATGCATCGTGATGAGGCGGGCCTTGAACCCCGACGCCTCGAGAACGTTCTTGGTGGCGCGATCCCCGGGGAGGGCGTTGATGTCGACGCCCCGGCACCCCGTGGTCTCGAACCAGGCCACCAAGGCATCGAGCAGCGCCCTCCCCACCCCCACGCCCCGGGCGCCGGGTTCGACGTAGCACGCGTCGATGATCCCGAGGGAGGTCTCCCCCACGGCGTCGAGGCGCCCCGTGGCCATGCCCACCACGGCGTCGTCGACCGTCCCGAGCAGCACCCGACGCCGGGGGTCGGCGAGCAGCCGGTCGAGACCACCGGGTCGCATGAGCGCCTTGGCGATCAATCCGGTCTCGCGGCGGACGAACAGGGGGCCACCCCGAGCCTTCTGCAGCTCCTCGAGTGCGGCCCGGCACAGCTCGCCACACCGGTCGCCGTCCTCGCGCCGTGCCGGCCGCGTGCCCTCCACGGGCCCGCCTCGATCCTGTTCCGTCGCCCGCTAGGACGGCACGTCATCGCCACCGGTGAGCAACTGCTCGACCCGGTGGAGGATGGTGCGTCTCTGTCGATGCGCAGCCTCGTGGGCCCGCACCTCTTCGAGCTCGGGCGAGGACAGCCCCTCGAGTCGTTGCACCACCTGCGACGCCGACAAGCTGTCATAGCCGGGGATGGCGAGCGACGCCGGCGACCCGGTGCCGTTGCCCCCCCCGTCTCCGAGCCACGGCGGCCGTCGCCACGGCGGCGCTGTGGGCTCGTGCCGGGGTGCCCCGGGCGCCGGTGGCGACGCCGGGGCGGCACCGGCGCCGGGGACGGCCTCGTGGGACCCGGGGCCGGCTTCAGCGTCGTCGGCGCCGTGCTCGGGTCGGTCGGCGTGCGTCTCGGTCCCGTGCCCGTCGGGTTGTCCACCGAAGTGGGCGATGGTCGCCTCGAGTTGGCGCCGCCCCATCTGGACGGCGACCTGTCCCACCAGGCGAGCCGTGTGGACCTGCCCTTGCACCCGGTGGCGGCCTTTCTCGACGAGCTTGGGGAACTCCTCGACGAGCGTGACCGCCAAGCCGGCCGGTCCGAACACCGCCACCTCGAGCAACCGGTCCCCGGGGGACTTGCTTTCGGTCACCTGGCGCCCTCCTCTTGGCGGTGTCGCACCACGACGGCTCTCACACGCAGTCCCGGCAAAGCCCCTTCTCGGGATCGGCGAGCTGGCTGGAGTGCTTGACGAGGAAGCAGGAGCTGCAGACGAACTCGTCGGGTTGCTTGGGAAGGACCCGCTCAGAGCCCTCGGACCGGTCGTCGGGCTCGACCACCTCTTCGTCCTCGGCCTCCTCCTCCTCGACGACCAGGCGCTCCTTCAGGATCTGGTCCAGGCTGGCCTCGACGTCCTCGTCGTCGACCTCCTCTTCCTCCTCGTCACCCTCTTCTGCGGTGGCCACGGCGGCCACGGCGGCCACGGGCACGACCACGACGTCGGCGTCGTCCTCCTCGACGTCGACGATGTCGGCCACGACGTCGTCGTCGTCGTCATCGTCGACGAGGGCAACGTCGAGATCCTCTTCGTCGAGGACCTCGTCGAGCAACTCCTCGTCCGCGAGATCCTCGAGATCCTCGGTGTCGAGCTCCTCGGGTTCTGCCACATCATCCAGGTCGTCGGCCACTTCTGCCCTTTGGGTCGTCTAACGCCGCGGGAGCATATCGGCTCCGATCCGTCCGTCAGAGCACCGCGACGGGGTCACCGGCAGATCTCGGTGTCGCGGGTGCGTCGAGGGCGGCTGGGCCCGGGGACCTTTGGTGCCATCTCCACCAGACCGGCGGCACCCGCCGGGGTCATGGTGGGGACGTTCTCTACTCGGTCCCCCGGGCCACCCTCCGCCTCTCACAGTAATCCCCCCCTCGCCACCCGCTCAGCCGGTAGGACCGGAGGAGCAGCTGTAGGGGCGTCTGGGACTGGTGCGAACAATAGGCTGCGCGCTCTTCACCACTCAAGCGCTCGTTGTCGGACCCGACCAGGAACTTTGCACATCTCCCCTGGTCAAGACGACGACGGCTTTTCTTGTCCACCACGCATGCGGACGAGAGCACGTCTCTGGGTCAGGTCGACGCAGCCGCCGAGCGACGGGCCTCGGCGCGTTTTTCGGAACCGAGGCGCTCGAGGTCGTATGATGCATGGTCCACAAACGTCATGGCCTCGGCGATGAGCCGGTGCCCGGCGTGCTCGGCGATGAGCCGGTGCATGTCCTGGGCGACGACGCGGTAGGCGGGGTGGCCCTGTTCGCCCGACCGCAACTCCAACATGTGCATCGCCTCGCGGGCGTTCATCTGCATGGCGTAGCGAATCCGGAAGGCCAGCGCCACGGCATAGGGCGCCTGGGTGCGACACACGTGCGTCATGACCTCGTAGAGGTCGGCCGACCGCGCCATCGAGCGCGCGTAGCGATCGGTGAGGCCCGCTTCGGCGACGGTGTCGGGCATCTCGTAGCCGAGCCCGGGCCCGAGGTCCTGCCACTCGATGGTGAGCATGCGGTGGCGTTGGAGGTCGCGGAAGGCGCCGTAGTCCGACACCACGTCGAAGCGGTAGCCGGTGCGCTCGAAGGCCCGGCCCGGACGGTGCCGGCGGTTGGTGCGGTCCCCCACATACGCCCGCATGACGCCACGACGGTCCTCGGCGCCCAGCGCCCGGACCCGGCGCAGCACCTCCTGGTCCGACAGGGAGGTCCGGGGATAGCACATGGCCGCGATGACCTTGTCCTCCCCCTCGGGGTCCCAGTCGACCAACCGGACGGCCGAGGCCTGTTCGGCCGGGGCACCCTGGGCGTCGGGCCACAGGCGGGCCACGATCTCGTCGGTGTGCGCCGAGGTGTCGGCCAGGTAGTCGGTCCACACCCCGCCGCGCTCGGGGATGTCGACCCGCTGCAGGAACGACGGGATGACCTTGCGCAGCTCCTCGAGCATGAGCTGCGCGTAGCGCCGCGCCTCGGGGAGCGGATGGGCGCGCATGCGCAGCAACAACATCTCGTAGGACTGGCCCGTGCCGTACACCCCGACGTTCGACAGCGAGGCGGCCGGGAGCAGGCCGCGCAGCGCATCGAGCGCCTTGGCCCGGATCGACTGGCGGTACACGAAATCCGAATCACCGGCGCTCTGGGGGAAGCGCTTGGAGAGCCAGGCCTGGAGCTCGGGGAGCGACGCGCCGTAGGTGTCGAACATGCGGTCCATGTCGCCCACATAGCGCGCCCCGATCGGCGACTCGAGCACCTCGGGGTCGCGGTGGTAGCGGTAGTGACCGGTGCTGAGCCGGCTGTCGTAGGGCACATAGCGCGTGGACTGCTCGAGATAGGCCATGAGTCGGCCCCACTCGAGCACCTTCGTGAGCATGTTCGACGCCTGTTCGCAGGCGAGGTGCACGCCGCCGAGTTGGGCCACCGAGTCGTCGCCGTACTCGAGGAACACGCGGTCGTAGAGCTCCTCGGCCCGCCGCAGTCCCATGGTGGCGTCGACCCCGGCGTCGCCGGTCACATCGAGCTCGCCCACGAACTCGTCGAGGAACAACCGCCGCAGGCTCTTGGCCGACCGTGAATAGCGGGCGAACAGCGCCCCTTTCACGACTTCGGGCAGGTTCACCAGGGCAAATACCGGCCCCTCGACGTTGGTGACATACCGGCGCAGCACCTCGATCTCGGCGGCGGTGAACGTCTCCTCGGCATAGGGGAACATGGCCCCGGCAACACTACGACCGGCTCGACGCCGGGGTGGCGGACCCCCCATTTCCCTGCCCCGAGAGCCCGACGCGGCGGTGTCCGAGAGCCCGTGACCCCCAGCCCGTCAGCGCGCCCCGGGGTCCGGAGATGCCGCACCGGCGGCCGGCGGTGGCGGCTCCGGATCGTCGTCGAGGGCCACGGTCGGGCCCGCGGCGGCGGCCACCACGCCCCGCTGGAGCAGGGCGGCGGCGAGACGGGCCGAGGCCGCCGTCTCGGGTCGGCCCACCACCGCCAGCTGGCGCAGGAGGTCGATGAGTTGCTTGACGTTGCGCACGAAGTCCCCGGGGGCGAGCTCGGCCCGCTCGAGCACGTGGTCGAGGCGCTGCCCCCTCGCCCAGCGCCAGGCGACGTCGGCGAAGGCGTCGTCGGGAGGGCGCGTGCGGGGCAGGTGGGTGGCCTCCTCCTCGTCGCGCAGCTCCTCGCCCACCGCGGCCAGCGAACCGAGGCGGGCCCGCAGGGCCTGGGGTGGACGCGACACGAGCGGCGCCCGCCCCGGTCGCGACTCGAACGTGCACGCCGAGACCACCGCGGCGAGCTCGGGCGGGTCGAGCCCGTCGAAGAGCCCTTGGCACAGCGCCTCGGCCACGAGGAGGTCCGACTCGTGGTAGATCCCGGCCAGGACCGCCCCGCGCGCCGTCAGGCGCCAGGCCTCTCGGTCGACGTACCCGAAGCGCTCGAGCAGGGCCAGCCCCCGGTCGAGGCGCTCCGACAGGGCGTGGTGATGCCGACTGTCGAGGAACTGCGCGAAGGACCGGTCCAAGATGAAGTGCGCCTGATCGGCGCGGTAACGGCGCACCAGGTTCACGGCCAGGTTGTAGGTGGGCCGGAACGACGACCGGAGATCGGGGGGCGCGGAGGTGGCCAGCGCGGCGACACCCGACATCGACACCTGCGGCGACCACACCACCACGGCGTGGCCGACCGAGTCGAGGCCGCGGCGCCCGGCCCGACCGGTCATCTGGGCGTACTCCCCCGAGGAGAGGCCGCTGCGCCCGTGCTCGCGGATCTTGGTGAGCCGCTCGATCACGACGGTGCGGGCCGGCATGTTGATCCCGAGCGACAGCGTCTCGGTGGCGAAGACCACCCGCAACAGGTTCGACGAGAAGCAGTCCTCCACGGCCTGTCGGAATGCCGGGATCAGGCCGGCGTGGTGCGACCCCAGGCCGGCCTCGAGTCCGGCCACCCAGGGCCCGTAGCCGAGGACGCGCAGCTCCTCGTCGGGCAGCCCCTCGGTGTGCTCCTCGCACCGGCGCCGGATCTCGGCGCGCTCCTCGGCACTGGTGAGGCGCATGCCGTCTCCCAGGCACTGGGCCACGGCGTCGTCGCAAGCGGCGCGCGAGAAGATGAAGACGATCGCCGGCAGCATGCTCAGGTCGTCGAGCGCTTCGAGGAGCTCGCTGCGCCGGGGGCTCGCCAGCCGGGAGTGGCGGACGCCCCCGGGACGCCGGGCCAACCGGGCCATGCGCTCGTCGAGCGCCCGCGCCTGGGGGTGGACCTTGCGCTTTTGCAGCAACGGCACCAGGTCGACGCGACGGCTCCCCTTCTCGGCGATGGCCACGTGGTTCACCAACTCCACGGGACGGTGCGTCTCGACGATCACCTCGGTGGGGCCGCGCACCGCCCGCAGCCACGCGCCGAACTCGGCCGCATTGGACACCGTCGCCGACAGACAGACGAACACCACCTCGGGATCGGTGAGGATGATCACTTCCTCCCACACCGACCCCCGGTAGGGGTCCTGGAGGTAGTGCACCTCGTCGAGCACGACGAGGCCGAGCCCGGCCAGTTGCGGGGACCGGGCGAAGAGCATGTTCCGCAGGACCTCGGTCGTCATGACGACGATCGCCGCGTCGGGCCGGTGCGAGACGTCACCGGTGAGCAGTCCCACCGCGTCGGCTCCGTACACCTCGGCCAATTCGGCGAACTTCTGATTGGACAACGCCTTGAGCGGCGTCGTGTAGAAGGCCCGCCGGCCCGCGGCGCGCGCCCGGGCCACGGCGTAGTCGGCCACCACGGTCTTGCCCGAACCCGTGGGGGCGGACACGAGGACCGACCGCCCCTCGTCGAGGGCGTCGCAGGCGGCGCCCTGGAAGGGGTCGAGGGGGAACCCCAGGCGCGCCAGCATCGAGGCTCTGGTGGTGTCGTCGGCTCCCGGACCGGCGGTCACCGGACGTCGCGGCTCAACGATGCAGGAACCTGCCGATCAGGATGGACGCCTCGTAGAAGACGTACATCGGCACCGCCAGTGCCAGCATGGAGAACGGGTCCCCGCTGGGCGTGATGACCGCCGCGAACACGACGATGCCCACGATGGCCCAGCGCCGCACCGACGCCAGCCGCCGCGGCGTCAGGACGCCGACGAGCTCGAGCGACACCAAGATGACCGGGAACTCGAAGGTGAGCCCGAACACCAGCATGAGGGCCACGATCAGGCCCAGATAGCTGTTGGGGTTGTAGATCTGCTTCAGCGTGGGGCCCCCGATGTTCTGCAGGAACACCAGCGCGTGGGGGAAGGCCACGAACGCCAGGTAGGCGCCGAAGGCGAAGAGCACGATGGACGACACCACGAACGGCACCGCGTACCGCTTCTCGTTGGCGTGCAGGCCCGGCGTGATGAACCGCCACAACTCCCACAGGTACACCGGTGAGGCCAGGAACATCCCCCCGTAGGTCGACAACTTGATGCGCAGCGACAACCCGTCGAGCGGGGCTGTCACGTACAGGCTGCAGCTGTGGCCCCGCCCCACCACCCGGCAGTAGGGGGCTTGGAGGAAGTGCAGGATCTGGGGGTAGATGATGAACGCCACGGTGGCGCCGACCGCGAAGGCGAACACCGAGATGACCACCCGCCGCCGGAGCTCGGCCAGGTGCTCCCCGAGGGTCATGGCGTCGGCCGAGGGGCGCGTCGAGCTGCGCCGGAAAGGAATTCGGAGGCGGGTGGCCATGGCGGGGATCGGCGGCGCCGGTCAGTTCATGCTGGGGTCGTCGGGCACGGCAGGGAAGGCACCGGAGCGCTCCACCGGGGCCTCGGCCGGCCCCACCGGGGACGACACGCCCCCGCCCGATCCGTTGTGCCCCACCGACCCGTTCGTCGCCACCGATCCGTTGTGCCCCACCGACCCGTTCGACGCCGCCGGTGGGCCCGGTTCGGGCTCCCCCGCCGCTGTCCCCGCCCCCTCGCCCGGAGGGCCCGGCCCGATGCCAGGAGAGGGATCGGTCGCCTCGGCCGAGGCGGTGGGCTCCTCGCTCAAGGCCTTTTCGTGCTCATCGGCGAGGCGGTCGAGGAAGGCCAACGGGGAGCGCACGATGGTGGCGACCTCGTGGGTGGGAGGCAGGTCGGGGAACGCCCCTCGGACCTCGCTCTCGATCCGGCTCCGCCACTGGCGCAGGTCGTGCCACGCCGCGCCGATCTGCCGCGCCACCTGGGGGAGCTTCTCGGGCCCCAGCACGATGAGCGCGATGACGAGGATGACCAGCAGTTTCGCCGGGCTGAGCGACAACATTTCGCCCCGAGTCTACGACCCCTGGCCTCCGGGCAACGGCCGGAGGCCCCGGGGACGGGTCAGCGCCGCGGGGGCGCCGGGCTGGGGTGGATCAATAGAAGTGGAACGACGTGAGGGGCCAGATCTTGACCACCACCCGACCCACGATGAGCGAGCCCTTGATGGGGCCGAAGAACCGGCTGTCTTGGGAGTCCGAACGGTTGTCCCCCATGACGAAGTACTCCCCGGCCGGGATCTTCTGGGTGTTGATCCCCGTGGTCACCACGCCGGGGACGAGCCAGGGCTCTTTGAGCGGCTTGCCGTTGATCACCACCTGGCCTCCGGCCGACGAGATGGTCTCACCGGGCAGGCCGATGACGCGCTTGACGAGGTCCTTCACATTGGGCCCGGCGTCCTCGCCCGGCGGCGTGGCGAAGACCACGATGTCGCCCCGGTGCACGGCGTGGAGGTGGTAGCTGATCTTGTCGACCAGGATCCGGTCCCCCACCATGAGGGTGGGCTCCATCGACGCCGAGGGGATGAAGAAGGTCTGCACCACGAAGGTGCGGATGCCCACCGCCACGAGGACCGCCACGATGAGCACGACCGCCCACTCGATGAGCCACCGGCTCCCCCGGTTGCCCTTGTGCGTCGGCGGCCGGGTCCCCGGGGGCCGCTCCCAGGTGGGTCGCATGTCCTGCCCCGGCGCCGCCGCCTGCGCGTCGGGATCTGTCAGAAAGGGGGCGGGCGGGGAGGGCGCCGCGATCGTCCACGCGCTGACCGGAGCCGTCGTCACCGGAGCCGTCGTCACCGGAGCCGAGCCGCGCAGCCACAGGCCGTCGAGCGAACTCGATGAAGGCGGCGCGTCAGGCCGATCAGGGGTCACGAAATTACGAGGCTAGTTGACCCCACCCCATTAATGGCCCCCACCAGCCCTCAAAGACTGGCGATGAGCTTCTCGACCCGCTCGTCGTGGGACCGGAAGGGGTCCTTCAGCAGCACCGTCCGCTGGGCCTGGTCGTTGAGCTTGAGGTGCACCCAGTCCACGGTGAAGTCACGACGGCGCTCCTTGGCCCGCCGGATGAACTCGCCCCGCAACCGGGCCCGGGTGGTCTGGGGAGGACGGTTCATGGCCTCGGTGATGGCGCTGTCCTCCACGAGCCGGTCGACGCGGTCACGCGCCTCCATCCGGTAGTACAGCCCCCGGCTGCGGTTGACGTCGTGGTACTGCAGGTCGAGCAGGGCCACCTTGGGGTGGCCCAGCGGCAGCCCGTGGCGGTCGCGATAGGCCTCGATGAGTTGATGCTTGGCCACCCAGTCGCACTCCCGGCCCAAGGTGAACGGATCGGACTCGAGGGCCTTGAGGCAGTGCTCCCACATGTCGAGGGCGCGGTCCTCCTGCGGCGAGAGCCCGTGGGTGTCGCGGAACCGCAGCGCCCGGTTGAGGTACTCGGACTGGATGTCGAGGGCGCTCACCTCTCGCCCGTTGGCGAGCCGCACCTTGCGCCGACAGGTGAGGTCGTGGCTGATCTCCCGTATGGCCCGGATGGGGTTCTCGAGGGTGAGATCACGCAGAACCGTGCCGGGATCCTCGAGCATGCGCAACAGGATGCTGGTGGACCCCACCTTCAAGAAGGTGGCGTACTCGCTCATGTTGGAGTCGCCCACGATGACGTGCAGCCGGCGGAACCGCTCGGCGTCGGCGTGGGGCTCGTCGCGCGTGTTGATGATGGGCCGGCTCCGGGTGGTGGCCGAGGACACCCCCTCCCAGATGTGCTCGGCCCGTTGCGACAGGCAGAACACCGCCCCCCGCGCCGTCTGCAGGACCTTGCCGGCCCCGGCGAAGATCTGGCGGCTCACGAGGAAGGGGATCAGGATCTCGGTGTAGTGGGCGAAGTCGTCGCGTCGGCTCGTCAGGTAATTCTCGTGGCACCCGTAGGAATTGCCCGCCGAGTCGGTGTTGTTCTTGAAGAGGTAGATGACGCCCCGGATGCCTTCCTCGCGCAGCCGGGCCTCGGCGCCGGTGACGAGATGGTCGAGGATGCGCTCCCCCGCCTTGTCGTGCGCCACCAGGTCGGTGATCGAATCGCACTCGGGTGTGGCGTACTCGGGATGGCTGCCCACGTCGAGATAGAGCCGCGCCCCGTTCTCGAGGAACACATTCGAGGACCGTCCCCAGCTGACGACGCGTCGGAACAGGTACCGTGCCACCTCGTCGGGCGACAAGCGGCGCTGGCCGCGCAGGGTGCAGGTGACGCCGTACTCGTTCTCGAGTCCGAAGATCCGCCTGTCCACCTCACCCACGGTAGTGCCGGGGCCGCGCGTGTCGGCGTCTCCCCGGGCAGGACCGGGCGACGCTGGGTACCCTTTTCGGGTGGCAACGCCGCTGATGGTCCACCTGACGACGGTCGGGTCCATGTTCGAGGCCCGCGTCGTCATGGCCCGCCTCGGTGCCGAGGGCATCCTGACCCAGCTGAGCGGAGCCGGTGACGGTCCCTACCCTCTGCCCGGTCCGGTCGAGGTCCTCGTCGAGGTGGACCATGCCGCCGATGCCCGAGAGCTCATGCTCGCCGACCAGGTGGAGGCGCTCTTCGACGAGATCGAGGAGGGCTCCTCCGGCGAGGGGTGACCGCCTCACCCACCCGGCGCTACTCCGAGCGCAGGGGTCCCCCGTCGCTGTCGGGGGTGGTCGTCGAACCCGCTCCCCCGCCGCGCGGGGCCCGGGGGGCTTTGCGGGTGCCGCTCAGCAACTCGGCGAGCTCCTCGTTGCCCAGTCGGCGAAAGGCGCGACGGCCGTTGGCGCGCGACAAGAGGGCCACCTCGAGATCGGCGGGCTCGAGCGTCCGATCCGGCCCGGCCAGGGCGGCCACGGCTCCCCGCAGGGCCGCATCCAGAGGCCAGTCGGCCTGGTAGGCCTCGGCCACCCGGTCCGAGATGGTCTCGGTCTCGCCCCCGAGCACGGCGAACCGGTCCTCGTCGGTGATCGTGCCCTCGTAGGCGATGTGGTAGAGCTGGTCGGGCTTGCCGTCGACGCCGAGCTCGGCCACGAGGATCTCCACCTCGAGCGGCTTCATCTCGTGGGTGAAGACCTGCCCCAGGAACTGGGCGTAGAGGTTGGCGAGCGACCGGGCGTCGACGTCCTCGCGGCTGAAGGCGAACCCCTTGGTGTCGGCGTGGCGCACCCCGGCCACCCGGAGCTGGTCGAACTCGTTGTACTTGCCCACCCCGGCGAAGGCGATCCGGTCGTAGATCTCGCTCACCTTGTGCAGCGACCGCGACGGGTTCTCGGCCACGACCAGGATCCCGTCGGCGAACACGCAGGCCACCAGGGACCGACCTCGGGCGATGCCCTTCTGGGCGTACTCGGCGCGGTCCTTCATGACCTGCTCGGGCGCCACGTAGAAGGGCATGGTCACGAGTCGCCACCTCCCAGGCTGCGTCGTTGCACCAGGGCGGTGAAGCTCTGGGCCACCTCCGCATCGGCGAGCCGGTCGTATCCCTGGCTCGTGACCGTGGCCACGACGGGGAAGATCCCCCGCACGAGGTCGGGCCCCCCGGTGGCCGAGTCCTCGTCGGCCGCCTCGTACAGGGCCCGCACGGCCAGCTCGATGCTTTCGGCCCGGCCCAGATCGCCCCGCCATCCGAGCTTGATGGTGTTCCGGGCGTCGCGGCCCCCCGATCCCGTGGCCGCGAAGTCGGCCTCCTCGAAATGGCCGCCGGTGACGTCGTAGGTGAAGATCCGCCCCCCGCCCAGGCGGAGGTCGAACCCGCAGAACAAGGGCACGACCACGAGCCCCTGCATGGCCATGGGGAGGTGCTCGCGCACCATCTGGCCGAGTTGGTTGGCCTTGCCCTCGAGGCTCAGGGCCACGCCCTCCACCTTCTCGTAGTGCTCGAGCTGGGTCTGGAACAGCTTCACCATCTCGACAGCCGGGCCCGCCGCCCCGGCGATGGCCACCGCCGAGTGCCGGTCGGCGGGGAACACCTTCTCCATGGCCCGGTGGGCGATGATGTTGCCCTCGGTGGCGCGGCGGTCTCCTGCCATCACCACACCCTCGGCGAACCGGAGCGCCACCACCGTGGTGCCGTGCGCCACCGCCGGCATGGCGCCGTTCCCATCGACCGCCGGCCGCGGCCGGTAGTGGTCGCTGTGGCGGATGAGGGCGGCAAAGTCGGGGCCCGGGTCGTCCCCGGGCGGGAAGAGGGGCAGACCCACCCGGCTACTCCCCGCCCTTCTGCACGTAGTTGCGGACGAACTCCTCGGCGTTCTCCTCGAGGACCTCGTCGATCTCGTCCAGCAGGTCGTCGAGCTCGGCCTTGAGCTTCTCGCCCTGAGGTGACGCCGCGGGGGCCTCGGCCTCCTCGGTCTTGGCCTCCTCCCGCGTCGTCGACGCCGGGCGGCGCTTTTTCTCTTGCTCTGCCATCAACCCACTCCTAGGCGCTCAACCGTGCCAACAGCTCCGCCGGTGACGAGCTTCCATCCAGGAGCTCCTCGACGAATTCAGCCGTTCCACGTAGCGGATCCATCATAGGGACGCGTCGGAGGGGATCGGTACCCAGATCGAACACCAAGGAGTCCCAGTTGGCGCTGGCCACCGACGACGCCCACCGCTTGAGACACTGGCCCCGGAAATAGGCCCGGGTGCGCCGGGGGGGCTCGGTCACCGCATCGAGGACGGCCTGCTCGCTCACCAGGTGCTCGGTGTCGAGCCGGGCGAACAGGGACCGCTCGGGGCGCAGGTCGTGGTACTGCAGGTCCACCGCCGCCAGCCGGTGGTCGTCCCAGTCGAGCCCGTGGCGCTCCCGGAAGGCCTCGAGCAGCTGCAGCTTGGCGGCCCAGTCGACCCGGTCGGCGACCACGCTCGGGTCTGTTTCGAGACCGTGCAGCACGTCCTCCCAGGCGGTGAGCACCTGTTGGCCGACGGCTTCGTCCCCGAGGCACGCCAGCCCCCGATCCTCGGCGTACTTCCGGGCCAGGCTGAACAGCTCCCACTGCAGCGCCATCGCCGTCGTGGTGCGGCCGTCGGCGAGGTCGAGGGGCTGCGACAGGGTGAGGTCGAGCGAGACCTGGCGGATGGCCTTGACCGGGTTGGCGAGGGTGAGCTCGCGCCCGTCGAAGGCGTCGTCCTCGATGAGGGCCAGGACGAGGGCGGTGGTCCCCACCTTCAAGAAGGTGGCCACCTCGCACAGGTTGGCGTCCCCCACGATGACGTGCAGCCGCCGGTACCGCTGGGGATCGGCGTGGGGCTCGTCCCGGGTGTTCACGATGGGACGCTTCAAGGTGGTCTCGAGGCCGATCTCCTCTTCGAAGAACTCGGCCCGCTGGGAGAGTTGGAATTGGATGTCGCGCCCGGCGTTGCCCGCCGTCTCGCTCCCGACCTTCCCCGCCCCCGCGAAGACCTGCCGGGTGACGAAGTGGGGCGTGATGAGATGGGCGATCCGCGCGAAGGGGACGGCGCGGTCCATGAGATAGTTCTCGTGGGTGCCGTAGGAGTTGCCCTTGCTGTCGGAGTTGTTCTTGTAGATGACGATCGACTGGCCCTCGGGTAGCGACCGCCGCACGGCCGCCATCGACCGCCGCAACACCTCCTCCCCCGCTCTGTCGTAGAGCACGACCTCGAGGGGGTCGGCACACTCCGGCGTCGAGAACTCCGGGTGGGCGTGGTCGACGTAGTACCGGGCCCCGTTGGTGAGCACGGCGTTGACGAGATGCGTCTCGATCTCGGGAGGCAACGATCCCTCCCGGGCGAACCCCCGGGCGTCGTTGCCCGGTGACTCGTCCTCGAAGTCCCACCCCGCCCGGGCCAGGTCCGACACGTACGCGTTCACCAGCAGCGAAGACGACGCGACCGGATTGCCGTCGCCCCCGACGTGGTGAATTCCGTACTCCGTCTCGATCCCGCAGACCTTCGGGACGACCATGAAACCGACCCTAGTGCGTGGAGGCTGGGGCGGCGCGGCCCACCCCCCGGGGCCGTCTCGAGAGCTTCTGCCCCCTCACAGGTACTGGCCGGTACCCACCCGCTCGATGGAACGACCGCCGCGCGTCTCCTCGGTGTCGGCCAGGAGGGTGCGGACGTACACGATCCGCTCCCCCTTCTTGCCCGAGATCCGGGCCCAGTCGTCGGGGTTGGTGGTGTTGGGGAGGTCCTCGTTCTCCTTGTACTCCCGCCGGATGGACTCCAAGAGGTCAGAGGTCCGAACCCCTCTCCCCTCCCCGGCGATGGCCCGCTTGATGGCCAGCTTCTTCGCCCGCCGGACGATGTTCTCGATCATGGCCCCCGACGCGAAGTCCCGGTAGTAGAGGACCTCTTTGTCACCGTTCTGGTACGTCACCTCGAGGAATTTGTTCTCGTCGTCGGCGCGGTACATCTCGGTCACGGTGTCCTCGATCATGGCCTGCACCGACTTCGCCGCGTCACCCCCGCCGAGCCGCTCGACCTCCTTGGCGTCGATGGGGAGGTCCGAGGTCAGGTACCGGGAGAAGATCTGGGCGGCGGCCTCCTCGTCGGGCCGCTCGATCTTGATCTTCACATCCAGCCGTCCGGGACGGAGGATGGCGGGGTCGATGAGGTCCTCGCGGTTCGAGGCGCCGATGACGATGACGTCGCGCAGCGCTTCGACCCCGTCGATCTCGGCCAGCAGCTGGGGCACGATGGTCGACTCCATGTCGGAGCTGATGCCCGTCCCCCGGGTGCGGAACAACGAGTCCATCTCGTCGAAGAAGACGATGACCGGCACACCCTCTTCGGCCTTCTCCCGGGCCCGCTGGAAGACGAGCCGGATCTGGCGCTCGGTCTCCCCCACGTACTTGTTGAGCAGTTCGGGGCCCTTGATGTTGAGGAAGTAGCTGCGGATGTTGGAATTGCCCGTCACCTGCGCCACCTTCTTGGCCAGGGAGTTGGCGACCGCCTTGGCGATGAGGGTCTTGCCGCACCCCGGCGGCCCGTAGAGCAGGATCCCCTTGGGGGCGGGCAGCTTGTACTCCTTGAACAGGGCCCGGTGCAGATAGGGAAGCTCGACGGCGTCGGTGATGTCCTCGATCTGGCTGTCGAGGCCACCCACGTCGGCGTAGGTGACGTCGGGGACCTCCTCGAGCACGAGCTCTTCGACCTCGGGCCGGGGCAGCTTCTCCACGAGCAGCTGCGACCGCGTCTCCATGAGCACGGCGTCGCCGGACCGCAGGTGCACGCCGAGGAGGTCATGGGAGAGCTCGACGACCCGCTCCTCGTCGGCCCGGGCGTAGACGATGGCCCGCCGGCCGTCGTCGAGGAGCTCCTTCAAGGTGACGACCTCGCCGGAGTCCTCGCCCTCGCGCGCCAGGATCACGTTGAGCGACTCGTTGAGGACGACCTCCTGGCCCCGGCGCAGCTCGACCCCGTCGATCTCGGGATGGACCGCGACACGCATCTTGCGACCGCCGGAGAACACGTCGACGGTCCCGTCGTCGTTGGCATGGAGGAACGTCCCGTAGGCGCTCGGCGGCTGCGTGAGCTTGTCGACCTCCTCGCGCAAGGCGGCGATGTGCTCCTTCGCCTGCTGAAGGGTGTAGGTCAGCTTCTCGTTCTGCGACACCGCCTGGGCCAGCTGGCCCTTGGTCTCGAGCAGTCGCTCCTCGAGGGACTGGACGCGGCCGGGCCCCTCCGACAGGCGTCGGCGCAGGACGGCGACTTCCTCGTCGGCCTGACGGCACCTGTCGCGCAGACGGTCGAGCTCTTCGCGCAGCGCCAGCTGTCGTTCCTCTTCCGGCTCGGCCGTCGGAACCACCTCCTGGGCTTGTGTCCGGGCGCCTCCCTTGCGACCATACACCGGCCCCCAGGCCAAATTGACGCTCAAGGACGGCGGGATTCAGGTCGACTCCCCAGTAGACTCTTGGTCCGAGTGACAACGGGTTTGGATCGGCACGTCCGGTGGCGCTTCGGGTCGCAACGGTGACCGGGTCAATTGACTCAATTGACACCGCGAACCAGGCGTCGTTACCTTCGAAATCCGTCGGCCCCGTGCCGAGGACGAGTGCCGGAGAAGAGGCGAGAGCAAGCTCATGAAGGTGTGGATCGACCAGGATCTGTGCACCGGTGACGGCCTGTGCGAGGAGATCGCGCCGGCCGTCTTCACGCTGCTCGACGACGGCCTCGCCTACGTCAAAGAGGGTGACCAGGTGAAGAACGAGCCCGGAGGCTCCGCCGGCCTCGCCCTCGTCCCCGCCGACCTCGAGGACGCCGTGACCGAAGCGGCCGAGGAATGCCCCGGGGAGTGCATCTTCATCGAGCAGAGCTGAGCCAGCCTCACTCCCCCGGCTCGCCGGGTTCCCTACCCGCCGGACGGTTCGATGTCCTCGGATGATTCTGTGTCCTTCGGCGACTCGGTGTCCTCGGGCGCCACGAGCAGTCTGGCCGTGGTGATGAATCCGGTGTGGGCCACCATGCGGTGGTCGGGCCGGACCGAGCGCTCCTCCACGTGCCAGGTGCGGCGCAGCACCTCGGAGGTCTCCGCCATCCCGAACGATCTCGCCGCCAGGGCGGCACGCAGCGTGGCCACCTGGGTGATCGACGGCAGATAGGACAGGAGGATCCCGCCGGGCCGCATGGCCTCAGCAGCGGGACCGAGCGCCCGCCACGGCTCGGGGAGATCGAGCACCACGCGGTCGATGCCGCGCTCCTCGATCCCCTGGTACACGTCGCGCTCTTCCACCCGGTAGGTGGCGTCGGGCCCCGCCCAGGCCGCGACGTTGGCACGCGCCCCCGCCGCGAAGTCGGCCCGGACCTCGTACCCGACGACGTCGGCCCCGGCTCGCAACAGCGCCATGGACAACGCCCCCGAGCCGACACCCGCCTCGAGCACCCGCATGCCCGGACCGATGTCGGCCGCGATCAGGATGGCGCCGAGGTCCTTGGGATAGATGACCTGGGCCCCGCGCGGCATCTTGAGCACCACGTCGGCCAGCGTGGGCCGCAGCACCACAAAGCGGCGGCCGGTGGTGGCCCCCACCGTCGATCCCTCGACCTGTCCGATCACGTCGTCATGGGCGACGATCCCCGAGTGCGTGTGGAACGCCGCGCCGGGGTGCAGCGTGACCAGATAGCGCCGCTCCTTGGGATCGACGAGCAACACGCGCTCGCCCGCCGACAGCCGGCCCGGAAGCGGGTCGGTGGAAGACGTCACTCCCCGCCGGTGGTCGAGGGTGCCGACACACCGTTGTCGCCGACGGCGATCACCAGGCGCTGCCCGGGCTCCACGCGCCCACTCCAGACGACCTTGTCGCGGCTCTTGAGCCCTCGCCGCACCAACCAGGCCGCCGCCGCCACCGCCAACCAGATCGGCTCACCGGCACGGCCGCGCCGCATGGCCCGCGTCACCAGGACGCGCAGGATGCGGTCCACGGCGCCTCAGACCTTGCGGATCTCGACGACCGCCGAGCGGGCCCGACCGCTGCGGCGTCCGAGCAGATAGGCGATCAACACCACCAGTAAGAGCCCGGCGACAGCAGACCCGATCAACTTGGGCCGCGCCGCCTCGACGGTGTCCTCGACCCCGCCCGACATCTCACGGAGCTTGGCCTCCAGGTCGTCGCGGGTGATCCTCGCCGTCGTCGCCATCATCGACTCCTCTTCTTGTCGCGGCCGTCGGCGCCGGCGCGCTTGGCCGCCGGTCCCTTGGCGATCCGCCATGCTGCCAGGACCAACACCCCGATGGCCGCCGCCGCCACGATCAGGTAGGGCACCCAGCTGAGGTGTCCGGTGAACGAGGACCCCGTCTCGGTCTGCAGCGCCCGCAGGCCGGCCAGCAACAGCAGCACGGCGCCGACGGTGATCGCCAGCGACCCGGCCAGCCCGAAGACCAGGAAGCGGCCGAGGCTCTTGAGAGGCCCGAGGGTCTCCTGCTTGGCGTAGTCGATGACGAGATGGATGAAGTCGCCACCCGCCGCGGTCAGCCCGCCACCACGTCCCGACTCCCCACCATCACGTGCCAACCGACCCTCCTCCGAGGCGCCATCCTCCCCCGCCCGGGCGACGCGCCGCAAGCATCACGACGCCGGTGGTCCCTTCCACCCCCGGGGCTACCCCCGGGGAGACAGGAGATAGGTCGAGCTGGCCTTGGCCACGAGGCGACCCTCGCCGTCGGTCAGCTCGGCCTCGACGAAGGCCACCCGGCTGCCCCCCGAGATGACCCTCGAGGTGCAGGTGAGGGTGCCGCCGGGGCGGACCGGCGCCAGGAAGCTGACCTTCATCTCGGCGTTGGCGGAGAAGACCTTGCGACCCCGGGCCCAGGTGACGGTGGCGGCGCCCATGGCCGAATCGCAGCACGCGGCGAGGAACCCGCCCTGGAGCACCCCCACGGGGTTGGTGAAGCGCTCGTCGGCCGGCATCTGCCACACCGTCGTCCCCGGCTCGGACTTGTCGATGCAGACCATCCCCAGAGTGAGGTCGCAGTTGGGTGGCACCTGCACCTGGGAATCAGCCACGGCGATACCGTACGACTCTCGTGCCCAGCCCACGAACCGACCCTGCCGAGCCCGGCTCCGCCCCCGGCCCCTCGACGGGCCCTTCGAACGGCGCCGTCGTCCGGGCCGCCACGGTGATGGCGCCCGCCGGACCCCTCGCCGACGCCGAGGTCGTGATCGAGGACGGCCTGATCGCCGAGGTGCGGCCGGCGGCGGGACCGGTTCCCGACATCGTGCTCGTCCCGGGTTTCGTGGACCTCCAGGTCAACGGCATCGGCGCCATCGACGTCGCCGGCGCCACCGGCTCGGACTGGGAGGCCCTCGACGTCGCCCTGCTGGCCCAGGGCGTCACCACCTGGTGCCCGACCGTCGTGACCGCACCCTTCGACGCCCTGGAGGCTTCCCTGGCCCGGATCGCCGAGGCGGCCCGGCGCCCCGCCCCGGGCCGTCCCGAGATCGCCGGGGCCCATCTCGAAGGCCCCTTCCTGGCCGTCCCCGGGGCCCATCGTCCCGAATTCCTGCGGGCCGAGCTCGACCGGGGGTGGCTCGACTCCCTCGGCACCGGGGTGCGCATCCTCACCCTCGCCCCCGAGCTCCCCGGTGCCCTCGAGGCCGTCGCCGCCCTGACCGGGCGGGGCGTGCTCGTGGCCCTCGGCCATTCGGCCTGCAGCGCCGAGGTGGCCGGGGCCGCCGCCGACGCCGGGGCCCGCCTGGTCACCCACCTGGGCAACGCCATGGGGCCCCTTCACCACCGCGCCCCGGGACTCCTGGGGGCGGCCCTCGCCGACGACCGGCTGTCGGTGTCGCTCATCGCCGATCTCGTTCACACCCACCCCGTGTTCCTCCGGATGGCCTTCGCGGCGAAGGGCGCGACCCGCGTGGCGCTCGTGACCGACGCCGTCGCCACCACCGCCGGAGCCCACCCCGCGGCCACCGGGCCCCGTCGGCTCCCCGACGGCACCTTGGCCGGCTCGGCGCTGACGATGGAGCGCGCCGTCTCCAACGCCGTGGACCACAGCCGCGTCTCTCTCGTCGACGCGCTGGCCGCCGCCAGCACCACCCCGGCCCGACTCCTCGGACTGGACGACCGCGGCGCCATCGCGCCCCGGCGGCGCGCCGATCTCGTCGCGCTCGAGGCCGGGGACGGTGGCGGATGGCGCGTGGCGTCGGTGTGGGTGGCGGGCGCCGAGGCGTGGACCCGGCCCTGAAGGGCGCTGTCCCCGGGAGCCCCGGTGGCGCGGTCCGAGGTGGCGCGGTCCGAGGTGGCGCGGTCCGAGGTGGCGCGGTCCGAGGGAGACGGGCCCGGAAGTAGGGTCGCCACGATGCCCTTCGCGGCCGCCATGAGCGAGCACCCCCTCACCGCCCACGCCGTGGGCGAGGTGACCGGAGCCGTGCTCGAGCGCATCGGCGACCGACCCGACTTCGCCACGGTGTTCGTGACTCCCCCCCACGCCGGCGCGCTCGAAGACGTCATGCGCACCGTGGAGGAGGTCCTGCACCCCTTGGTGTCGGTGGGATGTGCGGCCGAGTCCGTGCTCGGGCCCCACCGCGAGGTGGAACAGGGCGCCGCGGTCACGCTGTTCGCCGGACATGTCGGGCCCCTCGTCCCCTTGGAGCTCGACGCCGTGCCTTCGGAGTCGGGCGACGGCCTGGTGCTGCGGGGTTGGCCCGCCACCATCCCGTTCAATCCCGAGGCGCTCGTCCTCGTGGGCGACCCCTACAGCTTCCCGACGGAGTCCTTTCTCAACTGGGTGGACACCAACCACCCCGGCTTGCGGGTGGTGGGGGGCATGGCCTCCGCGGCGCGCGGCCCGGGCGGCAACCGCCTCGCCCTGGGGACACGCGTCCGCACCGGTGGCGCGGTGGGCGCCTTCCTCGGTCCCGGCGCCGAGGTGGCCACGCTCGTCTCCCAGGGCTGCCGACCCTTCGGCGACCCCCTGGTGGTGACCAAGGCCGAGCACAATTTTCTCTACGAGCTGGCCGGGAGGCCCGCCCTCGAGCAGGTCGTGGCCCAAGCCCGCGACTCCTTGAGCGAGGAGGAGGTGGTCCTGCTCGAGTCCGGTGGGCTGCATCTGGGCCGGGTCATCGACGAGCACCGGGACCACTTCGGTCGGGGCGACTTCCTGGTGCGCAACGTGGTGGGTGCGGACCGCTCCTCGGGCGCCATCGCCGTCGGCGACGCCATGGCGGTGGGCACGACCGTGCAATTCCATCTCCGCGACGCCGCCACCGCGGACGAGGACCTCCACGCGCTGGTGACGGCGCGCCGGGCCGACGCCGCTCTCGTGTTCACCTGCAACGGCCGGGGGACGCGGTTGTTCGGCGAACCGCACCACGACGTGCGCGTCCTGACCGAGCACCTGGGCGCGGTTCCGATGGCGGGGTTCTTCGCGGCTGGGGAGCTCGGCCCCGTGGGGGGACGGAACTTCGTCCACGGATTCACGGCGTCGGTGGCGTTGCTCTCGGACCGCTCGACCACTCCTCCCCGCGGGCCCGACGATGGGCAGGGAGTACGGTTCTCCCCGTGACCGAAGCAGAGCTCGAACAGCTCGGGATCAACGTGGTGCGTGGCCTCGCCATGGACGCCCCCCAGAAGGCCAATGCGGGCCACCCGGGCACCGCCATGGCCCTGGCGCCCCTGGGGCACGTGCTCTTCAACCGCATCATGCGCCACGACCCGACCGATCCCCACTGGCCCGACCGCGACCGCTTCATCTTGTCCAACGGGCACGCCTGCATCCTGCTGTATTCCTTTCTCTTCCTCACCGGGTACGGGCTCACCCTCGACGACATCAAGCAGTTCCGGCAGTGGGGAAGCAAGACTCCCGGCCACCCCGAGGTGCACCTCACCGCCGGGGTGGAGGTCACCACCGGCCCGCTCGGCCAGGGGTTCGGCAACGGCGTGGGCATGGGCATCGCCGAGCGATGGCTACGGGCGCACTTCGGACCCGACATCGTCGATCACTACACCTTCGTGATCTGCGGTGACGGGTGCCTGATGGAAGGCATCAGTCACGAGGCGGCGTCTCTCGCCGGCCATCTCGGGTTGGGCCGGCTCGTCTACATCTACGACGACAACCACATCACCATCGACGGTCCGACCGAGCTCGCCTACAACGACAACGTGGCCGAGCGGTTCGAGGCCTACGGCTGGCACACCGACAACATCGGCGAGGTGGCCAACGACACCGACGTCATCGAGGCCGCCCTGCGCCGGGCCATGGCCGTCGAGGACAAGCCGTCCATGATCCTCCTCCGCAGCCACATCGGCTGGCCCTCACCGCACAAGACCGACACCGCCGAGGCCCACGGCTCACCCCTGGGCGAGGAAGAGATCCGCGAGACCAAAGCCATCCTCGGCCTCCCTCTTGACGAGCAGTTCTGGGTCCCCGACGAGATCGTCGACTACTACCGGCGCTGCATCGTGCGGGGCCAGGCCGAGAAGGGGGCGTGGCAGGCGCGCTTCGACGCCTGGAAGGGCGACAAGGCGGTGTGGGAGGCGTGCCAGGGCGGGCGCGGGCTCGAGGGCTGGGCCAAGAAGCTTCCCGTCTTCGAGACCGGCCAGAGCGTGGCCACGCGCGCCGCCGTCAACCAGTGCATCACCGCCACCGCCGACGTGATCCCCGGACTGGTGGCGGGATCGGCCGATCTCACCGGCAACACCGGCGTGAAACTGAAAGACACCCCCAACCAGTCATCAGAGGCTCCCGGAGGAGACCAGATCCACTACGGGATCCGAGAACACGCCATGGGTGCGGCCATGACGGGCATGGCGCGCCACGGCGGCGTGCTCCCCGTCGGGGGTACCTTCTTCGTCTTCAGCGACTACATGCGCCCCGCCGTCCGGCTGGCGGCGCTGTCGGAGACCCACGTCATCTACTCCTGGACCCATGACTCGGTGGGACTGGGCGAGGACGGCCCCACCCATCAGCCCATCGAACACCTCGCCGCGCTGCGGGCCATGCCGGGACTACGGCTCATCCGCCCGGCCGACGCCAACGAGACGGCGCACGCCTGGCGGATCGCCGTCGACTCCGACGGGCCCACCGCCCTGGTGCTCACGCGTCAGTCGATCCCGGTCCTCGCCGGCACGGCCGAGGCCGGCGAGGGCGTGGCCCGGGGTGGCTATGTCCTGCTCGATGCCGATGACCCCGACATCGTCCTCATCGGGACGGGATCCGAGGTCTCGCTGTGTCTCGAGGCGGTCGCGGTCCTCGCCGGTCCCGGCGCCGGGGGCGATGCTGCGGGGGCCCCGTCGGTGCGGGCCCGGGTGGTGTCGCTGCCGTCGTGGGACCTCTTCGCCCTCCAGACCCAGGACTATCGGGACGAGGTCCTGCCCCCCGGGGTGGCCCGCCTCGGCGTCGAGGCGGCGGCCTCGTTCGGCTGGGAGCGCTACGCGGACGACGTCGTCGCCATCGACCACTTCGGGGCATCGGCGCCCGGAGCCGAGGTGCTCGAGCACTTCGGGTACACACCCGACAACGTGGCGGCCCGAGCCCGGGCCTTACTGGCCCGACGGGGCCGGTCGTCGCCGCCCTGACGCCAGTTCACAACCGGGTGGCCGCGGTGAACGGCGCCGGTCCGAGCGAGAAGGGAGCACCATGACCAAGCTCCACGACCTGTACGAGCACCAGGGCCAGAGCCCGTGGCTCGACAACCTCCGACGCGACTACCTGCGCGGCGGACGCCTGGCCGAGCTGGTGGACGAGGGCATCCGGGGGGTGACCTCGAACCCCACCATCTTCGCCAAGGCGATCGAGGGCGGCACCGACTACGACGAACAGTTCGACCAACTGCTGAAGAACCACACCGTCGAGGAGGCCTACTGGGAGCTCGTCGTCACCGACATCACAGACGCCCTGCGTGTGCTCCGACCGGTCCATGACGCCTCGGGGGGCGTCGACGGCTACGTGTCGTTGGAAGTGGCACCGAGCCTGGCCCATGACACCGACGGCACCATCAAGGCGGCCCGGCACTTCCACGAGCTCGTGGGCGAGCCCAACCTCTACGTGAAGATCCCCGCCACCATCGAAGGCGTGCCCGCCATCCGGGCCATGTTCGCCGAGGGCCGGAGCATCAACATCACCCTGCTGTTCAGCCTGGAGCGCTACGACGACGTGATCGAGGCGTACCTCGCCGGCCTCGAGGACTTCGTCGCCGCCGGCGCCACCGATCTGTCCAGGGTGAGCAGCGTGGCGTCGTTCTTCGTGAGCCGGGTCGACACCGAGGTGGACCGTCGCCTCGACACCCTCGCCGCCCAGGCGACATCCGCGCAGGCCACGGAGATCCTGGCGCGGCGCGGGACGGCGGCGGTGGCCCAGGCCCGGCGCGCCTACGCCCTGTTCGTCGAGCGCTTCTCGGGGCCCCGCTGGGAGGCGCTGGTCGCCAAGGGCGCCAAGGTGCAGCGCCCTCTGTGGGCATCGACGTCGACCAAGAACCCGGCCTATCCCGACCTCGCCTACGTCGACACCCTCATCGGTCCCGACACCGTCAACACCATGCCCGACGACACCGTCGCCGCCTTCCTCGACCACGGCACGGTGGCACGTACCGTCGACGCCGATCCCGACGCGGCGCAACGCGCCCTCGAGGCGATCGGGTCCGCCGGAGTGGACATGGACGACGTCGGGCGCACCCTCGAGGACGAAGGGGTGGCGAGCTTCGCCAAGTCCTTCGACGAGCTGATCCAGTCGCTGTCGGACAAGGCCAACGCCCTCTCGGCGGGCAGCTGAGGCCATGACACCGGACGCCACCGCCGTCATCGAGGCCACCGACATCGATGACCACCAACCGCTCGAGGAGACCACCCACACCCTCG
Source organism: Acidimicrobiales bacterium (assembly GCA_050011815.1). GTDB lineage: Bacteria > Actinomycetota > Acidimicrobiia > Acidimicrobiales > UBA8190 > Chersky-840. The sequence continues at coordinate 26,040 of JBEKIJ010000021.1, read as the reverse complement.
ACGCCGTTTCGCCCCCGCCCCCGCTCTGCCTGGTGGTGTTCGGGGCGTCGGGTGACCTGGCGTCGCGCAAGCTCCTGCCGGCCATCGCGGCGCTGGCCGAGCACAAGGCGCTTCCCGAGGGGTTCACCGTCGTGGGGGTGGCGCGCACGGACTGGAGCGACAACCGCTTCCGCCAGGCCGCGCTCGACGCCGCACCCAACGCCGGGCCCGAGTGGAAGAAGCTCGTGCGCCGGTTCCGGTACGTGTCGGGCGAGTACGCCGAGAAGCCCACCTTCGACAAGCTGAAGGACGTCCTCGGCGAGGCCGATGCCAAGTTCGGCACCGGCGGCAACCGCGTCTACTACCTGGCCACCATTCCCGCCGTGTTCGGCGAGGTGGCCGGCGCCCTGGCCCAGCACGGCTGCAACGCCCCCGGCGACGGGGGGTCGTTCGCCCGGATCGTGGTGGAGAAGCCCTTCGGCCGCGACCTCGAGAGCGCCCGGGCCCTCGACGCCACCCTCCACGCCGCCTTCGACGAGGACCAGATCTTCCGCATCGACCACTACATGGGCAAAGAGACCGTGCAGAATGTCCTGGCCCTGCGCTTCGGCAACGCCATCTTCGAGCCCATCTGGAACCGCCGCTACGTGGACCACATCCAGATCACCGTGGCCGAGGAGCTGGGGGTCGAGCACCGGGGCGGGTTCTACGAGACCGCCGGCGCCCTGCGCGACATCGTGCAGAACCATGTCATGCAGGTCCTGGCCCTCACCCTCATGGAGCCCCCCGCCTCGGTCGACGCCCAGGGCATCAGGGACGAGAAGGTCAAGCTCCTGCGGGCGGTCATGATCCCCGACCCCGACGAGGTGGTCATCAACTCCGTGCGGGGCCAGTACACGCCGGGCGTCATCAACGGCGACCCCGTCGTCGGCTATCGAGAAGAAGATGCCGTCGACCCCCACAGCCGCACCGAGACCTTCGTGGCCATGCGGTTGTCGGTCGACAACTGGCGATGGGCCGGGGTGCCGGTCTACGTCCGCACGGGCAAGCGCCTCCCCGAGCGCGCCACCGAGGTCGTCTTGCAGTTCCAGCGGGTCCCGCACCTGGCCTTCGGGAGCCAGCTCACGCGCGACCTCCGCCCCAACATGTTGGTCCTGCGCATCCAACCCGACGAGGGGATCTGCCTGCTCTTCGGGGCCAAGGTCCCCGGAGAGGCGTTCCGGCTGCGGTCGGTGGACATGGACTTCACCTACGCCGAGGCCTTCCCCGGCACCTCCGGCGGTGGCTACGAGCGCCTTCTGCACGACGCCATGATCGGCGACGCCACGTTGTTCATCCGCACCGACGAGGTCGAGCGCGCCTGGCAGATCGTCGACCCCCTCCTCACCGCCTGGGGCGAGGACGACGTGCCCCTGGCGCAGTACGCGGCGGGGACGTGGGGCCCGAGCGCTTCCGACGCGCTGCTGGCCCGCGACGGGCGCGTCTGGCACGAGCCATGAGCGGCCCTCCCGGCACCGTCGACGTCGTCGACGACGTCCCCTCGGCCTTCGCCCAGACGATCATCACCGCCTACGCGGCGCGCCCGGGGCCCCGCTTCGTCCTGGCGCTGTCGGGGGGACCCACGGCCCGCCACTGCTACGAGCACCTGGCCCGAGCCGGTGCGGGCCACATCGACTGGTCGTCGGTCGACATCTACATGGGCGACGAACGCTGCGTCGCCCCCGACGACGCCGATGCCAACCAACGGTTGGTGCGCGAGGCGTTGCTCGACCCCGTCGGCGCCGTGGGCTCGTTCCACCCCATGTCGTGCGACGAGGGGGCCGACGCCTATCAGCGCCTCGTCAGCCAGGTCGCGGCCTTCGATGTCGTGCACCTGGGCATGGGACCCGACGGCCACACGGCGTCGCTGTTCCCGGGCTCGGCCGCCCTCGAAGCTCTCCCCGGGACGCTCGTGATGAAGTCGGTCGACCCCAACGATCGCAACCCGCACGAGCGCATGACGCTCACCCTCGAGGCCCTGACCCGCGCCCGGTTGGTGCTGTTCACCGTGGCGGGCGAGGAGAAGCACGAGGCCTTCGCGGCGATCTCGGCCGGTGCGGACCTCCCCGCCGCCCGGGTCCGGGCCCGACAGATCGTCTGGCTCGTCGACCCCGCCGCCGCCGGCCGGGTCGGTCCGGCTCCCGGAGCTGCCCCGACGTCGACCGACCCTGCGGAGGGTGACGGGTAAGGTGACCGCCGTGGCCCCCGACGACCTTCTCGCGGCCGCCACTTCCGATCTGAGAGCCGAGGCGCGCGCCCTCCGGGCCCGTGTGCACGGGAACCGGGTCACCTACTCGCCCAAGGTCTTCATCCCGCTCACGATGCTGTGTCGCGACCGGTGCGGCTACTGCACCTTCGCCAAGCCCCCCGCCCGGGTGCGGTCCCCCTACCTGTCCCCCGACGAGGTGCTGGCTGTGGCCCGGGCCGGCGTCACCGCCGGATGCCACGAGGCCTTGTTCACACTGGGCGAGGCACCCGAGGAGCGGTACCCCGCCGCACGGACCTGGCTCGACGGGCACGGGTACACCTCGACCGTCGACTACCTGGTGGCCATGTGCGCGCTGGTGCGCGACGAGACGGGGCTCCTCCCCCACGCCAACGCGGGCGCACTCGACGCCGACGAGCTCGCCCGACTGCGACCCGTGGCCGCCAGCCAGGGGATGATGCTCGAGTCGCTCGACCCCGACCTGGCCTGTCACCGCGGCGCTCCCGACAAGACCCCGCAACGGCGTCTCGCCACCTTGGAGGCGGCGGGACAGCTGGCCATCCCCTTCACGACGGGCGTGCTGGTGGGGATCGGGGAATCGCGCCCCGAACGCATCCGGACGTTGTCGGCCATCGCCGACTCCCACCGGGCCTACGGCCACGTCCAGGAGGTGATCGTCCAGAACTTCCTCCCCAAACCGGGGACGGCCATGCACGATCATCCGCCCTGTCCCCCCGAAGAGCTGTGGTGGACCATCGCCGTGGCCCGGCTGGTGCTCCCCCCCGAGGTGCACGTCCAGGCTCCTCCCAACCTCTCCGACGATCTCGCTCCGCTGCTCGACTCCGGGCTCGATGACTGGGGCGGGGTCTCCCCCGTCACCGTCGACCACGTGAACCCCGAACGGGCCTGGCCGGCGGTCCAACTCCTGCGCGACGCCACCGAGGCCGCCGGGTGCACCCTGGCGGCCCGCCTCACCGTCTACCCCGAGTACGCCGCCGACCCCGACCGCTGGATCGACCCGGCCCTGCGGTTCCCCGTGCTCGACCACAGCGACGCCGATGGCCTCGGGCGCGAGGACCCGTGGTGCTCGGGGGGCGTCGTGGCCCCGCCGGTGCTCGTGGGGGACGCAGTGGAGGTGGGCCCGGGTCGCGGTGCTGGTGCTGGCGGCGGTGCCGTGGCGGAGGTGCTGGCCGGGGTCGGCCTCGGCCAGGAGGTCGGCGAGGACGAGATCGTCACCCTCTTCTCGGCCCGGGGCCCCGAGGTCCGGGCCGTGGCCGAGATGGCGGACCAGCTGCGGCGCGACGAGGTCGGCGACGTCGTCACCTGGGTCGCCAACCGGAACATCAACTACACCAACGTCTGCACCTTCAAGTGCAAGTTCTGTGCCTTCTCCAAGGGCCCCCTGTCGCTCAACCTGCGCGGCGCCCCGTATCTCTTGGAGCTGAGCGACATCACCGAGCGCGTCGTCGAAGCCGAGAACGCCGGCGCCACCGAGGTATGCCTCCAAGGTGGTATCCACCCGAGCTTCGACGGCGACTACTACCTCGAGGTCATCCGCGCCGTGCGCGAGGCGTCGGACCGGATCCACATCCACGGGTTCACCGCCCTCGAGGTCACCGAAGGGGCCCGGCGCCTCGGCGAGCCCCTCGTCGACTACCTCGGGCGTCTCAAAGACGCCGGCCTGGCGACGCTGCCCGGCACGGCGGCGGAGATCCTCGACGACGAGGTCCGCGCCGTGCTCTGTCCCGACAAGATCAACACCGAACAATGGCTCGACGCCCACCGCGCCGCCCACAGCATCGGGCTGCGGTCCAACGTCACCATCATGTTCGGCACCATCGAGCGGCCGCGGTCGTGGGCCCGGCATCTGGTGCGAACCCGTGACCTGCAACGCGAGACCGGGGGTTTCACCGAGTTCGTTCCCCTCCCCTTCGTCCACATGGCGTCGCCCATCTACCTCCAACGCAGAGCACGGCGCGGCCCCACCTTCCGCGAGACCCTGCTCATGCACGCCGTGGGAAGAATCGCCTACCGGGGATGGATCTCGAACATCCAGGCGAGCTGGGTGAAGATGGGGGCGGCCGGCGCCGTCCAGGCGCTGCAGGCCGGGGTGAACGATCTGGGCGGCACCCTCATGGACGAGAACATCTCGCGTGCCGCCGGGGCCAGTCACGGGCAACTGATGGACGAGGAGGGGTTCCGCTCCCTCGTCGAGCCCCTGGGTCGCCGGCTCGAGCAGCGGACAACCCTCTACGGTCGTGTGCCCGCCCCCTGCTGAGGTGCCGGACCGAAGCGCCACGGGCCGGGGCGAGCTCGTCCCGGAGCCCGACGGTGAACCGGGCGGAGGCATCGGCGTCGGCGGCTCGGACTTCGTGCCCCCGCTGGCCGCCGACAGCACCGGCCTCGAGGACCTCACCCCCGCCGAGCGGCTCGACCCGAGCGAGGAGGACCTCGTCGACCAGCTGCTCGATTCCGTGGGCGTCACGACGCAACGCGCCCTGTACCGCTCGATCATGGGGACCGTCATCCACCTGGCCGAGGAACGCACCGATCCCCTCGACCTGAAATTGGCGCGCGCCGCGATGGCCGAGATGGCCGAGGCCTTTCGCGTCTTCCGTCCCTTCCGCCACGAGCAGAAGGTCACCTTCTTCGGCTCGGCCCGGACCCTGCCCGACGATCCCCTCTACCTCCAGGCCCGCCGGCTGGCCGAGCGCATGGCCGCCCACGGATGGATGGTGGTGACCGGAGCGGGCCCCGGCATCATGGCCGCCGGCATGCAGGGCGCGGGACGAGAACGGTCCCTGGGGGTCAACATCCGGCTCGCCCATGAGCAGGGCGCCAACGAGTTCATCGCCCAGGACCCCAAGCTCGTGGAGATGCGGTACTTCTTCACCCGCAAGCTCATGCTCATCAAGGAGTCCGACGGCTATGCCGTGCTCCCGGGCGGGTTCGGCACCCTGGACGAAGCCTTCGAACTGCTCACGCTCCTGCAGACGGGCAAGGCCCAGCCCGCTCCCCTGGTCCTGCTGGACGTCCCCGACGGGACCTATTGGAAGGGATGGCAGGACTTCCTCGACCACGAGGTCGCCGCCTCGGGGTTGATCTCCCCCGAGGACCACTCGCTGTACGTGATCACCTCCGACGTCGATGAGGCCGCCGCCGAGCTGCTCGACTTCTACCGCAACTACCACTCGTGTCGGTGGGTCGGCGATCTCCTCGTCGTGCGCCTGCGCGTCGCCCCCACCCGGGCCCAGCTGGCCGACCTCAACGAGCGCTTCGCCGACATCGTGGCGCACGGGTCCATCCGCCCCACCAAGCCGCTCGGGCCCGAACGCTCGAGCGACGACCACCTGGAGCTGGAGCGTGTCGCGCTGCGCTTCGACCGCATCCACTACGGGCGGCTCCGGCAGCTGATCGACGCGCTGAACGCCTTCGTCAGCTGAACACGGGTCTCAGCTGAACACGGGTCTCGGCTGACGAAGGGCCTCAGCTGAAGGCGTCGGCGTCCCCACTCGACGACGGGGAGCGCCGCAGGACGATCACGGCCTTGTCGACGGCCCGACGGGCCCGGGTGAGGCGTTTCTCCTCGGCTACCAGGGCGGGATCGGGCGTCCCGTTGCGGCGCGCCCCGCTGGTCGCTTCCCGGAGTCGGTCGAAAGCCAGGTCACCGAGCTCCTCGGCGATGGCCGCCAGCCGATCGGCCACATCCTCGAGGTCCATGCCGGTCCTACCCTGGGCCGTGGAGGGACGGGGGCACCGTGGCGGCGACGACCATCAGCGTCGGTGGGCCGGCAATTCGACCTCCCACACCGCCAAGGCGCCGTCGGCGACCTGGGTGCGGAGGACCTTCTTGTCGAACTTTCCCACCGATGTCTTGGGGATCTCACCCGCGAAGGCCCATCGCTCGGGGAGCCAGAAGCGGGCCACCCGGCCCGAGAGGAAATCGAGGATCTCCGCCGGCTCGGGGTGGGCGCCCTCGGTGGGCACGATGACCACGAGGGGGCGTTCGTCCCAGCGCTCGTCGGGCACGCCGATGACCGCCGCCTCGAAGACACCGGGGTAGGCCATCACCTCGTTCTCGAGCTCGACCGACGAGATCCACTCGCCCCCGGACTTGATGACGTCCTTGGTGCGGTCCGAGATCTGCATGAAGCCCCGGCCGTCGAGGCTCCCCACGTCCCCGGTGCGCAGCCACCCGTCGTGGAACCGCTCGGGGCTGGGCTCCCCGTAGTAGGCGGCCGTGACCCAGGGGCCTCTCACCTCGAACTCGCCCACCGAGGTCCCGTCGTTGGGCAGCACGGCGCCCTCCTCGTCCACGACCCGGAGCTCCACCCCGGCGATGATGCGACCCGACTTGGCGCGCCAGTCCATCTCCTGCTCGGGAGCGACGCCCTTGGGGGCGCGGCCGAAGGCGCACACCGGGCTGGTCTCGGTCATCCCCCAACCCTGGATCATGTCGATGCCGAAACGGTCCCGGTATGCCTCCATGAGCGAGCGCGGCACCGCCGAGCCGCCCGCGGTCAGGAGCCGGAGTGACGAGAGGTCGACGTCATGGCTCTGGGAGTAGTGCAAGAGGTCGTTCCAGATGGTGGGAACCCCCAGCGACAGGGTCGGGCGCTGCTCGGCGATGATCCGCGTGAGGGGCTCGGCCTGCAGGAACCGCTCGGGGAAGATGAGGTCGGTGCCCGCGAAGAAGGCCGTGTAGGGCATACCCCAGGCGTTGGCGTGGAACATGGGAACGATGACGAGCACCCGGTCGCGTTCGCTGGCGCCCACACAATTCGACATCATCCCGGCGTAGGCGTGCAGCCACGTCGAACGATGGCTGTAGACGACCCCCTTCGGATTGCCGGTGGTGCCGCTCGTGTAGCACATCGATGCCGCCTGGCGTTCGTCGAGGTCGGGCCAGACACATCCCGGCTCCTCCGCACCGATCAGGTCGTCGTAGGACAACGTGTCCCCGAGGCCCGTCGTGTCGCCCTCGCCCACGACGATGATGTGCTCCACGGTCTTGCACTCGTCGCGGACCCGGGCGAACAACGGCGCGATGGAGCCGTCCACGATGACGACCTTGTCCTCGGCGTGGTTCACCACATAGGCGAGCTGCTCGGGGAACAGGCGGATATTGAGCGTGTGGAGCACCGCACCCATCGAGGGGACGGCCAGGTACGCCTCGAGGTGCTCCTGGTCGTTCCAGGCGAAGGTGGCGACCCGGTCGTCCTGGTCGACGCCGAGGCGGCGCAGGGCCTTGGACAACTGCTCGGCGCGCGCCGCCACTTGGGTGAAGGTGGACTCCCGGTAGCCGTCGGTCCCGACGGTGACCACGCGGCTGTCGCCGTACACCGCCTGGCCACGGCGGAGGATGCCGCTCACCAGGAGAGGCCCGTCTTGCATCGTGCTCAGCATTCTCCGAGCTTATCCGTGCATCTCGGAGCGGGCCGGGGCCCGGTGCAATAACCTTCGCCCCCATGGACCCTGATTCCGCGCTGGAGTTCATCGCCCACAATCACCGGGCCGTGCTGGCCACCTCGCGCGCCGACGGCAACCCACAGCTCTCGCTCGTGGCGGCCGCCGTGGACGACGACACGGTGGTGGTCTCGACCCGGGAGACCGCCATCAAGACCAAGAACCTCCGGCGCCGACCCCGGGCCTCGCTGATCGTGTTCACCGACAACTTCTACGGGAACTCCGTCCAGGTGGAGGGCCCGGTGGAGGTCGTCTCGCTTCCCCAGGCCATGGAGGGTCTCGTGGCCTACTACCGCCAGATCTCGGGCGAACATCCCAACTGGGACGAGTACCGCTCGGCCATGGAGCAAGAACGGCGCGTCCTGTTGCGGATCACCGTGGAGCGAGCCGGGCCCGACACCGCGGGCTGACCGGCCCCGTCGGGCACCCCCGGCGCTCGGAGATCGCCATTTCGCGTTTGGAGCACGGCCGACCCCCACGGGGTCGGGAGCCGAGGGAGAGCCATATGGGGCAGGTCAACACGGTGCGCGGCCCGATCGACGCCGAGGCGCTCGGCGCCACGCTCATGCACGAACACGTCTTCGTGCGTTCGCCCGAGGTGGCCACCAACTGGCCCACGGGGTGGGACCGCGCCACCCAGGTGCCACGAGCCGTCGAGCGCCTCCAGGAGCTCAAAGAGGCCGGCATCGACACCATCGTGGACCTCACCGTGGTGGGGCTCGGGCGCGACATCGAACCGGTCCAGGAGGTGGCCGCGCAGGTGGACCTCAACATCGTGGTCGCCACCGGTCTCTACACCTACAACGATCTTCCCCACTACTTCGACTACCGCGGGGCGCCGTTTCGTCCCTCGGGTGTGGACATGTTGGACGAGTTCTTCCTCTTTGACATCGAGAACGGCATCTCCGGTTCGGGGGTGCGGCCCGGCATCTTGAAATGCGCCACCGACAAGCCGGGGCTCACGCCCGGAGTCGAGCGCGTCCTTCGGGCCGTGGCCCGCGTCCACCGTCGCAGCGGGCTCCCGATCTCCACCCACACCGACACCGGGACGCGTCGCGGGCTCGACCAGCAGCGCGTCTTCGCCGATGAAGGGGTGGATCTCTCACGCGTGGTGATCGGCCACAGCGGCGACACCACCGATCTCGACTACCTCGGCGAGCTCCTCGGGGCCGGCTCGACCCTGGGCATGGATCGCTTCGGCGTCGATGCCTACTGCACCACCGAGAAGCGCATCGAGACGGTGGCTCGGCTGTGCGACGACGACTGGGCCCGGTGCATGGTCCTCTCCCACGACGCCGGATGCCACATGGACTGGTTCGACGACGACTTCTTGCAGCAGGTCCAACCGAACTGGAACTTCCTCCACATCAGCACCGACGTCCTCCCCGCCATGCGGGCCCGGGGGGTGAGCGAAGAGCACATCCATGCCATGCTCGTCGAGAACCCGCGTCGAATCCTCGATCACGGACCGGGATACTGACGTCGCGCACCGCCTGAGGCGTGACGCGGCCGCGACCCGAGTCGGCTCGGCGCCGGCATGGGACTGTCGACGCCGAGCCCGTGACATCGGGTCGTGTCGTCGCTGAACCGCTCGTTCCGACGACCCGCCGAGTGTGCAGCGCGGGGATCAACCGGTCCCCACAGGACCCTCAACATCTCGGCAACCGATCGACTCTGGCGCGTCCACAAAGCGCAGGTGTTTCGATACGCTCGATGTGTCGCTCCAACCCCGCTCCGAGGAGATGGTCGTGGTCGAATTCCAGTCCTACCTCCCGGGGACACCGTCATGGGTCGACCTGTCCTCACCCGACCTCGCCGGAGCCAAGGCCTTCTATGGCGCCCTGTTCGGATGGGAGGCGACCGAGGGGAGCCCCGAGGTCGGCGGCTACTGCATGTTCCGAAAGGGCGCCAAGAACGTCGCCGGTCTGGGACCGGTCATGGACGAACGGCAAACGCCGGCGTGGATGACCTACGTGTCGGTGCACAGCGTCGACGCCACCCTCGCCAAGGTCACCGCCGCGGGTGGGACGGTCCTCGTGGAGCCTCTCGATGTCCTCGACGTGGGACGCATGGCCGTCCTCATCGATCCCACCGGCGCGGCCCTCGCCCTGTGGCAACCCCGGAGCCATCGGGGTGCCGACCTCGCCAACGAGCCGGGGGCCTTCACCTGGAACGAGCTGCAGACCCGCGACACCGAGACGGCCAAGTCGTTCTACCAAGCGGTGTTCGACTGGGGCGTCTCCACCCGACACGACGGACCCGTGGTGTACACGGAATGGAAACGCGGTGACGACAGCGTCGGGGGGATGATGGAGATGCCCGCCGAGGTCCCTCCCCAGATCCCCGCCTATTGGCTCGTGTACTTCGCCGTCGACGACTGCGAGGCGACGGTCGCCACCGCCACCAGGCTGGGCGGGGCGGCGCTCGTTGCGCCCATGGACGTGGCTCCGGGCCGTTTCGCCGTCCTCAGTGACCCGACGGGAGCGGTGTTCTCTGTCATCAAGATGAACGCCCCCGGGTAGTCACCGCGCGTGGGGCAGGCTGCGGCCAGCGAAGCGCACGTGGAGGGCGGGCACCGGTGAACCGGGGTCGATCACCGCGGTCCGGTGACCGCGGTGCCGGGGGGGTCGGCCCCGTCCGGCACGGCGGACCCTGGCGACGTGGCCTCGCCACCCTGGCCGGGGCGGCGCTCGTTGCGTCGTGCGCGGCGTGCTCGCCGACGCCAGGGTCCCCGTCCACGCCGGTCCCGAAGGTCAACGTGGGATCGGTCCCCTTGGGCGTCTACATGGGCTCGGGCCAACCACGGGCCGTGGCGTATTTCGGGATCCAGACCGGGTCCAAGCCCAGCCTGGCTTCGGACTACCTGCCCCGCACCGAGGGATGGGCGGGGATGGTGACAGCCCGATCGCTCAAGCGCATCCTCGACGCCTGGAGCTCGACCCGGTACCGGCTCGTGCTGGGCGTGCCCATGATCCCGACCCGCGACGGGCGTCCGTCGGGGACCCTGGCGGCAGGGGCGGCGGGGACCTACGACAGCACCTTCGCCACCTTGGCCCAGACCCTCGTCCACTACGGCGAGGGCAACGCCATCTTGCGGTTGGGCTGGGAGTTCAACGGGACGTGGTACCCGTGGTCGGTGACCACCGCCGCCGAGGCCGCCGACTTCGCCGCCTACTTCCGCAACATCGTGACGGCCATGCGCATCGTGCCCGGGGCCGCCTTCCGTTTCGTGTGGAACCCGACCTCGGGCCCCGAGCCCGAGGCCGCCCAGAATGCCTACCCGGGGGACTCCTACGTCGACTACATCGGCCTCGATCTCTACGACCAGGTATGGGGCATCCCCATGGACCCGAGCCTGGCATGGCCCCGCTACGTGACCGAGACCAATGGCCTGCAATGGCTGTCGTCGTTCGCGGCGGCCCACCACAAGCCCGTCGCCATCCCCGAGTGGGGCCTCACCGTCCGCTCCGACGGGCACGGGCTCGGGGACGACCCGCTCTACGTGGGGAAGATGGCCCAGTGGATCTCCACCCACGACGTGGCCTTCACGAGCTACTTCAACGTGGACGCCCCCGACGGTCAGCACGACATCCTCGACCCCACCTTCTCCCAGTCCCTGGCGGTCTTCAAGCGGTCCTTCGCCGCCACCGAGCCCAGCCGCCTCCGCAGCACCGACGGCTGAGGGTCGCCCCCCTCTTGCTCTGAGGGGTCCCAGGTGAGCGTGGGACTGGTGGTGAAGGTGAGTGTGTTGGGTTGATGTTGTCGACTCGTTGGCCGCGACATGAGGTTGGAGCGTCACGATGTGCACCAACCAAGACCGGCGAGACAGGGAGTTGCTCCTATGGGGAGCTACGAGGGCGAGGGCCCGAAGAAATTCACCGTTGGCTTCCGAGGCTACAAGCGCGAGCCCGTCGACCAGTACGTCGAGCGGCTCCATCAGTGGCTCCTCGATTCCGAAGCCCGGGCCGACAACGCCGTCGAGGCGGCCACCATCGCCGTGGGCGAGCGGGCCTCGGAGATCCTCCGGGCCGCACTCGGCGCCGGCGACAAGGCGCGCCAGGAGGCCGAGTCGGTCAAAGCGGCGGCCATCGAGAACGCCAAGGCCGAAACCGAAGCCGTCATGAAGGACGCGCATCGCCAGATCGACGCCCTCCAGCAGACCATCGACAGCCTCGCCCTGCGCAAGGCGAATGTCCTCAGCGAGCTCGGTCGACTGCAGAAGTATCTGGCCGCGGCCGCCCCCGACGTCGGCACCGACCCGGCCGACGGCGTCGAGGAGCCCGAACAGGCCATCAGCGCCCGGCCCGACAACCACGCCTCGGCCAAGAACGGCAACCGACCGCTGGCCCAGTCCGCCTGACACAGTCCGCCTGACCCAGTCCGCCTGACGGGGTCTCCTGCTCGGGCCCACCCTGCGCCGTCGGCGCGGGCTCAGGCCGTCAGCGCAACGCCAGCTGGCCCGGCACCAGGGGTGCCGGCAACGACGTGTCACCCATGATCCAGCGGTCGACGCTCGACGCGCACGACCGTCCCTCGGCGATGGCCCACACGATCAGGCTCTGCCCGCGGGTCATGTCGCCGCAGACGAACACCCCCTCGCGACTGGTCTGCCAATTCCCGTCGCACGCCACGCTCCCCCGGGCGTCGAGCTCGAGTCCGAGCTCACCCACCACGCCCCGCCGCTCGGCGCCCAGGAAGCCCATGGCCAGCAGGACGAGCTCACAGGGCAACTCGAAATCACTCCCGGGCACCGGCGCGAACCCCGGGCGGCCGTTCTCGGTACGCATCTCGACCCGATGGCCGGCCAGGGCCCGGACCGCACCCTTCCCGTCGTCGGTGAACCGGGTGGTGGTGACGCTGTAGATCCGGTCACCACCCTCCTCGTGGGCGGCCGAGGTCCTGAGGATGAGGGGCCAGGTGGGCCAGGGGTTGTCCTCCCCACGACCGTCGGGGGGCCGGGGCAGGATCTCGAGCTGGTGCACGAGCGACGCCCCTTGCCGGTGGGCGGTTCCCAGGCAGTCCGCCCCGGTGTCGCCACCCCCGATGATCACGACCCGCTTCCCTTGGGCGGTGATGGGCGAGCTTTCCAACGCCCGTTCCCGCACCAGGTTGGACGGCTTGAGGTAGTCCATGGCCAGATGCACCCCGCCGAGTTGCCGACCCTCGACCGGGAGGTCGCGAGGCAGCGTGGCTCCCCCCGCCAGCACCACGGCGTCGAACTCCTCGAGCAACGAGGCGCCCGACACGACGCGCACGTCGGGCGCCGAGGCGGTGCCGAGCCCACGGCGTTGGCCGGGCTCGAGATCCTCCGCGGACCCCGACGGAGCATCGGTCTCGTCGCCGGGTGATCCCACCGCCGTGGCGCAGCGGAACACCACACCTTCGGCACGCAGCTGCGCCAGGCGGCGGTCGAGCACCGCCTTCTCCATCTTGAACTCGGGGATCCCGTAGCGCAGCAGGCCACCGGGCCGTTCCGCCCGCTCGTAGACCACCACGTCGTGCCCGGCCCGGGCCAGCTGTTGGGCACACGCCAGACCGGCGGGACCCGACCCCACCACCGCCACGGACTTGCCGGTGCGCACGGTGGGGGTCTGAGGGGTCACCCAGCCCTCGCCCCAGCCCCGCTCGGCGATCTCGTACTCGATGCGCTCGATCGTGACCGGCTCGGCGTTGATCCCGAGCACACAGGCGCCTTCGCACGGTGCCGGGCACAGGCGCCCGGTGAACTCGGGGAAATTGTTGGTGGCATGGAGCCGCTCGAGGGCTTCGGGCCAGTCACCTCGGTACACGAGGTCGTTCCACTCCGGGATCAGGTTCCCGAGCGGGCAGCCCTCGTGGCAGAAGGGGATGCCGCAGTCCATGCACCGGGCCCCTTGGCGCACGGCATCGTCGGCGGGGAACGGCTCGTACACCTCGCGCCAGTCCCTGAGCCTGACCGGGACGGGGCGACGCGCCGGCAGCGCCCGGTCGAACTCGAAGAACCCGGTGGGCTTTCCCATGGCTAGCCGCGTGCCGTGGCCATGACGGCCACGTCCACCGAGACGCCCTCGTCGATGGCGCGTCGGGTGGCTTCGAGGACCCGGCGGTAGTCGCGCGGCATGACCTTCACGAAGTCGGCCAGCGCCGCGCTCCAGTCACCGAGCAATCGTGCCGCCACGGCCGAGTCGGTCTCCACCTGGTGCCGGGTCACGGTGTCGAAGAGCCACTGCTGGTCCTCCTCGTCGAGGGGTTCGAGGTCGACCATCTCGCCGTTGACCCGATCGGTGAAGTCCCGAGCCGGGTCATGGACATAGGCGATCCCACCCGACATCCCCGCCGCGAAGTTGCGGCCCGTCGGCCCGAGGACCACGACCCTCCCCCCCGTCATGTACTCACAGCCATGGTCACCAACGCCCTCGACCACCGCGGTGGCGCCGGAGTTGCGCACGCAGAAGCGTTCCCCCACCTGACCGCGCACGTAGCACTCGCCTGCGGTCGCCCCGTAGAGGATGACGTTGCCGGCGATGATCTGCTCCTCGGCTGCGAACGGGGATGCCTCGTCGGGTCGCAGCACCACCCGGCCCCCCGACAACCCCTTGGCCAGGTAGTCGTTGGCGTCGCCGAAGAGGCGCAGCGTCACGCCGCGCGGGACGAAGGCACCGAAGCTCTGGCCGGCCGAGCCCCGGAAGGTGAGGGTGATGGTTCCCTCGGGAAGCCCCGCGCCACCGTGGCGCGAGGTGATCTCGTAGCCGAGCAGCGTCCCCACCGTCCGGTCCACGTTGGTGATGGGGAACTCGAGGTCGACCTTCGACCCGTCGTCGATGGCGGTCCGGCACGCCTCGAGGAAGCGGTGGTCGAGGGCCCGGTCGAGTCCATGGTCTTGGGCCTGGCGGCAGTAGCGGTCCGTGGGCGGCCCGGCCTCGGGCTGGGCCAGGATCGGGGTGAGGTCCAGGCCCTTGGCCTTGAAGTGCCCGGTCGCCGCCACCGCGTCGAGGAGATCGACACGGCCCACGGCGTCTTGGATCGAGCGGAGCCCGAGCGCGGCCAGGTACTCGCGCACCTCCTCGGCGATGAACTCGAAGAAGTTCTCCACGAACTCGGGTTGTCCGGCGAAGCGCTTGCGTAGCTCCGGGTTCTGGGTGGCGATGCCCACCGGACACGTGTCGAGGTGACAGACGCGCATCATGACGCAGCCCGACACCACCAGGGGGGCGGTGGCGAAGCCGAACTCCTCGGCCCCGAGCAGCGCGGCGATGACGACGTCGCGGCCCGTCTTGAGCTGCCCGTCCACCTGCACCACGATGCGATCGCGCAGGCCGTTGAGGATCAGGGTCTGCTGGGTCTCGGCCAGGCCGAGCTCCCAGGGGATCCCGGCGTGCTTGATCGAGGTGAGCGGGCTCGCTCCTGTCCCCCCGTCGTGTCCCGAGATGAGGACCACGTCGGACTTGGCCTTGGCCACGCCGGCGGCCACCGTGCCCACGCCCACCTCGGCCACCAGCTTGACGTGCACGCGGGCGGCCGGGTTCGCCGACTTCAGGTCGTGGATGAGCTGGGCGATGTCCTCGATGGAGTAGATGTCGTGGTGCGGAGGGGGCGAGATGAGCTGCACCCCCGGCGTCGAGAACCGGGTCTTGGCGATCCACGGCCACACCTTGTACCCCGCCAGCTGGCCCCCCTCGCCGGGTTTGGCCCCCTGGGCGATCTTGATCTGGAGGTCGTCCGCGTTCACCAGGTACTCGCTCGTGACCCCGAACCGGGCCGAGGCGACCTGCTTGATGGCGCTGCGCCGGAGGTCGCCGTTCTCATCGGGGACGAAGCGCGCCGCGTCCTCGCCCCCTTCGCCGGTGTTGGACTTCCCTCCCAGCCGGTTCATGGCGATGGCCAGGGTCTCGTGCGCCTCGGCGGAGATCGATCCGTAGGACATGGCCCCGGTGGAGAAGCGCTTCACGATGTCGGACACGGACTCGACCTCGTCCACCGACAAGGCGGGGTGCAGTCCCTCTCGGAATCGGAGCAGGCCGCGCAGCGTCGCCAGATGGGTGGCCTGGTCGTCGACCAGCTTCGTGTACTCCTTGAAGATGTCGTAGCGCTTGGCCCGGGTGGCGTGTTGGAGCTTGAACACGGTCTTGGGGTTGAAGAGATGGATCTCGCCTTCGCGCCGCCACTGGTACTCCCCACCCCCTTCCAGTTCGCGATGCGCCCGCTCACTGGCGCGCTCGAGATGGGCGAGGCGGTGGCGCGCCGCCACCTCTTCGGCGAGAACGTCGAGCCCCACTCCACCGATGCGGCTGACCGTGCCGGTGAAGTACTCGTCCACGATCTCCGGAGCGAGGCCCACGGCCTCGAAGATCTGGGCTCCGGTGTACGACGCCACGGTCGACACCCCCATCTTGGACATGATCTTGATGACGCCCTTGCACGCCGCCTTGATGTAATTGGTCCGGGCCTGGCGCGGTGACACCCCGCCCAGCACGTTCTTGTGGGCGATGACGTCGTCGATGGTCTCGAAGGCCAGGTAGGGGTTGACCGCCGAGGCGCCGTAGCCGATGAGGAGGGCGATGTGATGCACCTCGCGGGCGTCACCGGACTCCACCACCAGGCCGACGCGGGTGCGCGACTTCTCCCGGACGAGATGCTCGTGGACCGCCGCGGTGAGCAGCAGCGACGGGATGGGGGCCATGCGGGCGTTGGAGTTGCGGTCGGAGAGGATGATCACGTTCGACCCCAGGGCGATGGCGATGCTCACCCGCTTGCGGACGTCCTCGATGGCCGCCCGCAGGGCGTCGCCGCCTCCGGTGGGGTCGAACAACCCGTCGATGGCGAAGGCCTGGTAGCCCGGAGTCTCCCCGTGCTCGTTGACGTAGGCCAGCTTGGCCAGCTCGTCGTTGTCGATGACGGGATAGGGCAGGATGATCTGGCGACACGAGGCGGCGGTGGGTTCGAGGAGGTTGCCCTCGGGGCCGAGTTTCGAGCGGCTCGAGGTGACGAGCTCCTCGCGGATGGCGTCGAGCGGCGGGTTGGTCACCTGGGCGAAGAGCTGGGTGAAGTAGTCGAAGATCAACCGGGGCCGTTCCGACAGTGCCGCGATGGCGGCGTCGTGGCCCATCGACCCCACGCCCTCGGCCCCACCGTTGGCCATCGGGGCCAGGATGAGGCGGAGCTCCTCGTTGGTGTAGCCGAACAGCTCCTGATGGGTGACGACCGACGCGTGCTGGGGGGTGAGCATCATCCGGGGCGGCAGGTCCCCCAACGTGACCTGGCCCTCTTCGAGCCACTGCCCGTAGGGGTGCACCGCGGCGAGCTGGGCCTTGATCTCGTCGTCGTCCACGATCCGACCCTGGGCCGTGTCGACCAGGAACATGCGTCCCGGCTGGAGCCGGCCCTTGCGCACCACCCGGGCCGGGTCGATGTCGAGCACGCCCACCTCCGACGCCAGCACCACCAGGCCGTCGTCGGTGACCCAGTAGCGCGCCGGACGCAGGCCGTTGCGGTCGAGCACCCCGCCTGCCACCGTCCCGTCGGTGAAGACCACGCCGGCCGGACCGTCCCAGGGCTCCATGAGCGAGGCGTGGTAGCGGTAGAAGGCCCGGCGCTCCGGGTCCATGGCGCTGTGGTTCTCCCATGCCTCGGGGATCATCATGAGCACGGCGTGGGGAAGGCTCCGTCCCCCGAGGTGCAGGAGCTCGAGCACCTCGTCGAAGGTGGCCGAGTCGCTCCCGTCGGGATCGCAGATGGGGAAGAGCCGCTCGAGGTCCCCGGGGATCAGGTCGCTCTTGAGCAACGCCTCGCGGGCGCGCATCCAGTTGCGGTTTCCCCGCAACGTGTTGATCTCGCCGTTGTGGGCCAGGTACCGGTAGGGATGGGCGAGGGGCCACGACGGGAACGTGTTGGTCGAGAAACGCGAGTGCACGAGCGCCAGGCCACTGTCGAACGACGGGTCGGAGAGGTCGGGGAAGAACTCCCGGAGCTGATGCCCGGTGAGCATGCCCTTGTAGACGAGCGTGCGCGCCGACAGCGAGGGCACATAGACGCCGTGCACCTCGTGCTCGACGCGCTTGCGCAAGCAGAAGGCGAGGCGGTCGACGAGCACCAGTGCATCGGCCGGTGCCGCGCCCGGTGCCGTGCCGGCTCCGGAGGGGGCCACCACGACCTGCGCCATGCGGGGCATGGCCCGGCGCGCCGACGCACCCAGACAGTCGGGCTCGACCGGGACCTCGCGCCACCCGAGGACCGTGAGCCCCTCTTCGAGAGCCAGCTCCTCGATGCGGCGTCGCGCCTTGGCGGCGTCGTCCTCGTCGACGGGCAAGAAGACCAGGCCCGTCGCGTAGCCGCCGGGGTCGGGAAGATCGCAGGCCATGGCGCCGGCCAGGAACCGGTGGGGCACCTGCACGAGGATCCCGGCTCCGTCGCCGGTGGCCACCTCGGCGCCGGTGGCGCCCCGGTGGGCCAGGTGTTCCAGAGCCGTGAGCGCCTGGCGAACGAGACCCTGGCTCCGCCGGCCGTGGAGGTCGGCCACGAGCGCGATACCGCAGGCGTCGTGCTCGAAGGACGGGTCGTATAAGGGCGCGCCGGGGTGCGGCGTCAGATGCCCCGAGAAGGCAGGGTGCTTGGCTGTCGTCACTGAGGTCTCTCCGTGATCGGTCACGCGGAGGTGGCGTGCTGACGCTCGGGACGACACTGGCCCTGCTGCAGCCCCCTTAGGATACCCCGCGTGTACCCGCCACCTGCGCACAGACGCCGGTGACACGCCGGGACGGGCCGGCTCCGGCATCCGACCAGCACCGTCGGGCCGACGGGAACTATGACGTCGTCGTCATCGGAGGAGGGGTCATCGGCCTCGCCACGGCCTGGAAGGTCGCCGCCCGGGGCCTGAGAGTCGCCGTGGTCGACCCCGAACCCGGTCGGGGGGCCTCGTGGGCGGCAGCGGGCATGCTCGCCCCGGTGAGCGAGGTGCACCACGGCGAGGAGTCGCTCCTGGCGCTGGCCCTGGCGTCGGCGCGCCGGTGGCCGGCGTTCGAAGCCGAGCTGACGGCGGCCGTCGGTCGGGGCATCGGCTACCGCACCTCGGGAACGCTCGTGGTCGCGGCCGACGACGGGGATCGGGCGTGGGCGCAGGAGCTCTTCGAGTTCCAACGCGAGCTCGGCCTCGGTGTGGAGTGGCTCACGGGTCGCCGCGCCCGGGACCTCGAACCGAACATCGCACCGGGCGTGCGCGGCGCCATCTGGGCGCCCGGGGATCACCAGGTCGACAACCGCCTGCTCGTCGGCGCCCTCCTCGAGGTGTCGTCGTCCACCGGTGTCGCCCTCCACCGTGCCCGGGCCGTCGCCGTCGAGTGCTCGGGTGCCGCGGTCTCGGGCGTGGCCCTGGAGACGGGAACGACGTTGCGCGCCGGGGCCGTCGTGCTGGCGGCGGGGAGTTGGTCGGGTCAGCTCGATGGCCTACCCCCCGGAGCCGTGCCGATGGTGCGACCGGTGAAGGGGCAGATCCTGCGACTGCTGCCCGCCGAGGGCGCCCCGGTGCTCACCTCGACGGTGCGGGGCATGGTACAGGGCTCGTCGGTGTACCTCGTCCCCCGCCTCGACGGAACCGTGGTGGTGGGAGCGACGGTCGAGGAGCGCGGCTTCGACACCGCCGTCACGGCCGGTGCCACCTACGAGTTGCTGCGCGACGCGCATCGGGTCGTCCCCGGCGTCACGGAGATGGTCCTGGGAGAGATCAGCACGGGACTCCGGCCCGGCTCCCCCGACAACGCCCCCATCGTGGGACGACCCGCCGTTCCCGGCGTCGACGGCCTGGTGGTGGCGACGGGCCACTACCGGCAGGGGATCCTCCTGGCCCCGTTGACCGCGGCGGCGGTGGCCGCCATCGTGTCCGGCGACGAGCCCCCCGAAGAGATGGTGCCGTTCGCACCCCGACGCGTCACCGAGATGGCGGCGGGCGCCGGCTCGTGATCGGGGTGCCATGCTGGACCGGTGGCCGACCCCGAGGAGCCCGACGCGATCGTGGTGAACGGCGCCGCCAGCCCGGTGGCGGCGGGCGCCACGGTGGCGGATCTCGTGTCCTCGTGGTGCGCCTCGCCCGACGGCATCGCCGTGGCCCGCAATCGTGAGGTCGTGCCGCGCAGCGAGTGGGCGACGACGCGGCTGTCGCCTCGCGACGTCGTGGAGATCGTGACCGCGGCGGCGGGAGGCTGACAGTGCAGGACACTCCCGACCTCGTGATCGCCGGCCGGACGCTGCGTTCGCGCCTCGTCCTCGGCACCGGGGGGATCTCCAGCCCCGACGTCCTCGGCGAGGTCGTCGAGGCCTCGGGCTCGTCGCTGGCTACGGTGGCGGTCCGCCGGGTCGATCCCGCGGCGCGCGGGGGGATCCTCGACGTGCTGCGCGCCCACGACGTGGGGGTACTCCCCAATACCGCCGGGTGCTTCACCGCGGCCGAGGCCGTGCTCACCGCCAAGCTCTCCCGGGAGGCATTCGACACCGACTGGATCAAGCTCGAGGTCATCGGGGACGAGGACACCCTGCTCCCCGATGCGGTGGAGCTCCTCGACGCCGCCGAGCAACTCTGCGATCAGGGCTTCGTGGTCCTGGCCTACACCAACGACGATCCCGTGCTGGCCCGACGGCTCGAGCAGACGGGGTGCGCGGCCGTCATGCCCCTGGGCGCGCCCATCGGGACCGGCCTCGGGGTCCGCAACCCCCACAACATCGCCCTCATCGCCGAGCGGTGCTCGGTGCCGGTGGTCCTCGACGCGGGAATCGGCACCGCCTCCGACGCCGCCCTGGCCATGGAGCTCGGCTGCGCCGCGGTCATGGTGGCCACCGCCATCACCAGGTCCCGACAACCGGCCCGCATGGCCGGCGCGTTTCGCGCCGCCGTCGAGGCCGGGTACCAGGCCCGCCTCGCCGGTCGCATCCCCCGGCGCTACCTGGCCCAAGCGTCGAGCCCCGTGGAGGGCATGCCCGACCTCTGACCTACTGTGCCGGCATGGACCCCCGGGTGGCCATGACCATCGCCGGCTCCGACTCGGGGGGTGGTGCGGGTGTCCAGGCCGACCTCAAGACCTTCGCCGCCCACGGCGTGTTCGGCACGAGCGTGATCACGGCGGTCACCGCCCAGAACACCGCGCAGGTGAGAGGCGTCCATGTCATCGACCCGGGGTTCGTCGAGTTGCAGATGGACGCGGTGCTGAGCGACCTCCCCGTCGCCGCGGTGAAGACCGGCATGCTGGCGTCGTCGGCGACCGTGGCCGCCGTGGCCCGGTGGGCGGCGGCAGGCAAGCTTCCCAACCTGGTCGTCGACCCCGTGCTGGTGGCGTCCACCGGCCGGCCCCTGCTCGACGAGGACGGCGTCGGGTCCTACCTGCGGCTCCTCGTCCCCCACGCGTCGGTGCTCACCCCCAACATCCGCGAGGCGGCCCTGCTCACCGACACCGTCGTCGAGGACGTGGACGACATGGTGCGCGCCGCCCATCTCCTCGCCCGAGCCGGCGCCGGCGTCGTGGTGGTGAAGGGAGGCCACCTCGCCGGCGACCTCGCGCCCGATGTCTTGCTCCTCGACGGCGCGGTCCGGATCCTCGAGGCCCCCCGGGTCTCGTCGGGCAACGACCACGGGACGGGCTGCACCTTGTCGGCGGCCACAGCCGCCCTCCTGGCCCTGGGCGTCGGGGTCCCCGACGCGGTGACCCGGGCCAAGCGGTTCGTGACAGCCGCGTTGGAAGGTTCGGCCGCCTGGCACCTGGGCGCGGGCCACGGACCGCTCGACCATTTCGGGTGGGGATCGTCACCCGGACCGGGGTCCACCGAGCCCGGTTAGCGGCGAGGAGGCTCGATCGAGTGGAGACGCGAGGCGACGAGCCGATCGCTCGTCGCCCGCGCCCCCCGGAGACGCCCAACTGGTGGGCGAGTCGCCCCCCGACACGGCACCACCGGCGAAAACGTCGGTGACGCCACCCCCCCGGGGTCCTTCCGGACCTCGGTGTCCGGGACACCATAGGCGCCCGTAAATGGGGCGTCAACGCGTTTCGTAGAAGTAGTTTCACTCTGAGGGGTCAGCCTCGGCCATCGAGGCCTACCCGACGTGGTCGGTCGCACACTGTCGTGCCATCCCCGCCCCGAGCGTGGGGATCCACCCCTTGTACACTGACCAGGCCACCACGGGTGCAGGTCATCTCGACACCCACACCGACCCGCCCCGCCGGTGCACCAGACCATGCCGAGCCCCGCCGACCCCCCCGCCTTCGATCCCACGGCGAGCGCGGCCGCCTCCACCGCCGTGGACCCCCGGAGCAACGGCCGGAGCAACAACAACAACGGCAATGGCCACGGCACCCCCGGGCCCGGGGCCGAGGGCCTCGGGCCGGAGGTCCGGCGCCGGCCTCCCGGTCCGAGCACCAAGCCCGCCCTCATCGTCGTGGGCCTGACCGTCATGCTGTTCCTGGTGGGCATCGGGCTCGAGGTCCTGAGCGGGAACCAGAGTCGACCGACGGCCGCTCCCGCCAAGATCCCCACCGCGCGAGGTGCGGTCCTCCACGCCGTGCCGGCCCGCCCGTCGCTGCGGTCCATCACGTCGGTGGGCCAACCCCCCGACGACCTCCTCAATGCCCTCGCCATTCCGCAGGGCGCGGCGCCGGTGCCGAGCTCGGCGATCAATCGCGGCGTGGAGCTCTACGACCGGTCGTTGCGGTTCGAGGTCCCGGCTTCGCAGCAAGACGTCATCTCGTTCTTCCTCGCCGAGCTCCCCGCCTTGCACTGGTCCCGGCTGAGCCAGGGACCGACCGGCACCGGGGGGACCGCCTATCTGATCCTGGAGCAGCACCCCGCCAGCGACGGCCACGAGTGGGACATCGGGGTCACCGTGCAGCCGACCTTCTTCGGCGCCCCCGTCTCGGGAGCGACGGCAGGCAACACCGGCACCACGTCGTTCACGCTACGGCTGTACTCCGTGTCGGATACGGACTGAGGGCAGGCGGGAGCGGGCCGCGGTGAGCACCCGGCTCCTGTCCCGCTCGGTGCCGCTTCCCGAGAACGATCCGTCGTGCCCGCCGGGGCCCGCGAGACGCCCGAGGTCGGTCCCGCCGCCGGACCCGTCGCCGGACCCGCCGGGGTCCGACGGACCGACGAGCACGGGCCGACGGGCATCGCTACGGGCATCGGGAACGGCGTCGACGGTGTCCTCGCTGCGCAACAACCACGCCCACACGAAGAAGTCCACCGGGTACAGGAGGTACCCGACGCGCGTGGCCGGGGCCAGCAGGATCGCCACGGTCATCACCCACCCGATGAGGCGCGACAACGCCGCCGGGGTCTTGGGCCGTCGCCTGGCCAGGACGTAGCCGAGCACGAGGACGCCGACCCCGGCGACGGCCACCGTGAAGATGCGGTGGATGCCCGGGAACAACGACACCACGAGGTGCCCGATGAGGGGGCTGGCGGCGGGCGACCGGATCCCCGACAGACCGAGCGGGAACTTGACCACGTTCTCGATGAAGGCCGGCAGGTTCTCGAAGGCGGTGGGCAGCACGGCGGGGATCATCACCCCCACGATGCCGAGGACGACGGCCAGCGAGGGTCTGCGACCCCGCGCCCCGTTCTTGTCCCGGGCCACGAGGAACGCCAACGCGGCGAGGGGCCAGGCCGTGATCTTCATCGACGCCGCGACCCCGAGGGCCACGCCGGCCCACAGCGGTCTTCGCCGTTGCAGCAACACCAAGCCGAGCAACAGCAACGCCGCCACCGGAAGGTCGTCACCCCCGGTGGCCAGGGGCAGGGCGGCGGTGGGCAAGACCGTCATGCTCTGCAGGGCCAGGACGCGCGGACCGGTGGGACCGCGACACAGGGCCATCGCCACCACCACGATCAGGATGGTGAACACCGAGAAGGCCACCCGGGCGTCGGTGAGGCGGGGCGGGGCGTCGGTGCTGCGGGGCTCGCCGAACACCGACATGAGCGGGAGATACGGGTTGTAGATGTCGTAGGCGGGTTGGCCGGCCGGGACCTTGACGTGCTCGCCCGGCTTGATGAGCAGGTAGGGGTCCCTGCCTTTGGCGAAGGCGCCCCCGGCGCGTTCGACCACGGGCACCTCGGGCTGGACGTGCGCGGTGCCACCGGTGTCGGTGCGCCACAGCACCTCGAGCGACAGCGGCACGAGGGTGGCCCCCAGCAGCACCACGAGGAAGATGACGGCGCGCGGCGTCGTCCAGTGCCAGTTGGTGCCCGGCTCGGCGCCGGGTCGGTCCCCCCGGGCCAGGCCCGATCCGGGAACCGAGGCGGTGGGTGACCCCGAGTGACGCCGGCCACGCCGGGCCGCGATGGCCGACGCCACCGCCCCGGCCGCATAGGGACCGACCGCCAACCGCCCCCACTGCTGGTAGAGGCTGATGGAGGCGAGTTGCGCCGTTCCGATGGCGAACAAAGCCGACGCGGCGTAGAGCACGGCGTCTCGCTCCACGGGACTCCACGACGCCATCTCCCGGGCACCCCGCCCAAGGAGGCCGGTGGACATGGACCCCATGGTAGGCGGATGGCGCGGCCGCGACAGGCACGGTGGCCGGGCCCCCGACGAGGGAATTCCCCGACCCGGCCCTCGTTCGTAGGCTACGGCCATGTCGAGGTTCCCAGCCTTCGTGGTCCGGCGTCACGACGACTCCATCTCGAGTGCCGTCGAGGATCTCGACCTCGAGGACCTGCCCGCCGGCGAGGTGCTCATCGAGGTCTCCTGGTCATCGGTGAACTACAAGGACGGCATGGTGACGGTGCCGGGCAACCGAGTGACGCGCCTGTCGCCGCTCGTGCCCGGAGTCGACCTTGCCGGCGTGGTAGTGGCGAGCGACGACCCCTCGCTGGCGGTGGGGACCGGGGTCCTCGCCCACGGGGGCGATCTCGGCGTGGCCCGTCACGGCGGCTACGCCCGCTACGCGCGGGTCCCGGCCGGATGCGCCATCGCGCTCCCCGACGGGCTCTCGGCGCGCCAGGCCATGGCGATCGGCACGGCCGGGTTCACCGCCGCCCTCTCGGTCGACCAGCTCGAACAGCGGGGGCTGCGCCCCGGGGACGGGCCCGTCGTGGTGACCGGGGCGTCGGGGGGCGTCGGGTCCTTCGCCGTCGTCCTGCTGGCGGCGCGCGGCTACGAGGTCGTGGCGAGCACGGGCAAGGTCGACGAACACCCGTGGCTCGAGAGCCTCGGTGCGGCCCACGTCATCGGGCGCGACGATCTCGACGAGGCCGGAGGGCGCGTGCTCGGGCCCGAGCACTGGGCGGGAGCCGTCGACTGCGTGGGGGGCGAGACCCTGGCGCGCGTCATCCAAGCCCTGCGCTACGGCGCCGCGGTGGCCGCCAGCGGTCTTACCGGCGGCACCACCGTGGAGACGACGGTGTACGCCTTCATCACCCGCGGGGTGGCGCTGCTCGGCGTGGACTCGGTGCGGACGCCGATCGAGCGCCGACGCCAGATCTGGACCCGCCTCGCCACCGATCTCCGACCGACCCACCTCGACGATCTCGTCGCCGGGGAGGTCCCGCTCACCGAGGTGGCCGGTGCCCTCTCCGACATCCTGGCCTCGCGCGTGCGCGGTCGTCTGTTGGTGCGCATCGCAGGCGAGGCCGAGCCGCCCGCGTCATGACCACCGCGGCGGGGTGCGCGTCATGAGGGCTGGGGTGGCGCCGTGGTCTGGGTCTCGGGCGAGGTCTGGCTGAACACCGGCGAGACGGTGAGCGTGCCCGCCGCGCACGCCATGATCGACGTGGTCACGACGTCGTGGTCGACGGCGTGGGGTGGGAAGACCTCGATCTGCGCCGCGGTGGGACACGTCGTCTCGGTCCCCGAGGGGACGTCGGAGTAGGCGAGGTTGAAGTACGCGGTGGCGCCCGCCGCCAGGACGACGGGAGCCGGGGCGAAATTCGTGAACTGGAGGTTCCCCCCGCTCACCACGTGGGTGGGGAGCTCGGTCCCCGAGGCGTCGAGGAGCTGGGCGCCGGGGTACCCCTCCATCGGGCACGACGTCGTGGAGGTGTTGTGCAGGGCGAAGGTGAGCTCGAAGGTCCCGGCCGCGCCCTGGGACCCGACGACGGTCGTGACGAGGTCACGCGCCGCGCAGGCCAGCCCGGCCGGCACCGACGTGGTCGTGGCCGAGGAGGTCGACGAGCTCGCCGTCGAGGCCGTGGCGCCGGTGCTCGACGTGGCCCCCCCGCCGCCGTTGGACGAGCAGGCGGACAGACCCACCGCTCCCACCACCGCCGCCAGGACGAGACCCCGACGCGACCGAGGTCGCGGCGGCGTGGGTCCCCACCGGCGCCACCGGTGCCGCGTCGAGACGGTCAGGAGCTGAAGTCCTCGGGACGGACGGTGTCGAGGAACTGGCGGAACTCCCCCA
>JBEKIJ010000020.1:0-71225 GCA_050011815.1 Acidimicrobiales bacterium | reverse complement strand
CGCATCATGACCCGGCCCGGCGGCGACGCCCCGGGAGCCACAAAGACCATCGAGGCCGTCCTGGCCCTCTTCGACGACCACCCCGCGCTCAACGAGTTCAAGCACACATCACTCAGCCGCTGAACCTCAGCGCGCCGCCGCCTTGGCCAGCGAACCCAGCAGAGCCTGCGACCGCTCGACCTCCTCGGGCGTTCCGTACACGGCCCCCGAGAACTCCGTGGCCCCGCCCTCGGCGAACCGGCGGATCTGGGCGGTGACCTCCTCCTCGCTGCCCACGACGGCGACGTCGGCCGGCCCCGCCACTCCCTCGCGGTCGAGCATGGCCCGGTACGAGGGAAGGTTGCCGTACAGGGAGAAGATCCGGTCGGCCCTGGCCCGAGCGGCGTCGGGGTCGTCGGTGACACACACCGGCAGGGTGACGACCACCTGCGGCGAACGACGTCCGGCCGCGGACGCGGCGGCGGTGATGGCGGGCACGATGTGGTCCGCCACTGTGGCCGGACCGACCATCCACGTCACCGTGCCGTCGGCCTGGGTCCCGGCTTGACGAAGCATGGTCGGTCCGAGCGCGGCGACGAGCACGGGAGGAGGAGGCGTCGGGGCCACGTCCAAGGGCGCGAAGGCGTTGGTCTTGATCACCTCTCCGTCGAACGACACCTTCTCGCCCTGCAGCAGGGGCACTAACACCGACAGGTACTCGCGCATGTAGCGGGCGGGTTTGTCGAAGGAATACCCCCACATTCCCTCCACCACGACCTGATGGGACAGGCCGATCCCGAGCACCAGTCGTCCACCGCTGGCGGCCTGGACGGTGAGCGCCTGCTCGGCCAGCATCATGGGGTGGCGGGGGTGGACGGGGATCACCGCCGTCCCGAGGTCCACGCCCGGCACCTCCCGGCCGACGAGCGCCAATACCGTCAGCGTGTCCCACCCGAAGATCTGCGACGACCACAACGACGCCACTCCCGTCGACGCCAGGACCCTGGCCCTCGCCACGATCTCGTCCATGGTGCCGTTCATCTCGAGGCCCAAGCCGATGCGCATGCCGTTCTCCCGCTGTCTGTCGCCGCCGACCATGACCGGACGAGCAGCTCGTGTGCACCCATGGTGGCAGTACCGTTCGGGGGGTGCCTCTTCGCGGTGACGACTACGACGCCCGCTTCGCCCGGTTCGAGGCCGAGGGGCACTACCTCCACGGGGAGGCCGACCTGGTGGCCGGGCTCCTCGGCGACCCCCCGGCCGCCGTCCTCGACGCCGGCTGCGGCACGGGCCGGGTGGCCATCGAGCTCGCCCGGCGGGGCTATGTGACGGTCGGGATCGACGTCGAAGCGTCCATGCTCGACGCCGCCCGGAGCAAGGCGCCGGACCTGGAGTGGATCCTCGGAGACCTGTCTAGCGCCGAGCTCCCCGACAGCCACTTCGACCTGGTCGTGGCGGCGGGGAACGTCATGATCTTCCTCGAGCTCGGCACCGAGGCGGCCGTGGTGGCGAACCTGGCCCGGACGGTCTCGCCCGGGGGGTTCGTCGTGGCCGGATTCCAGGTGGGGCGCCAGCTCACCCTGGCCCGCTACGACACGCTGGGCGCCTCGGCCGGGCTCGACCTCGTGGACCGCTGGGCGACATGGGACCGAGCGCCCTACGCGGGAGACGACTACGCCGTCTCGGTGCACCGCCGTCGGAGGTGAGGCGGGGCTCGTTCGCAAGGCAGAATGTCCACGCTGGCCGGGACCGGCCACCTCGAACGAGAGAAAGGCGACGGGAGCCCGATGAAATCGGTTGGCATCGTGATGGGGAGCGCGTCCGACGCGTCGGTCATGGAGGGCGCCATCGAGGCACTACGCGAGTTCGGCGTGCCCCTGGAGGTTCGCGTCCTCTCGGCGCATCGCACCCCCGACGACGCGTTGGCATTCGCCCGCGACGCCGCGGGTCGAGGCATCGGGGTCCTGATCGCGGGAGCCGGGAAGGCGGCGCATCTCGCCGGCGTCCTGGCCGCGGTCACCTCGTTGCCCGTGATCGCCGTGCCCATCGAGTCAGGTGGGTTCGGCGGGCTCGACGCGCTCCTCGCCATGGTGCAGATGCCACCGGGTGTCCCCGTCGCCACGGTGGCGGTGGACGGTGCCCGCAACGCCGGGCTGCTCGCCGTCCGCATCCTGGCCCTGTCCGACGAGGGACTGGCCGACGCCTACCGGCAGTTCCGTGATTCCATGGCGGCGAAGGTGCGCGCCGCTGACGAAGGCATCAGGGCGCGCTACGCCGAGGGCGCCGGCTCCTGACCACCCCACAGGTCCTCGGGCGAACCACCGGGCCCACCTGGTCCACCGGTACCACCGGGTCCGCCCGGACCGCTGCTCCCGACTGATGCGACGGGTGCTGGCGGGGGCACCGGAGGCGGGACCGAGTCACCGGCGTTGCGCCCGTGGGTGATGAATCCCGTGAGGAGCTCGATGGGCACGGGGAAGACGAGTGTCGAGTTGTGCTCGCTCGCCACCTCCGCCAAGGTCTGCAAGGCCCGCAGCTGCAGGGCGCCGGGCGACTCGTAGAGCTTGGCGGCCGCTTCGGACAGCTCCTGGCTCGCCTCGAGCTCACCGGTGGCAGCGATGACCTTGGCCCGGCGCTCGCGCTCGGCCTCGGCCTGGCGGGCCATGGCCCGCAGGAGCTCGGGCGGCAGCGTGATGTCGCGCAGCTCGACCTGGCGCACCTCCACCCCCCAGTGCTGGGTGGACGCCGCGATCACGGTGCGCAGCTCGTTGTTCACGTCCTCGCGGTGCGCGAGCAGGTTGTCGAGCTCGTGGCGGCCGATGATCGACCGCAGGCTGGTCATGGCGATTCGTTGGCTGGCGAACCGGAAGTTGTCGACACCGAGGATGGCCTGCACGGGATCCACGACCTGGAAGTACACCACCGCGTCGACCTGGATCGTGACGTTGTCCTTGGTGATCACCGCCTGAGGCGGGATGTCGACCACCTCGACCCGCAACGTGACCTTGACGAGGCGGTCGACGACCGGGAACCGGAAGATGACGCCGGGGCCCTTGGCCTCGGGGCGCACGTGGCCGAGGCGGAAGAACACCGACCGCTCGTACTCGGTCACCACCTTGATGGCAGAAGATGCCAGAACGATGATCACGAACAGGGCGGCGAGCACGCCCACGACGATGCCCACCACCGCTCCCGACGCCGCCACCACCGGGCCGACCAGTGACTCCATGGCGGCATTCTCGCGCCTCGTCCCCCGGCGCGCTCGGCGACACATAGCCTGAGACCGAAGAGAGGCTCCCGAGGGTGGGAAGCCTCGCCGGCGAGGGCAGGCGCACCGGGAACGGAGAGTGGGCATGCGGGTGGTGGTCTCGGGCTCGAGCGGGCTCATCGGGCAGGCGGTCGTCGCCGCCTTGCGCAGCCGGGGCGACGAGGTGACCCTCTTGGTCCGCCGGGCCCCGCGCCCCGGTGAGGCGGCGTGGGACCCCCCGGCACGGTCCATCGACGCCGGCGCCATCGGGGAGGCCGACGCCGTCGTGCATCTGGCCGGAGCCGGCATCGGCGACAAACGCTGGTCCGGGGCGCGCCGCCACGAGATCGTCTCCAGCCGCGTGCAGTCGACGGCCTTGCTGGCCCGGACACTGGCCGAGCTGAGCAACCGCCCCGCCGTGCTGGTGAGCGCGTCGGCCGTCGGCTACTACGGAGATCGCGGCGACGAGGAGCTGACCGAGGACAGCGGCCCGGGAGACGGGTTCTTGGCCGACGTGTGCCGGGCCTGGGAAGGCGCGGCGGAGCCCGCCGTGGCGGCCGGGGTACGCGTCGTCGCACTGCGCTCCGGGGTCGTGCTCTCGGCCCACGGCGGCGCCCTGGCCCGTCAGCTCCCCCTCTTCCGGGCCGGAGTCGGGGGCAGGTTGGGAAGCGGGCGCCAGTGGTTGAGCTGGATCTCGCTGGCCGACGAGGTGGCCGTCATCCTGCGCTGCCTCGACGACCCCTCGTTGCAGGGCCCGCTCAACGCCACCGCACCGGCGCCGGTGACCAACCGGGAATTCACCGGGGCCCTGGGTCGAGCCCTCCACCGCCCTGCGGTGCTGGCCGTGCCCGGCGTGGCGCTCCGGGTCGCGCTGGGGTCGGACTTGGCCTCGGAGATGGTGCTGGCCGGCCAACGTGTGCTCCCCGCCAAGCTGACCGCGGCCGGGTTCCCCTTCGACCACGCCGAGATCGGTACCGCCTTGGAAGCGCTGTTCGCACCCGGCGCGCCAAGGCGCGGGTGACCTCGCTCGCTCAGGCTCGGTTCGGGGCGAGGTTCTCGAGGACCTTGCCGAGGTCGTCTCCTCCCGGGAGGAGCGCCAGGACGGGGATGGTCACGCCGTTGTCGACGTAGCGCTGCACATGGGCGAGGCATTCCTGGGGCGATCCGTGCACGACCAGCGCGTCGACCACCTCGTCGGGGATGGCGGCCAGCGCGCCCTTGCGATCCCCGGCGCGCCATGCGCTCCACATGGCCTCGAGCAGCGGCCCCCGCCCCAGCCATTCGTGGAAGGCGGCGTACACCGCCACATTGAGATAGGCGGCAATGCCGATGCGGCCCACGTATCGCGCCCGCTCGGCGTCCTCGGTCGGGCACACGAAGATGCGGGCCACGATGGCCTTGCCCTCCCCCACCTCGGCGACGGCCTTGGTCACGTCCGGCGCCGAGAGCCAATTGAGGATGGCCCCGTCGGCTTCGCGACCGGCCAGGCGCAGCATGCCCGGGCGCAGGGCGGCCACGTAGATGGGCGGGGGTTGTTCGAGTCGCCGTCCCAGGCGGAACCCGCGCACGGCGAAGGTCTCGTACTCGGCGTCGACCTTCTCTCCGGTGAGCGCAGCGCGCAGGAACCGCACCGTGTCGCGCACCCGCTTGTAGGGCTCGACGAAGGGTGTGGCGTTCCAGCGCTCCACGATGACGTCCGACGACGAGCCCACGCCGAGAGCGAACCGTCCCGGCGCCAGTTCGGCCATGGTGGCGGCTTGCATGGCGAGGAGTCCCGGCCCCCGGGTGTACACCGGCACCACCGCCGTCCCCAGCTGGAGTCGGTCGCTGGCCACCGCGGCCAACGCCAGCGGCGTGAAGCCGTCGGCGCTGTTGGCCTCCCCCGTCCACACGTCGGTGTAGCCGAGCTCGTCCAGGCGTCGGTACCAGGCCCCGTGCTCGGCCAGGGGCACGTCGTCGAAGGGGACGGTGATGCCGTATCGATCCACGGCCGAAACCTACAGGGTCGACCCCCGCCGTCGCCCCGCCGTCGGGCGCAGTCGGGCGCAGTCGGGCGCAGTCGGGTGCCGCGCTACAGGTCGGGCCCGCACCGGGTCGGCGCGGTCGGCAGCCGTCCCCGGAAGGGATCGCAGTACTCCTTCGGTGCCGGCAGCCCGAGGGCCACGGCGAGCTGGTCCCAGAAGCTCGGGGTGGCCCCGCGCGTCGGGCCCAGCCCGGTGAGAGTGGGGCACCCGGTGGGATCGGCGGTCACGGTCCCCACCTCGGCGGTGGCGCTGCGAAAGACCAGGGAATAGGTGATGCCGAAGTCGGCGGGGCACGAGTATTCGCCCGACGGGAAGTCGGGCAACGCGCAGGCGGCGCGGGCGACGCCCGCAATGGCCGTCGCGTCGGTGGACGTGACGAAGGAGGGAAAGACGAAGGAGATCTGATTCTGAGGAGACGGGTTCGTCCTCGTGACCGACAGCTCCGTGAGCGTGCCCGGAGCGCGGCAGAGGGGTGACACCGTGAGCCGGGGGGCGGTGCTCGACGCCGGCGCCGTGGCCACGGTCACGAGGGGCCGGGGTGGCGGAGGGTCCGACGCCGAGGCGCATCCGGCCAGCAGGACCGCCACCAACACCACGCCCGATCCCCATGTCGGCACTCCGCTACGGCGCACACCGACCCGCCCTTCTGGTTGCCCTCGTCTGTTTCGACGGACGAGGCGGGCGGCCGGTTCCCTCAGGGGGAACTTTCCCGGGGCTGCGGGGCAGGGGGCCACGAACCCGGTGTTACACCCGGGCGCGATGCTGAGACCTGTGGAAAACCAACTGCAGCTTCCCCTGGTTGGCGACATCGCCCGACGTCCGGCCCGTCCGACGGCCGAGAACGACTGGCGCATCGACGAGCCCACCCGTCGGGTTGGCCGCCGAGGACTGGTCGAGGCCCGGGCCGCTCTCGCCCGTGCGTCGGCCCTGGAGGACACCCGGGCCACGGCGGCCTGAGCGGTCCGGCACCCCCCGAGTCCGGGCCTCTCGACGGTCCGGGTCTCGTGACCTGGGACCGGTGGGGGCGGCCAGGGCGCTACCGTCGGGTGCGTGGCAACGCTCGCCGAACGACTCGGCTACGCCGAGGACGCCAAGCTCCTCATTCTCAACTGTGACGACCTCGGCTTCTGCCATGCCGCCAACGTAGGCGTCTACCAGGCGCTGCGCGACGGCCTGGCCTCGAGTGCCAGCTTGATGGTGCCCTGTCCGTGGGCGCGTGGCGCCGCGGCGGGCTATCGGGGCGACGACGTGGGCGTGCATCTCACCGTGAACGCCGAGTTCGACCTCTACCGATGGGGACCCATCACCCACGCCCCGTCCCTGCTCGATGGCGACGGCGGGTTCCCCCGCACCGTCGAGGACGTCTGGGACCACGCCGATCTCGACGAGGTCCGCCGGGAGTGCCGGGCCCAGATCGAGCGGGCCATCTTGTGGGGCTTCGACGTGAGCCATCTCGACGCCCACATGGGCACGATGCAGATCAAGTCGGAGTTCTTCGACGTGTACCTCGACCTCGCCGTGGAGTTCAAGCTCCCCCTGCGGCTCTCGGGCGCCGATACCGAAGGGCTCATCGGGTTCCCCTTCCGGGCCCTGGCCGCCGAGGAGGGCGTGGTGTTCCCCGACGACTTCGTCTACGTGCCCGGCGTGGGCAGTCGCCAGATCCTGCTCGACGCCATCCCCGGGCTGAAGCCGGGCGTGACCGAGGCCTATCTCCACCCCGCCGTGGACAGCCCCGAGCTCGAGGCGATGGCCACCGATTGGGAGGCCCGTGTCGACGACCACCGGATGCTCGTCCACGACCGCGACCTGCGGGTGGCGCTCGAGGACGCCGGCGTCACGGTGATCGGCTACCGGCCCCTGCGCGACCTCATGCGGTCCGCCCCGACCTGAACCGCCCTCCTGAACCCCGTCACCTGCCGCAGCACCGAAACCGGTTGCCCGCTCCAGGAGCGGGCGGCTCCTAGAACTCGGTGATGGCGGAGATCTCGGTCTGGAGCTGCTTGTACTCGGGCGAGTTGGTGATGGGCAGCAGCGACATGACCTTGGCCATGTTTCCGGTCACCTTGACCTTGCCCTGCATGAACGCGGCGTTGGCGTCGAGCTCGCCCTTCTGGATCTTGAGGGCATCGGCGTAGCCGGTGGTGAGGGTCACCTCGGCGTCGGGGAGTCGGCCGAGCTGGCTCTCGGTGATCTTGCCGTTCTCGAGGACCCAGTAGTAGTCGATGTCCCCGTCCGGGGCCCCCGTGACCACGTACTGCATGCGAGCCGAGGCACCGGCCCGCTCGGGCTGGCCCTCAGCCATCTTCCTCGTCTCGTCGAGCCACTCCTGGCTGAGCCACTTGGACATGTCGTCCTCCCTGGGTCGTCGGCGTCGGATACGGGTGCACCGCACAGGAGCAGGCCTTCCGCACCGTCGGGGCATGTTACCGAGCGGCGAGGTCCCGCACACCGGCGAAGAGGTCGTCCTCGGTGACATCGTCCCCCGTGGGGCCCACCAGACTGCGAGCCAGGATGTACTCGTCGACCGGATGGATGGTCCGGGCCACCTCGGGGGGAAGCCCGAACCAGAACGGTGAGGTGGGGTCGACCTGGGTGGCATGCGCCAGGAGGGCCTCCCGGCGGACATCGGCGTAGTCGGAGATGTCGATGGCCGTGGTGTAGTTGCGAACCATCTTGGCGGCCCGCTCGCGCCAGGCGTCGTCGAAGGGAGACTCCAGGCCCAGCTCGACGAACTTCTCGTGCATCGCCATCACCCGGGCCGCCGACCATCCCACGTAATAGAGCTTGAGGGGCGCGAAGGCCTCGCCGGCCTCGGGGAAGGCGTCGGGATCACCGGCGGCGTCGAACGCCGCCACCGAGATCTCGTGGTCGCGTAGGTGATCGGGGTGGGGATAGCCCTGCTGGTCGTCCTCGTAGGTGACGATCACCTGGGGGCGCACCCGTCGGATCACGGCCACGAGCCTGCCCACCGCCTCGTCCAGTGGTGCCTGGGCGAAGCAGTCGGGCCGGGAATTGGCGGGCGAGTCCTTCATGCCCGAGTCGCGGTAGCCGAGCATGACCAGCTCGTCGTACCCGATCAGCGCGGCGGCGGTCTCGAGCTCGCGCAGCCGGATGGCGCCGATGTCGGCCCGCACCTCGGGCGTGTCCATGGCCGGGTTGAGGATGTCGCCTTCCTCGCCCCCGGTACAGCACACGAGCACCGTGTGGATGCCCTCGGCGTGGTAGCGCGCCACGCTCGCCGGCCCCTTCGAGGCCTCGTCGTCGGGGTGGGCGTGGACGGTCAGCAGACACAAGCGCGTGCTCATCGTCCTCACGGTACCCCGCAGGTGTGGCCACTTCGACCGTCCCGACGGCGGGGCCGGCGGGGCCGTCCCGGGAGAGTCCCGGGCGCGCCGGGGCGGTCCCGACCGCATCCCGACCCCGCGCACCGGGCCCCCACCAGGCGATTCGCGCGGCGTCTGGGCGATGACCCTCCCCTATGATCTTTGATGACATGGGCGTTCTCCAGCGGTTTCTGAACATCTTCCGGGCCAAGACCAACAAGGTGCTCGACCGCCTCGAGGACCCCCGGGACACCCTCGACCTGTCCTACGAGAAGCAGCTCGAGAACATCCAGAAGATGCGGCGCAGCATCGCCGAGGTGGCCACCGCCAAGAAGCGGATCGAGATCCAGGCCAACCAGCTCCAGGCCCAGGCGACCAAGCTCCAAGACCAGGCCCGCATGGCCCTCGGGCAGAATCGCGAGGACCTGGCCCGTGAGGCCCTCAGCCGGCGGTCGACCATCGCCGCGGAGCTCACCGATCTCGAGAGCCAGCACACCCAGATCGCCGCCCAGCAGGACAAGCTCGTCGAGACCTCCGAGCGCCTCCAGGCCCAGGTCGCCGCGTTCCGGACCCGCAAGGAGACCCTGAAGGCGACCTACAGCGCGGCTCAGGCCCAGACCCAGATCGGCGAGGCCGTGGCGGGCATCTCGGGATCCATGAGCGACGCCGGCGCCACCATGCAGCGCGCCGAGGAGAAGATCTCCCAGATGCAGGCGCGCGCCGGAGCCATCGACGAGCTCCTGGAGTCCGGCGCCCTCACCGACCTGAGCTCGAGCACCGACGACATCCAGGCCAAGCTGAACAAGGTCAGTGCCTCGTCCCAGGTCGAACGCGAGCTCGCCGCCCTGAAGACCGAATTGGCCGTCGCCCCCGCGCCGGTCCTGCCCCCGGCCGCTGCGGCCGAGACGGGCGGCGAGGGGTCACCCGCACCCTCCGCCGCTCCCACAGAGACCTTGGCGTCCCCGACCATCCAACCCGAGACACAACCCGAGGTGAATCCCTGATGGCGATCAGCCGCCGTATCCCCGCCGATCGCGGCCTGACGGTCCGGATGTTCATCACCGGACTCCTGATGGTCGTGCTCTTTGCCGTCTTCGTCGGCATCCTCTTCGCGTTCATCCACAGCATCGTCCTCATCATCGTGATCGCCGGTGGGTTCCTGTTCTGCCAGTACTGGTTCTCGGACAAGATCGCCCTGTTCGGGATGCACGGACACATCGTCACCCCCGAGCAGGAGCCCGAGCTCCACGGCATCATCGACCGGCTCTGTGCCCTCGCCGACATGCCCAAGCCACGAGTGGCCATAGCCGATGTCGACATGCCCAACGCCTTTGCCACCGGACGCAGCCCCTCGAACGCGGTGGTGTGTGCCACCCGCGGCATCATGCGCCGGCTGGACGAGCCCGAGCTCGAAGCCGTCCTGGCCCACGAGCTGTCCCACGTGGCGCACCGGGACGTGGCCATCATGACCTTGGCGAGCTTCCTCGGAATGATCGCCGGCCTCATCACCCGCTTCACCCTCTACGCCGGCATCTTCGGCGGGTTCGGGGGCGGGAACAACCGCAACAGCGGGGGCGGGCAGGCCGCCATGATCGAGCTGGCCGTCATCGTCGTCTCCGCCATCATCTACGCCATCAGCTTCCTGCTCACCATGGCGCTGTCGCGCTACCGCGAGCTGGCCGCCGACCGCTCCGGCGCCATCCTGATCGGGCGACCGTCGCTGCTGGCCTCGGCGCTCGTGAAGGTCAGCGGCGAGATGTCGCGCATCCCCACCCGTGACCTGCGCTCGGCCGAGCACTTCAACGCCTTCTTCTTCACCCCCGCCATCGCCCAGGGCACCAGCCTCTCCACGCTCTTCTCCACCCACCCGCCGCTGCAGAAGCGCCTCGACCAACTGGCCAAGCTCGAAGCCGAGATGAACCAGCCGGGATGAGGCCCGGCGTGCGCGACGACACCCGGCCCTCGCCGAGGACGGCGACCTGATGGGTCTCTTCGACACCCTGCTGGGCCGGACCAAGCCCGTCCAGGCCAACCTGGACGCCCTCTTCAACTTGCCCAACGCCGCCATCACCTTGCAGGTGACCTCCGGCCTCCTGCCCACCGGACGGGCCGGGGTCTGCTTCAAACCGCCCTCGGGCCAGCCCTTCGCCGAGATGCAGGCCGAGCTCGAGCAGCTCCTGACGACACCTGACGACAACGGCCCCGGCGCGCCGGCCACTCCCGCCGCCTCCGGCACCCCCGCACCCACCGCACCGGGTGCTCCGGCCACGCCGACCGTGCGCCACGTGGGCGACAAGTTCGGGTACCGGTGGATCATCGTCGAGGCGAGCGCGGTGGACGACCTCGTCACGCGCGTCCACATGGTGCACTCCTCGCTCCAGGACGCGGGGTGGAGCGCGCAGCTGCTGTGCTCGGTCTTCGGCTTCGCCCCCGGTCCCGCCCAGGGGACCGACGCCTCGACCACCGACATGGGTGCGCCCGTGGCAACGGGGTCCGATGCCGACACCATCACCAAGCCCCTGTACATCGTGTACCTGGCCAAGCAGGGAACCTTCTACCCCTTCGCGCCCATCGGTGCCGAGCAACGCGACAACGAGCTCGAGCTCCGGCTCAAGTCCATGCTCGCCGACGACCTTCCCATAGAGCCCGACCTGTCGCGGTGGTTCCCCATGTGGGACCTTCCCATCGCCTGAGCTCTCGGTCTGCGCTTCGGTCCCGAAAACCTCAGGCGCCTCGCACCGCCCCGGCGTAGGGGTCCCACGCCGGTGGCCCGGCGTCGAGGACCTCGAGGGCACGACACACCTCCTCCAGGACGTGCTCGGGTTCGAGCGCGCTTCGAGCCCCCCCGGCCACGTGCAGCGCCCCGGTGATGGCGCCGGCGCCGTCGAAGACCCAGCGCCCCCCCGAGGTCTCGGACCTCGTGAGCTCGGCGGCGACGGTGGAGAGGTCCACGCGTGGTCGGGGTCGTCGACTGCGCAGCCGCACCCACGACTCGTAGCGGTAGCGGACCTCGACGCCACCCCCGGCGACGGTGGCCACCCGCAGTCGCGGCGTCGAGGAGTGCACCGCGG
This sequence comes from Acidimicrobiales bacterium, assembly GCA_050011815.1. Classification (GTDB taxonomy): domain Bacteria; phylum Actinomycetota; class Acidimicrobiia; order Acidimicrobiales; family UBA8190; genus Chersky-840. The sequence continues at coordinate 59,581 of JBEKIJ010000020.1, read as the reverse complement.
CGCGGTGCAGGGGGGCACCCTCCCACGCCGCCTTGGGCGCATCGGGATGGGCGACGTCGACACGCACGATGGCCAGGTCGTGTTGGGGTCGCTCCTCGATGCTCGCCCATCCTTGCGCCAGGGCGCCACACGAGGCGTCGAAGGCGGCGACCTCGTCCGACCACAGAGCCCGGTACCGCTCGGGGTCCTCGACGAGCCCGGGCAGGATCCGCAACGCCTGGGTGGCCGCCCACGCCGTGGTGTCGGTGGCCTTCACATCGGGGCGGTCCACGCCGAGCACCGCCGCGCCGCGTTCCCCATCGACCAGGGCTTGCACCGCGAACGCCACCAACGCCGCGTCGCGGCGCGTCACGACATCGAAGTCGCCCACCCGGGCCGCCTCGACGAGGAACGGCCCGTGCTGCGCAGCCAGGCCCTCGATGCACAGCAGTGCCAGCGCCAGCACGCCGTCGGCGTCGTAGTGGTCGATGGACACCGCCTCGACGTCACCGGGGAGCTCGTGGCGCGCCAGCGCCGTGATGACGATCCCGGCCGAGAGGTCGTGCCACAGCGCCTCGGGGGTGGGGGTGCCGGGCCAGTGCGACAGCGTGCACACCGTGCCCGGGCGTGGTGCGCCGTCCACGATGATGTGGGGCCGGCCCTCGAGAGTGGCCACCGGGACGTAGCGGCGTCGTGGCTCCCCGGCCCGCGCCCTAGCCACCCGGGGGGGACAGGGCGTCGATGCGCCGGGCCAGGTCGAGATCGAGCTCGGTGAGGCCGCCCTCGGAGTGCGTCGTCAGGCGCATGGTGACGGCGTTCCAGCGGATGTCGATGTCGGGGTGGTGGTCCATCTCCTGGGCCAACGCCCCCACGGCGTTCACGTAGGCGAGGGCGTCGGCGAAGTCCTTACCCCGACGCGTCTTCACGAGCATGTCGCCCTGGCGCTCCCAGGCCATGCCCTCGGCGAGGGCGGCATCGACCGAAGCGGGGTCGAGAAGGTCGGGCATCGGCTAGGTGGACCCTGTCGGGGCGAAGAGCTCGTCGTAGTCGCGCAGCCTGGCCGCCAGCGCCCCCATGATGCCCAGTGCGAACATGGGGGTCTCGTGTACCAGGAAGAGGAAGAGGCCCTGATCGATCTCGGCCAGGATCGTCTCCGTGACTGCCACCGCATTGAGGTTGCGGGGGAGGTGGTCGATCAGGGCCCGTTCGCCGAAGACGTCGTTGACACCCAGCGAGGCGACCACGGTGGGACCCTTGCGGAGCTCCACCCTCCCCGACACGACGCCGAACATGTGGGTCCCGATGTCACCCTCCGCGTAGATCGTCTCTCCCGCGCCGAATCTCCGGTGCACCGGAGCATTGATGAACAGGCCCTCAGCGGTCACCGGCCGCCCTCCGATCGTTGGTCTCAGGCCGACAGGCGGTCAGTCGATCGGCCCCAACGGGAAGGCGTCGAATTCTCTATCGACGACCTTCTCGCTGTCGTAGACGCCCTCGGGGGTGGGGTCGTCGGCTCGTCGCAGGTCGTCGCTGCTCGGGGGCCCCACCGGATCCGCCTCGACCAACGGAGTGGGGAAGGGCGAGTCCGGTGGCGGGTCCTTGCTTTCCTTGCCCCCGTCCCGGACAAGCTCCGTTGCCGATCCGTCGGAGAACCACCGGTCGGTGTGGATCTTGTAGGGGTCTCGATACCAGCCTTCGGCGTGCACCTCGACAATGGTAACGAAGCCGCGGTGATTCCACCTTGGCGCACCGCTCCCCGTCGGGACATTGTCGCCCGCCCCCCGTGTTGGGCGGAGGCCGTCAAGGGTGGGTCATGTCCTCGGGCCGCACGGCCTGGTCGAACTCCTCACCGGTGAGGTGCCCGAGGGCCACCGCCGCCTCGCGCAGGGTGCCCCCGTCGGTGTGGGCCTTCTTGGCCACCTCGGCCGCCTTGTCGTAGCCGATGAGGGGGTTGAGGGCGGTGACGAGCATGAGGGAGTTCTCGAGATGCCGGCGGATCTGGGCCCGGTTGGGCTCGAGGCCCTCCACCGCGAACTCGCGGAAGGCGACACAGGAGTCCGAGAGCAAGGTGATCGAATGCAAGACGTTGCGGATGATGACGGGCTTGCACACGTTGAGCTCGAGATTGCCCCGGCTGCCCGCCACCGCCACCGCGGCGTCGTTGCCCGTCACCTGGATGCAGACCATGATCATGGCCTCGCACTGGGTCGGGTTCACCTTGCCCGGCATGATCGAGGAGCCCGGCTCGTTGGGCGGCAGCACCAACTCACCCAACCCGCTTCTCGGCCCGGACCCGAGCCACCGGATGTCGTCGGCGATCTTGGTGAGCGACACCGACAGGGTGCGCAAGGTGGCGCTGGCCTGGACGAGCCCGTCATGGGCGGCGAGTGCCGCGAACTTGTTGGGCGCGGTGACGAAGGGGAGCCCGGTGATCTCGGCGATGTGGGCCGCCACCCGGGGTCCGAACTCGACGTGGGCGTTGAGCCCCGTCCCCACCGCCGTGCCGCCCAGGGCCAACTCGTAGAGGTCGGGAAGGCAGGTCTCGATCCTCGTGATATCGGCGTCGAGCTGGGCCACGTAGCCCGAGAACTCCTGGCCCAGGGTCAAGGGCACGGCATCCATGAGGTGGGTGCGGCCGATCTTCACGATGTCGGCGAAGGCGTCGACCTTGTCGGCCAGCGCGTCGCGCAGCGCCCGCACCGAGGGCAACAGGTCATGGGTGATCTGTTCGACGGCGGCGATGTGCATGGCGGTGGGAAAGGTGTCGTTGGACGACTGCGACATGTTGACGTGATCGTTGGGGTGCACCGGGGTCTTGGACCCCTGCACCCCGCCCGCCAGCTCGATGGCCCGGTTGGAGATCACCTCGTTGGCGTTCATGTTGGTCTGGGTGCCGCTGCCGGTCTGCCACACGCGCAGCGGGAAGTGATCGTCGAGCGCCCCCGACGTGACCTCGTCGGCGGCTTCTGAGATCAGCAGGGCCAGCTTCGGCTCGAGCAGACCCAACTCGGCGTTGGTGCGGGCCGCGGCGTCCTTCAGGATCCCGAAGGCGCGGATCACGGCGCGCGGCATGACGTCGTCGCCGATGGAGAAATGCACGAGCGACCGGGCCGTCTGGGCGCCCCAGTAACGGTCGGCGGGCACCTCCACCGGGCCCATCGAGTCGGTCTCGGTTCTGGTGGTCGTCACCTGATCACCTCCAACCCGAAACTACCCCCACTCGACATGGGCCCGGATCTCGGCGCCGTCCTCGCTCAACCAGCCCTTGGAACCCGCATACCCGAGCATGGCCGCGAAATCGTCGTCCCAGCTGTCGCCGACCGAGCCTGCCGCCAGCCGACGGACGGCGTCGACGAGCACCAGCGCCTCCCCGTCGCCGTCGAGACTGCCCACCGAGCCCGACCGCAGGGCGCGATCGAGGGCGGCGGCGTCACCGGTGCCTCGCACCGCGACGTGGAACCGCCCGCAGTCGGCGGGATCCTCGAGCACGACCGCCACGGGCTCGGCTCTCAAGTCGACGACGACCTGCATGGGCGCTCCTCTCCGATTGTGTGGCTCACCACGGCCCCCTCGCTCACCATGGCATGGCCACGCCGCCGTTGGGACGGACGATCTGTCCGGTCACGAACCGAGAGGCGTCCGAGGACAGGTAGAGCACGGCATGGGCGATGTCCTCGGGCCGCCCCACCGTGCGCAGCGGTGTGGAGCGGGACACGGCGTCGAGGACGGCCCGGCGGTGGGTCTCGTCGACGGTGCCGTCGCTGTCGACGAAACGGCGGCTCGTCATGGCCGTCTCCACGAACCCCGGTGCCACCGCGTTCACCCGTACTCCGTGGGGGCCCATCTCGGTGGCGAGGACCCGGGTGAGTTGCACGACGGCGGCCTTGGCCATGCCGTAGCCGGCCAGGCCCGGGGAGGGGGTGTCGATGGCGGCCGACGCCATGTTCACGATCGAGCCCGAGCTCTGGCCGGTCATGACTCGGGCCGCGGCACGACAGCCGTGGAAGACGCCCTTGAGGTTGACGGCCAGGATGCGATCGAGGGCGTCGTCATCGAAGTCCACGACCGGCGACTGGACGATGATCCCGGCGATGTTGGCCATGATGTGCAGCCCACCGAGCTCCGACACGGCCTGGTCCACCAGCGCGTCCACCTCGGCCGACACCCTCACGTCGACCTGGCGGGCCAGGGCACGGCCCCCCGCCTCCTCGAGCTGCGCGGCGGTGGCACGCGCCCCGTCGCCGTCGAGGTCCGCGCACAGCACGGCGGCCCCCGCCGCTCCCAGCAGCGCGGCCGAGGCCCGGCCGATTCCCGAGGCCGCGCCGGTGACCACCGCCACGCGCCCGGAGAGATCGAAGGCGGCCAGCGCGTCGGGGTTCACTGTGGCGCGCTCCCGTGGATGGACTGCGTCACGCGCCGGGCCGCGGCCACCAGGGCGTCGCCGAAGCGGGGGATCTCCTCCCCCGTCAGCTTCTCGGGCAGGCCCACCACGGTGAGGGCCAGGGCCACGGCCCCGTCGGACCCGAACACGGGCGCCGAGATCTGGCTCAGTCGGTAGGTGGCACCCTCCTCGAGCTCTTGGAGGAGGTACTCCTCGTGGGCGAAGTCCTCCACCGCCACCGCCAGGGCCCGGCGCCGGCTGTCGCGGCCCGAGAGGGCCCGGCTCAACTTGAGGTTGGCCACGGCCTCGAGGTTGAGGGCGTAGCCCCGCCCGCGGATGACCGCCAGGGCCGAGCGCAACCGCTCCTTGTCGTCGAGCGTCGCCCCCGGTCCCAGGCGGTCCAGCCATTGCTCGACGGCCTCGGGCCCCGCCCAGGCCAGGAAGACGGTGCCGAGGGGCGGCGCCAGGGGGACGCGTTGGCCCACGGTGAAGGCGAGCCACATCGGCCCGGGCCGTCCCGCCGTGGCCAGGAGCACCATCTCGTCGCCCACCGTGCTCGAGGCCACCACCTGGGCGGCGAGGTGGGCGGCGAGCTCCTCCATCACGGGCCGGGCGTGGTCGACGAGGTCGAGCTGGCGGGCCCCCGCCGCGTGCCCGGCGGCGATGAGGGCGGGGCCGAGGGTGTAGGTCTTGTCGACGGGATGGCGCAACAGCCACCCCGACTCCGTCAAGGTCGTACAGAGACCGTGGGCCGTCGCCTTGGACAGCCCGAGCGTCCGGGCCAACTCCGAGAGGCCGAAGGACTGGCCCGGGCGCGACGCCAGGAAGTCGATGACGCTCACCACGCGCTCCACCGACGGCGACCCCGCCACCGGTCAGCTCCCCCGCTCGGCGGGGGCGCGCCGCGCCCCGGCCCCGGCCACGGCCACGGCCACGGCGGAGCCGAAGACCTCGGCCAGGCGGGCGTGACCGGCGTCGTCGGGATGGATGCCGTCGGGGAGCTGTGCGGCGATGATCACCGGCGCGCCGGGGACGAGGACGAGGTTGGCGTCGCCGGCGTCGAGCCGGTCGCGCACCGCCTCTTCCATGGCGCCGCGCAGGTCGGCCAGGGTGGCGCCCAGCCGGTTGGGCGTGGTCTCGGCGTCGGGGCGGAGGACGGGGCTCGCCACCACCAGGGGTGTGTCGGGATGCCCCTGGCGCACGATGTCGAGAAAGGCGCGCGTGGTCTCGAGCATCATCCCCGCGCTGTGGGGTGTGCGGGTCCAGCAGTTGGTGCCGTGCGAGATCGAGATCACGTCGGCGTCCAACCCCGCCACCGCCTCGGCGCAGGGGATCTCCCCGCGCGCCGAGCCCGCATAGCCCAGGTTCACGAGGTCGAGGCCGTGGCGGCGGGCCGCCACCGCTCCCCACGCCCGGGCCGGCGCGGTGGCCACCCATCCCTCGAGGAGGGAGTCGCCGTAGGCGACCCAGCGGGGTCGGGCCGGTGCGGGGACGAGGTCTCCGCCCCGGGCGCGCAGGACCAGGATCTCGGGGCGCATGCCCTCGGGGAGATAGACCACCGCCGGCGCGTCGGCGTCCCCGGCCAGCGCCAGGGTGACGGTCCCGGCCCCCAGCACCGCCGGTTGCTCGTCGACCTGGTCGTCGGCGCGCCACAGGGCGAAGGTCGTCCCCGCCCCCGAGCCGCGGTAGCCGAGATCGTCGGTGGCGGTGGTGTAGTCGAGCTCGATCCCCGTGGCGTCGCCCACCATCTCGAGTCGCACCCCGGCCGGGATCTGGGCGCACTGCCAGGTGTCGGCGGGCAGGCGCGAGGCGTCTCGGGGATCGAAGCGGGGATAGGGGACGCCGGGGACGGCCCGCCACGCGCAGCCCCGGAGGAAGGGCTCCACGTCGGGGGACCGGCCCCCCGTCTTCCCGGTCACAGGTTGTCGGGCACCGGGTAGGGGAACTTCACCCCCACCCCGCCGTCGACCGAGAGCACCTGCCCGTTCACGTAGGCGGAGAGGTCCGAGGCGAGAAAGACGATCGCCGCCGCGATGTCCTGGGGAAGAGCCACCCGGTCGAGGGGGGAGTTGGCGGCGTTGACGGCCTTGCCCTTGTCCCCCAGGTAGCCCGAGACCCGGGGTGTCCAGACGATCCCCGGGGCCACGGCGTTGACGCGGATGCCGAGGGGACCGAGCTCCACCGCAGCCGAGCGGACCAGGCCGATGAGGCCCGCTTTGGCGGCGCCGTAGGCGGCGTGACGGGGCGCGGCGGTGAGCCCCGAGGCCGAGGCCACGAACACCATGACCCCGCCCCCGGCGTCGCGCAGGGCCCGGCCCCCGACCGAGACGGCCAGATAGGCGTGGCGCAGGACGATGTCGTGGTGCCAGTCCCACAGCTCGTCGTCCATCTCGAGCAGCCCGCGGTACTGGGCCATGCCCACGATGTCCACGATGCCGGCCAGGCCGGTGCCCCCGATCTGGGCCAACAGCGCCGGGGCCTCGGCGAAGAGCCGCTCGGCGTCGGCCCGCACCGTGGCGTTGCCGACCCAGGCCACGCCGCCGACCTCGGTGGCGATGTCGGCGGCGAGGTCCGTGTCGAGGTCGACACAGAGCACCTTGGCCCCGGCCTGGGCCAGGGCGTGACAGGCCTGGCGCCCGATCCCCTGTCCCGCGCCGATCACGACCACGCCCCGGCCGTCCATGCGGAGCATGGCCGGGTAGTCAGGGACCGCGGTGTCGTCCGAACGCGTCATCGGTCCTCCGTCGCACTGGGGGCCCGGTCCCGGGCCCCGCCCGTCGTCTCGGAAACGTCCGCCGGTGTCAGCCGGCGACGGTGGTCGAGACCTGGATGTCGCGCTTGGCCAGCTCGGGCATGACCTTGGTGCCGAGCAGCTCGATGGTGCGCATCACCGACTCGTGGGACAGGTAGCCGAACTGCACGTAGCAGATGAGCTGGTCGACGCCGAGCTCGGCGTACTTCACCATCTTCTCGACACAGGTCTCGGGGTCGCCGACGATGATCATGTCGGCCTCGGAGAACCACTTGGGGTCGAACTTGCCCTCGATCTGGCGCTTGAGAAGGGGGAACATCTTCTCCTTCTCCTCGTCGGAGAGATGCGGCACCTCCCACTCCAAGATGAACTCGGCCAGGTTCTTGTACCACCACCACACCGAGTCCCAGATGCCGTTGGCCTCGGCCTGCTCCATGGAGTCGGCGCAGTGGACGAGGGTGTAGGCGGCCACCTTGTTGGTGGTGACCTCGGTGAGGGGCGTGGGGTTCTTGGCCCCCTCGCGGTATTGCTTGATGTGCTCGGCCATCTTGGTGATGGGCTGCATGATCGAGAAGGAGAGCAGCCCCATCCCCAACTTGCCCGCCACCGCCGCGGACCCGTCGGAGGTCGCCGCCATCCAGGCGGGCGGGTGGGGAACCTGGACCGGCTTGGGCGTCACCATGCGGCGGGGGAAGTCGAGGTACTTGCCGTGGAACTCGAAGTACTCCTCGCGCCAGGCCTGGACGGTGGCCTCGATGGCCTCTTGCCACTCGGCCCGGCTCTCCTCCACCGGGACATGGAAGGCGGTCTGCTCCATGGGGGTGGACCGACCCGTCCCCCACTCCACCCGGCCCCCCGACAAGACGTCGGCGGTGGCGACCTTCTCGGCCACGTGGACGGGGTGACAGAACTGGTGGGGCATGAGGACCACACCGAAGCCGAGACGGAGGTTCTTCGTCGCCTGGCTCAGGGCCCCGATGATGACCTCGGGAGCGGGTGAGTGGGACCGGCCCTCGCGGAAGTGGTGCTCGACGTGCCAGACGGTGTTGAAGCCGAGGGTGTCGGCCAGCTTGATCTGCTCGAGGGCCTCGGCGTAGGCCTCCTGCTCGGCCTTGCGCTGGCCCCAGGGGTGCTCCCCCGGCCACGGCTTGGGCACGTCGATCTCGTAGAGCAGGTCGAGCTTCACGCCAATCCCCCATGTCCCCTGTAGCGTTCGATATTTCGAACACCAGATCCGGATACTGAACAGTCCTCCGGAAAGATAGGGACGGGGGCCCCGTCCGTCAAGGGTCGGGTCGGTGAGGGTGCCCCCGACGGTGCCCAGGGGGATGGGTCTCGTCCTCGGGGAGGCGGGCCCGGAAGGTCCCCACCCCCTCGACGGTCACCCCGGCCCGGCGCACGGCGTCGGCCAGGGGGCGGTCGGAGGTCACCACGGTGATCCCGGCGCGGTCTCCGATCGACTCGAGCAGGGCCACGATGGCGTGGTCGGCGGCGTTGGGGCCTCCGGGGGCGAACCGGGCCGTGATGTCGAGGGCGGCCGCCGCCTCGATCTCCCCGGCCCCGGGTCGACCGTCGAAGACCACGGTGACCTCGACCTCGGGCCCGACCAGGGTGCCGAGGTCGGACACGAGCCGGCGCCGGGCGCCGGGACGGTCCCGCCACCAGCCGTCGGGACGGGACCCGATGAGGTTCATGCCGTCGACGACCCAGTGCACAGAAATTCCTCTTCCCCCCGTCGGAGAACGGTGGTCTGCGACGACAATACGGGTGTGGACGAACAGGCGGCCCCGACCGGTGGTGCCGATGGCAGCGAGCGGCTCCTGGCGCTCTACGACGGGGCCGTCTCCCATGTCTACGGCTACCTCCTGTCACGGTGCGGGCGGGTGGCGCTGGCCGAGGACCTCACCGCCGAGACACTCCTCGCCGCCGTGGACGCCGTGCGCCGCCACGAGGCCGCCCCGGTGTCGGTGCCGTGGCTGGTGGGGGTGGCCCGTCACAAGCTCGTCGACCACTGGCGTCGCCAGGCGCGCGAGGAGCGGGGCCTCCGGGCCGTCGGGAGCGACGAGGACACCCGGACCGGCGAGGGCGGCGACGAGGTCTGGGACATCCGCCTCGACGCGCTGCGGGCCCGCGACACCTTGGCGGTGCTGTCCCCGCTGCACCGGGCCGTGTTGACGCTGCGGTATCTCGACGATCTGCCCGTCTCGGACGTGGCCGAGATCGTCGGCCGCAGCGTGCATGCGGCGGAAGGCCTGCTGGTGCGGGCCCGGGCCGCCTTCCGCCGGGCCTACGGGGAAGAGGAGGCCACCGGTGCCTGACCCCTTCGAGGCCCTGCGGTCACCGGTGGCGCCGGTCGAGCCCGATCCCGACTTCGCCGCCGCCCTGCGGGCCCGCGTCGAGCGTGCCCTCGTACTCCCGGAAGGAGTCATCGTGTCCCAGACCACCCTGCCCCCCGACCAGGCCGGAGCCCGAGCCCCAGCGCGCCCCCGGGGTGCCGATGCCGCGCTGGGCCTCACGCCGTATCTGATCGTGGCCGACTCCCGTCGGGCCATGGACTGGTACGTCGAGGTCTTCGGCGCCCGACGGCGGGGCGAGCCCATGGTCATGGCCGACGGGCGCATCGGCCATGCCGAGCTCGACCTCGGCCGCGGCCAGCTCTACCTGGCCGACGAGGCACCGGCGAGCGGCGGGTCACAGGAGAGCAGGGTGGCCGCGCCGCGCCCCGGTGCCGACGCCACGGTGAGCTTCGTGATCGAGATGCCCGACGTCGACGCCGCCGTGGGCCGCGCCGCCGAGGCGGGCGCCACGGTGGAGCGGGCGGCGGCGGACAACCCCTACGGGCGCAACGCCGTGGTGCGCGACCCCTTCGGGCACCGGTGGATCATCTCCGTCGTGTCGGAGCGGACAGACCCCACGGCTCCGGGTGCGGAGCCGATGCCACCGGGGGACGTCGGGTACGTGTCGCTGTGGGTCCCCGACGTGGCCCGGGCCGAGGCCTTCTTCGGGTCGGTGCTGGGGTGGTCCTTCGCACCGGGCAGTGGCGGCCCGGGACGACAGGTGGCCGACCGGGCCCTGCCCCACGGGCTGTGGGGCGGCGTCTCTCCCGCCACGCTGTTTCTCTGTTACCTGGTCGACGACGTCGACGCCGCGGTGATCCGGGTGCGGGCCGCCGGCGGCGAAGCCCGTGAGCCCACCGACGCGCCGTTCGGACGCGTGGCCGAGTGCGTCGACGACCAGGGCACGGCCTTCGCCGTCTTCCGCCCACTCTCGGGCGAGCCCGGACCTCGGCTCGCCGAGCACGGGACGCGACAGGGCGATGTCGCCTACATCAGCGTGGAGGTGGTCGACTCGGCCAGGACGCGCGCCTTCTACGGTGCGGTGCTCGGATGGCGGGTCGCGCCGGGCCGCGTCGAGGACGGCTGGCAGGTCGAGGGCGTGCGCCCCGGCACGGGCATCTCCGGCGGTCACACCTCGGCGACGGCGGTGCCCCTGTACCTCGTCGACGACATCGACGCCGCCGTGCGGCGGGTGCGGGCGGCGGGGGGCACGGCGACCGACCCCGAGCGCCAGCCCTACGGGGTGACCTCGAACTGTGTCGATGACCAAGGCACGCGGTTCTCCCTCGGGGAGCTGTGACAGCCGTCCGTTCGCTGACGGTAGGCATCGACCCAGTTCGGCAGTGGAACCATCGTGAGCAGCGTGGCTCTTCCCGTCCTCCTGTGTCTTCTTGCTGACGGTCTGCCACCACATCACCGCAATAGACAACATGCGACAGAGGAATCTGGTCACGTGGAAGCGAAGACTCAACAACCCCGCGTTCCCAAATCCCGTTGACGGGCTGTGACGGCTATGGATCGGTTACGCTCTGAACCTTCCTCCTGAGAAGAATCGTCATCGAAAGGGAGATCACGGAATGCCCGCTCGGATCGCCAAGGGTCGGCATTCGCGGGGCTGGGCGTCTGTCCTTGTCGGCATCGCCGCAGCGTCCCTCCTGGCGGCCTGCTCCTCATCGCCGACAGGCGATTCGGCCCACTCAGCCCAGCTGATCGACGATGCCGCCGTGACCACCCTGTCGATGACATCGCCCACTCCCTATACGCCACACGCCCAGAACGGGGGTACCGACGACTACCACTGCACGGTCTTGAACCCCCACGTGCAGCAGAACTCATTCATCGTCGCCAGTCAGTTTTTTCCTGGGAAGGGACCATCGACGGTCGAGGTTCACCATGCGATCCTCTTCTTGGTTCCGCCCGGACTGGTGAGCGCGGCCGAGACGGCCAACGACGGAGGTACGGGATGGACCTGCTTCGGTGAGCCTCCCGTTCTCGGACGCGGCCTTGGCCAGTTCCTCGACATGCCGTGGCTCAGCGCCTGGGCACCCGGACACGGCAAGGACGTCCTGCCGCTCACGACAGGTACACCGTTGGCCAAGGGGAGTTTGATCATCATGCAGGTCCATTACAACCTGCTCGTAGGTGACAAACCGGTAAGTCCAAGCGTGCAGCTCGAAACCGTGCCCGCGTCCGCCAACCTTCGCCCGACCACGATTCAACCCGTCGTCGCCGTGCCCAACATCCCCTGTCCCGCCGGAGTCACTGGTCCGCTGTGCGACCGCACCGCTGAGATCGCCAATCTCGACCAGCGTTTCGGCGCCTACATGGGCCTCTTCGATCAGGGTATGGAGCAGATCTGCGGTGAAGATCCCGCCAATCCGCCCGTGGGTGACTCGACTTCCTGTACCTGGCAGATCGGTCAGGCCGGCTACATCGTTCGGGACATGGCGCACATGCATCTCACCGGCGTGTCGGAGACGCTCACGCTAAACCCAGGCACACCTCAGGCAGAGACGATCATGGACGTCCCCGACTACAATTTTCACTATCAACGCGCCTACAACCTGAAGAACTGGGTCAAGGTGACGGCCGGCGAATCCGTCCAGGTGAGCTGCAGGTACAACCCGACTCTCGCCCAGGAGTTGCCGGCGTTGCGATCGCTACCACCCCACTTCATCACCTGGGGTGACGGCTCGTCCGATGAGATGTGTCTCGGCCTCGTGTGGGAGGTTCCGCTCAACCCGAATGCCACCGTGGACTGGGCACATCCGGCCGGTGGGCTCAACATCCGGGCCTGAACGAGTTACTCCCACCGAGCTGGGGTGGCCCAGAGGAAGGTGAGCGGAGGGGTATCGGGGATCCCCGATGAAGCTCTCCGTCTTCGGGTGAAGGCGACACCACGACAGGGTGTTGTCTAGGGGTTCGACCCGATTCCCGACGTCAGGGCCTGGGCCTCGTCCCCGTCGGGGGGCCCGGCCGGCGGCGGAGCCGCCGTCGAACCGGACTTGGCGATCGCCGCCGCCCGGCTGGATTCCGAGGCGTCGAGGAGGAAGGCCTCGATGGCCTCGGGCTCGATGGGCTTGGAGAACAAGAAGCCCTGGCCCCGGTCACAGTGCTCCTCTTGGAGCTTGAGGAGCTGGGCGCTGTCCTCGATCCCCTCGGCCAGGGTCTCGAGGCCCAGGGTGCGGCCCAGCTCCACCAGGGTGTGGATGAGGGCGCCGGACTCGGGGGAGTCGGCCATGGCCGAGATGAAGGAACGGTCGATCTTGAGGGCGTCGACGGGGAACTGGCGGAGATAGGCCAGCGACGAGTAGCCGGTGCCGAAGTCGTCGATGGCGACGTGCACGCCGAGGTCCTTGATCTCGCGCAGTCGGCGGACCGTGGCATCGGCGTCGCGCATGAGCGTGCTCTCGGTGATCTCGATGACCAGGGTGGTGGGGTCGAGTCCCGTGACGGCCAGCGCCTCTTTGATGTGGTCCACGAAGGCGTGGATCTCGAGCTGACGCATGGAAACATTGACCGACATCGACAGCGCGAACCCCTGCCGGTGCCACTGGGCGGCCTGGCGGCACGCTTCGAAGAGGACCCAACGGCCGACATCCACGATCAGCCCCGAGTCCTCGAGCATGGGGATGAATTGATCGGGGGGGACGACGCCGCGCACCGGGTGGCGCCACCGGACCAGAGCTTCGACCCCCGAGACGCTCACGTGGTCGAGGTCGAAGACGGGCTGGTAGAGGAGGAAGAACTGCTCCTCGGCCAAGGCGTTGCGGAGATCGGCGTCGAGCTCGATGCGGTCGAGCACCGCCGTCTGCATCTCGGGCTGGAACAGCGCCGAGCGGTTCTTGCCCAGCGCTTTGGCCCGGTACAGGGCGATGTCGGCGTCGCGCAGCAGCTCGGAGGCCGAGTTGCGCTGGCCCCCGGCGATCCCGATGCTGGCGGTCACCGTCAGCGAGACCGAGGCATATCCCTCGATACGGAACGGCTCGCGCAGGGTGTCATGGAGCCGTTCGGCCACCATCTCCGGGCCCGCGCCCAGCGAGGCGCCTTCGGCGAGGACGACGAACTCGTCGCCCCCGAGCCTCCCCACCGTGTCGCTCTCGCGCAGGATGCCGACGAACCGGTGCGCCACGGCCTGGAGCACCTTGTCGCCGGCGTCGTGGCCGAGCGAGTCGTTGATGTCCTTGAAGTTGTCGAGGTCGATGAACAGGGCGGCGACGGGTCGGTACTCCCGGCGGGACCGGACCAGCATCTGGTCGGCCCGGTCCAGGATCAGCGTCCGGTTGGGGAGCCCGGTGAGCGGATCGTGCAGCGCCACGTGGAGGAGCTGGGACTCGGCTTCCTTGCGCTCGGTGATGTCGCGCAGGTTGCCCACGTACCCGGCCACCGAGGGGTTGTCCCGGAGGTTGCTCACCACCGCTTCGGCGAATCGGTAGGTGCCGTCGGAGTGCTCGACACGGAACTGGACCGGCTCGGTGACGGTCACGGTGTTGATGAGCGCGGCGAGCTGGGCTTCGACGCGGGGGCGGTCCTCGGGATGGACGAGTTCGGTGGCCCGCCTGCCGATGAGCTCCTCGGGCTCGCGGCCGAACAGTGAGGTCGTGGCCGGACTGGCGTACATGATCCGCCCCTCGGCCCCCATCACGAAGGTGGTGTCGGTCGAGTTCTGGACGAGCGACCGGAAGCGTTCCTCGCTGACGCGCACCGAGGCCTGGGCGTCCTCTTTCTGCTCGATCGTCGCCCCCGCCATGCGGATGACGAACAGGAGCAAGAAGGCTCCCATCACTCCGAGTGCCTCGCTCTTGCCCACCGACAAGAACGACGGGGCCCACCCCTGCCAGATGGCCACTTGGCCGGTCGTGATGCCGAGCAGGCTCCACAATGCCGTGCGGCGCCAGGTGCGCGAACCGTCGTGCGAGACGTTCTCGAGCGCCACGAAGGCGAAGGCGCTGACGAGCACGGGCCCCCATCCGCTCAGGTAGATGACCATGGTCACCGCGGCGGCGTGCCAGGCCACCCGGGCGTTGAGCGACCAGGTGCTCGGGTTCCGGCGACACAGGAACTCGAGCCCCATGCTGCCCGCCGGGATGGCGGCGAACACCGCCAGCCACAACCACACCGGCACGTGCGCCACCACGCCGAAGTGCCGCAGGATCAAGAGCGTCACCAGTGCGGCGGGGCCCATGGCGTAGCCGAGGATGTAGGGGTTCAATCGGACGCGTTTGGACGACGGCTGCCCCGCTTCGGGCTCTGTCGGTAGGCCGCTCCAGGAAAAGACGTCGGTCGCCTCAGGCCCGGGCGATTCCCCTGCGAACATGCGTCACCCCCCTCGAGCGCCACGACCAGCCAGTTCGCGCCTATTCGTATCGACGGGCCCACGGAGGTCCTTGAGGGTTTCACACCCCCCGGGGCCCAGGTCACGACGCCCCTCTGTGCCTGGCCCCGGGTCCGGGGCGGCGCCCCACCCCCGGTCTCCCCCCGGGGAGGCTCATCGGCCCGATCGGCGCCACCACCCCCGGTCGCCCACGGCGAGGCCCGCCTCGGCCAGTGCCTCGAGGGCGAGGGCGACCTCGGCCAGGGGAAGTCCGCTGCGGCGGACGACGGACTCGAGGGTGGCCGGGTCCTGGTCGAGGGCGTCCCGGACCCGGCTCGGCACCGGCCCCAACCCCGGTTCCGCCGCGGCCCGCACCGGGGGGCGGGCCGGCACCGGGATCCGGCACGGCGCGGCGATGTCGGGCCGGGCGACGACGGCCAGCTCGACGGCGGTCAGGACGTCGTCCACGTCACGGACGGGAACCGCACCCTCCACCAACAGCCGGTTGGTCCCCGCCGACGCCGGGCTTCGCACCGAGCCCGGGACGGCCGCGACGGTCGCGCCCCGGGCCAGGGCGCCCGACACGGTGTGCAGCGACCCGCCGCGGTGGTGGCACTCCACCACCACCACGACATGGGCCAGCGCGGCGATGATCCGGTTGCGCACCGCGAACCGCCAGCGCGCACTGTGGACCCCGGGCGGGATCTCAGAGAGCACGGCGCCGCGCTCGGCCAGCGCACCGCGCAACGCCGTCTCCACCCGAGACGCCTCGGCATCGAGTGCGGTGCCCAGGACCGCCACGGTGGGGGCGCCGTCCTCGACGCCGAGCGCGCCGGCGTGGGCGGCCGAGTCGATGCCGGGCGCGGCCCCCGAGACCACCACCACGCCGGCGCGAGCCAGGCCACGGCCGAGCTCGGCGGCGACGCCCAGCCCGTAGGGGGTGGCCGACCGCGTCCCCACCACCGCCACTCGGGGCCTGCCCTCGAGCACGCCGGCGTCGCCCGTGGCGAACAACACGGCCGGAGCTTGCCGGTCCTGCTCCAAGGCGGGTGGATAGCCCCCACAGCCCATGACCATGACCGACGCTCCCGATGCCACACACGCCGCGGCGACCCCGTCGAGGGTCTCGGCTACGACGAGGTGGCGATAGCGGCCATCGGGGTCCGCACGATGGCGACCCCGGGCGAGGGCCACCCAGGCCTGGGCCGCGCTGTACCCGTCGAGGAACCGTCGGAGCAGGCCCGGCGAGACCCCGAAGGCGGCGAGGGCGGCGCCGTAGCGCTGGTCGTCGGTCAACGGTGCCGAGATGGTCATCGTTGCTCCCCCGCCACCAGGACCGAGCGGGCCGCCCGGAGTTGGAGCGCTTCGGCCACCTGGCGCTCGTCCACGCCGGACACACCGTCGAGATCCGCGATGGTCTGTGCCACCCGGCGCACCCGGTGCAACCCCCGAGCGGAAAGGGTGCCCGACCGGAGCCGCCGTTCGAGGAGGGCCGCCGCATCGGCCGACAGCCTCGACGCGCCGTCGACGTTGTCGAACCGAAGCTCGGAGTTACACCGCACGCCCCGGTCATGGGCCCGTGCTCGCGCCTGCCGGACCCGGGCCGCCACCACCGCCGACGAATCGCCGGGTGGGCCACCCAGAAGATCCTCGACGTCGGGCCGACCGAGGGCGATGGCGAGATCGAAGCGGTCGAGCAGGGGGGCGGACAGGCGGCGAAGATAGCGGCGACGCATCGTGTCGGTGCAGCGACACGCCCCCGGCCACCCTCCTTCGCCACACGGACAGGGATTCATCGCCCCCACCAACAAGAACCGGGCCGGGAAGTCGATCGCGCCGCGGGCCCGCCGAACCCGGATCACGCGCTCTTCGAGGGGCTGACGCAGCGCGTCGAGCACGGTCGCCGGGAACTCCCCGAGCTCGTCGAGAAAGAGGACCCCACCGTGGGCCAGGGAGATCTCCCCGGGTCGCAACGATGCCGTCCCCCCGCCGACGACGGCGACCTCGGTCGACCCGTGATGCGGCGCCCGGAGCGGGGGGCGGGTCGGGAATCCGCCGCCGCTCACCTGGGCGCCGGCGGCGGAGTGGATACGGAGCACTTCGAGCGATTCGTCGCGGGTGAGGTCGGGCATGATCCCCGGAAGGCGGGTCGCCAGCATGGTCTTGCCCGAGCCCGGGGCACCCACCAGCAACATGTGGTGCTCTCCGGCCGCGGCGATCTCAAGGGCCCGGCGCGCCACCAGTTGCCCCCGAACGTCGAGGAGGTCGGGTTCACGCCGACCGATCGGTGACACTCCCGGCGAAGCGGCGGCGGCCGGCCACGGGCCACGGCCGCGCAGGGCGGCGACGACTTCGGCGATGGTGGAGGCGGCACGGACCCGCCCGCCCGCGACCAGGGCGGCCTCGGCGGAGGCGCCGGCCGGCACGACGATCTGGGTGCCGTCGATGGCCGCCACCAGGGATGCGATCCCCGGTACCGGACGGACCGATCCATCGAGGCCCAGCTCGCCCACGAAGCCCGTGCCGGCGACACAGGCGGCGGGCAACACCTCGGAGGCGACGAGCAAGCCGATGGCGATGGGAAGGTCGAGCCCGCTGCCCGTCTTCCGAACGCCCGACGGAGCGAGATTGACCGTGACCCGACGCGACGGCCACGACAGATGGCTCGACAGCAACGCGGCTCGGACCCGGTCCCGGGACTCGCGCACCGCCGCGTCGGGCAGTCCGACGACGGTGAAGCCGGGGAGACCCGCCGACACATGGACCTCGACCGACACGGCGCGGCCGTCGATCCCGTGCAGGGTGGCGGAAGGGATGGAGGCAAGCACAGTGGCTCCCACTAGATAAGTCCGAATCGGGATCCGGACGACATCTGGGTGAGGGCCGAACCTTCTGGCGCCGGCCGCACGAGGCGCTGGTCACACCGTACGGCGAGGGTGTATCGCCCCACTGCTACCACGTCACGGCCTCGATGACGCCGCCGTTGCTACCGTGGAGAACCAGCTGACGTCCTGGCTATGAGAGGAGATCGAGGGACCGATCACGTGGAGGACGCTGAGTATTTCGGAACCGCCTTGGCTCTATCGACCGCCTGCATCGGACGAGTTGTCGACATGGACTGGTCAGTTCCCGCCGGCACGCTGGACTGGACCTGTTGGCAGACGGTGGATCACATGGTGGATTGCGTGTTCTCCTTCGCGATGCAGCTCTCGGCGCAGGCACCGAGCGGATTTCTCCCCTTCAATGAACTTCACGCCCTGACCGAAGCAGCACCTTCTGACCTACACCTGGGACTCGAAGCCGTTGGCTATATGTTTTCGGCGGTGCTCCGGTCCGTGCCACCCGGCAGGTCGGCATCAGACGGAGTTGTCGATCTCGGGGTGACGGATTGGGCTCGGCGTGGCGGCTATGAACTGCTGCTCCATACCCACGACGTCTCGGAAGGGTTGGGTGTGGCCTTCGAGCCACCGGCCTCGATGTGTGCATGGATCCTCGGCTCGCGGTCCCTGTGGATGTTTGCCAGGGAACGGGCGGAGAACGCCGATTCCCCGTGGATGGCGCTGCTCACGGGTTCGGGGCGACACTCCGAATCCGGGCCCTCAACCGGGTGATCCGACTCGGCAGTCGACAAAACATTCGTGTTCCCGAGGCAACCTTTTGACGACCTCGCGGGGTTCAAGAGGGTGATGGACCTGCGCAGCGACCGCCCGGAATGAGACCTTCCAGGCAGGGCCACGCCGGCCGGGAAGAGTTCGAGCGGTTCGTGGCGGACAACGCCGACGCCCTCCTGAGGACGGCGTACCTGGTGGTCTGGGACCTGGCCGGGGCCGAGGACCTGGTCCAGGAATGCCTGTTCCGGGTGGCACGGCGCTGGCCCCGCGTGCGGTCGATGGATCATCCCGCCGCCTACGCCCGGCGGGTCCTCGTCAACCTGGCCCTCGACAACGCCATACGCCGGGCCCGCCATCGCTCTGAGCTCGACCTGTCCAGCCGAGGCCCGCTCGAGGATCGCCACGACGAGTCAGCGGCCCGAGCCCTCGGGATGGTGGAGTCCTCGTCGGAGCTCCTCGACGCCATCGGCGAGCTGCCCGGGCGCCAGCGCGTCACCCTCGTCCTGCGCTACTTCGAGGATCTCACCGAGGCCCAGGTGGCCGAGACCATGGGCTGCTCGGTGGGCACCGTCAAGAGCACCACCTCGCGAGCCCTGGAGCGACTGCGTCAGACCGTCGTCCGCAGCCCCGCAGAGGATTTCGATCATGCACTGCAAGCCATCTGCGACACGAAAGGAGCACCACCCCATGACCCGGGAATTTGAAACCGAATTGCGACAGGCCTTCACACAACGCGCCACGAGCATCTCGTCGGAGGCGCTTGATCGCCTGCGCCAGGTCGACTACCGGCCCCGCACGAGCCGTCTCTCCTCTCCCTTGAAGGTGAGTGCCCTTACCGGGGCGGCAACGGCGGGGACGATCGCGTCCATCGTGATCCTGGGTGGTGCACAACCCGCCTTCGCGGGCTGGAGCCAAGTACCCCGGTCCGCGTCCGGCGCCCCGGACGCAACCGTCGCCACCAACTGCCAGCAACGCCTCGACGCCATGCCCGGGATCTCGGGACCGAGCGGTTCCTCGGGATGGGACGCCGTGGTCACCGATGTCCGGGGGCCATTCGCCATCGTGATCTACCAAGACGGCGGGGCCTATGCCACGTGTTTCAGTGGCCCCTCATTCACCGTCTTGAACCGTCACTCCGCCAACGGGGACTCGATGACAGTCTCGGGCAGCAACGGATCACACGCTCCGAGCAAGGGCTCGGCATCGAGCGAGGGCACGACATCGGCCGAGAACGCGGCGACGGGCTCCACTGAGATCGGGTCGTCTTCGGTCAGTCACCTGTCTCTCTCCGGTGAAGGGGCCTACACCCTGGTCGAAGGTGAGGTGCAACCGGGAGTGACCCATGTCACGCTCGTGCGGGACTCGGGCGGGAATGTCGATGCCACGACAGGCGACGGCTGGTTCGTGGCGTGGTGGCCCGGCAGCCAGGGCGTCACCTCAGCCCAGATAACGACGGCGGCGGGGACCACGACACAGCCCCTCACGATGCCGTCTCCGTCGTCGCCGCCAGGGACAGGGTCATGCGACATCGCTCCTCCGACGAGCCCGTCCCAGGTCATGCCGTGCGGGGCCGGTCAGTGGGGGGCTGTGCCCAACGGCACGTTCCCGCCGAGCGCCGGCGGGTCAGGCTCGGGCCCGACCGGTGGGACACGTTGAGGTGACAGCGACAGAAACGATCAGTGGACGGGCTGGCCGGCGTCGTTGACCGCGTACCAGAGGCCTCCGGCGTTGGTGATGCCCTCGCCCGTCGACTGCCCCGCCGAGGTGTCCCCGATCCAGCGATACAACGGCCATCCGTTGTAGGTGACCTGCAGGGTGGTTCCCCGCCGCGTCGTGCCGATGAGGGCCCGGTCGACTCCTCCGCCGATGACCGGCGTCGTCACGCCGGTGGGGAGGGTGGCGGGGGGCCACTCGGTGGCGCAGTATCCGAAACACGTCGACCGTCCCGATCCGTGATCGGGGACAAAGAGGTACAGGGTGAGCCCGTAGCCGTTGACGAGAACGGTGCCGAGGCCTTTGACCGGCTGCGACTGCACCATGTACCCCGGGCCCTCGGGGCCCGTAGTGGGAGCGCCGTTGGTGGGGACACCCACCACGTGCCCGCCGGACTGCCCGCACGCGCAGGCCAGGGCGGGGAGCACGGCGAGCAGAACCACTCGCGCTCTCAACGACCCGTGAACCTCGGCTCTCGCTTCTCGGCGAAGGCCCGCATGGCTTCACCGGTGTCCTCGCTGTAGAAGTTGATGGTCTGGCACCGGGCCTCGTTCTCGAGGGCCTGGGCCATGGTCACCGACATGGAGGCGTCGAGTAGGGACTTGGTCATGGCCAGCGCCAGGGGTGGGCCCTGCGCCAAGCGCCGGGCCCAGTCCTCGACAAAGGCGTCGAGCTCGTCGTCGGCCACCACCCGATTGAGCAGCCCGTAGGCGGCGGCCTCGTGGGCGGAGAGGATGTCGGCGAAGTAGGCGAGCTCTTTGGCCTTGTGCAGACCCACCAGCCTGGGCAGCAACCAGGACGAGCCCCCGTCGACCGAGAGGCCGCGGCGGGCGAAGATCTCCGAGAACCGGGCGTTGTCCGACGCCACCGTGAGATCACAGCCGAGCGCCAGGCTCATCCCCGCCCCCGCCGCGATGCCGCGGATCTTGGCGATGGTGGGCTTGGGCAGGTCATGCAGCGCCAACATCACCTGCCCGAAGAACTGCATCCGCACGATGTGGGGATCGGTGGGGTCCCCGCTCACACCCTTCGGGTCGGCGATGTCGGCGCCGGAGCAAAACGCCCCCCCGGCGCCGGTGATGACCACGACACGGTCGTCGCGCCGGCGCCTCACCTCGGCGAAGGTGTCGTGGAGCTCCTGCCACATGAGGCCGTTGCCGGCGTTCTTGCGCTCGGGGCGGTTCAGCGTGACGGTCACGACCCCGCCCTCGCGCTCCACGATGATGGTCTGGTTGCTCACGCCGACACCCTACCCAGCGTGCACCCCCGGTCCCCAGGTCGGCCGGACCCGGCAAGGCCGGGGCGGGTGGCGCCCGGTCAGAAGGCGTCCTCGAGCACCTCGACCGCCAAGTGCCCGCCGGCCCCGGTCCTCACCGCCGCCACGTCGAACCGGATGCGCTCGTAGCGTGTCGAACCACGGCGGGCGCTGCGCAACCACATGGCGGCGAGCCTGCGCAGCCGCCGTTGTTTGGCCGGGGTCACGGCCTCGAAGGGCGAGCCGAAGGTCCCCGAACTCCGGGTCTTCACCTCGCAGATGACCAGCACGCCACGATCCGCGCTCCGTGCCACGAGATCGATCTCGCCCTCAGCACAGCGCCAGTTGCGATCCAGCACCTCGTAGGCGGCCGCCTCGTACCATGCCACGGCGGCCTCCTCGCCCCGCACGCCCAACGCGGCGCGGCGGGGGTCGGCCATCTCAGCCGTCGCGGTCGGGGAGTCGCTCCACGTTCACGTCCCGGAACGTGAGCACTCGGACATGGGGCACGAACCGTGCCGGGCGATACATGTCCCACACCCAGGCGTCGTCCAACTCGAGTTCGATGCAGGTGGGCGACGAGGCGTCGCGCACGGTGACCTTCACCTCGTTGGCGAGATAGAAGCGACGCTCACTCTCGACCACGTAGTTGAACAAGGGGAGCACCGTCCGGTACTCCTGGACGAGCGCCAGTTCGATCTCGGCCTCGTATCGTTCGAGGTCTTCCTCACTCATCCGTCGGCTACTTCCGCCTCGATCCGACTGTGACCACGCGGCGCACTAGGTGCGCGCAGCCCGCTTCTCTTTGATCTTGGCCGCCTTCCCCACGCGGCCGCGGAGGTAGTAGAGCTTGGCCCGCCGGACATCCCCACGGGTGACGACCTCGATCTTGGCCAGGATGGGCGAATGGACGGGAAAGGTGCGCTCGACGCCGACGCCGAAGCTGAGCTTGCGCACGGTGAAGGTCTCCCGGGCGCCGGTGCCCTGGCGGCGGATCACGGCCCCCTGGAACACCTGGGTGCGCTCGCGGCTGCCCTCGACCACCCGCACGTGCACCTTCAAGGTGTCACCCGGCCTGAAATCGGGGATGTCGTCTCTCAGGTTCTCGCGATCGACGATGTCGGTGGGGTTCATGACGCGCGTCCCTTCACAGGTCCAGCTCGAGCGGCTCGGGCAGCGCCTCCGGGGCCACCGCGGCGACGGGGCGGCCGGGCGGGGGCAGAGCGTGCCGAGCACGCCACGATAGCCGCACCCAGGGCTCTCCCGCACTACGGGTGGGGCGCTCCGGGTCCCGGGGACGGTTCTTCGGAGAACTCCTCGAGCACGGCGAGGTCCTCGTCGCTCAGGGCCCCGGTCGCCTCGAGGAGGTCCGGGCGCCGCTCCAGCGTCCGGCGCAGGCGCGTGGCCCGGCGCCATCGGGCGATCCGGCCGTGGTCCCCGCTCAAGAGGACCTCAGGCACAGACCACTCCCGAAACACCGCCGGGCGGGTGTACTGCGGGTACTCGAGCAAGCCCGAGCTGAAGCTCTCGTCCACCGCCGAGGCCTCGTTGCCCATGACGCCGGGAACGAGGCGGGCCACCGCTTCGACGACCACGAGGGCCGGCACCTCACCCCCGCCCAGCACGTAGTCGCCGATGGACAGCTCCCCGTCGACGAGGTGGTCGGTGACCCGCTGGTCCACCCCTTCGTAGCGCCCGCACAGCAGTGAGAACCCTCCCGAGGGCGAGTCACCCGTGGCGGCCAGCTCCTCCACCACGCGCTGGTCGAGGCGCCGTCCCCCGGGGGCGAGCAGGTACAGCGGTCGGGGCGGGACCGCCGCCTCCACCGCGGCGAAGATCGGGCCCGGGGCGAGCACCATCCCCGCGCCCCCGCCGAAAGGAGCGTCGTCCACGGATCGTCTCGGGTCCTGCGCTCCGGCCCGCAGGTCGTGGACCCGCACGTCGAGGAGGCCCTGATGACGGGCCCGGCCCAGCAACGACCCTTCGCAGTAGTGCTCGACGAGGTCGGGGAAGATCGTGAAGACGTCGACACGCACCGGCGCCGCCCCTAGCGCTCGGGGAGATCGAGGAGCCCGGCCGGCGCATCGACCACCACGCGGCCCGGGGATCGCTCGACCACGAACCGCAGCGGGACGAGGGCTCCGCCATCGAGCTCGAGGAGGTCGCTGGCCGGGTTGGCGAGGACCCCGGTCACCGTCCCCACATGCACACCGTCGGTGTCGGTGACCTCGGACCCGATGAGCTCGTGCACCCACCACGCCTCCTCGTCGTCGAGGGGGAGGCCCCGCAGCACGGTGCCCCGCAGCGCTTCGGCTCGCTCGCGGCTGTCCACGCCGGCGAACCTCATGAGCCAGTTGTCGACGAAGGGCCGCGCCGCCTCGATGCGAAGCTCGCCGGCGTCGGTGAGGAACGCCGAACCCACGACGACGCGTTCAGGACGGTTGCTGATCAGGGAAACGACGACCTCGCCGGCCAGTCCGTGCGCCTTGCCGACCCGGCCCACCTCGAGCAACCCCTCGGCGCCCTCAGGCGTACGGGCGTCGCGTCCGGGTTCGTCAGTCGTCGACGAAGTCGACGTTGGTGTCAACCCCTTCGCGCGACCCCGCCACCCGCACCAGCGTGCGGATCGCCTGGGCCACTCGGCCGCGCCGACCGATCATGCGGCCCATGTCGCCGGGGGCGACGTGGATGCGGAAGCGCAGGCCCCGACTCGACTCCTCGGTCTCCACCACGACGGCGTCGGGCTCACCGGCCAGCGAACGGGCGATGTAGTCGAGCACGGCCCGGGCGCTTCCACCCTCCACCCGGTTGCCGGCCATGTCGTCGAGGCGGTTGCCGGCCATGTCGTCGAGGTCGTCGCCGACGGTGTTCCCCACACCCGCGTTCCCGACGTCGTCGACATCCTCGTCGTCGGTGTTGACGTTGCCCACGTCCCCGAGCCCCGCCTCGCTCACTTCGAACCCGGCTTGAACTCGTCCCAGGCGCCCGAGGTACGCAGGAGCTTCTCGACCCGTTCGGTGGCCTGTGCTCCTTGGCGCAGCCACTTGAGGGCCTTGTCGTTGTCGATGTTGACGATGGCGTCGGGCTCGGCCGTGGAGCGACCCCGCGGTGCGTAGGTCCCCACGATCTCGATGAACCGGCCGTCGCGCGGCGACCTGGCGTCGGCCGCGACGACCCGGTAGGTCGGCTGCTTCTTCTTCCCCATCCGCATGAGGCGGAGCTTCACTGCCACCGTCTGATTCCCTGCCTTCCTGGTCGTGGCGGCCTCGGACTCGAGGTGCACGGACCTCCTATTGTGGCCCGCCGCCGGCACGGGGGTCGAAACCCGGGCCCCGGGACCGCCTCGCCAGGCAGCCGGGACCCGCCCCGAGGCACCATCAGCGGCCGCCGCGACCCCCTTGGCCCTTCGGGGTCACCCGCCCACCTTTCTTCTTCTTCGACCCGGGGCGGCCCCGGCCCGACCCGCCGGCCGATCCACCACCGGCCCCGGAACGACCGCCCAGCGAGGGCCCCGCGCCCAGCCCTCCCCCACTCAACCCACCAGGTCCGAGGCCGGCGCCCAGGGACTCCAGTCCCGGCGCGTCGAGGCCCGCACCCTCTCCCATGCCGCCCATGCGCTGCGCCAAGGCCTCGGCCATCTTGGCCCGGCCTCCCCCTCCGAGCATCCCACCGAGCATTCCCGGTGACCGCATGAGTTGCTGGGCGTCTTTGAATTGACGCAGGAGCTGGTTCACGTCTTGGGTCGTCGTCCCGCTCCCCCGGGCGATCCGGGACCGGCGTGCGCCGTC
Source organism: Acidimicrobiales bacterium (assembly GCA_050011815.1). GTDB lineage: Bacteria > Actinomycetota > Acidimicrobiia > Acidimicrobiales > UBA8190 > Chersky-840. The sequence continues at coordinate 34,452 of JBEKIJ010000020.1, read as the reverse complement.
GATGAGGGCGGGGTCCCCCCGCTCCCGGGGGGTCATGGAGCGGATGATGGCTTCGACCTGGGCCACCTGGCCGTCGTCGATGGCGGCGCTGTTCTTGAGCTCCTTCGGGACGCCGGGCATGAGCGAGAGGAGCCCCCCGAGCGATCCGAGCTTCTTCACCTGTTGGAGCTGGGACAAGAAGTCCTCGAGGGTGAAACGACCCTCGAGGAGACGGCTGGCACCCTCGGCCGCCACGTCGTGGTCGAACTCGCGCTCGGCCTGCTCGATGAGCGTGAGCACATCGCCCATGCCCAGGATGCGGCTCGCCATCCGGTCGGGGTGGAAGAGATCGAAGTCAGCCAGTCGCTCACCGGTGGACGCGAAGGCGATGGGCCGACCCACGACGTCCTTCACGCTCAGCGCGGCACCGCCCCGGGCGTCACCGTCGAGCTTGGTCAGGATCACCCCGTCGAGGGCCAGCACCTCGTGGAAGGCCCGGGCCGTCGACACGGCGTCCTGGCCGGTCATGGCGTCGATGACGAGGAACGTGTACCGGGGAGACACGGCATCGGAGACCCGACGCACCTCGTCCATGAGGGCCTCGTCGATGGCGAGACGACCGGCGGTGTCCACGATGAGCACGTCGCGTCCGAGGCGCTGTGCTTCTCGCAGACCGCCCACGGCCACGGCCACGGGATCGGTGGGCTCGCTGAAGACCGGCACCCCGGCCTGCTCACCGAGGATCCGCAACTGTTCGACCGCCGCCGGTCGTTGCAGGTCGGCTCCCACCAGCAGCGGATTGCGGCCCTGCTGACGGAACCAGCGAGCGAGCTTGGCCGACGTGGTGGTCTTGCCCGAGCCCTGCAATCCGGCGAGGAGCACGACCGTGGGCGGCGCCGGGGAGTAGGTGAGGCGCAGCGTCTCACCACCGAGCACCTCGACGAGCTGGTCGTGGACCGCCTTCACGACCTGTTGGCCGGGGCTCAGGCTCTTCGACAGCTCCTCGCCGACGACCCGGGCCCGAACCCCTTGCACCAGGGAACGGGCCACCCCCACGTCGACATCGGCTTCGAGCAGGGCGGTGCGGATCTCGCGCAGCGCCTCATCGACATCCGCGTCGCTCAGTCGACCGCGGCTGCGGAGGCGGCCGAGGATCCCCTCGAGGCGGTCGGACAGGGCGTCGAACATGCGGGTTCAGGCTACCGGCCCCGGCGCGGGGCCCCGGACCCCCCGGCGTTACTCGAAGAGGGCGGCGACGAATTCGTCGGGGTCGAAGGGCACCAGGTCATCGGGGCCCTCGCCCAGCCCGACGAGCTTCACGGGCAGGCCCAGCTCGCGCTGGATGGCGATGACGATGCCGCCTTTGGCCGAGCCGTCGAGCTTGGTGAGCACCACACCGGTGACGCCCACCGCATCGAGGAACTGCCGAGCCTGGGTGAGCCCGTTCTGCCCCGTGGTGGCGTCGAGCACGAGGAGCACCTCGGTCACATGCCCGGGCGGTCGATCGGCGACGCGACGGATCTTCTTCAGCTCCTCGACCAGATTGACCTTGGTGTGGAGCCGACCGGCGGTGTCGGCCAGGACCAGGTCGTTGCCGCGCGCCTGGGCCCGCTGCACGGCGTCAAAAACCACTGCGCTCGGGTCGCCCCCTTCGGCGCCGCGCACGATCTCGACACCGGTGCGCTGCGCCCACTGGTCGAGTTGCTCGCCCGCGGCGGCTCTGAAGGTGTCGCCCGCCGCCAGCAGGACGGAGCGGCCCGCATTCTTCTCGCGCCGCGCCACCTTCCCGATGGTCGTGGTCTTGCCCACCCCGTTCACGCCCACGAAGAGCCACACACAGATGCCCTCGCCGTCGAGCGACAGCCCGGTGCGCTCGGTGGTGTCGAGCGATCGGCGGAGGTCCTCGCGCAGCGCCGCCACCACGGCTTCGGCGCCCCGAAGCTCTCCGTCGTGGACCCGGGTACGCAGATCCTCGAGGAGGGCCGTCGTGGTGGCGACCCCGACGTCGGCGCGGAGCAGGGCCTCTTCGAGGTCGTCCCAGGCCTGGTCGTCGACAGAGGAGCGACTGCGCAGGGCTCGCACGTACCCCGAGAAGAGGCCGCGGGTCTTGCCCATGCGCTCCCGGAGCTCGGGAACGGGGGCTTCTTCGAGCTCGGGCTCGAGCTCCTCCACCTCGGGCGCGGCGACCTCGGGCGCGGCGACCTCGGTGACCGGGACATCACCGGGTTCGGGGGGAGCCGCGACGGGCGCCGGGGGGGCGGCTCGGGGCCTGTCGATGGTGACCGCGGACCCTGGGGCGGACCCGGGACCACGTCGGGCTCTGCCCCGGCGGGGGACGGCGACCACCAGGCCGACGACGAGCGCCGCCACCACGACGGCCAGAACGATCCAGAGCGCGAGCATGGCGGGGCAGCCTAGGGCGGCGGGGCGAGGTTGCCCTCGACCCGGTCGATCCTGTGTCGGTGCTTAAGCAGGCGTGGTGGCCGGCTCCGCGTCGGAGCTCTCGTGACGCACCTTCTGGCTGACCACCTTGGACGAGCCACCCGGGGTCATGGTCACGCCGTAGAGCGCGTCGGCGGCTTCCATGGTCCTCTTCTGATGGCTCACGATGATGAGCTGGGCCTCTCCCCGGAACTCGTGGAGGAGGTCGAGGAAGCGGTGCAGGTTGACGTCGTCGAGGGCGGCCTCGACCTCGTCGAGGAGATAGAACGGAGACGGCCGGCTCCGGAACACGGCGAAGAGAAAGGCCAGAGCCACCAGGGAGCGCTCGCCACCGGACAGGAGCGAGAGCTTGCGCACGTTCTTGCCGGCCGGCCGGGCCTCGACCTCCACGCCCGTATCGAGCAGGTCCGAGGCGTCGGTGAGGGTCAGCCGACCCGTGCCCCCCGGGAACAACGTGCCCACCAGGACCTGGAAGTGCTCGTTGACGTCGGCGAAAGCCTGGGCGAACACCCGCATGATCTCGTCGTCGACGGCCCTGATGACCTGGTGCAGCTCGCGCCGGGCCCGGCGCACGTCCTCGACCTGCTCCTCGAGGAAGCGGTGACGCTCCTCGAGCGCCCCGAGCTCTTCGAGAGCCAGGGGGTTCACCGGCCCCAACGAGGCCAGCTCCCGCTCCACCACCGCGGCACGCCGGGCCGGGTCCTCTCCTTCGGGGAGCTCCGGGCACGGCGCCCCCATGGCCTCCTCGGGCTCACATCCCAGCTCCCGCCGCAGCGCCTCGGCGGCGGTGTCACGACGGACCTTGGCCTCGGCCATCTGCAACTCGAGACGCTGCGAGCGCTGGCGGGCGTCGGCCAGGCGGGTGTCGGCCTCGGCGCGCTCCTTGCGCAACGACTCCAGGCGAGCCCCACCGGCCCGAACGTCGTCGAGCTGACGGCTCCGGCGCACGCGCAAGCCCTCGAGTAATTCTCCCAGCCGCGAGGCGTGCCCTTCGACGACCGCCCCCAGTCGCCCGGTGGCGAGTGCACCCGCCTCGAGCCGACGACGACGCTCACCGGCGCGCTCGCGCGCTTCGACGTTCCCCGCCAGCCGGCGCTCGGTGTCCTCGAGGCGCGAGCTCAGCACCGATCGCCTCTCGGCCAGGCCCGCCACCTTGACCTCGAGATCCCTCCGCAGCACCGCCACGTGCGACCGGCGTTCCTCGAGACGCCGGCGGGCCTCGTCGGCCGTCGACAACCGACCGGCGGCCGCGGTGGCGGCGGCCTCGAGCTCGGGCAGCTGTTCGGTCAACGAGGCCAGTTGCGCGCCCTCGCTCTCGAGACGGTCGACCAGACCGTCGCGGTGGCGCGCCGCTTCGGTGCGCTCCACCTCCACGAGCTCGAGCTCGGACTCCACTCGGCTCTGGGTGACCTCCAGTCCCTGACGACGATCCTCGGCCCGCTCGGCCTGGCGGGCGACGTCGTTGGCCTCGGTCACCGCGGCGGCGGCCCGCTGGCGCGCCTCGTCCACGAAACGCGACGCCCGTTCCGCTGCGTCGGCCGCCATCTCGGCCTCGGCCGCGGCCTGGCTGGCCAGGGTGGCCAGGGCGTGCGCACCGGCCCGCACCACCCATCCCGCCGAAGAGAAGCGATCGCCATCGGTGCTCACCACGGTGACGTCGGGGTGCTCGAGAGCCACGTCCACGGCCCGGGCCCAATCGCCGCGCACCGCCACCACCCCGCCGAGCAGCCGGTCGAGCACGCCCGTCACCGCCGCCACCCGGGGCCGCACGTGGGCGCGCAGGCTGTCAGCGCCCGACCACCCTGTGCCCGACAACCCTGTGCCCGACAACCCCGTGTCCGACAACCCCGCGCCCGACAACCCTGGGCCGGCCGGCGTGGCGGCGAGCACGGTCCCCACCACCTCACGATCGTGGAGGGTGGCGAGCACGGCGCGTGCCTCGGCAGCCCCCTCGACGACCACCGCGCCCAGAGCCGCACCGACGGCGGCTTCGAAGGCGGCGGTCCATCCGTCGTCGATGTCCACCAGATCCTTGAGGACACCGAGGACACCCGACGCCTCGCCCAGGATGTCGGGGCCGGGTCCGGTCCGCTCGTCGGCGACCTGGCGGGCCAACGCCTCGGCGCGTGCCTCGAGCCGGTGACGCTGGCGCTCGGCGCTGCGCAACGCCTCCTCGGAGTCGCGAAGAGCCCGCTCGGCGTCGTCGGCGACACGGCGACGTTCCGCGGCGCGTCGCGCCAACCCGGGGTGCTCCGCCGAAAGCTGGCGGAGCTGATGCGCCACGTCGGTGACCTCGGTCTCCAGAACCTGGCGACGGAGGTCGATGGCCTGGAGCCGCTCGTCGGCGCGCACGAGGGCACCCTGCTCGCGCTCGAGCGCGCTGCGCAGAGGCTCGATACGGCCTCGGGCCATGGCAAAGGCCTCCTCGGCGGCGTGCTGCCCGGCGAGGTCGGCGAAGGTGGCCTCGTGGGCGGCGACGTCACTGGCCAGGGCGTGCTCGGCGCGACGGACCTCCTCGGCCTGGGGCGCCAGGGCGTCGTCCTCGTGGGTGGTGGCCTCGAGCTCGGCCGCCAGGCGCGCCGCGTCGGCTTCGAGCGTGGACACCACGTCGGTGTCGGCCGACGCTTCGAGGGCGCGTGCGATGGAGCGACGCCGTTCGGCCACGACGCCGAGCAGTCCCCGGCAGCGCTCCGACAGTCCCTGCACCCGGGTGAGCGCCACCACGAGGTCCTCTTCTCGTTGGGTGGCGAGCTCGGCCGCGGTGGCCTCGGCCGCCGCATCGAGCTCGGTGATCGAGGTCACGAGCATGGCCTCGGTCTCGGTCAGGCGGCCGCGCTCCACCGTCGCCGACTCCTGGCGGGCGTCGAGAGCCGTCAGCTCTTTCCCGATGAGGTGCAACCGCAGGGCGCGCAACTCGTCGGCCAGCGACGCGTGCGAGCGGGCCGAGGCCGCTTGGCGTTCGAGGGGACGGATCTGGCGGCGCACCTCGCGCAGCAGGTCCCCGAGGCGGTCGAGGTTCTCTTCGGTGGCGGCCAGGCGGCGCTCGGCCCGCTCCCGTCGGCGCCGGTGCTTCAAGACCCCGGCGGCTTCCTCGATGACGGCGCGACGGTCCTCGGGTCGGGAATCGAGAATGGCGCCCAGCTGGCCCTGGCTCACGATCACGTGCTGCTGACGTCCCACCCCGGAGTCCGACAGCATCTCCTGGATGTCGAGGAGGCGGCAGGGCTGGCCGTTGATGGCGTACTCGCTCTCGCCGGACCGGAAGAGCGTGCGGGTGATCGTGATCTCGGCCAGCCCGCCCGGGAGCCGACCCGTGCGGTTGTCGATGGTGAGCGACACCTCGGCCCGCCCCAGCTGAGGCCGGTCGGCGGAGCCGGCGAAGATGACGTCCTCCATCTTCGTCGAGCGCACCGTGCGCGGTCCCTGTGCGCCGAGCACCCAGGCCACGGCGTCGACCACGTTGGACTTCCCACTGCCGTTCGGGCCGACCACCACCGTGACGCCGGGCTCCATGAGCAGCGTTGACGGATCTGCGAAGGACTTGAAGCCTTTGAGGGTGAGCGACTTCAGGAACACCGGTCGCCACCCTACCCGTCGGTCTCGTGGAAACGGTGATACCGGCGCGGCCCTGTGGTCGGGGCCACCGACACGTTGAACCTGCAGGTCACCGGGGGCGCCATCAGGTCATGACGCGGGGCCGGCGATCAGATCTGGCAGTGCTCGCAGAGGAACGCCGAGCGGCCGTTCACCTTCACCTTCACCACCGCGTTCCGGCAGCGGCGACACGCCTGGCCCTCGCGGTCGTAGACCTGGTGCTGACCCTGATAGTCCCCGATGGCGCCGTAGAGATCCCGGTACTGCTGGTCGGCCAGGGAGGAGCCCCGATGCTTGACCGCCTCGGTCAGGGTCTCCACCATGGCCCGGTACAGCCGGCGGATCTCCTGGGCGCTCAGCGAGTTCGACAGCCGGTCGTAGCGGAGCCCCGCCGCGAACAGGATCTCGTCGGAGTAGATGTTGCCGATCCCGGCCACGAACTTCTGGTCCATGAGCAGCGTCTTGAGCGCTGTGGGCCGATCGGCGAGCAGCTGCCCGAAATGCGACCAGCTCATGACCTCCTCCAGGGGGTCGAAGCCCAGATGGGCGAGCTCGGGCACCTCGGAGGTGAGCTCGTCGGCGGTGGTCACGAACATCTCGCCGAAGGTGCGGGGGTCGACGAACCGCAGCTGCCCGCCCTGGGTGAAGGTGATGATCACGTGGGTGTGCTTGTCGAGGGGGTCCTTGGGCCCTTTGGCCCGCAGGAGCTGGCCGCTCATCCCGAGATGGACCACGAGCACGTCGTCACCGTCGAGGCCCACCAACAGGTACTTGCCCGCCCGTCGGATCGACGCCACGCGCTTTCCCTCCAGCCGGGCTTTGAACTCGGGGCCGCTCTTGTGTCGACGTATCGACCGCTTGCCCTTGACCTCGACCGTCTTGATCCGCCGGGTCACGATCTCCTTGTCGAGGTCTCGCCGGATCGTCTCCACCTCGGGAAGCTCAGGCACTCCCCCGCACCCTTCGCTCGGCCTCGGGCACCAGGATTTCCTCGTCGTCGCGGTCGACGAGCACGGCCCAGGCATCGCGTGCGGCCGCCTGCTCGGCGTCCTTCTTGGACCGACCCTCACCCACGCCCCGCTCGGTGTCACCGATCAGGACCCGGGCGCGGTAGCGGCGGGCGTGGTCGGGGCCCGTGCCCTCGACCTCGTAGCGGGGCAGCTGGCCGATGCGCCGCAACACGACCTCTTGGAGCCGGGTCTTGAAGTCCTCGGCACCGGGACCCGCGGCGGCCAACCCGATCCGGTCGTCGAGGATGTCCAGGACGACGCGCGAGGCCACGTCCCACCCCCCGTCGATGTAGAGGGCCCCGATGACCGCTTCGACGGCGTTGGCGAGGATCGATGCCTTGTTCCGCCCCCCCGACACGTCCTCACCTCGACCGAGGAGGAGCGCGGCGCCGAGATCGAGGGCCAAGGCCACCTCGGCCAGCACCACGGTGTTCACCGTGGCGGCGCGCACCTTGGCCAGGGCGCCTTCGGGCATCTCGGGATAGGCCCGGTAGCAGTGCTCGGCGACGACCAACCCCAGCACCGCGTCGCCGAGGAACTCGAGCCGTTCGTTGGAGGGGATGCCCCCCGCCTCGGCGCACCACGAGCGATGCGACAGCGCTTGGACGAGGAGACCGGGGTTCTCGAACTCCCAACCCAGGCGTGCGGTCAATGCCTGCACCGCAGCCGCACGGGTCCGTGTCGCGCCGTTGCGGTCGCCGGCCTCGATGCGGTCCGGTGCCGCGTCCGAGGACCCCGAACAGGGGTGAGCGCCGCTGGCGCTCGGAGCGCCGTTCTCGGCGCCGCCCAGACCGGCGGGTTCGTCGCTCGTCTCAGCCCGTCCCCAACTTGGCGACGACGTAGTCGACGGCGTCACGGACGGTGCGAAGATCCTCGAGATCCTCGTCCTCGATCCGAAAGCCCACGGTCCGCTCCCCCAGCTCTTCCTCGAGCCCTTCGACCAGCTCGATGAGGGCGAGGGAGTCGGCGTCGAGGTCCTCGGCGAACGACGAGGACTCGCTGATCGAGCCCGGCTCGATCTCCAAGATGTCAGCGAGTTGGTCCCGGACCAGCTCGAACACCTCGTGGCGTCCGAGTGGACCCTTCTCCACGTGGGTTTCTGCGGGCACGGCGTCTCCCAGGGTCGGATTTTGCACGGCATCCTACCTGGTCGCGCCCACAGGAACGATAAAATCCCTGTTCAGGGGCGGTATTTGACCGGGTCAGACCGGAGCGACGGCGCGGGCCAGGCGCTCGACGAGCCCGGCCGCGGCCAGGTCGTGGGCCACACCCACAGCGGAGACGATGGCCGTGGCGGTGGAAGACCCGTGGCTGATCACACAGACCCCGTCCACGCCCAGCAGCATCGCCCCCCCGATGCCGTCGGGATCGAACTCTGCGGCCAGCGGGGCCAGGCGGGGCAACATGACCTCGGCCGCTGCCTTGGCTTCCTCGTCGGCGCCGAACACCTCGAGCAGGGTGTCCATGAAGAACCGCAGCGATCCCTCGAGGGTCTTGAGGGCCACGTTCCCGGTGAACCCGTCGGTCACGAAGACATCGGCGGGGGCATGGAGGAGGTCGCGCCCCTCGACGTTGCCCACGAAGGCGATGTCGGGGGCCGCCTCCAACAGCAGGTGGGTCTCTTTGACCAACGGGGTGCCCTTCGACTTCTCCTCGCCGATCGAGAGCAGGCTCACCGTGGGCGACTCCACCCCGTAGCGGGCCGAGACGTAGGCCGCGCCCATCTGCGCGAACTGCAAGAGCATGGCCGGCGTGCACTCGGCGTTCGCCCCGGCGTCGAGCAACACGGCCGGATGCGACCCGAGCTGCGGGATGGGCGTCACGATGGCGGGGCGCACGACGCCTTTGAGCCGCCCCATCCGCAGCAGCGCGCTCGCCATGGCCGCCCCGGTGTTGCCCGCGCTCACCATGGCCGAGGCCTTGCCGTCACGCACCGCTTCCGCGGCCCGGACGAGAGAGGAATCCTTCTTCCGGCGCACCGACGAACCGGGATCGTCGTCCATGGTGATGATCTCCGACGCGGGGAGGACCTCGAGACCGCCGGTGTCACCGATCTGATCCGGAGGCCCGACGAGGACCACCGCGATGCCGAGCTCTTCAGCGGCGCGCCGCGCCCCGGCCACGATCTCGTGCGGTGCATTGTCGCCGCCCATGGCGTCCACCGCCACGGGGAGCTCGCCGACCGACGATGCCTCGGGCCGAGGCCGAGGCGGGACCACTAGTCGATCTCGATGGCCTGCCGGCCCTTGTACCACCCGCACGTCGGGCACACCCGGTGCGGGACCTTGGCGTGACGGCACTGGGGACACTCACTGCGCGCCGGCTGGCCCAGGACCCAGTTCGAGGCTCGCCTGCTCCGGCTCTTCGCCTTGGAGGTCTTCTTCTTGGGGACGGCCATCGATGCTCACCTCGGGTCAGGAACGGTACAGGTTACCCGGTCGACCGGCGCCGGCGTCCAAAGCCGGGGCACTGCGGTGGGTGCCCGGGAGTTGCGCCGGACCAGGCGAGGTGCGTTACCCGGGCCCCGGTGAGTGCGACGACTCGCTCTGCACCTTGCCCTCGGGCAGCCGCAGGGCGTCGAGGGCGCTCCAGCGGGGATCGAGGGGAGCCTCGCAGTCGCAGCGCTCCTCGTTGCGGTTGGCGCCGCAGTACGGACACAACCCCTGGCAGTCGGGCCGGCACACGGGGGCCTGGGGCAGCTCGAGCAGGACGGCGTCATGGACGAGTGGTTCGAGGTCCACCTCGTCGTTGACCAGGGGGTAGGTCTCCTCGCCGTCGCCGTCCTCGGTGTAGAGCTCCCGCACCGGCACCCTGAGCACCCCCGAGGCCGGCGCCAGGCAGCGGCGACAGGCCCCGGTCCACGGCACGCTCACGAAGCCGGTCACCGACACGCCGCCGAGGACCGACTCGAGCACGACGTCGGCCACCGGTGTGGCGCCGGGCGGCACCGCGCTCCCCGAGCAGTCGAGGCCTTCGATCGGTCCCTGGCGCCGTTCGTTCCACCGCGTCCCCCCGGCGCGCCGGAGCTTGGCCACGTGCACGACGAAGGGGTGGCCGGGCACGGCTCAGCCGTCGTCCTGATCGAAGAACCCCGCCTGGGCGATGTCGGACACCCCGTCGGCCCCGACCCGCAGCGACTCACCGTCATGGAGCGGGGGCGGCACCGCCTGGAGCTTCTCGCGCCCGGACTGCACGGTCTTGAGAGTCCGCTCGAGCACGATCTCGAACGAGGCCAGGCGTTGGTCGCAATAGTCCTCGGCCTCGTGGCGGAGCCGGCGCGCCTCTTCGCGAGCGTCGTCGAGGACGCGCTGGGCGACCTGATTGGCCTGGCGGACGATCTCGGTGCGTTGCACCATGCGCTCGGCCTGGGCTCGCACGTCGTCGAGCAGCATGTCCGCTTCGCGTTGGCGTGTGGCCAGGAACTCGTCGCGCTCCCGCAGCAGCCACCGGGCCCGCCGCAGCTCGTCGGGGAGCCGGTCGAGGGCCGCTTCGAGGAGGTCCAGGAGATCCTGACGATCGACGAGCACCGAGGCGGAGAGCGGCATGGTGCGCGCCGTGGACACGGCGTCGATCGCACGCTGCAGGCACCCCTCGGTGTCGTCGCCGGGAGCGGTGGGCTCCTCCTCGAGGGGGTCGTGGTCGACCGAATCGTTGCTCACGCCACTCACGCGTCGAATTTCTTCTCGAGTCGGACCGCCACCGCCTTGGGGACGAAGGCGGAAACGTCGCCCCCGTAACGGGCGACCTCCCGGAGCAGACGAGATGCCACGAACGACGTGGTGGAGCTGGTCGGGATGAACAGCGTGTCGATGCCCGACAGCTGGCGGTTCATCTGCGCCATCTGCAGCTCGTTCTCGAAGTCCGACACCGCCCGCAGGCCTCGGATGATGGCGGTGGCCCCGATGTCACGGGCCACGTTCACGACGAGGGTGCCCACCGACACCATGCGCACGTTTTCGAGGTGCTCGAGGGCATCGTGCAGCATCTCCTCGCGCTCTTGCAGGCTGAACAGGGGCTCGGCCTTCTGGGGGTTTCGCAGGGTGGCCACGACCACCTCGTCGAAGAGCTTTCCTGCTCGTTCCACCACCTCGAGGTGGCCGTTGTGGAACGGGTCGAACGAACCAGGAAAGAGGGCGACGCTCACCGGGTGCCTTTCTCATGGGCTCCGAGGGATCGGACCACGGTCACGAGCGTACCGCCGTACCGCTTGTTCTTGATGACCTCCCAGCTCACCGGCACCTCGACGGGACGCCGGGACTCGAGAACCGCCAGCGGCGCCCGGAGCCCGCTGAGCAGGGCATCCCACCCCTCGAACTCGTAGGGAGGGTCGCACAGCGCGAGGTCGAAGTCCTGGGACCGGCCGATGAAGCGCAGCACATCCTCCCGGACGACCCGGGCCCGGTCCTCGATCCCCAGCTTGGCGAGGTTGTCCCGGATGGCCCGCAGGGCCGAGGGGGCGTCGTCGACGAACACCACCGAGTCCGCCCCCCGCGAGATCGCCTCGATCCCCATGGCCCCGCTGCCCGCGAACAGGTCGGCGACCGCCATGCCCTCCAGCTCGATCAGGCTCCCGAGGACGTTGAAGATGGCCTCGCGCACCCGGTCGGAGGTGGGGCGCGTGACCGTGCCGGCCGGGGCACAGAGGAGCCGGCCACGGCAGCTGCCGGCGATCACACGCACGGCCGCAGATTACCGGCGTCGTCGTGGCGCCCCGGTGGGTGCCTTTCGAGCGGGATCAGCTCTTGAGCAGGTTGGCCGCTTCGGCTTCGCCCAGGAAGAGCCGGACCTCGTCGGCGAGATGGGGCGTGTGCTCGAGGGAGGGGTCTTCGGCCAGCAAGGACTCGGCCACGCGCCGGGCCGCCTCCACCAGAGGGCGGTCGCCGCGGCGCAGCGAGGCCAGTTTCAGATCGCTCCGACCCTTCTGACGCGTCCCCAGGATGGCCCCCTCCCCCCGCAGCTCGAGGTCGACCTCGGCCAGTTCGAACCCGTCGTTGCTGCGCTCGAGGGCCTCGAGGCGCTGCGCCGCTTCGGGCGTCGAGGCGCCCGAGAACAAGTAGCACCACGACGTCCGGTCCGAACGGCCGACCCGGCCCCGCAGCTGGTGCAGTTGCGCGATCCCGAACCGATCGGCGTCCTCGACGACCATGACCGTGGCCTCGGGGACGTCGACCCCGACCTCGATCACGGTGGTCGCCACGAGCACCTGCACCTCGCCCCGTCGGAAGCTCTCCATGACGCCCTCTTTGTCGGACGCCTTCAGCTGGCCGTGCAGCAACCCGATGCGCAGTCCCGCCAACACGCTCGACTCGAGACGGCCCCGCTCCTCGGTCGCCGATTTGGCCTGGATGCGTTCCGATCCCTCGACGAGGGGGCAGACGACGTAGACCCGGTTCCCCGCCGCGGCTTCCTCGCGCACCCGCGACCAGGCGGCCTTCTCGTCCGCCTCGGTGCGGGCCCACTCGGTCCGCACCGGCGAGCGACCCGAGGGAAGCTCGTCAAGCTCGGTGACGTCGAGGTCGCCGAAGAAGACCATGGCGGCCGTGCGGGGTATGGGCGTCGCCGTCATCACGAGCAGGTCGGGATCCGCACCATCGCCCTCCGAGGCGTCTCGTCCTTTGGCCCGCAGGGTGTTGCGTTGCTCGACACCGAAGCGGTGCTGCTCGTCGATGACGACGACCCCGAGGCTCGAGAACCGCACCTCCTCGGTGAGCAGGGCGTGGGTTCCCACCACCAGGTCGATCGATCCCGCCCGCAGTCCGGCGTGCAACTTGGCCCGCTCCCCCGCCGGGGTCCGGTTGGTGAGCAGCGACACCGCCAGGGGGCGCGACCCACCGAGACGATCGGGGTCCGGCACCACGAGGTCGGCCAGGAGCCCGCGCACCCCCAGGAAGTGCTGCTCGGCCAACACCTCGGTGGGGGCCATGAGCGCGCCCTGATGACCACCTTGGACCGCCACCAGCAAGGCGCACAACGCCACCACGGTCTTGCCCGACCCGACGTCACCTTGCAACAGGCGGTGCATCGGCAGCGCCTTGGCCAGATCGGTGCTGATGTCGTCGATGGCGCGCTTCTGCGCGGTGGTCAGCGGGAACGGCAGCTGCGCCACGAAGGTGTCGACGAGGGCGGGTGCGCCCGGGCCGGGCACCACCGCGTGGCGGATGCCCCGGGAGTCGCGCTCGAGCACGTGTCGCCGCATGACCACTTCGACCTGCAGGCGCAGGAGCTCGTCGAAGGCCAGGCGCTGGCGAGCCTGCTCCTTCTCGGCGAAGGATTCCGGCGCGTGGATGGCCCGGAACGCCGTGGTGCGGTCCATGAGCTCGAGCTCGGAGCGCCACCGGGGAGGCAAGGGGTCATAGAGCGCACCGGCCCGATGCAGCGCCTCTTGCACCCACTCGCCGAACTCCCAGCCGGCGATGCCGGTCTTCTCCGAGGTGGGATAGATGGGCACGATCCGCCCCGTGCGGTTCCCCACCAGGTCCACCACGGGGTTCGTGAACTGGCGCTTGCCCTTGTAGGAGTCGAGCTTGCCGAAGAACAGCGCCTCGGTGCCCACCGGCAGCTGGCGCCCCCGCCACGCCTGGTTGAAGAACGTCACCCGCAACGCACCGGTGCCGTCGTCGACATCGAGCTCGACCAGTGCCCGGCCCTGGCGGGTACGACGCGACCGCACGGCGGTCACCCGGGCCATCACCAGGGACTCCTCCCCCATCCGCATGCCGGCCACGTCGGCTTGTCGGGTCCGGTCGATGTAGCGGCGGGGATAGTGCGTGATGAGGTCGAGCACGGTCGTGATGTCGATGGCCGCCAGCGCCTCGGCACGCTTCTCGCCGACCTTGCGTACCTCGCTCACCGGGATCTCGTCGAGGCGGGTGAGGACTCGCCCCTCGGGTTGGCCTCCCTGGGGCGCGCTCGTGGGCGGGCTCACTCGATACTGATGAGGAACGGGTACAGCGGCTGGCCGCCGTGGTGCACCTCCACGGCCACGTCGGGGCGGTGTTCGGCCAGCCATTCCGTCACCCGCCGGGTCTCGCCCGCGCCTGTCCCCTCCCCCTCGATCAGCGTCACGAGCTCGTGATCGTCGAGCAGGAGCTTTCCGAGCAGCCCACAGGTCGCTTCGGCCACCGACTCGCCGACCACCTCGACCCCGTCGCGTGACAGACCCATCCAGTCACCGGTGTGGATCGGCCCCGCCGGTCCCGTGGCGTCGCGCACCGCCCGGGTGACCTCGCCGGCGACCACGCGTCGCGCCGACTCCGCCATGGCCACGGCGTTCTCCGGGGCGCCGGCCTCGGGGTCGTACTCGAGCAGCGCCGCGAACCCCTCGACGATCCCGCTCGTCGGCACGACGCGCACGGTCTTGGTGGCCAACTCGCACACCTGCATGGCCACGGGGTGGATGTTGTCGTTGTTGGGCAGCAACACCACCTCGGCCGAGGGGACCGACTCGACGACCTCGAGGATCTGCGCCGTCGAGGGGTTCATCGACTGGCCACCGGCGACGAAGTAGTGGACGCCGAGGGACCGGAAGATGCGGCCGATGCCTTCACCGTTGGCCACCGCCACCACCGCGGTGCGGGGAGGGGGCTCGGCGTCGGCGGTGATCGCGGCCGGGACGCCCGCTCCTTCTCGGACCCATCGCTCCTCTTCGACCTGTTCGGCGAGATCGGTGACCCTGATGTCGCGGGGCCGGCCCGCGTCGAGGGCGGCTTCGATGGAGGCGCCGACGTCGTTGGTGTGGATGTGGCAGTTCCACAGCCCCTCGCCTCCCACTACGACGATGGAGTCCCCGAGACCCGCCCACACCTCCTTGAAGGCCCGCATGGTGTGATCGGGAGCCTCGAGGAAGTACATGACCTCGTAGCGGAGGTCGCTGCCGGCCTCGATGTCCTCGGTGTCGACGCCCTCCCTGGGCAACGCGTCGGTGCCCAGGGAGTAGGCGGGGGCGATGACTGCCGGGGCCGGCGGGAGCGGCCGACCGTCGATGACGGTCAGGAAGGAGTCGAGCAGCAAGAGGTAGCCCGACCCGCCGGCGTCGACCACCCCGGCCTGGGCGAGGACCGGCAACTGCTCGGGGGTGCGCGCCAGCGCGTCGGCAGCGGCACGACGCGACGCCTCGACCACGGCCACCAGAGAGTCACCGGCGAGGGCCGAGGGCTCGGCCCCTTCCGCCGCGGCGCGCGCCACGGTGAGGATCGTCCCCTCGACCGGTCGCAGCACCGCCTGGCGCGCCGCGTCACTGGCGGCCGCCAACCCGCGCGCCACCCGGGGCCCGTCGACCTCCCCGTCGCTCTCGGCGAGCACCCCGGTCAGACCCCGCAGCAACTGGGAGAGGATCACTCCCGAGTTCCCCCGGGCGCCCATCAGCGACCCGTGGGCCACGGCCTTGCACACCGCCGCCATCGACACGTCGGGAGCCCCGGCCCCGTCGGCGCCGAGCGCATTCGGCGCCGCGGCCGAGTCCAGGTCCTCGAGCCCCTCGAGGCCGGCGAGCTCGGACACGACGAATTCGAGGGTGAGGGCCATGTTCGTCCCCGTGTCGCCGTCAGGCACCGGGTAGACGTTGAGGGCGTTGAGGGCCTCCTGGTGGAGTCGCAGCACGTGCCCATAGGTCGCCATCGTCGCCGCGAGGTGGGTCGCCCCGAGGCTGCTTACGGACTCCATGGCCGTGGATGCTAACCTTTGCGCCCGTCCGAATTACCTCTCGAGGAGTGTCCGCGTCGTGGCTGCTGTTTGCGAAGTGTGTGGCAAGCACCCGTCGTTCGGGATGAACCTCAGCCACTCCCACCGCCGCACCAAGCGCCGCTGGGACCCCAACATCCAGCGGGTGCGAGCCCTCGTGAACGGCTCACCCCGTCGGCTCCATGTCTGCACCTCCTGTATCCGCGCCGGCAAGGTCACCAAGCCTCCCCGCCGGGCCGGCGCCCAGCCCTTCTAAGGGTCCTCCTCCACGGCGCCGTCGGGCGCGGCGAGCGCCGATGGCGTCAGGCGGACCAAAAGAGGAATTCGCCCCTGGAGCCGCCTGGGCACGCCGTCGATGCTGGTGAGATGCGTGGTGACCCTCAGGCTGCCCGTCCCGGGCCCCACCCCCTCTCCGCTCCGCTCCCCGTTCGGACCGTCCTCCGGGGCGACCACACCACGGTGCAGGTGCGAGAGATCGCGGCCGGGGACGACGACGCGCTGCGGGCCTTCCACCTCCGGCTGAGCCCCGAGAGCGTCATGCTGCGCTTCTTCACCCCCCACCCGAGCTTGTCGGACGCCGAGGTGGAGCGGTTCACCCATGTGGACGGCGTCGACCGTTTCGCCCTCGTGGCCGAGCAGGCGTCGGAGATCGTGGCGGTCGCCCGCTACGACCGGGCCCCGGGGAGCGACGAGGCCGAAGTGGCCTTCGTGGTGGACGACGCCCATCAGGGCCAGGGCCTCGGCACCATCCTCCTCCAGCACCTGGCCGACGCGGCCCGGTGCCACGGCATCCGGTGGCTCATCGCCGACACCCTGTCGGAGAACTTCCGGATGCTCCACGTCTTTCGCGACGGCGGCTTCCCCCACACCTTCACCCGGGACTCCGAGGTCATGCGCGTGGTCATGGACATCTCGACCCCGCCTGAGCCCCGCCACGGCTAGGGCCCGCTCCAGGCTCGGACCGGTCCCCGTCGACGTCCCCCGCCCACCACCGGGGAGGTCTGCATCCGCTCCGGCACCCCGTCGGTGTCGTCGGGGGCGGGGGCGGGCGCGGGCGGGCCGAGCCCGCCGGGCCCGGCGACGGGTCAGGACTTGTGTTTGCGCTCCGCCAGGACCGCGACGTAGACCGCCGCCTCGGTGCGACGCGAGAAACCCATTTTCGAGAGCAGGTTGGACACGTAGTTCTTGACGGTCTTCTCGGCCAGGTAGAGCTCGTCGGCGATCTGGCGGTTCGTCTTGCCGTCGGCGATGAGCTCGAGGATGTTGCGCTCCTGTGAGGTGAGGCGGGCCAGGCGCTCGTCCTCGATGTTCTCCCCGCGCAGTCGTTCCATCACCTGGCGGGTGAGCGAAGGGTCGAGAAGGGACTCGCCCGCGGCGACACGTCGCACCGCCGAGACGAGGTCGCTGCCTTTGATCTGCTTGAGCACGTACCCGCTGGCCCCCGCCATGATGGCCGAGAACAGCGCTTCGTCGTCGGCGTACGAGGTGAGCATGAGACATTTCAGCTCGGGCATCGCCGAGCGCAGGTCTCGGCACACCTCGACACCGTCGCCGTCGGGAAGCCGGACATCGAGGACGGCCACGTCGGGCAGGCTCGAAGGGACCCGGGCCAGCGCCTCCGCCGCGGTGGCGCCCTCACCCACCACGGTCAGGTCCTCTTCGGACTCGAAGAGCTCACGCAGCCCTCGCCGGACCACCTCGTGGTCGTCGAGAAGGAACACTCTCGTCGTCATCGCACCTCAACCTCCCCGGCGCCCCAGGCTGGACCCGAAACGACCGATTCGTGCCGACAAGCGCTCGGGGACCGGGAGGCGGTGTCGCAACACCTTCGAGCCTAGGGCCAACTAGGGCGAAGAACCCGGGTCATCCCACGAGTGCTCCCAGCCGAGGGGCGCCGTCGGCTCTCCTTCGAAGGTGCGCTCGGCCCGGTCGGCGGTGCACGACCCGATCCGGATCGGCGCTCGGAGTCCCGCCGTGGCGAAGGCGGCCTCCAACCGCGCGGGATCGGGGGTGGCCACGATGAGCTCGTAGTCCTCCCCGCCACCGAGGGCGTCTTCGATGGTCGCTCCCCGGGCCACCGGGACGTCGTCGAGGCGGTACCCCACCCCCGACTGGTCGGCCACATGGCCGAGATCGATCAGGAGCCCGTCGGAGATGTCGATCATGGCGCTCGCACCGGCCAGGCGCGCCGTCTCACCCTCGGCCAGCCGCGCCCGAGGCCGCCGGTGGGCCATCGCCAGCGCCGTGTCGTCACGGGCGCCCGGTCCGCCTCGCAGCGCCCGCAGCCCCGCCGCCCCCGCCCCCAGGGGTCCGGTGACGAGGAGCCGGTCACCGGGAGAGGCACCCCGGCGCAGCACCGGCCCCGGCTCCCCCTCCACGTGGCCGGTCACGGCCACGGCCACGACCAGCACGCTCGAGGTGGAGAGATCGCCTCCCACCACGGGACACCCATGGGCTCGTGAGGACGCCGCCACGCCCTCGTAGAGCAGCTCCAGATCCGTGCTCGGTGGCCCGGCCACCGCCACCACGGCACCGTCGGGCCGGCCCCCCATGGCGGCCACGTCGCTGACGGCGGAGGCGAGCGCCCGCCAGCCCAGGTCGTCGAGGCCGATCACCCCCAGGTCGGCATGGACGCCGGCGACCGACAGGTCGGTGGTCAGGATCTGGCGACCCCGTCCCGGTCCGAGCACGGCGGCGTCGTCGCCGATCCACACCTCGCCGGCCGGCGGACCCGGGAGCAGGCGCCGCAGGCGCTCGATGGCGGCGAACTCCCCCCCTTTTCCGCCGGCTGTCTCCGATTGGCCACGAGGCGTGGCCCGAGACTTGGGAGAGCCCATCGCCAATGCCTAGCATTGGAGGTGCTCGAACAACCGCGGGGTTTCTGTCCGCCGCGCCCCGAGGCCTCTTGGGCCCGAGACGCGACGACCCAGACCAACGCCCGCCCGCCGAGGCAGAGAGGACACCTCCCGACCATGCCGCCCACCGCCAACCGAAAGCTCCTCGCCTGGGTCGAGGAAGCGGCCACCCTCACCGGGGCCGACCAGGTCGAGTGGTGTGACGGGAGCGACGCCGAGTACGAGCGGCTGTGCCAGCTGCTCGTCGACAACGGCACCTTCACCCGGCTCTCGCAGTCCAAGCGGCCCAACAGCTACTGGGCCCGCTCCGATCCCGGAGACGTGGCCCGCGTCGAGGACCGCACGTTCATCTGCTCCAAGAACGAAGACGACGCCGGTCCCACCAACAACTGGCGCGACCCCGACGAGATGCGGGCCACCCTCACCGACCTCTTCAAGGGCTCCATGCGGGGGCGCACGATGTACGTCGTGCCCTTCTCGATGGGACCTCTGGGCTCACCGATCGCCCACATCGGTGTCGAGATCACCGACTCCCCCTATGTGGTGGTGTCCATGCGGATCATGACCCGCATGGGGACACCGGCGCTCGAGGTGCTCGGGGCCGACGGAGAGTTCGTGCCCTGTATGCATTCGGTCGGGCATCCCCTGGAGCCCGGCCAGGCCGACGTGCCGTGGCCGTGCGATGCCGAGCGCAAGTACATCGTGCACTTCCCCGAGACACGCGAGATCTGGTCCTACGGATCGGGCTACGGCGGCAACGCCCTCCTCGGGAAGAAATGCTTCGCCCTGCGCATCGCATCGGCGATGGCGCGTGACGACCACTGGCTCGCCGAGCACATGCTCATCCTCAAGCTCACCTCGCCCGAGGGCGACGTCCGCTACGTGACCGGCGCCTTCCCTTCGGCGTGCGGCAAGACCAACCTGGCCATGCTCGTCCCCACCATCCCGGGCTGGAAGGTGGAGACCATCGGGGACGACATCTGCTGGATGAAATTCGGCGACGACGGCCGCCTCTACGCCATCAACCCCGAAGCTGGGTTCTTCGGGGTGGCACCGGGCACGGGCATGAAGACCAACCCCAACGCCATGGAGATGATGCACAGCAACGGCATCTTCACCAACACCGCCCTCACCGACGACGGCGACGTGTGGTGGGAGGGCATGACCGACACACCCCCCGCCCATCTCACCGACTGGCGGGGCAACGACTGGACACCGGACTCCGAGACGCCCGCCGCCCATCCCAACGCCCGCTTCACGGTGCCGGCCCAACAGAATCCGGCCTGCGCCCCGGAGTGGGAGGACCCTCGGGGCGTGCCCATCTCCGCCATCCTCTTCGGGGGCCGGCGCGGCTCGGTGGTCCCCCTGGTGACCGAGTCCTTCGACTGGGCCCACGGGGTGTTCCTCGGATCGATCCTGTCGTCGGAGACGACCGCGGCGGCGGCCGGAGCGGTCGGCAACCTGCGGCGCGACCCCTTCGCCATGCTGCCGTTCTGCGGGTACAACATGGCCGACTACTTCGCCCATTGGCTCCGCATCGGCAAGTCCACCGACGCCGCCAACCTTCCCCGCGTCTACTACGTGAACTGGTTCCGCAAGGACGCCGAGGGGCATTTCCTGTGGCCGGGCTTCGGGGAGAACTCGCGCGTGCTCGCCTGGATCGTGCAACGAACGGCGGGAAGGGCCGAGGCGACGGCCACTCCCATCGGCAACGTCCCCGCCCCCGGTGCCCTCGACGGTGACGGGCTCGGCGTGCCCGAACAGGACATGGCAGAGCTGCTCCGGGTGGACGCCGACGAGTGGCGTCGCGAGGTCCCCCTCATCGGGGAGTTCTACGCCCGCTTCGGAGAACGGCTCCCGGTGGAGCTCGGCGAGCAGCTCGACGCCCTGGAGCACCGGCTGTCCTGATCGCCCGCCGTCCTAATCGTCAGGGTGCCACCCAACGGTGGCGCAGGGCTCGTCGGCTCGTGAGGTAGGACAGCCCCGTCACCGCGGCGACCGCCGCGATCACGACGTCGCCGGAGATGAGCGGCAAGCTGACCACCACGGGCAAGAAGGCACCGAGCACCCACACCAACTGCAACCTCGTCTCGAAGCGCGCGAAGGCCCGGCCTTGCGCGGCCGTCGGGACATAGCGCTGCACCAGGGCGTCGAAGGCCGGCTTGCTGGCCGCACTGGCGATCCCGACGACGAAGGCCAAGAAGGCCTGGATGGCGATGCCGCCCACCGCGGCCACGAGGACCGCGGCCAGGGCGATGGCCCAGATCGACACCGCCAACATGGCGGGCTCGCTCAAGACCTTGCGCACCCGGGGGACGATCACCACGCCGAGAAGAGCGCCCGCCACCGAGGACACCAACATGAACCCGTACCACCCGGGGGCGTTGCCGTTCTTGTGCAGCGAGAAGGCGAGCAGAAACGTCAAGAACCCCACCAGCCCCCGCAGGATCGACATGGCGGACAAGGCCAGGAGGACCTCGGGATGGGTGTTGGCGCGCGGGCCGAGGGCCCCGATCGGGGTCTCCTCGTCCCAGGTGTCGGCGGCGTCGGCCACCACGGGGGTGTGGTCGGGCGCCAGCCCCTCGTGCCGGACCCGGCCCCGTGGTCGGCCCACGGGCAGGCGCAGGGCGACGACGGTGCCGACGACGAACACCACCATGTCCAGACGCAAGACCCAGGACCCACCGAGCAACTCGTACACACCGATCGCCGGGATCGACGCCACCAGGCTGGTGAGCGACGACAGCAGGCCCAGACGGGCGTTGGCCGTGGCCAGCTCGTCGCCGCCGGGATGCTCCGAGGCCGCGACGACCAGGGGCACGAGCGAGCCCTTGGTGACGAGGTACACCTTGGACAGCACGAGCATGATGAAGGCGAGGGGGTACAGCAACGGGCCCTGCAGGTCGTTCGCCAGGACCAGGCTCACCCCGGCACGGCAGACGGTCGAGACCACCACCGTGGCCCGCCGCGCGCCGCGACTGCGGTCGATGATGGGCCCCAGCAGCGGCGCCACCACCGCGAAAGGCGCCATGGTGAGCAACAGGTAGAGGATCACCTTGCTCCGGGCCTCACCCGTCGACACCTTGAAGAAGATCGACCCCGCCAGCGACACGGTGAGCAGGGCGTCCCCGGCGGTGAGCACCACGTGGGTCAGGGCCAGCCGGCCGAACGGGGTCTTCTGGTCGAGGAGGGCTGCGAAGGCATCGCGCACCTGGCGCGCGATGCGGGTCGACGCCTCACGCCCTCGACCTACCACGGGGCCACACTACGACCAGGTAGCGGCGGTCCGGTCACCACTACCATGACGAGAGACCCGGCACCCCCGCGGGTCGGCTCGAGGGAGGGACGACGATGGCGGTAACCGCATACGTGCTGATCCAGACCGAGGTCGGCAAGGCGGCCCATGTTGCGCAGCAGGTCCGTGGCATCGACGGAGTGGTCTCGGCCGAGGATGTCACCGGTCCCTATGACGTGATCGTGCGCACCGAGGCCGCCTCGGTGGACGATCTCGGGCGGATGGTGGTGAGCCACATCCAGCTCATCGAGGGCATCACCCGCACCGTGACCTGCCCCGTCGTCAACCTCTGACCGACCTCAGTCGACGGCGCCGCTCTCGCGTAACGCCGCGACCCGGCCGGCGGCGATCCCCCACGAGGTGAGGGCCTCGAGGGCGTCACCTCCCGCGACCGAAGGCGGCTTGTGCACGGCCGCCGGGGTCCGGCTGAACCGGGGCACGGGACCGGGCTGGACCACCCCTTCCACCTCGACGAAGGTGGCGCGGCGGACGTTGTGGGGGTGGGTGTGGGCCTCCCACGGCGACAGCACGGGGGCGCCGCAGCCGTCGGTCCCGGCAAAGGCGTCGGCCCACTCGTCGCGCGTCCGGGTGCGGAAGATCGCCGCGAAGCGCTCCTTGGTGGCGGGCCAGTGCTCCCGGTCGTTCTGGGCCGGAAGGTCCTCGCCCTCGAGGCCGAGGACCTTCAGCAACTCGGCGTAGAACTGCGGTTCGATGGCGCCCACGCAGAACCATTTGCCGTCGCTCGTGTCGTACACCTCGTAGAACGGCGCGCCGGTATCGAGGATGTTCACACCTCGACCTTCGCCCCACAGCCCCAGTTGGCGGAACGCGAAGGTCATGGTCATGAGCGAGGCCGCCCCGTCGATCATGGCCGCGTCGACGACCTGACCCCGTCCCGAACGTTGCGCCTCGAGCATCGCCGCGCACATCCCGAAGGCGAGCACCATCCCACCACCCCCGAAATCGCCCACCAGGTTGAGCGGCGGCACGGGCCGTTCCCCGACCCTGCCGATGGGCCACAGGGCACCGGCCAGCGCGATGTAGTTGATGTCGTGCCCGGCCGCCGAGGCCAGGGGCCCGTCTTGTCCCCATCCCGTCATGCGCCCGTAGACGAGCCGGGGGTTGCGTTCCAGGCAGGGCTCGGGCCCGATGCCGAGGCGTTCGGCCACGCCCGGGCGCCATCCCTCGACCAAGCCGTCGGCCTCCTCGACCAGGTCGAGGACCAGCGCCACCCCCTCGGGGTGCTTGAGGTCGACGGCGACCGAGGGGCGGCTCCGGTTGAGCAGGTCCCAGTGCGGGCCGGCCGACGGCGGGGGTGGGTTCCCCGTGGCCCGGTCCACGCGGATCACGTCGGCTCCGGCGTCGGCCAGGAGCATGCAGGTGTAGGGACCCGGCCCGATCCCGGCCAGCTCGACCACCCTGATGCCCTCCAGGGGCCCGGTCACCGGGTCCTCCCTAGGGCCGAGCTGGGCTGGCCGGCGGTGGCTCGCCGGGCGTTGGCGACGATGGCGGCCACCACCTCGGGCTGGGCGGCCGGGGGGATCTCGTGGCCCATGTCCGGGATCACGACCAGCTGGGCTCCGGGGATGGCCCGGGCCGTGGCCTCGCCCCCGTCCAGGGGAACCAGCGTGTCGATGTCGCCGTGGATGACGACGGTCGGTACCCGCACCCCCGCCAGGGCGGCACTGCGGCTGCCCGACGCCACCATGGCCATGATCTGGCGGGCGGTCCCCGCGGGGTGGATGCCGCGGTCGAAGAACCGCTCGAAACGGCCCCGCCGCCAGTCCTCGTCGACGAGAGCCCCACGCGACCCGATGATCCGACAGTTGGCGAGCTCGAAGGCGACGTAGGCGTCACGCTGCGCCGGCGGGCGGTCCATGACGACCGCCATGGCCTCGGGCTTGGGCCGACCGACGTCGTCGGCACCCGTCGTCGACATGATCGAGCACAGGCTCTGCACCCGAGCGGGGTGCCTGATGGCAACGGCCTGGGCGATCATGCCCCCCAGGGAGGTGCCGACCATGTGCGCGGCGTCGATGTCCAGCGCGTCGAGGAGCGCCACGGTGTCGTCGGCCATGTCGTCGAGCGTGTAGGCCACCGCCGCGGCTCCGCCCCGTCGTGCCGCGGCGAGATCGAAGGGCGGTCCCCCCTCGATCTGCGTCGACGACCCGGCGTCGCGATTGTCGAAGCGCAACACCCTGAAGCCCGCTGCCCCCAACAGCTCGCAGAACGCATCGTCCCACCCGATGAGCTGGCGACCGAGGCCGGCGATGAGGACGACGACGGGGTCCCCGGGCTCGCCGAGCAGCTCGTGACACAGCTCGACGCCCGTCGCTACCTTGGCGTGCTCCATGCCCGGATGCTGGTCGCAGGGGCCGGTGGGGGTCAAACCGGTCGTGCCATGCTGTGCCGGCGATGACCGGACCCACCCCACCAGGGCACGGCGCCCCCGTAGGCGCCCACAGTCCGGGGCGGGTCAACCTCATCGGCGACCACACCGACTACAACCAGGGTGTCGCCCTGCCCATGGCCGTCGACCTCGGCACCACCGTGACCTTCACCGCCGACGGGGGCACCCGCATCGTGCTGACGTCCTCGCATGACCCGCATCCCGCCGACGTCGACGTGCACCTCTCCTTGGACCCCCGTCTGCTCGGAGCCCTCGAGCCGCCCTGGGCCCGGTACGTGGCTGCGGTGGCGTCGGTCGTCCGTCCCCCCTCGGGCGGGCACGGCACGGTGGTGACCACCCTCCCCGTCGGGGCGGGGCTGTCCTCGAGCGCGGCGCTCGAGGTGGCCCTCGCCCTGGTGCTGGGGTGCGAGGCCGAGCCCGTGACCCTGGCCCGCGCCTGCCAGCATGCCGAGCAGGCCGCCACCGGGGTGCCGACGGGGATCATGGACCAACTGGTGGTCAGCGCCGCGCAGGAGGGGTACGCCCTGCTGATCGACTTCACCGACCTGTCGATGGAGCCGGTCGTCGTGCCCGAGGACGCCGAGATCGTGGTGGTGCATTCGGGCGAGACGCGATCGCTCCACGGCTCCGCCTACGCCCAGCGCCGGGCGGAGTGCGAGGCGGCGGCCCATCGGCTCGGGCCCCTCGGACACCTCGACCAACACGTCGCGGGGGCGATCCCCGACGCCCTGTTGCGTCGCCGGGCCCGCCACGTGGTGAGCGAATGCGACCGGGTGCGTCTGTTCGCGGCTGCCCTGGTCGCCGGCGATCTGCCCGAAGCAGGGCGGCTCATGACCGCCAGCCATACCAGCCTGGCACAGGACTTCGAGGTGTCGACCCCCGGGCTCGACGCCTTGGTGGAGACCCTCGTCGGACGACCCGGCGTCTACGGGGCCCGGCTGACCGGGGCCGGATTCGGCGGATGCGTGGTGGCGCTGGCCGCCCCCGGCGCCATCGACATCGACGGCTTCACCACCCCGGCATGGCGGGTCCGCGCCGCCCGGGGCGCGCACCTCATCGACGCCTCGTGATCTGACCGAACGCCGGTCACCGCCCACGCAGGCGCCCTCGATCACAGTCGGTCGAGCAGCTCGGCTTTCTTGGAGGTGAACTCCTCGTCGGTGACGATGCCCCGGCGACGGAGCTCGTCGAGTTGCATGAGGCGATCGGCCACGCTGTCGTCGCCGTGGGCGGCTCGGATGCTACGGGCGATACCCGAAGGCGGCGTGTCATCGCTGATCCCGAGCCTCGCGCCCCGGGGCCCGGCCGGTCCGGCCTCGTCCCACAGGGCGTCGACGGGCCCCGCCGCCACCGGCACGACCGACCGGTGGCGTAGGGCGTCGATCTGCTCGGTGATGATGCTCTGTACCGCGCCGGGGCGAGGGACGCGGTCGAAGACCACCACACCGGTCTCTCCCCCCATCTCGACGTGCAGCTCACCGGTCCGCAGCATCCGATCGAGGATGGACTGGTGATACGACAACTGGTTGACGCGCTCGAGTCGGAGCTCGAGCCCGGTGCGACCGAAGACGCCCGAGCGCTGCACGATGCGGGTGGTGGTGATCACCAGGCTGGTGGCGAACCAGCGGATGAGCCGCCCCGACAGCCACAGCGCCGCGCACCCCACCAGGACGAGGAGGACGTACAAGACGGCGGGAGGGGCATTGGAGAAGGCCACCATCACCGCGATCGCCAAGGTCACGACGGCCACCGCCGTCACGAGGGGCTTGCCGAGAAACGCCCAGTGCGGCCGGATCTCGACGACGACGTCTTCGTCTTCGGTGAGCAACCGGCGGGGAAAAGGCATGCCGCGCAAGCGTATCCCCGGGCCTCGGGGGCACGGTGCCATACGCGCCGGCGGGGCGGCCGGGGCGGTCCCTGGTCAGGCGAGCTTGCCGGCGATGCCTCCGGCACTGCGCAACACGGTTCCGTCCGCGCCGGTGGCGTTGTGGCGGACCGTGGGCCGAGACAGCGCCTCGTCGATGAGCCCGTCGAGCAGCTCGATGAACGGCAACGGCGGCGCCACCCAGAGATAGCGCGCCAGCGAGCCCGGGACGGTGTTGACCTCGTTCACGAAGAGGGCTTTGCCGTCGGAGAGGAAGTCGATGCGCGCCACCCCCCTCACGTCGGCGAGAACCGACACGGTGCGCGCCGCATCACGGAGCGCACCGGCAAGAGCGGGGTCGAGCTCCGCGGGGAGCTCACGGGGGGCGCTGGCCATCCCCTCCCCGCCCACGTACTTGTCGGCGTAGCCCAGGATCTCGCTCGAGGTGCTCGAGCGCAGCGGGCGTTCGATGGCGGACAGCTCCACCTCGGGCCAACTCCGAACGGCCACGTTCAGGTCGAAGAGGTCCTGGCGGTAGGGCTCGACCACCGCACCATGGCGCAGATGCGCGTTGGCATCGAGGCGCGCTCGGGCCGTGACCGAATCGGCCACCACCTCGACCCCGATCGACGAGCCCCCGAAGCGGGGCTTGAGGATGTAGGGCCCCGGGAACCCGATCCCGTCGTCTCCCCCCGACCTGTCTCCGTCGGCGTCCTTGGACAGCAGGACCCGGGCCAGCACCGGCAGTCCCGCCGCCTGCACCACGCCGGCGAAGGCCAGCTTGTCCATGCCCAACGCCGCGGCCGCCACGCCGGGCCCGGTGTAGGCCGCGCCCACGAGGTCGAGGGCGGCCTGGAGGGTGCCGTCCTCCCCGGGACCGCCGTGACAGCAATTCACCACCACGTCCACCGGGAGCGGGCGGGTGCGGCCCAGGCGACCGGCTCCGGCCACGAACCCCGATCCCTCCCCGCCGGTGACGAGTTGCAGCGCCTGGGCGCGGCGCGGGACGCCGTCGATGAAGTCGACGGCTTCGAGCGAGGCGTCGACGCGATACCACTCCCCGGTCTTGGTCCAGTACAGGCCGATGACGTCGCGCCGGGCGCGGGCCAGCTCGCGCGCCGCCTGCAATCCCGTCAGGATGCTCACGTCGTGTTCCGGAGACGGTCCCCCGAAGACGACGGCGACCTTGGCGGTGTTGACGTTCAAAAGCTGCGCTCCTGAGCTCGGTGAGAGCCGACCGTGGTCAGGCCACGGTCCGGCGGCGCTCAAGGGTAGTGGTCGGGCAGGTCGTTCTCGTACAGCACGACGTCACCGTGGTGCAGATGCAGGCGGACCCACTCGGTGGCCTTCGGGCGCGTCCGCACCACCACGATCCGGGGGGGACCCGATGACGATGGCGTCTTGCGGGCTCCTCGGACCAGGGCCCGGCGGTTGGTGCGTCCCACCACGACGAGGTCGGTGGCCACCGCGGCGAGATCCGAAGCGAAGCCGGCGTTCTCCTTGTCCTGACGAGGTCCGAGCTCGACCATGCCCGGCGTGACCACCACGCGCCGCGCCCCGTCGGTCCCCAGCCGAGCCAGCGTCGCCAGGGCGGCGCGGGCGCCCGCCGGGTTGGCGTTGTAGGTGTCGTCGAGCACGACGACACCGCCGGTGCCGACCGACTGTTCGAGACGGTGGGGAGCCACCGGCAACGTGGGGAGCCGATCGACCACGTCGGCCGCGCTCACCCCGAGCTCGAGGGCAACGGCGACGGCGGCGGCGACGTTGCCCGGTCGGCCCTCCACGGCGACGGCGCGGGCGATCACCTCTCCCCGGACGTACAGGGTGCTCAGGCCGCCCTCGTCGATCACGCACACCTCGGCGCTCGCGTCGCGCCCCGAGACCCGCCACACTCGAGCCCCCGTGCGCGCCGTCTTCTCGGCCAGCGCCGCCAGGCGCTCGTCGTCGACCACGAGCACCGCGCACCGCGCCCCCTCGAGGATCTCGGCCTTGGCCTCCAGGATGCGGTCTTCGGAACGGAATCGCTCGAGGTGCACGGGACCGACGGCGGTGATCACGGCCACGTCGGGGGAGATCCACGAACACAGCTCGGCGATCTCCCCCCGGCCGTAGGTGCCCATCTCGGCCACGAAGACCTCGGTGCCGTCGGCCAGGTGTTCGTTGACGGCGCGGGCCAGCCCGGCCCGGTTGTTGAAGCTGGCGGGGCTGGCGACGACGGTGCGGGCCCCCCCGACGAGGTGCGCGATGTAGCCCTTGGTGCTCGTCTTTCCGTACGAGCCGGTGACGGCGACCACGGTGGGTGCCACTCGGGCCAGGCGCGCCCTGGCCCGGGCCACATGCGACCGGGCCAGGCGCCGTTCGAGAGGCCCCGTGCACCAGCAGGCCAGGTCGACGAGGGCGGGCACCGCCAGCGCGGCGGCGGCGCCCGCCACCGGTCCCTCCCCGGCGAGGGCCCCACCCACCACGGCTCCGGCTTCGAGCGCGGCCCAGACGACCGCCAACGTGCGGAGGCGTCGTGTCCAGGCCAGCGGCGAGGTCCGGCCTCGGAGCGACAACCCGATGGGCCCGATCGCCACCACCGCCGCGGTGGCCAAGGCGAACGCCGGCCAATGCGCCGACAGCAGCAGGCCGGCGACCGCCACGCAGACCCCGGCCAGATTGACCGGCACGCGGGTCCACCACCGCAGCGCGAAGCGGGTGACGGCGTCGACGACGTAGTGCTCGCGCTGGGCGACGCGCAGCCATCGGATCCCGGCGACCGCGATCGACAACGCGCTCGCCGCGACCACCACCGAACGGATGATCACGAGCTGGCGGCCAACGCTCGCTCGACCGCGTCACGCAGCTCGTCGGGCCGCGTCAAGGGCAGGAGGTGTCCCGCCCCGGGGGACACGGTCAGATGCGCCTGAGGGATCGCCGCCGCCAGGGCGCGGGCCGTCTCGAGCGGCGCTTCGGCGTCGTCGTCACCCCAGACGAGCTCGACCGGGCACCGCAGCTGGGACACGGCGTCGTCGTAGCGCTCGTTCACGAGGCGGACGAGCACCTCGCGCATGACCCCCTGGGCGGCGCGGTAGTCGGCCGAGCCGTGACGCTGACGCGCCCGTTCCATGCGCGCCTCGCCCACCAGGTGGGCGCGGTGCAGGAGGCGGGCGGTGCGGAAGGCCAACGGTGCCCGGCGCGACGGCCCGGGCCGAGGGACGAGCGGTGCCCCGGTGAGCACCAGGGCCCGGACGAGCTCGGGGCGAGCCGCCGCCAGGCGTACCGCGATGCGACCCCCGAGGGAATGCCCGACGACGACGAGCCCGGGCCCGGGCCCGGGGCCTTCGGTGTCCTCGAGCAGGCGGGCCATCGCCGCCGCGTACTCCGGCGACCCCCACGCCACGGAGGGCGGCGGGGTGGCACCGAACCCGGGGAGATCCGGCGCCAGGGTGGCCACGGGGCCGTGGGGGGAAGGGGGGCCCAGGGAGCCGGCGAAGTCCCCGTGGCTGCGCCGCCATCCGTGCAGCGCCAGGACGGTGGGGGGGCCGTCTCCCCACGTCTCGCCGTACAACATCCCACCGGCGAGCGACCGCAGCACCCCGGGGAGGCTACCCCCGAGGTGCTCGACCACCACCCATCCCCCGAGCCGTTACACCCCGCCGATACGGTCGGCTCGGTGCCCAGCCCCACCTCCCGCGTCCTCAGCCCGTCGGCGCTGGTGCACGGCCTGACCCCGGCCCAACAGGCCGCCGTGACGTGCGAAGACGCCCCGTTGTGCGTGCTGGCCGCGGCCGGATCGGGCAAGACGACGGTCCTGGCGCGCCGGGTGGCCCGGCGCATTCTCGACGGCTCGGCCCGGGCCGAGCACACCCTGGTCGTGACCTTCACCCGCAAGGCGTCCCGGGAGCTGCGCCAGCGCCTGGCCCGGCTGGGGGTCCCGGGCGGGGTGTCGGCGGGGACGTTCCATGCCATGGCCTTCGCGCAGCTTCGTCGCCACTGGGCGGACCGGGGGGTGCGCCCTCCGGTCGTCATGGACGATCCGGCGCGCCTGGTCCGGGCCGTGCTCGGCTCGGGGACCCGGGTCAAGCCCACGCAGATCGCGGCGGTGCTGGGGGAGCTCCATTGGGCCCAGGTCAGCATGGTGTCGGCCGACGACTACGCGGCCGCCGCGCTCGCGGCGGGCCGGGACACCCCGCCCGGTGTCTCTCGCGCCGACATCTCCGGGATCTACACCGGCTACGTCGCCGAGAAGACCCGGCGCAATCTGCTCGACCTCGACGACCTCGTGACGCGGTGCGCGTCGCTGCTCGAAGACGACGGGGCCGCCGCCGCGGCCCAGCGGTGGCGCATCCGCCACGTGTTCGTCGACGAGTTCCAGGACGTGAACCCCACCCAGTGGCGTCTGCTCAAGGCCTGGCTCGGCGACAGCCACGACCTCTTCGTGGTGGGCGACCCCCGACAGGCCATCTACGCGTGGAACGGAGCGGACCCCACCCTCCTCGATCGCCTGCCCGAGCTTCTCCCCGGCACCTCGGTCCTGCGGCTCGACGACAACCACCGGTCGACACCCCAGGTCGTGGGAGCCGCCAGCGCGGTGCTCGGGTCCGATCCGAGCCAAGCGTCGCGCCCCGATGGGCCGAGCCCGGTTGTCGACGGTTTCGACGACGACGACGACGAAGCCGCCGCCGTGGCGCGCTGGCTCCGCCAGGCGCATCGACCGGGACGCCCCTGGTCGCATCTGGCGGTGTTGGCCCGCACCAACTCGCGCCTCGACCCCGTCGCCCGGGCTCTGACCCGGGCCGGGATCCCCCACCGCGTGAGCGGCGGGGCCAAGGAGGCGGCCGACGCCCGCAGCGCGCTGGCCGAGCTGCGCCGGGCCCCGAAGCACCGTCACCTCCGCAGCGCGCTGGCCGAGCTCGTCGTGGCCCGCCAGAGCCGCGTCTCGGGCCATGACGAGGGCGAGACGACAGGTGACGACCGAGCCCCGACCGACGCCGGTCTCCCCCGCGCCTTGGCCCAGCTCGCCGACGAGCACGCGCTCGAGTTCCCCGACGCCACCGTGGGCGAGTTCCTCGACTGGGTCGTCGCCGGCGGCGAGGGGGCGATGGAGCTCGACGCCGAGGACGGCGTGGAACTCTCCACCTTCCACCGCGCCAAAGGGCTCGAGTGGCCGGCGGTGGCCGTCATCGGGCTCGAGGACGGGATGGTGCCCATCGCCTATGCGACCACGCCCGAGGCCGTGGCCGAAGAGCACCGACTCCTCTATGTGGCGCTGACGCGCGCCGAGGATGACCTGTGGTGCTCGTGGGCGCGCACCCGCCGGGTCGGCGGACGGACCTGGCGCTGCGACCCGTCGCCGCTGCTGGCGGCGGTGCGAGAGGCCAGTCGCGACGACGACCCGGGGCCCGACGCCGGCCGGCTGTCGCGGATCGCGTCGCTGCGCACCATGCTCCCCACCCCGGCCGATCGGGCCAGCTGACGCGCCTTACACGTCGATGTCGATGAGCACCGGCGCGTGGTCGGAGGGCTGTTTCCCCTTGCGGGCGTTGCGGTCGACGAGCGCGTAGGTGACGTGGTCGGCGAGGGGACGGCTGAGCATGACGAGGTCGATCCGCAAACCCATGTGCTTGTGGAAGTTGCCGGCCCGGTAGTCCCACCAGGTGAAGAGCTGGTCCTCGCTGCGAACCAGCCGGAAGGAATCGACGAGGCCCCAGTCCTCCAGAGCCCGCAGGCTGGCCCGCTCGGGGGCGGTCACGTGCGTGGATCCCACCATGGCGGCCGGGTCCCAGACGTCGCGGTCCTCGGGGGCGACGTTGAAGTCCCCGCACACCGCCACGTTGTCGGTGGGTTTGTAGGTCCGCTCCAGGTAGGCGAGCAGCTCCGCGTACCAGGCCAGCTTGGCCTCGTAGTGCTCGCTGGCCACCTCCCGACCGTTGGGAACGTAGACGCTGTGCACCCGCACCCCGCCACACGTGGCGGCCACAAGACGCGCCCCCTGGTCGTCGGCGGGGCCACCGAGGCCCCGCGTCACGTCGTCGAGCCCGACCCGGCTGGCGATGGCCACCCCGTTCCACCGCCCGTCGCCGTGGGAGGCCGACTCGTAGCCGAGGGCGGAGAACGCCATGGTGGGGAAGGCGGCGTCGGCGAGCTTGGTCTCCTGCATGCACAGCACGTCAGGACGCGCGTAGTCGAGCCACTCCTCGACGCGCGGCAGCCGGGCATTGAGCGAGTTGACGTTCCAGGTGGCGATGCGCACGTCGGCTCCCCTCGCTCAGCTGTCCACGATGACGAAGAGGAGCTCAGCTTCGCACGCCAGCTCGCCGTCCACCGACGCCCGGCCCCGGCCCGTGCCGGCCCGTGCCGAGAGCCTTCCGAGCGTGACTTCGAGGTCGAGGACCTCCCCCGGGACGACTTGTCGGCGGAAGCGGGCCTTGTCGATCCCGCCGAAGAGGGGGAGCTTGCCGGTGAAGCGGTCGTCGCTGAGCACGGCGATCCCGCCCAGCTGGGCCAGGGACTCGACCATGAGCACTCCGGGCAGGGTGGGCCGCCCCGGGAAGTGTCCGGCGAAGAAGGCCTCGTCGCCGCGCAGGTGCCAGCGACCCCGGGCCCGTTGCCCCGGATCGAGCTCGGTGACCTCGTCCACCAGGAGGAACGGTGCTCGATGGGGCAGGATGTCCTCGGGGCGCAGCACGGCCGCCGAGGTTACCGGCCGACGACCGCCGGCGACGGAGGCCCGGCTACGGGAAGGTGGTGCAGTCGCTGGTGTTGGGCGAGCCCGTGGCCAGCTGGCACACACCGGCGTCCACGGTGAAGGCCGAGAAGCCCCACTGCGAGGTGCCGGGGTTCAGGTAGTACGGCGGCGACAGGTACACCAGGCGCGGGTCGTACTGGTAGTTCTTGGCGTAGCCCGTGTTGATCGTCGACCCGCTGCCCGTCCCGACGGGCCCGCGCCAGTCCTGGTCGATGGTGCCGTAGATGTTCAGCGTCCCGAGGGTGCTCCCCGAGTTGTAGTTGTTGACCAGGAACGAGTGGTTCAGCGCCAGAATGACGGCGTCGATGTACGGGTTCGACAGGTCGCAGGTGGGCAGGCCCGAGCCCAGCGTGGATGAGCAGTTGCTCACGTTGTTGAATCCGCCGTGACCGTCGGAGGTGACCGGGTGGTTGATCTCGACGTAGTTGTCGGCCACCAGGCCCAGCACGTCGGTGGAGGGAGCCGCCGGCACCGCCGTGCACGTGCCGCCCGACACGTTGTCCGCGTAGCAGATGTTCCCGTCGATGACGATGTTGTTGGCCGATCCGATCGTCATGGGCGAGTTGACCGTGCCCTGCACGATGGCGTCACCGGTGATGTCGGATCCCGACCCGGTCGCCCCCGCCGCCGACAACGGGTTGTAGGTCTGGTTGTTGCACTTGGTTATCCCGCCCGAGGTCGTGACGTAGTTGACCGGCGTCGTCTGACAGCCTTCGACGTACACCACGCCGTTGGCGGGAATCGCCACCGTGCCCGGCCAGGACGCGGGCACGCACACGTTGGCGGTGTTGGCCGCCGCGTTGAGGGGGTCGTTGGAGACCGAGGTCCCCGGTGCGCCGGTGGGCTTTCCCGAGGGGGTGCCAGGGCTGTTGACCGTCATCGTATTGGCCGTGCCGTTGAGCGTGATGGTGGTGGGGCCCTGGTAGACGCACCCGTTCGAGGCGGCGTCGGTGTTGAGTGTGCTGTTGTCGGTGGGGATCGGCTCCACGGGGACGCCACTCATCCACGTGCCGGTGGCGTTGTCGTTGACCGGGGTGCCCGAGGCATAGGCGGCGTTGGCCACGAAGCTCGAGACATGGATCGTCGTGGCGCCGACAGACGCGGCGGTCGAGACCGTCACGGTCTGGGTCGTCGACCCGACGCCCATGGTGAGCGTGTCGTTCACGGCCTCGGCCTGGCCGATGGCGGCCACGCTCAACTGCGTGTAGGTGTTCCCGCTCGTCAGACCGGAGCTGAGCGTGGTGTCCCCGGCCGGGGTGCCCGAGCAACCACCCCCGTCCTCGTACCAGTCCTCACTGGGGTCGGCGGTCTCCACATTGTCGAACTTCGGGCTCCCGCACACGAAGACCGTGTCGTTCATGAACAGGTTCCCGGTCAGGGTGTCGGCGGTGACGAAGTCGATGCTCTGGCAGTTGGCCCCCAGGGCGTTGGGGTTGGGTGTGTAGTAGTACGCGGGGGTGCAGGTCCCGCCCCCGTACTGCGTCAAGACGGCGGGGTCGGTCTGGTCGTAGTTGAGCCACAACACGTTGAGGAGGAAGCCGTTGAGCGGCTGCATGGTGACCAGGGCGGTCTGGTAGTTGTAGTTGCTCGAGCG
>JBEKIJ010000019.1:0-161184 GCA_050011815.1 Acidimicrobiales bacterium | reverse complement strand
GCTGGCGGGGGAGGGCTCGAACCTCCAACATCCGGCTCCAAAGGCCGGCGTTCTGCCGATTGAACTACCCGCCAAGGGGCACGACATCCTCACCCGTAGGATGTCACGACTCGATCAACTCGATTCGGTTGCCGAAAGGGTCGTCCACGTAGCAACGACGGATACCGGGGACCTCGTCGTCGAACCTCACCTCGTGACCGGCGACGTCGAGCGACGCACACAGGGCGTCGAGATCTTCTACCACAAGGGCGGGATGCGCCTTGCGGGCCGGGCGGAAGTCCTCGTCCACCCCGAGATGGAGCGTCACCCGGTCGTTCGAGAACCAACACCCGCCCCGGGCCGCCAGCACCGGAGGCTTGGGCCTCTCCCCGAGCCCGAGGATGTCTTGGTAAAAGGCACGCGCCTGCGCCTCTCGGCCCCGGGGCATCGCCAGCTGGACGTGGTCGAGTGCGACAAGTTGGTACCCCAAGGATCCACCTCCGAAGCGCCTGGGCCCTCCCCGGCCAGAGGCTACTTGGCGGCCGTCGCCGAAAGGCCGCTAACCTGGGAAATAGACATGGGATCGCTGATCAAGAAGCGCCGCAAGCGCATGCGCAAGAAGAAACACAAGAAGATGCTGAAGGCCACCCGCTGGCAACGGCGGGCTGCCGGGAAGTAGTCGGCAGAACCTCCTCCCGCCCCGATGGGCGGGAGTGTCGCGTGAAGGCGCCGTCGCGCCTCACCGGCCCCCGGAGTCCGACGGCACCGTCCGCACCGCCACCAACGGCGCTCGTTGGTCGTCCACGACGAGGAAGTCGTGTCCGGCGAGACCCAGACCGTCGGGCTCGCCCTCCACGAACCACGCCGAGCCGCTGCCGGCGAGACGCGGCCTGTGACCGGTCACCTGGGCCAGCCGGTCGCGCCAACGCCCGAGGATCGGAGCCACCTCGACCGCAGCGCCTTCCAGATCGTTGCCACCGGGGCCCTCGTCTCCTCGGCCACCGCGTCGGGCGCGTCGCTCGTCCCATTGCCGGTACACCGCGGCGGTGTCGACCGACAACGGCGGCAGTGCGAGGACGAACCGTCGGTCCTCGAACGGCAAGGGCTCGATCCTCTCCCCCACGCCGGTGACCCGGGCCCGGCCTCCTGTCACGCAGAAGGGAACGTCGGCTCCGAGCCCGACGGCGAGCGCGACGTCGGTGACACCGGCCCAGCGCAGCACGGCGGCGGCGTCGGCCGACCCGCCCCCGAGCCCGGCTCCGGTCGGGATGCGCTTCACGATCCGCAC
This sequence comes from Acidimicrobiales bacterium, assembly GCA_050011815.1. GTDB lineage: Bacteria > Actinomycetota > Acidimicrobiia > Acidimicrobiales > UBA8190 > Chersky-840. The sequence goes on along the minus strand of JBEKIJ010000019.1, from coordinate 159,917 downwards.
CGCCGCGTCACGGCGCAGAAGGACCAGGGCACGCGCCACGAGGTTGTCGGAACCCACCGGGACCCCGGTCACACCCAGTCCGCCGCGGACCTCGTCGATCACCGAGATCCCCGATCCCGACTCGAAGGTGAGCGTGTCGGCAAGGTCGATCGACACCATCTCGGCGTCGAGGAGATGGAATCCGTCCTCTCTGACCCCGGTCACCCGCAGCGAGAGGGTGAGCTTGGCGGGGGCGGTGACCTTCATCGGCCGGGCGTCGGCGACAGCCTCATGACAGCGATTGCCCGGGGGCGCATGCGGCCAGTCTCCCCCACTCCTGGACCCCCAGGGTCTCGGCGCGCGCCTCGGGGTCGACCCCGGCGGCGGTGAACGCCTCGGGGGGGACGATCCCGGCCAGCGATTGTCGCAGCATCTTCCGGCGTTGGCCGAAACCGGCTCGCACCAACTCGAAGAGCCGGTCGGCGGGGACGACGGCCGGATCGACGGCCACCACGGGACGGCGCTCGATACGCACGAGGGCCGACTCCACCGCAGGACGGGGAACGAACACCGAGGCGGGGACGCGCCCCACTACACGGGCGGTGGCGTGGTACGCCACCTTCACCGACACCGCGCCGTAGGCCTCGTCCCCCGGCTCCGCGGCGAGCCGCTCACCCACTTCGCGCTGCACCATCACGAACATCGACACGACCTTGGGAGCCTCGTCGAGGGCCCGCAGGACCACGGGGACCGCCACGTTGTAGGGGAGGTTCGCCACCATGGCCCACGACGTATCGTTCGGTGTCGACGAGGACGAGCTGAGGAGCTCGTCCCAGACGAGGGTCAAGGCGTCGGCTTCGACGACGCGCACGCCCTGGGCCTCCACCTGGGCGCGCAGCAGCGGCACCAGACCGCGATCGATCTCGACCGCGGTGACGTGCGCGCCGGTCTCGGCCAGCGCCAGGGTGAGCGCGCCCAGGCCGGCGCCGATCTCGACCACCGACGTGTCGGGCCCCACCCCCGACAACCGGGCGATGCGCCGGACCGTGTTGGGGTCGACCACGAAGTTCTGGCCCAGCGCACGGCTGGGCGCCAGGCCGTGCTCGTCGAGGAGGAGGCGGAGCTGGCGGCGAGAGAGGGTCACGCCACGAATGGTGCCGCCGCCCGCCCGTGGCGGCGACTCACCAGGTGAGGCGGACCTTGACGACGCCGACGTGCAGCGCCGCCAGCTGGGAGAACGTGGCCGGGGAGAGGTCGACCACCCGTCCGGGATTCCGGGCCTCTCGGTCGTCGACCCGGCACCGCACCGATCCCCCCGTCGAGAGGTCGGTCACCGTCACCACGGTCCCGAAGACGAGCGTCGGGCTGGCACAGGTGCCGGCCGGCGATCCGTACCACGTGGCCAGACCGATGGTGGCGTCCTGGGGGGCGGGCGGGGTCGGGGGTGGGGTCGGCTTTGCCACCACGACGTCGGGGACGGGCACGACCGGGGCCACCTTGACCGCAGGGGCGGGGGGAGGTGACGTGGTGGTGGTGGTGGTGGTCGACAGCGCCATCTGGAACGACACGTTCACCATGCGCGTGGACGAACCGTCGTCGGTCACCGCGAGCGGGGCCGCCGTCGATGCCTGCGGTGCTGTCGCACCGTTGAGGTCGGCGAAGACGACGGGGACCGTCCACGGTGTGGACAGGCCCACGCCCGAGTCGCCGGCGCGGCCGCGAGAAGCACCGGCGTGGTGCTCGAGACCGTGCAACGGCGCGCGTTGCGGTGTGGCCAGCAGGAGGAGCGGCACCATAACGAGGGCGAGACAACACCCCAGCTGTACAGCGGGCCGCAACCCCCCGGCGCTGCGGGTCCTCAGATCTCCACCCTTCCTCTGCGGACTCAATGTCACCTGCGTCGGGATCAGACATGACGCTAGGTGACGTCGCGCGCACCAGCAATTCGCGGCACCTGCGGCGCGTCGCGACACTGCGCGCGCCGCGGTCTCCAGAAGCGACAGAGCGTGGCAACAGGACTACCTCTCACGAATAACTACTGGAAGAGTCCTGTGGAAAACACCTGTTTTCCGGCCCAATTTCGTCACAGAGCGCAACATGGCGGCCACATGAAATCTTGTTCAACGCGGCCGTCCCGGAGGACATCAGGTGAGCGCGAACGCGGTGCGGGTGGCGGCGGTGGAGGTCTCGGCGAGCGATGCGGGAGACACACCTTTGACCTCCGCCAGCGCTTCACCCACCGCCACGACCCACGCAGGCCGGTTCTGCTTTCCCCGGTGCGGAACCGGAGCCAGGAACGGCGCGTCGGTCTCGACCATGAGCCGGTCGAGCGGGCACAGGACCGCCGCGTCGCGCACGTCCTGTGCACCTTTGAACGTGACGATGCCGCTGAACGACAAGAAGGCACCCATATCGAGGCATCGGCGCGCTTCTTGTGGTCCGCCTGTGAAGCAGTGCAGCACCGTGCGCGGCGGAGGGCCCTCGGCCCGCAACACGTCGAGCGTGTCGTCCCACGCCTGGCGCGAGTGCACGACCAGTGTCAGGTCGTGGCGACGTGCCAGCGCCACTTGTGCCGCGAACGCATCGCGCTGCTGGGCCCGGGGCGAATGCTCGTAGTGGTAGTCGAACCCGCACTCCCCCACCGCCACGACGAGCTCGGGGTCGGTTGCCAGGGCCGCCTCCAGGGCGAGCTCGAGCTCCTCGACGCCCGACGATGCCTCGTGGGGGTGGAGCCCCATCGTCGCCCACATGCCGAAATCGCCGGGCAGGGCCCCGCCCGGACCGCCACCACCTCCCGCGGAGATCTCGGTGCGCACCGTCCTGACCAACTCCACCGCCTGTCTCGAGGTAGGCGCGTCGGTGCCGACACACACCACGCCACCGACCCCGGCCGCGGCCGCTTCGGACAGGACCGACGCCAACTCGTCCTCCTCGGGCCGGTACCGGTCCTGGAGATGGCAGTGCGAGTCCATCCACCGGGCGCTCCCCGGCGCAGGTCCACCCACGGGGTCAGTCACGGCGCCGGGGGAACAACGGCGGGGCCTTCTCCACCGCCAGGCCACCGGGATACCCACCCCAGGTCGCGTCGGCCGGCACCCGGCGATCGTCGGGCCGGCCCTCCAGGCCGAGACGGCGCCAGATCTCGGCGCTCGTGTCGGGCATGGCCGGTGACACCAAGAGCGCCACGATCCGCAACGCCTCGAGGGCGCTGCCGAGGACCTTGTCGACGGCCGGGCCGGGCTCGGCCTTCCAGGGCTCGGTCGCCTCGAGCTCGGCGTTCGTCTCGCGGATGAGCCGCCACGTCGCCTCCAGCGCCACATGGGGCTGCCCTTCTCCCCACGCAACGGTGGCGTCCTCGACCACGGCGGCACTCACGGCCCCGAGCCGACTGTCGGGATCGGCGCTCGGTCCCACGCCGTCGCACTTGGAGCCGACCACGGTCGCCACCCGCGCCATCAGGTTCCCGAGGTTGTTGGCCAGATCGGCGTTGTACCGGGCCGTGATGCCCTCATAGGAGAAGTCCCCGTCGGCCCCGAACGGCGTGTCGCGCAGGAGGAAGTAGCGAACGGCATCGACGCCGAAGTCGTCGGTCAGCTCCCGCGGCGAGATCTGGTTGGCCTTGGACTTCGACATCTTCTCGCCCGACACGAGCAACCACCCGTGCACGAGCAACTGGGCGGGCGGATCGATACCGGCCGCCATGCACATCGCCGGCCACCACACGCAGTGGAACCTGATGATGTCCTTGCCCAGGAGATGGTGCACGACCGGCCACCACGCCTCGAAGCGGGCGGGATCGTCGCCGTACCCGACGGCGGTGAGGTAGTTGACGAGCGCGTCGTACCAGACGTAGAAGACATGGGCCGAGTCCCAGGGGACCTCGACCCCCCAGCGCGTGGACGTCCGGGTGATCGAGATGTCCTCGAGCCCCCCTTTGATGATGCCCAGCGCTTCGTTGCGCTTCGACTGGGGTCGAACGGCGTCGGGGTTGGCCTCGTACCACTCGAGGAGACGCCCCTCGAAGGCGCTCAACTTGAAGAAGTAGTTCTCCTCCTCGAGCAGCTCCACCGGCGTGCCGTGGATCGGGCAGTTGCCGTCGACGAGCTCGGACTCCTTCTTGTAGTCCTCACATGCCACGCAGTACAGGCCGCGGTAGACGTCGAGCTCGGTGAAGCCGTTGTCGTGGATCTTCTGCAGGAATTTCTGGACGGCGAGGTGATGACGGGGCTCGGTGGTCCGGATGAAGTCATCGTTGGAGATCTCGAGCCCTTCCCACGCCTCGACGAAGCGTCCCGCCATGGAGTCCACCCACTCGTTGGGCGACACGCCGTGGGCCTGCGCGGCCCGGGCGATCTTGTCCCCGTGCTCGTCGGTGCCAGTGAGGAAGAAGACGTCATCGCCCTGGAGCCGGTGCCAGCGGGCCAGCGCGTCGGCGATCACCATCGTGTAGGCGTGCCCGATATGGGGCACGTCGTTGACGTAGTAGATCGGTGTCGTCACGTAGAAGCGGGGCACCGCCGTAGCGTACCGACCGCGCACCGAGCCCCGGTCCGGGCTCGGTCGACCCCCCTGTGCGTCGTGACGCGGCCCGACCCGCTACCAGTTGGCCACGTGGCACGCCCCGTGTCCGGTCTTCTCCACGTAGCGCTGGTGGTACTCCTCGGCCGGCCAGAACGTGGTGGCGGGGACGACCTCGGTGACGATGGGGCGCCGGAACCGGTGCTGGAACTCCTCGAGCGACTCCTTGGCCAGACGCTCTTGCTCGGCATCATGGACGAAGACCGCCGAGCGGTACTGCGTCCCGACGTCGGGGCCCTGGCGGTTGGGTGTGGTGGGATCGTGGTGCCGCCAGAATTCCTCGAGCAGGTGCTCATAGGTGACCTTGGCGGGGTCGTAGGTCACGAGCACGGCCTCGGCGTGTCCCGTCGCTCCCGAGCACACCTGTTCGTAGGACGGCTGCGGTCGTGCACCACCGGTGTAGCCCGAGACGGCGTCGACCACCCCGGGGATGGCCCGGAAGAACTCCTCGACCCCCCAGAAGCACCCCGCCGCGAACGTGGCCAGGGCCAGGCCCTCGGGTGCATCCCCGGGCTCCACCGCCGGCGCCTGGGTCTTGTCCAGTCCGAATCTCGCCACCGTCACATTCCTCCTGTTCCTGTCCGGGCGCGCCACCGGGCCCGCCCATCCGAAGCGGTCAACCGCCGCTCACGGCTTCGCATTCCGACGAAGCTCCAGGGCCAGGTCATAGGCGCGCCGGCGCGAGACGGCGAGCTCCCCTGCCACCGTCGTGGCCGCGTCGCGCAGCGTGTCCCCGGCCTCGAGCCGCCGCCCCAGCGCGTCCGCCACCTCGACGTCGTCGGGCGCAGCGCCCGCCCCGGGGTCCCCGGCCAGCACCACCACGACCTCGCCCCGCACCTCGCGTGCGGAGAAGGCGGCCGAGGCTTGCGCCAGGCTCCCCCGCCACACCTCCTCGTGGAGCTTGGTCAGCTCACGAGCCACGACGACGGGCCGGTCCGGGCCGCACACCTCCAGCAGGTCTCCCAGGGTTGCCGCCAGTCGGCCGGGGGCCTCGAAGAGGATGGCGGTGCGCCCGTCGCCGGCGACGGCTTCGATCCGGCGTCGCCGGTCCCCGCCGCGCCGGGGAAGGAATCCCTCGAAGCAGAAACGGTCGGTGGGGAGCCCGCTCACCACCAGTGCCGCCAGCGCGGCGCTCGGGCCCGGGACGCACGTGACCGTGGCGCCGGCCTCCGCCGCGGCCCGCACCAGACGGCCACCGGGATCAGACACCGCCGGGGTGCCCGCATCGCTCACGACGGCGACGGTGCGGCCTTGCGCCAGATGGGCGAGGACGGCGTCGACACGGGCCATCTCGTTGTGGTCGTGCAACGACATCAGCCTGACGCCCTTCAGGCCGGCGTGGGTCAGCAAGCCACGGGTGCGACGAGTGTCCTCACAGCACACGACGTCGGCCTGCGCCAACGTCTCGAGGGCTCGGGGCGAGAGATCGCCCAGGTTCCCGATGGGCGTGGACACGAGGACCAACGTGCCCGCGCCGTGGTCAGCCTCCACCGGGATCGTGAAGCTCGAGCTTGTCGCCCACGTGAAGACCCCACCGCTCGAAGGCCCCCGCCTCGGCTTCGAGCACCATGCGGGCGCGCCAACGCGGCAAGGACATCCGCCACGGCGCCAGACCGATCACATCGACGACACAGAGCTGGCGATCGAGGAAGGCCACGTCGAGGGCGAAGCGCATCCCCAAGGTGTGGACCGACTTGGTCTTGGGCAGGATGAAGGCCCCTTCATACCCAGGGCGTCCCAACAGCCCCCGGAGCCGCTCGGAGTACGTCGCCGCGATCTCGGCATTGGCCAGGACGCTCCCGTCACGCAACACCCACGTCGTCGAGGTCACCGGGGCTCCGTGGGCTCACACGTTGAAGCGGATCTCGAGCACGTCACCGTCGGCCACCTCGTAGTCCTTGCCCTCGAGGCGGATGCGGCCCGCCGACTTGGCCGCCGCCCACGAACCGAGTTCGAGAAGCTCGTCCCAGTGGATGACCTCGGCCCGGATGAACCCCCGTTGCAGGTCCGAGTGGATCACCCCCGCGCACTCCGCGGCGCTGGCACCGGCCCTGAAGCTCCAGGCGCGTGACTCCTTGTCGCCGGTGGTGAGAAAGACCCGCCGCCCCAGGAGCAGATAGGCACTCTGGGCCACCCGGGTCAGCGCGCCGGCCCCGAGCCCGAGCCCTTCGAGGAGCTCGGCGCGCTCCTCGGGCACCAGTCGGGCGGTTTCGGCCTCGAGTTGCACACACACCCCCAGCGCCTCACCGTGCCCCTCGAGCGCGGCGGTCACGGCGCCGGCCAGCTCGTCGGAACGCTCGAGCTGGTCCTCACCCAGGTTCACCACGGCGAGCACCGGTTTGTCGGTCAGCAGGAAGATGCTCTTGAGGGCACCGCGGTCGGTCGGGTCGAGCCCGGCGCGATAGAGCGGGACACCATCGGAAAGGGGCTTCAGGGCCAACTCCATGGCACTGACCTCGCCGGCCAGGCTCTTGTCCGACTTGGCGGAACGGCGTCGCTTGTCGAGCTGGGTCTCGAGCGTCGCCATGTCGGCCAGGACCAGCTCGAGCTCGAGCGTGGCCAGAGCCTCGACCGGGTTCGTGTCGCCCGGTACCTCGGGATCCTCGAAGGCCCGGAGGACCACACACAGCGCGTCGACCTCGCGGATGCCGGCCAGGAATCGGTTGCCCAGGCCCTCGCCGGTCGACGAGCCCGGGACCAGTCCCGCGATGTCGACCACTTCCATGCCGGCCCGGACCACTTTGCGGCTGGCGCTCATCTGCGCCAGGGCATCGAGACGCGCGTCGGGGAGCGGCGCCGCCGCCACGACCGTCTCGGTGGTGGTGAACGGATGTGACGCCACCGGCGCATCGGCTCCGGTGAGAGCGTTGAACAACGACGTCTTACCCGAGTTGGGCAATCCGACGAGACCCAGCCGTTCCATTGCTCGAGACGCTATCGGCTGGTCGACCGAGCATCGTCGGGCCTCGCGGTGGATGGCCGGGGGTCCCCACGAGCAGGCTCCCTGGCCCCGGGGCGGAGACCTGTCGGCGACCAGGTAGCGTGGGCCGCTATGTCCAAGCGCACGGTCAAACGCAAGATCCGGAGCAAGAAGAAGGCGAACCACGGCAAACGACCCAACTGCGGTCGGGGCTGAGCCTCGGGTCCCAGGTGTCGAAGCCGGCGTCGCTCTCAGGGGCGACAGGCCAGGCCCTGTCCCTCCACCAGTGCCACCAGGGGCGTGGGCAGGTCCGAGATGATGCCGTCGACGCCCAGGTCGAGCAGACGGGCCATCTCGGTCTCGTCGTTGATCGTCCACACGTGGACGGCCAGCCCGTGCTCGTGGGCAGCGGTCACAAAGCGCTCGTCCACGACCACGAGGTCTCCTTGGGTGGCGGGAACCTGCAGCGCCACGTGTGACGTGGGCGGGGGCTCCTCGCCTTCGTGCACCGCCCGCCAGAACAGGGCGGTGCTGAGCGTTCCCGCCGAGATGGCGATGTCGGGAGCGAACGTGGCAAAGGCGTCCGTGGCGATGTCGAGGAACGACGCCACGATGATGCGGTCCCGGAAATCACGACCGGCCAGCTCGCGGGCCAGGAGCTCCTCGTAGGGCTCCACGGCGGGCGCGGTCTGCTTGATGTCCAGGTTGAGCGCGACATGAGGGTGATCGTCGAGGACGTCGAGCACCTCGGCCAGGGTGGCCACGCCGAACTCCGGATCCGACGGGGCCCGGCCCCGATAGGGATAGGCCTCGGGTGCGAGCCCTTGGGTCTCGTCACCCCCGGGGGCGAACCAGTAGGCGTTGTCGAGGCCACGCGCCTGCGCCAGGGTCATGGAGTGCAGGGGGCCACTGCCGTTGGTGGTCCGGTCCACGGTCCCGTCGTGACAGACCACCAGATGGCGATCCGCGGTGGCATGGACGTCGAGCTCGATCCCCGTCACTCCGAGATCGAGCGCACGTCGCAGGGCGAAGAGCGTCGACGAGGGCGCCTCCCAGGCACCGCACTGGTGTGCATAGGTGAGCACGCGACGCCCGAGCCAGGGATTCACCGAAGCGCGGTCCACAGCGCCAACGGTAACCTCTCGCCAGCCATGCTCGACCACATCCTCGTTGACCTCATCACCCAAACTCGCGCCGCGCTCGAAGATGCCCTCTTACAACGACAGGCGGTCGAAGAACGGTTTCAGGTCGACGTGTTCCTGGGGGACGTGTCGTGGGAGACGTCGTATTCGCTCCCCGGGGAGGAGAAACCCCCTCGCGTCCGGGCCGACCTGTCGCTCGACTGGCCGACGTGGAGCCAGAGCGCGTACCGGTCGTGGTCCATCGGCGAACCACCCGACGACCTCCCCGAGGTGGTCCTCGAGATCACCCTGCGCGTCCAGCGCCTGGCGGCGATGCCCGACCTCTCCGCCGTCGTCGCCTGTCTTCCCGAGGAGAGCCCTGCCATCGGCGCCGACACCCTGGTGCGCGCCGCCCCCGTTGTCGAGCAGGTGCACGAGCCCGGCAGTGGCCCCCGCTTCGCGGTGGAGACCACCTACCAGGGGACCCTTCGGCTCGACGAGGCAGCATTGAACGACGCCTCGACCCTGGCCGGGCCGGTCGGGGCCCTGGGCCGTTGGGTGGCCTCGGTGCTCGTACGCCTCGGAGACCTCGAGCTCGCCTACCTCCCGCCTGACACCGACACCGAGGGCGAGAGCCACTGACCCTCGCGGTCCCCCGGGCGAGTGCGGCCCCGGGCCCTCAGAGCAGCCCGGCCTCGCCGGCCAGCTGGCGCAGGTCGGCGCGGGGCCGGGCACCGATATGGGAGATGACCTCGGCCGCGCACAGGCCACCGAGGCGGGCACAGGTCTCGGGACCCTTCCCGTGGGTGAGCCCGTAGAGAAAGCCCGCCGCGAAGAGGTCTCCGGCGCCGGTGGTGTCGGCCACCCGTGCCACCGGATCGGCGGGAATGGCGGTCGCCCCCGAGGCGGCCACGACCACCGACCCCGCCGCGCCTCGGGTGAGCGCGGCCAGGATGCCGGTCTCCTCGGCAGCCGCGGCGGCGGCGTCGAAGGTGGACGCGCCGAAGAGCAACGTGACCTCGTCCTCGTTGGCGAACAGGACATCGACGTCTCCGTGCAGCAGCTCCAGGAACTCGCTCTGGTGCCGTTGCACGCAGAACGGGTCGGACAGGCTGAGGGCCACGAGCGAGTCCGCCTCGTGCGCCACCTGCATGGCCCGGCGCATGGCCGCCTTGGCCGGCCCGAGGTCCCAGAGATAGCCCTCGAGGTACAGGACCTGAGCCCGGGCGACGAAGTCCTCGTCGAGATCCCCCGGCTCCAACGTCGAAGCCACGCCCAGGTGTGTCGCCATCGTCCGCTCCCCGTCTTCGGTGACGTACACCAGACATCGCCCCGTGGCCCGGTCGTCGGCCGGGTCGAGGGATGGTTCGACCCGCCCGGTGGGGCCCAACACCACCCCGGCCGCGGTGATGTCGTGGAGGAACACCTCTCCCAGCTCGTCGGCGGCCACCTTGCCCACGTATCCCACGCTGCCCCCCAGCGCGGCGACACCCACGGCCGTGTTCGCCGCCGAGCCGCCCGAGACCTCGATGGCCGGCCCCATGGCCTCGTAGAGGGTGGCGGCACGGGCCAGGTCGACGAGCGTCATCGACCCCTTGACCATCTCGAACCGCGCCAGGTCCTCGATGGTGGCGTCGGCGAGCACGTCGACCAGGGCAGAGCCGATGGCCACGACGTCGAAGGATGCAGGGCTCACATCTGGATTTGGGGTCGTGTCGTTCACAGTCCGGCAAGCTACCTCCTGACCCGAGACCCCAGAACCAGGGGCGGCACAAGGCCCGGGTAGCCTCGGCCCAATGACCGAGACGACCGTCACCGGACGCGATGACCCTTCCGCTCGCCACCGCCTGCCCTACAGCGTCGAGCCGCGCCGATACGCGCTACGCCTGACCCCTGACCTCGACAAGGCCACCTTCAGCGGGGAGGTCCACATCGAGGTCCTCATCCACGAGGATGTGAGCGAGATCGTCCTGCACGCGGCGGAGCTCGCCGTCGACAGCGCCCATCTCGAACCCGGAGGCGGGGAGCGCCAAACCCTCGCGGCGCGCCTCGACGAAGAGGCCGAGCGGGTGGTCCTCACGCCCGAGGCAACGCTGCACCCCGGTCCGGCGGTGATCTCTCTCGAGTTCACCGGCATCCTCAACGACAAGCTGCACGGTTTCTATCGCTCGGCGTTCACCGACGACGACGGCGTGACCCACACCATCGCTACCACCCAGTTCGAGGCCACCGACGCCCGTCGCGCCTTTCCCTGCTTCGACGAGCCCGACCGCAAAGCGGTGTTCTCGGTCAGCCTCGACGTTCCCGACGGCCTGGCGGGGTACTCCAACGGGCCCGAGGTCGACGACACACCGCTGCCCGACGGCCGTCGAAGGATCCGCTTCGGCGACACCATCCCCATGTCGACCTACCTGGTGGCGTTCGTCATCGGCCCGCTGGTGGCCACCGAGCCGGTGGACGTCCGGGGGACGCCGGTGCGCATCGTGCACGTCCCGGGCAAGGCCGACCTCACCGCATTCGCGCTCGAGGCCGCCGCGCACTCCCTGGAGTTCTTCGCGGACTGGTTCGGCATCGAATACCCCGCCGAGAAGCTCGACCTCGTCGCCATCCCGGATTTCGCCTTCGGGGCCATGGAGAACCTCGGCTGCGTCACATTTCGCGAGGCGGTCCTGCTCGTGGACCCCGCCCGGGCCTCACGGGTCGAGCTCGAGCGCGTGGCGGACGTCATCTCGCACGAGATCGCCCACATGTGGTTCGGTGATCTCGTCACGATGCGGTGGTGGAACGGCATCTGGCTCAACGAGGCCTTCGCCACCTTGATGGAGCTGCTCTGTGTCGACCACTTCAGACCACAGTGGCAGCGGTGGGTGTCCTTCGGCGTGGAGCGCGACGCCGCCATGGCGACCGACGGCCTGCATTCGACCCGGCCCGTGGAGTACCCGGTGGGACCGCCCGAAGAGGCCCAGGGGATGTTCGACGTGCTGACGTACCAGAAAGGCGCGGGCGTGCTGCGCATGCTCGAGCGCTATCTGGGTCCCGAGCGCTTCCGTGACGGTGTGCGGAAGTACCTCGACACGCACCGCCTCGGCAACACCGAGACCGAGGATCTCTGGGACGCCATCGAAGAAGCCAGCGGTGAGCCCGTGCGCGACATCATGAACAGCTGGATCCTCCAGGGCGGCTTCCCCCTCGTGACGGTCCGCAACGCCGACGACGACGCCGGTGGGGTGGTGTTGGGCCAGGAGCCCTTCCGGTATTCGAGCGCCGGTGGGCCCAGTGCCATCGGGTCCACGTGGACGGTCCCGGTCATCACCCGGACGATCGACGGCGAGGAAGCCCGGACGCTGCTCGGCGCCCAGCCCACCCGAATCGAATTGCCGCGAGCCACCCCGGAGACCGCGGTCGTGGTGAACGCGGGCGGCTCGGGCTACTACCGCGTCCGGTACGCCCCCGAGTACCACGTGGCACTGGCGGGCCGGCTGGGCACCCTCGACGTCCTGGAACGCTTCAATCTCCTCGGTGACACCTGGGCGGTCGTCGTCGGCCAGTTGGCCGAACCGACAGACTTCCTCCTCCTGGCCGAGGCGCTCGGCGATGAGGAAGACCCCGACATCTGGTCCCAGGTCACCGCGGCGCTCTCCCTTCTCGACAGGGCCGTCGAAGACGACGCCCGGACGCTCGTCGCCTCGTACGGGCGCGCCCTGCTGGCCCCGGTCATGGCGCGCCTGGGATGGGAAGCCCGCAGCGGTGAAGGGTCCCGCACCCCGACGTTGCGGGCCCAGGTCGTGGCCACGCTGGGGACCATCGGACGGGACCCCGGGGTCCAAGCGGAGGCCCATCGACTCCACGACGCCGCCCAGCAGGACGCGGTGGTGCTCGACCCTGATCTCGCCTCGGCCATCATCGGCGTGGTGGCCGCCTCGGGAGGGCCCGAGGACTACGAGGTGTTCCTGGAGCACTACCGGCACCCGGCCACGCCCCAAGAGGAGATCCGCTACCTCTACGCCCTGGCCGGGTTCAAGGACCCGGCGCTCGCCGCCCGGACCTTCGGGTTCGCCGCCACCGAGGTGCGATCGCAAAACGCCCCCTTCGTCATCCAGCTGTTGCTGTCGAACCGTGACAACGGTCCGTCGATCTGGCCTCTCGTCGAGGAGCACTGGGACGAGCTGGTGGCACGCATCCCGGCCAACATCCTCCCCCGCATGCTCGGTGGGGTGACCTCGTTGTGCCGCGACACGGAGCTCGCCGACCGGATCACGACGTTCGTCGGTGCCCATCCCCTGTCCATCGGCCAGCGCACCGTGGACCAGAACCTGGAGCGTCTGGGGATCAACGTGTCGTTCGCGGGCTCCCTGCGCGACACGGCCGTTGCCGTGCTGAACGCTGGGCTCCAACGCCTGGAGACGCGCTGAACCCCAGCCTGCTCCTGACCCGGACCGCAGCGCTGGGCCGTGGCCGGCACGGCGGGGCCGCGTCGATCCACAGATGAACTTCACGATCCTCGCCATCACCTTCGGCCTCATCTTCGTGGCCGAGCTGCCCGACAAGACGATGATCGCCACCATCGTCATGTCGAGCCGGTATCGACCACTGCCGGTGTGGATCGGCGCCGCGCTGGCCATGGTCGTCAACGCGGCGGTGGCCGTCCTGGCGGGCCGGCTCCTCGAGCTCCTTCCCCACCGTTGGGTGGAGGCTGTCGTGGCCGCGCTCTTCGCCGCCGGATCGCTCTACCTGATCTTCGTGAAGGAGTCCGCCGAGATCCACGAAGCAGAGGAGGAGGCGGACGAGCTCCGCTCGGGCCGCCGGGTGGCCTTGGGGGCCTTCACCGTCATCATCGTGGCCGAGCTCGGAGACCTGACCCAGATCCTCACCGCCAACCTGGCGGCCCGCTATCACAGCCCCTTGTCGGTCTTCGTCGGATCGGCCACCGCTCTCGTCACCGTGATGGGGATCGGCGTGATCGGCGGCCGGGTCCTGCTCCGGGTCCTGCCCCTTGCCACCATCCGCAGGGCGGCGGGGGTCATCCTGGCCGGCTTCGCTATCTTCAGCGCGGTGCAGGCGGCGAGAGGGTGACCATGGAGCACGACAACGGAGGTGACATGCACCAGCGCACGCAGCAACTCTTCGCCCACGCCCGTGGCGCCAAGGGCTTCATGCCCGACGACGAGGGGACTGCGCTGTTCGAGGCGGCGCTGCGCGCCGGCCGCCTCGGGCCCGGTGACGGCACCTTCGTCGAGATCGGGGCGTGGTGCGGGAAGTCCACGGTCTACCTCGGCGCCGCCGCCGAAGCCACGGGAGCCGCCCTGTTCAGCATCGACCACCACCACGGCTCGGAAGAGAACCAGCCGGGATGGGACCACCACGACAACGAGGTCGTCGACGCCGCCACGGGACGCATCGACACCCTGCCCTTCTGGCGGCGCACCATCGACGACGCCGGGCTCGGAGCATCGGTGATCGGCGTCGTCGGGACCTCCAGCGTCATCGCCGCACACTGGCGGACACCGCTCGACCTGTGTTTCATCGACGGTGGGCACGGCGCGGAGCCGGCCTGGGCGGACTTCAAGGGCTGGTCCCCGCACGTGGCCGTGGGGGGATGGCTCGCCATCCACGACGTGTTCCCCGACCCCGCCGACGGGGGTCGCCCCCCCTACGAGCTGTGGTGCGCGGCGCTCGAGTCCGGTGAGTTCGTGGAGGACGGCGAGTGCGGGTCGCTGCGCGTGCTCAGGCGGGTGGTGCCCCCCACCGGGGTTCGGTGAGATCGAGCCAGTCCGGCAGGGACTCGCCCCGGAACAGGCCCGCCGCCGGCGACGCGTTGGACAGGGCGTCTGCGGCCAGGACGATGGCGCCGGCGGTGTAGGTCGTGCGCTCGGCGAAGGGGAACGTTTCCATCTCGGGATAGACGATCCCCGTCGTGTAGGAACCGTCGTCGTGGCGATGGGCCCGGGTCCAGGTGAGCAGGGCCAGCGCATCGCTCCGGCGCCCCACCGCGTCGAGAGCCAGGGCGCACTCGGCGGTCTCCGCAGCGGTGACCCAGGGACCAGTCGACACACAACGCACGCCCCGCCCGTCCATCACGAAGGTCTCCCACCAGGCGTCGATACGTGCCGCCGCGGCCTCGCCCGAAAGGGCCCCGGAGAGCACGGGGTAATACCAGTCCATGGCGAACTCGTGTTTGGGCTCGAACACCTCGGGTGCGTGGGCGATGGTGTGGGCCAGGCGCCCGGCGGCGAGCTCCCAGTCGGGACGCTCGTCGCCGAGCGTCTCCGCGCACGCCACCCCGCAGCGCAGGGCGTGATAGATCGACGATGACCCGGTCAACAGCGGATAGCGCCCGGGGTGCCCGTCGGGATCGACCGACCACAAGATGGCGCCGTCGTCGCGCTGGAACCGCAACACGAATTCGAGCGCCTTGTCGAGGACCGGCCACATGGCCCGCAGGGCCGAGACGTCCCCGGTGACCCGGAAGTTGTGCCACACGCCGGTGGCGACATAGGCGCAGACGTTCGTGTCGAGGCGAGGGTCCTTCACGCCGCTGGCGGCCAGGTAGTAGTTGAACCACGAGCCGTCGGGAAGTTGTGCGTCGGCCAGCCACTGGTAGGCGAGGGTCGCCTCTTTGTGAAGGCCGGCCACGCTGAGCGCCATCGCCGACTCCACGTGATTCCACGGGTCACAGTGGCCGCCCTCGAACCACGGGATCATCCCGTCGTGGAGCTGCACGGCGGCGATCGACGCGGCCGTGGCGACCACCTCTTTCGCACTGAGGACCCCGGGGACCTCGGGGACCTGCGCCACCACGGGGCCGTCGACGAGCACGGGGTCCACCTCGCGCAGCGGGCCCGCCATCGGGAACGTTCCTTCGGTACGGGTCATGCCGGCTTCTCCAGGTAGACGACGAGGCTCTTGCCGAGCACGGGATTGAGCACGCGTTCGGTGACCCGCGTGAGGCGCGGGGCGCGCATGATGTCCCAGACAAGGAGCCGGTGATAGGCGCGCACGGCCGGGTGGTCGTCGCGTCGTGGTCCCACCCAGCAGCGCAGCCACCAGTACGGCGAGTGCAGGGCATGGGCATGGTGGCTGGCGACGGGACGCAGTCCCGCGCGCCGGAGGCGTTCCACCAAGGTGGACCGCCGGTAGATGCGAACGTGGCCCCCGGGGATGTCGTGGTAATCGTTCGAAAGTGCCCAGTTCACCGCTTCGGGGCCGAACCGTGGCACCGTGACGGCCATGGTGCCTCCGGGCCGCAGGACCCGGGACAGCTCGGCCATGGCCGAGTCGTCCTCGGGGATGTGCTCGAGAACCTCCGAGGCGATGACGCGGTCGAAGCTGGCGTCGGCGAACGGGAGATGCAGGGCGTCGCCCTGGACCACTCCCGCCTCGTCGTCGCAACGCACCTCTCCCGCATCGACCATGGCGCCGATGGTGTCTCTGACCTGCGCGACCTCGGTGGCCTGGGCGTCGAGCGCCACGACGCGGGCCCCGAGCCGCACCGCCTGGAAGGCGTGACGGCCCCCGCCGCATCCGAGGTCGAGGAGCCGTTCACCGCGACCCACCCCGAGGCGTTCGTAGTCGACGGTCAGCACGGCGAGCCCGCCTTCTGGGCGCGGTGATGGTCATCGAGCAGGAGCCGGTATTGCTCGGCGGTGCCCCGGGCGGTGGCCTCCCAGGTGAACCGGCCCAGCACCCGCTGGCGCCCCCCTTCTCCGAGCCGAGCCGCCAGATCCTCGTCGTCGAGGATGCGGCGAATGCCCGTGGCCAGAGCCTCGGGGTCGTCGGGGGTGACGAGCAGTGCGGTCTCGCCGTCGTTGCCCACCACCTCGGGAAGCGCCCCACCGGTCGTCGCCACCAGCGGGACGCCACACGCCATGGCTTCGATGGCGGGCAGGGAGAAGCCCTCGTACAGCGAGGGGACCACGGCCACCTGGGCTTCGGCGTACATGCAGGCCAACTCGTCGTCGGAGATCCCGCTCACGCAATGCACGGCGCGCGACAGCCCGAGGCGGTCGATGGTGCGGGCCACGCGCCCCCCTTCGGTGGGCCGACCGATGACGACCAGCTCGACGTCGCGCTCGGTGCGCAGCTTGGCCACCGCCTCGAGGAGGGGCACGAGTCCCTTCATGGGCACGTCGCTCGAGGACGTCACCATGAGGCGCCCCGGGATGCGGGGCCGCTCGGGGCGGGGTCGGAACACGGTGTGGTCGACGCCCACGGGGACGACGGTCATGCGCGCCAGCGCGACCCCCATCTGCGCGGCGATGTCGATCTTGGAGGACTCCGAGACCGTGACGATGCGGGGAAGTTGTCGGGCCACCCGCATCTGCATGCCGAGGAACCCGAACCACCGTCGCTGGGTGAACCGGCGATAGGCGTTCTCGGCGTGGGAGAGCGCCAGCACGCGGTCCACGGTGATGGGGTGATGGAGGGTGGCGAGCAGCGGCCACCCGTCGGCCATCATCCCGAGCAGTCCCGACCCCAGGCATTGATTGTCGTGCACCAGGTCGAAGTCGTGGCGTCGTGTCGCCAGCAGCCGTTGGGCCCGAAGGGAGAAGGTGCGCGGCTCGGGGAACCCGGCGCTGCACATGACCCCGAACTCGAGCAGGTCCACCGACGAATGGAACTCGCGCGGATGGGGCACCCGAAAGGGGTCGGGGTCGCGGTACAGGTCGAGACCGGGAACGGGGGTGAACCCCACGCCGTCGTCGAGCACGGGCCAGGGCTGGCCGGCGAACACCTCCACCGAATGGCCCAGCGCCACCAGCTCGCGGGCCAGGTGGCGGGTGTAGACGCCCTGGCCTCCGCACCGGGGGTTCCCCCGGTAGACGAGGTAGGCGATGCGCAGGCCGCCGGGCTCAGGGGGGGCCGCCGGCCGGGCCGGGGGGACTTCGATATGGGCGCTGCGCTCCCACGAGTCACGGATCTCCGTCCAGCGCTGCCTGGGGCTTTTAGGCACGCGGGTGGCCAGCGTGGGAGATCATGGCCGATCAGCCTCCCAAGGATCCCTCCCCGGGCGCAAACGACCCCCCGCCCCCGCCCCAGCACCCGTCGCCTCGGCCCAGGCGCCTCACCAGGGCCAAACGTGTGTTTGGCCGGGGGCGCCATCCGGTAGGTTAGGGACGGCTTTACGCACCGCGTCGCTCGAGGAGCGCCAAGGATGGCCATCGAGATCCTGCACCTGTCCAGCGTGGTCAGGGGCGCGCTCGTGGACCAGGACGGTGACCGGCTCGGGCGAGTCGAAGACCTCATCGCCCAACTGGGCTTTGCCCCTCATCCCCCCGTCACCGGCGTCGTCGTCCGCATCGCCCGGCGCCAGCTCTTCGTCCCCATCGCCCGTATCCCCGACCTCCAACCCGGCCGGGTCCAGTTCGTGGGCGACACCGTGAGCCTCAAGCGCTTCGAACGGCGACCCGGCGAGGTGCTGCTGTCGGCGGACCTGCGGGCCCGACATCTCATCAACCTGCAAGGGGCCCGGCTCATCCGGGCCAACGAGATCGAGCTGGCCCGCGTGGACGGACGATGGGAGGTCGTGGCGGTCGACCCCAGCCCGCGCGTGGCCCTGCGGCGCCTGCTGCCACGCGGCATCGGCGGGCGCATCCCGGCCGGCAAGGTCGTGGACTGGGCAAGCATCGAGCCCTTCGTGGCGCACGTCCCCACGGCGCGCCTGCGCATCCCCTACCGCAAGCTGGCTCGCCTGCACCCGGCCCAGATCGCCGACCTCGTCGAGGCGGCGTCGCACGAAGAGGGCGAGGAGATCATCGAAGCGGTGGGCCAGGACCGCGAGCTCGAAGCGGACGTGTTCGAGGAGCTCGACACCGAGCACCAGATCGAGTTCGTCCGCAGCCGGACCGACGCCGAAGCGGCCCGACTCCTCGCCACCATGGCCCCCGACGACGCCGCTGACCTCGTCGTGGAGCTCGACCAGGAGCACCGTCTGCCCGTGCTGCAGCTTCTGCCCATGGCCCAGCAGCGCAAGATCCGGTCGCTTCTGAACTACAACCCCGAGACCGCCGGCGGGCTCATGAGCCCCGACTTCCTCTGCCTGGCGGAGTCGACCCCGGTGAGCAACGTCCTCGAGGCCGTGCGCTCCAGCACCGCACCCCCCGAGGCCCTCGCCGTGGTGTTCGCCCGAGGCGACGACGGCCGGGTCACCGGCTCGGCATCGGTGGTGCGGCTGATCCAGGCGCCACCGACCGCCACGCTGGGCTCGGTGGTCCGCCCCAACCCCGCCCACGTCCACCCCGACTGGGACGTCCACAGCGTCACCCGCAAGATGACGGACTTCAACCTGACCGTGGCCCCGGTCATGGACGAGCAGCACCGCATGGTGGGAGTCATCACCGTCGACGACGTCCTCGAGATGCTGCTTCCCACCGGTTGGCGACGTGACTTCGGGATGACCTCGGTCGAGGAATGAGCCGTCGAACCCGGCCCGTTCAGCTCCCGCACACGAGGCGGACAAGGTAGGCTCGACCTCGAAGAAGCCGCACCTCAGCCGGGTTTCCCGGCGAGAGAGGGTGCACCGTCAGCAATGTTGGCGGCGAGTCCGGCGCCCTACCGGATGTCACCGCTTTCTCGGTGCGGCTCCGAGGGCCCGAAAAAGGAGCAGCGCTGCACGCTGACCCGTCACCTAGACGATTCACGCGCGCACGCCGCCAGGCAGGGTTGACGCCGCTGGGCTAACCGGAGGCCGACCGACGCCATGGCGTGCGCGCGATCCCTGCACGCCCACGACGCCGGCACCGTCGGGAGGTCCCACATGGCCCAAAAGGCCCTGCGCCCCGAGAATCCCATGCCCTCCGACGAGGGTATCCAGGGCGCGCTCGGGACCATCCATGACGAGGGGCCCCGCCGCTCGTGGCGGGGCCGGGCGCTCACCTTGCTGGCCATCATCGGCCCCGGGCTCATCGTCATGGTGGGCGACAACGACGCCGGCGGGGTGTCCACCTACGCCCAGGCCGGCCAGAACTTCGGGCTCAGCCTGCTGTGGACGCTCCCGCTCCTCATCCCCGTGCTCATCGTCAACCAGGAGATGGTGGTCCGCCTCGGGGCGGTGTGCGGCGTCGGCCACGCCCGTCTGATCAACGAGCGCTTCGGGAAGTTCTGGGGAGCGTTCTCGGTCGGCGACCTGTTCGTCTTGAACTTCCTCACCATCGTCACCGAGTTCATCGGCGTGAGCCTGGCGCTCGGCTTCTTCGGTGTGAGCCCCTACATCTCGGTCCCGCTCGCCGCCCTGGGCCTGGTGGCCATGACCGCCAGCGGGAGCTTCCGGCGCTGGGAGCGGTTCATGCTCGTGTTCATCGTGGCGAACTTCCTCGTGATCCCGCTGGCGGTCTATGCGCATCCCCACGCCGGGCCGGTGTTCAAGCACTTCGTGATCCCCGGGGTGGCGGGGGGCTTCAACTCCACGTCCATCCTGCTCATCATCGCCATCGTCGGCACCACGGTGGCGCCGTGGCAATTGTTCTTCCAGCAGTCCAACATCGTCGACAAGCGCATCACCCCCCGTTGGATCAACTACGAGCGGGTCGACACCGTGCTGGGGTCGTTCATCACGGTCCTGGCCGCCAGCCTCATCATCATCACCGTGGCCTTCGCCTTCGCCCACACCCATGCGGCGGGAAGGTTCACCAACGCCGCGGGCGTCGCTCATGGGCTCGACCATTACATCGGGAACGCCACCGGCACGCTCTTCGCCATCATCTTGTTGAACGCGTCGATCATCGGGGCCGCGGCGGTGACCCTGGCGACCTCCTATGCCTTCGGTGACATCTTCGGCACCCGGCACTCGCTCAACCGCCGGGTGCGCGACGCCAAGTTCTTCTACGCCACCTTCACCGGGATCGTGGCCTTGGCGGCCACCATCGTGCTGATCCCCGGGGCACCACTCGGGGTCATCACCACCGCCGTCCAAGCCCTGGCCGGGATCCTCCTCCCCAGCGCCACGGTGTTCCTGCTCCTGCTGTGCAACGACAAGGCCGTGCTCGGTCCCTGGGTCAACCGCCCCTGGCTCAACGTCGTGGCCACCTTCATCGTCTCGGTCCTGTTCGTGCTGTCGCTCATCTTGATGACCACGACGGTGTTCCCCCACATCGACGTGCCCGCCCTCCTCGCCGTCCTGTCGGGTCTGCTCGGGCTCATCCTGGTGGTGGCGGGGGCGCTGTACCTGCGGGCCCTGCGGCACCGGGTCGGCCCGGACCCCATCGAACGGGAGCGGCGGCTGACATGGCGCATGCCCCCCCTCGCCCTGATCGAGCGGCCCAAGTGGACGCGGGGGCGGACGACGACGATGTACCTCATGTACGCCTATCTCTTCGTGGCCGTGGCCCTGTTGTTCGTGAAGGCGGTGCAGCTCAGCTGAGACCGCCCCGTGCCGTTGTCCCCGGAGCGCGTCCGGCGGTACCTTCGGCCCTATGGACCTGACCTACCCCCCCGAAGCCGAGGCGCTGCGCAAGGAGGTCAGGGGCTGGCTCGAGGACAACCTCCCCGAGGGGTGGTTCGAGGATGGGTTCACCCTCACCGGGCCCGCCCGCGACGCGTTCAACGCCGATTGGGTCCGAAAGCTCCGCCAGGGGGGATGGATCTGTGCGTCGTGGCCCGAGGAGTACGGCGGCAAGGGCCTGTCGCTGATCGAGCAGGTCGTCCTCAACGAGGAGTTCGCCCGGGCCCAGGCGCCCATGCGTGCCGACTTCTTCGGTGACACGCTCGTCGGGCCGACCATCTTGCAGTGGGGAACCGAGGACCAGAAGCGACAATTCATCCCGAAGATCCTCGACGGCACCATCTCGTGGTGCCAGGGGTTCTCCGAACCCGATGCGGGGAGCGACCTGGCATCGCTGTCGACGAGAGCCGATCTCGACGGGGACGAATGGGTGGTGCACGGCCAGAAGGTCTGGACCACCCAGGCCCAATTCGCCGACTTCATCTTCCTGCTGGCCCGGACCGACCCCGAGGCCCCCAAACACCAGGGGATCTCCTACCTCCTCGTCCCGATGAAGCAGTCGGGGGTCGAGGTGCGACCCATTCGACAGATCGACGGCTCATCGGAATTCAACGAAGTGTTCTTCACCGGCGCCCGCTGTCCGCGGGAGAACGTAGTGGGGGGGGAGAACAACGGGTGGAAGGTGGCCATGACCACCTTGGGCTTCGAGCGGGGCGCGTCCTCGACCACCGGGCACCGGCGCTTCGCCCGGGAGCTCGACCACATCATCGAGGACGCCCGACGCACCGGCCGCGACACCGACCCCGAGGTCCGTCAGGGGCTGGCGCGCGCCTGGTCCAAGGTGAAGATCATGCAGATCAACGGTTACCGGTCCCTTACCGACGCGCTCAACGGCACCCACCATGCCGCCGCGCTGGGCGCCACCCACAAGATGTTCTGGTCCGAGTACCACCGCGACGTCATGAACCTGGCCATGGACATCCTCGGCCTCGAGGGACAGGTCCTCGGCGGCGGGGGCGGCCATGAGGAGGATGCCCTCCGGCCGCGGCGGGGTGCGGTGGACTACCCCGTCGGTGAGCTCCAGGCGTCGTTCTTCTTCAGCCGCTCCGAGACGATCTGGGGCGGCACCGCCGAGATCCAGCGCAATATCGTGGGCGAGCGGGTTCTCGGCCTTCCCAAAGAACCGAGACCCTCGACCGCCTGACCCCGGCGTCCGGCCCCGCCTCAGCGAATGGGGCTCCCGAAACGAATCACGTTTCCGTCGGGGTCGATGACCGACCCCTCCCGCTTCCCATAGTCCTCGTCACGCGGGCCCTGCACCTCGATCCCGGCTCGTCGCCACTCCTGCGCCACCCGGTCGGCGTCGTGGCAATGGAGATAGAGGACGCCATGACCCGGAGCTTCGTCGGCTGCAGCTTGGGCAAGGTGGATCGTGAGGTCTCGATCCCGGTGCGCGAAGGCATAGGTGTCGTCGTGAAACGACACCTCGAAGGCCGCTCGCTCGAACCAGGCGACCGAGCGCGCCACATCGGCGACCTTGAAGATGGGCTCGAACCCGGTGACCGACCACTTCCCCGTCATGAGCTGCACCTGGCCGTCCCGCTGCCCATCCAGCCCGGCGAGGCAGTCGTGACAGATGGGCAGGTCGGGGTGCGAACGGAGTCTGACCCACCAATCCACCGGCATCGAGCAGCAAGAGCACACCACGGCCATGGCCACCAATGTAGGGGCCACGTGTTTCCGGTCTCAGGCCACGCCGAGCTCGGTGCCGGGCTCCGCTTCGTCCACCACCCGCGCCGTGGCCAGTGCCTCGACCCGGCGATGCTCGTTGCGGTGGCGCAGCCGCGTCACCGTCGACGCCACCAGCGTGGCGGTGGCGCCCACCAACAAGGCGACGCGCGGGCTCGAGGTCTGCGAGATCCAACCCACCAACGGCGCCCCGATGGGGGTGGTGCCCAAGAAGCCCATGGCGTAGAGCGCCATGACCCGGCCCCGCATGGTCGGCTCCACCTGGAGCTGAATGGTGGAGTTGGCCGTGGCGATGAAGGCGATGGACAGGCCACCCATGAACACCAGGGCCACACCCGCCACCACCAGCGTCGGTGACAGCGCCACCACCCCGATCATCACGCTGAAGGCGATGCCCACGCCCGTCAGCCGGTGGATGTTGGGCTTGCCCCGGTTGGCCACGATGAGCCCCCCCACCACGGCCCCTCCCGCCATGAGCGAGGTGAGCAGCGCGAAGGTCCCGGCCCCGCCGTGAAACGTGTCTTGGGCCAGCAGTGGGAGGATCACCGTGAAGTTGTAGGCCAGGAGGCCGACCACGAAGACGAGCATCAAGGGGTCCCGGAGGTTCGGGGTCCGCCACGCATAGCGCACGCCCTCACGGAGCTGGCCCTTGGCCCGGGCCACGCGCTGGGCCACGTGCAGCTCCGACCGACGCATGAGCATCAACGCCACGATGACCGCCACGTAACTCGCCGAGTT
This sequence comes from Acidimicrobiales bacterium, assembly GCA_050011815.1. GTDB lineage: Bacteria > Actinomycetota > Acidimicrobiia > Acidimicrobiales > UBA8190 > Chersky-840. The sequence goes on along the minus strand of JBEKIJ010000019.1, from coordinate 136,396 downwards.
GGCGAGGAAGCACACCCCGAGCCCGACCGTGGCGATCAGGATGCCCCCGATGGCGGGCCCGATGACCCGGGCCCCGTTCATGACGATGCTGTTCAAGCTCACGGCGTTGGTGAGATCGTCCTTGCCCACCATCTCGATGACGAATGTCTGGCGGGCAGGGTTGTCGAACATGTTCACCACCCCGAGGAGCAGCGAAAGCAGGTACACCTCCCACAGATGCGCGGAGCCCGCCGGGCCGTGGCCGATGAGCACCAGGAGCCCCAGCGCCAGCGCCAGGCAACCGGCGGAGGTCTGGGTCGTGACCAGGAGGCGCCGCTTGTCGACGCGATCGGCGATGAGGCCGCCCCAGGCTCCGAAGAGGAGCATGGGCAGGAACTGCAGGGCCAGGGTGATCCCGATGTCGACGCCGCGTTCGTCCTTGGGCGCGAGGTAGTGGACCACGAGCCAGGCCAGGGCGACGCTCTGCATCCACGTGCCGCTCACCGAGATGATCTGCCCGGTGAAGTACAGCCGGTAGTTGCGGGTGTGCAGCGACTGGAATGTCGTGTCGGCGATTCGCTTCAGGCGGGTCACGGTTGCTCCACGAGATGTTCGAGCAACCCGACGACGTCCTCGAGCGCGGCCCGCTCGTCCGCCGGCAACCCGCGCAGCCGACGCACCAGGTAGGCATTGCGCAACGAGCGGCTGCGCTGCAAGGTGCGTCGACCCTCGGCCGTGAGCTTCACCCGCACGATGCGGCCGTCGGTGTCGTCCTCCTGGCGTGCCACGAGGCCGGCGGCCTCGAGCCCCACCACGATCTTGGTCATGCTGGGCGGCTGCACCTGCTCCGAGGACGCCAGCTCGCCCAGGGTGGGGGTGCCGAGGCGTTCGACGGTGGCGAGCGCCGAGACCTGCGACGAGGTCACCCCGCCGGCGACCTGCTGGCGGAGCCGGCGCGACAGGCGCAGGATCGCCAACCGCAGCCGCGCCGCCATCTCGGCGTCCGATCCCGGAGGGACGCGCCACCCCGCCTCGGGCCCGCTGCCCGCGTTCGGAGCCGCCTCGCCCGGGTCAGGCCCGGGAGCGCCCTCGGCGCCGGGGGGGTTGGCGATCGTGGTCATCGTTCACCATTCTAATTAGTTTTCCTAAGTGATCGTTCCGGGCCGGAATCGGGCTCTCGGCGGCGCTCCCGGCCGTAGCATCGGGGGATGCTCCCCGACTACGCCGACTACGACCAGGCCACCGGATTGGACTGGTACGCCCTTGACCCCAATCTGGGCGCCCTCCTCGACCGCCACCTCCCCGACCCGGGCGACCGCGCCCTGGCCGAGGAGCACGTGGGCCGATTCGGGACCCTGGTCGGCCAGGTCATCGCCCCCCGAGCCGAGCTGACCGACAAGCACGGGCCGGTGCTGCGCCGCTACGACCGCTGGGGGGAGGAGGTCGACGACGTCGTCCACCACCCGAACTGGACCCAGAACAAGGCGGACCTGGTCCGCAACGGGTTCGTCAGCCTGGAGACCCTGGCCGGCCGTCCCGTGCCCGGCGTCGTGACGGCGTCGGTGTCCTACCTGGTGTCGCAGGCCGAGACGGCGATCTACTGCGGTCTCGGCATGACCTCGGGGGCCGCCGACATCGTGGAGCGCTACGCCCCGGGCGCCGCCCGGGACGACCTGCTCGGCCGGCTCCGGAACCTCGACCCCGACGAGGCCTGGGAAGGCGGGATGTTCCTCACCGAGCGCCAGGGAGGAAGCGACGTCGGGGCCAACACCACCCGCGCCGTGCAGGACGGCGACGAGTGGCTGCTGTCGGGGGAGAAACACTTCTGCTCCAACGTCGATGCCGAGGTGTTCATCGTCTTGGCCCGCCCCGAGGGGGCGCCGGGGGGAAGCCGGGGCCTCGCCACCTACATCGTTCCCCGCATCCTGCCTGACGGGAGCGCCAACGGCTTCAGGATCAAACGGCTCAAGCCCAAGCTCGGCACCGTGGGCGTGCCCACCGGGGAGGTGTCCCTCGACGGTGCCAGAGCCTGGTTGGCCGGCGGCTCGGGCGCACTCGACGCCGGTGACGGCTCGGCTGACGCGGCCCGTGACGGGCGGGGCATCAACCGCATGATGGAGATGGTCAACGGGAGCCGGTTCGGGGTGGCGCTCATGGGGCTCGGCATCCATCGTCGCTCGTTCCTCGAGGCGGCGATCTACGCGGCCCGGCGCTCGCAGTTCGGGAACCGCATCGACAGCTATCCGCTCGTGCGCGAGACCCTCGTGGACATGCTCGTGGACCTCGAAGCGGGCATGGCGGGGACCTATGAGTGCGCCGCCGCGGCCCGGGGAGCCCAGGACGCCGAGTCGGGCCGCCTGGTCCGCCGCATCCTCGTACCCCTGGCCAAGATGCGCTGCACGCGTCGGGCGCTGTGGGCGGCGTCGACGGGTCTCGAGGTTCTCGGAGGGAACGGGTACATGGAGGACTGGCCCATGGCGCGCCAGCTTCGCGACGCCCAGTGCCACACCATCTGGGAAGGCACCGAGAACATCTTGTGCATCGACGTCCGGCGGGCCATGCGGGGCGAACAGGCCCATGTCGCCCTGCTGGCACGGGCGGAACAGGCCCTCGAGACGGGCTCGGGACACAAGGTCCTCGGGGGGGCGCTCGACACGGTGGCCGCATCCCTGCGCGACACCAGGGTGGCGATCTCCTATCTCGAGGGCGCGCCCGACGACATCGCGCTGCTGCAGAGTCGGAAGTTCGCGGAGCTTCTCGCCGACACCGTGGAGGGGGCCTTGCTCGTCGAAGAGGCGGCATGGGCGCTCGACCGCAACGGCGACGCCCGCAAGGCGGCGGTGGCCCGGCGCTTCGTCAGCCGTCGACTGACGACCCCGGCACTGCGCGGCATCACCGACCCCGACCGCTCTGTCCTCGACCTCTTCGAGCCGCTCGTGCGCTACGGGTCGATCGACGAGTCCGACCTCGCCGCCTAGGACCAGGACCCGCCCCGCCACAGAGGGCTCGGGCCGTCAGAGCTCAGGCCCGCGGGACGTATCCCCCGCGGCCCAACGCCGCGCTGTCGAAGGGATCGGCGCTCTCGTCGACACCGCCCACGACCTCGGTGATCCAGTCGAGGCGCCCCCGCAGGATGCGGTCCACCCCACCCTGGAGCGTGGCCGAGGAGATCGCGCACGAGCTGCACGCCCCTTGCAGCTGGACCTCCACCACCCCCGAGTCGAGATCGAACGACACGAGCTCCAGATCGCCTCCGTCGGATTGCACGGCGGGACGCATCAACTCGATCAAGGCCCGCAGATCGGCCTCACGCTGGGCGCGGACTTCGGGGCTGACCCCGATCGTGCCGGGCTCGGGCGCGACCGGGGCGGAATCGTCCTGGTCGGGGAGCCGCACGTCGGGTTGGCTGAGGTCGGGCACCACTCCATTGTGCCGTGGCTCGGTCCCTACCGTGCCATCGTGTCGGCCCTGCGCTCCAGGGCCCGGGGCCGGGAGGCCTTTTTCCTGCTCACGGCGCCCCCCTCGACCTCCTCGGGAGAAATCTGACGGACCGTCACAATTGACCCCAGGTACGATGCCCCCGTGCCCCCCGACACGATGGCCGCGCCAGCACACCCGGTGCCGGGCGCGGACGCGGGAAGGCTCGGGCTCATCCTGCCGACGTTCCCCCAGGACCGCGCCGAGCTCCCCGACGCGGCGGCCCTGTCCGATCTGTGCCGACGAGCCGAAGCGGGCGGCGCCACCGCCCTGTGGGCCTGTGACCACCTCTACTGGCACGGTCCCGCCCTCGAAGCCCTGAGCGCGCTCGGGGTGGCGGCCGCGGCGACGAGCCACGTCGCCATCGGAACCTGCATCTTGCAACTCCCGCTCCGTCACGCCACCTCGGTGGCCAAGGAGGCGGCCTCCCTCGCCCACCTCTCGGGAGGCCGGCTGGTGCTGGGTGTGGGCGTCGGGACCCATCCCGGCGAGTACGCCGCGGCGGGGGTGGCCTTCGGCATCAGGGGACGGCTCCTCGACGACGGCATCGACACCCTGCACCGAGCGTGGGCCCAGTCCACCGGGGCGCCCTATGCGCAACTGCCCGCACCCGGCCCCATCCCCATCTGGGTCGGCGGTTCGAGCGAAGCGGCCCTGCGGCGCGCCGCGCAGCGCGGGGACGGATGGATCCCGCTGTTCGTGCCCCCCGACGAGTACCGCGCCGCCCTGGGCCGGCTCGACAAAGAGGCCGAGAGAGCAGGACGCGATCCCGGCGCCGTGGCCCGCGCCACCGTGGCCTTCGTGTCGGTGGGGGGCGCGGGAGCCGACGAGCGAGGGCTCGCCTGGATGTCCTCGCTCTACGGCCTTCCGGCGCGCTCGTTCGAGCGCCATCTCGTGACCGGCAGTGCCCGCACGTGCGCCTCGGCCCTGGCCCGATTCGCCGAAGCCGGGGCCCAACACATCGCGGTCTTCGTCACCACCGACGACCCGCTGGTACAGTTCGAGGACCTGGCCGGCGAATTCGCCGGCCTCGTCGCGTCCCCCATCATGGCGCCGAGAGCGACGGATGTGGTTGTGTCGGCCGCTCGCGACACGCGGATCCCGGAACAGGCTTGGAGGTGACGTCGTCATGCGACAAGACGTAAGCATCGTCGGGATTGGAATGACGCCGATGGACCGGCGCGACCAGACCCCCGCGGACATGGCGGGACAGGCGGTGAGAGCGGCCCTGGCCGACGCCGGGCTGTCCCCGGGCGACGTGGGCCTCGTGATCTCGGCCAATGCCCTGGGCGGCCGGCTGTGCGATCAGGGGTGCATCCGCGGGCAGAGCTGGCTGCGCGGCGTCGATCTCGGCACGACCGGGGTCGTCAACGTGGACAACTCCTGTGCGGGTGGATCATCGGCCATGCACCTCGGCTGGCTGGCCGCCCAGGCGGGCCAATCGCCGGTGCTCGTGGTGGGCGTCGAGAAGATGTGGACGGGCCACCGGGGCGAGACCATCGCCGGCATCGAGGACGGCCTGCCCTCTGACGAGCGAGCCGAGATACGCGTCCGCCTCGACAACGATGCCGGCAGCGTGCTCATGGCGCTCAACGCCGCGTGGGTCCGCCATCAGATCGACGACCGAGGGACCACGCCCGAGCAGATCGCGGCGGCGGCGGCCAAGGCCCGTCGGGCCGGGTCGCGCAACCCCCTGGCCCAGTTCAGGACTCCGGTCACCGTGGAGGAGGTTCTCGCCTCACCGGTCGTGGTCGCACCCTTGACCCGCCTCATGTGCTCGTCGTTCACCGACGGGGCGGCGGCGGCGGTGTTGTCGGCCGGCACCGCGCCCGGCGCGCCCCGAATTCGCGCCAGCGTGCTCCGTTCGGGCAACGGTGAGCTCGACTACCACGACAGGTTGCGCGAGACCGCCGAGGAAGCCTGGAAGGCAGCGGGTGCGGGCCCCGAGGACATCGACGTCGTCGAGCTGCATGACGCCACCAGCGCCGAGGAGCTCTACGCCCTGGAATCGCTGGGGTTCTTCCCCGCCGGCGAAGCAGGGCTGGCCACGCTGGCGGGTGACACCGACGTCGGTGGGCGGGGCGTGTGTGTGAACCCCAGTGGTGGTCTGGTCGCCCGCGGGCACCCCCTGGGCGCCACGGGCATCTGCCAGATCGCCGAGCTCGTGGCCCAGCTGCGAGGAACGGCCGCGGGTCGCCAGGTCCACCAACCGCGTCTGGCGGCCGCGGTCAACACCGGTGGGATCATGTCGGGTCGCGACACCGCCCTCGTGGCCGTGCACGTTCTCGAGCGCACCTGACCCCCGGTGCCTGGAGCAGTCGTCACCGGGTGGGGCATCGCCGTACCCGACAAGGTGGTCACCAACGAGGACCTCTCGGCGCGCCTCGACACCAGTGACCAGTGGATCACCGAGCGCACCGGGATCCGCGAGCGGCGCATCGGTGGCACCACCGCCGAACTGGCCATCGCGGCGGGCGCCCAGGCCCTGGCCCGGGCCGGTCGCACCGGGGACGACGTCGACGTGCTCGTGCTCGCCACCTCCACCCCCGACGCGCTGGTGCCGGGGACCTCGGCCACCGTGCAAGAAGGGCTGGGGGTGCGCGGTGGTGCCTTCGACGTCAACGCGGCGTGCTCGGGATTCGTCTACGCCCTCGTCGCCGCCCATGGCCTCGTGCTCGCCGGGGCCCGGCGCGTGCTCGTCATCGGGAGCGAGACGCTGTCGCAGATCACCGACTGGGATGACCGCAGCATCGCGGTGCTCGTCGGCGACGGGGCCGGGGCGGTGCTCCTCGAGGCCGTCGACGGACCGGGCCAGCTGCTGGCGTGGGACCTCGGCGCCGACGGATCCTTGCGTCACCTCCTCAAGTGCGACCACGGCGGGTACCTCTACATGAACGGCAAGGAGATCTTCCGTCATGCCGTGCGCGTGATCGTCGATTCGTCACTGAAGGCACTCGGCAAGGCGGGGTTCACGCCGAGCGACGTGGACCTCTTCATTCCCCATCAGGCCAACGCCCGCATCATCACCGCCGCCAGCCAGCGCCTGGGGATACCCGACGACCGCTGCGTGGTGACCATCGACCGCTACGGCAACACCTCGTCGGCGTCGATCCCCCTGGCGCTCGCCGACGCGCTCGAGACCGACCGCCTCCGCCCCGGCGCGCTGGTCCTGCTGTCGGGCTTCGGGGGCGGGATGACCTGGGCCAGCGCGGTCCTACGATGGGGCGGATGACGACAGCAAGCTCCGACAACCGGCCCGTCCTGGTCGTCCTGGCCGCGGGCATGGCCAAGCGCTACGGCGGCTGCAAACCACTGGCACCGGTAGGACTGCACGGCGAAGCCGTGATCGACCTCATCGCCGGTGACGCCGTGTCGGCCGGCTTCGGTGACATCGTCCTCGTCCTCGGCCCCCAGACCGGACCGGCGATCAGGTACCACGTGGGTCGGTGCTTTCCGGCACCGGTCGAGGTCGCCTTCGCCGAACAAGGCGTGCCGCTGGGCACCGCGCACGCGGTCCTCTGTGCGCGCCGGCACGTGGGCGACGGCCCCTTCGGCGTGGTGAACGCCGACGACGTCTACGGCGCCCCGGCTCTGGCCCTGCTGGCCGGTCGACTGGCGCGCGGCGACGAGCACGCCATCGTCGCCTACCGACTGCGCGACACGATCGTGGCCGATGCCCCCGTGACCCGGGGGACCTGCCAAGTGGGACCCGACGGGCACCTGGTGCGGCTGGTCGAACGCCGAGGGGTGGCCCGGCGCGCCGACGGGGCCTTCGACGTCGGCGACGGGATCGACCCCGCCGAGCTCCCCGGCGACACCCCGGTGTCGATGAACCTGTGGGGGTTCCAGCCCTCGATCTGGCCCGTCCTCGAGCGCGCCGTGCTCGCCGCGCACCCTTCGGTGTCACCCGACGGCACCGTGCCCGACCCTGGCGCGCTCGAGAGTCACGCCGAGGTCCTGCTGCCCGAGGTGGTGGGCGACCTGATCGCGGGGCGGGTCGAGGGGGCCGAGGCCGCCGCGGTGCGGGTGCTCGACGGACCCGGTCGCTGCATCGGCGTGACCCATGCCGACGACCTCCCCCTGGTGCGCAACGAGCTCGCCCTCATGATCGCCCAGGGACTGCGACCCGAGGGGCCCTGGGACGCGGCAGCCTGAGCCGGCGTGCCCCCGCCCGACGTCGTGGCACCCACCCCGGTCCTGCTCCCCCGACCCCGCTCCTTCGAGCCCTCCCCCGACGGCCGGCGCGTCCCCGACCGCGTGCCCGTCGAGTCCCTCGACGCCACGCTCGCACCGCAGGGGTACCGGCTCGAGGTGGGCGAGGACGCCGTGCGCCTCGTCGGGGCCGATGAGGCCGGCCTGCGCCACGGGCGGGCCACCTTGTCCCAGCTGCGCCACCCGGCCAACGCCCCCGGCGGCGTCGAGGACGGCACCCTGGCTGCGTGTCAGGTGGTGGACTGGCCCGACTTCGCGGTGCGGGGAGTCATGGTGGACGTGTCGCGCGACCGCGTCCCCAGCATGGACACCCTGCGCGACCTCGTCGACCGGTTGGCGGGCTGGAAGATCAACCAACTCCAGCTGTACATGGAGCACACCTTCGCCTACGCGGGGCACGAGGACGTGTGGCGCCTCGCCGATCCCTACACCGTCCAGGACATGCACGACCTCGACGCCCACTGCGCGCGGCGCGGCGTGGAGCTCGTCGCCAACCAGAACACGCTGGGGCACTTCGAGCGGTGGCTCCGGCTGGCCCGGTACCGGCCCCTCGCCATCGCCCCCGACGGTTTTGACTGGATGTTCGGGATCCGCCGGCCCGCCCTCACGCTCGACCCGGCCAATCCCGAGGCGTTCGCCCTCGTCTCGGACCTCCTGGCCCAGCTCGTCCCCCAGGTGAAGAGTGGGCGCGTCCACATCGGGATGGACGAGCCCTGGGAGCTCGGCCCCGAACGGCACGGGGAGTGGGTGACGTGGCTGGGCGCCCTGCGGGCCCTGCCGGTCCTCGAAGGACGCGAGCTGCTCGTGTGGGGCGACATCCCCGCCGCCCATCCCGACCTCCTGGGCGAACTCCCCGACGACGTCACGGTGTGCGAGTGGGGGTACGAGGCCAACCATCCCTTCGAGGAACGCGCCGCCCGCCTCGAAGAATCCGGGGTGCCCTTCTGGGTGTGCCCGGGCACCTCGAGCTGGATGTCGATCTCGGGGCGCGTGGACAACATGATCGGGAACATCCGCAGCGCGGCGCGCTCAGGAGCCGCCCACGGCGCGCGCGGGCTCCTCGTCACCGACTGGGGCGACATGGGCCACCATCAACAGCCGTGTGTGAGCGACCCGGGCTTCGCCACCGCGGCCGCCTTCGGTTGGAGCGTCGAGGCCCACGCCGGGCTCGACGCCGACGAGCTCGCCACCGTGTTGGACGTGCACTGTTACGACGATCCGGCCGGCGTCACGGGCCATGCCGTGGTGGGACTGGGCCAGGCCTACCAAATGGTGGTGCCCCGGCCTCCGAACATGTCGGCGCTGGCGCTGCCCTATTTCCTGCCCCAGTGGCGGATGGGGAAGGCGGTCACCGCCGGGCTGAGCAGGGCCGATCTCGAGGCCGTGCAGGCGCTCGTCGACGACACCGCCGTCGCACTGGGCCGAGCCCGCCCGAAACGGCCCGACGGGCGCCTCGTCGTCGAGGAGATCGTCGCCACCGGGGCCCTCTTGCGCCTGGCCTGTCGCGACGTGGTGCTGCGGCTGGAAGGAGACGGCGGCTTGGCATCGGTGGCCGAGGCCGACCGGGCGACCTTGTCCGCCGAGCTCGAAGCCCGCATCAGGGAGTACCGCCGGCTGTGGCTCGAGCGCTTTCGGCCCGGCGGGCTCGCCGACAGCACGGCGTGGTTCGAGCACCTGCGCGACTGCTACCGGACCGGGAGCGCGCCTCGGTCGTGGTTCGGTCCCTTCGGTTGAGCGAAGGTTTGCCGAAAGGCCCCCGGTAGGCTGGACGAACCGACACCGATCGAGGAGCCACATCGTCGATGGACCGCGCCACCAGTCGCACCCGACGCCTCCTGGTCGCCCTGGGGCTGAACATCGCCCTGGCCGTGGCCCAGCTGGCCGGCGGTCTGGTCGCCCACTCCGTCGGGCTGCTCTCCGACGCGGGGCACAACATCACCGACGTGGCCGGCGTGGGGATGTCGCTCCTGGCCGTCAGGTGGGCGACGCGACCTCGGAGCCCGTCGCACTCCTTCGGGTACCACCGCGGGCCCATCCTCGCCGCCCTCGGGAACGCCGCGGTGATCGCGGTGATCACGGTCGCCATCGTCGTCGAGAGCGTGGCGCGCCTCCTCCATCCCCACGCGGTGCACGGAGGTCTCGTCGTGATCGTCGCGGCTGTGGCCTTCGTGACCAACGGCCTGGCGGCACTGGCGCTGCGCGAGCGCGGCCGCGACCTCAACATGCGCTCTGCCGCGCTGCACATGGGCGGGGACGCGCTGGGCTCGCTCGCCGTGCTGGGGTCCGGCGCCGTGCTCATCGCCAACCCTTCGCTCGAGTGGGCGGACCCCACCGCCTCGCTGGTCGTGGCGGCCATCATCGTGGTCGAGGCCTACCGCTTGCTGCGAGCGAGCCTCGACGTCCTGCTCGAGTCGTCCCCCGCCGATGTCGACCTCGCCGAGTTGACCGCCGTCATGGGACGAGTCCCGGGGGTGGCGGAGATCCACGACCTTCACGTCTGGAGCCTGTCGAGCGATGTCCGAGCGCTCTCGGCCCACGTCGTGCTCACCGGGCATCCCACCCTCGAGCAAGCCCAGGTCGTGGGAGACAAGGTGAAGTCGGCCATCGGGGGGCCCTTCACCATCGCCCACACCACGTTGGAGCTCGAGTGCGAACGGTGCATCGACGGGGAGGTCGACCCCTGCCTGATGGACACCGTGGCCGACACCAGGGGCGTCTCCTCGAGGTGACGGGCCGGGACGGGGGGACCGGCACCGTCCGGCGCCGGGTCCTGATCCACGGGCGCGTCCAGGCCGTCGGCTTCCGGGCGTCGTGTCTCGCCCGGGCCGCCGACGCGCAGGTGGCGGGGTGGGTGCGCAACACCGAGCACGGCGACGTGGAGGCCGCCTTCGAAGGCTCACCCCTGGCCGTCGAGGCGCTGGTGGCGTGGTGTCGCCAGGGACCCGCCTGGGCACGCGTCGATGGCATCGAGATCACCGAGGAGGACCCCCGCCACGACACCACCTTCAGGATCCGCTGACGACACGCCGGGCGGGCGCGCCGGGTCTGCGGAACGCGCGTACGCGGTGAGCGTGCGCGACGCGCCGGGACGAAGGTGTCGGGGCCCGGACGCGGCGAGACCCCGAGTAGCCGGTGCGACCGAAGTCGCCCGCACTCCTCGGGGCCGCGCCCTCGGCTGAGGGCTCGCCCTTTCCATGGGTCGGACGACCCCCGGTCCGGGCGTTGTAACGGTCGATCCCAGGGAACCTCCCGCTACTTCACCATCCGCCTCGCCGGCGAACTCGTCCCCCTCCGTTTCCCCGGTGATCCCGCCTTGCGGCGCTCTCTCCGGCTTCCAGAGGGTCGTTGTTCGTTCGGCTGATCACCACTCTGCGCCTGCGCTCAACGAAGGTCAATAGGGCGACGCGATATCCCGATGTTCTCCAGAGAATTTGTCCCGCCATCCCCAATTGTGGGGAACATTTCCCCAGGAAGGTACAGGGTCTTCCCCAGGTCATCCCCAGATGACACCACCGGCGACGGGGCCTGTGGACCGTCGACCCGGCGTCGGCGACGGGCGCGTCACACACGACGCACCGTGGTGACAGATACTGGTGCCATGGACACCGTCGCCACCCACCCCGTCGGAGAATCGGCGGGCATCGGGATCGGGCTGGCCGTCGAGGACTGGACCGGCGACGCACGCTTCTACGAGTACAGCGCGGCGGTCGACCCCATCGGGTCCGGCCACACGAGCACGGTCCCGATCCGCGCCTTCCCGGCCCGGTGCCACGACCCGGACACGACCCGGGTCGTCGACCTGGACCTTTCGGACGTGCTCGGGACCTCGTACCCGGCCACGGGCCCGTCCCTGGTGGCCCGGTTCGTGTGCATCGCCGAAGGTGAAACCCTCGCCCTCGCCCCCAACGCCACCAGCGCCCTCTTTTACTGCCTGGAAGGACGCGGCTACTCCGACGTCGAGGGACCGGGAGGTGCGGGTCGGGTCGCCTGGGAGGCCGGCGATGTCGTCACCTTGCCGGGCTGCTCACAGGCCCGGCACTGCGCCGAGGTGGGTGCGGTTCTGTACCACGTCGACGACTCCCCGCTGCTCGCCTATCTCGGCGTGCAGGCCACCGAGCCCCGATTCGCCCCGACCCGCTTCGACGGCCGACGGGCCCGGGCGCGGCTGGCCGAGGTGGCCGCCGACCCCGACGCCGCCACCCGCAGCCGGGTGGCGGTGCTTCTCGGCAACGCCCGCAACGACCAGACCCTGACCGTGACGCACACGCTGTGGGCGATGCTCGGGGTGCTGCCCGCCGGGCACGTGCAGCGCCCCCACCGTCACCAGAGCATCGCCCTCGATCTCATCGTCCAGTGCGATCCGGGGTGCTACTCGCTGGTCGGCCCCGACATCCGGGCCGACGGCACCATCGTCGACCCGGTCCGGGTGGACTGGGAGCCCGGCGGCGCCTTCGTGACCCCGCCCGGGCTGTGGCACAGCCACCACAACGAGTCGGGGTCACCCGCCAACCTGCTGCCCGTCCAGGCGCCGCCGTCGTCTGGCGCCGCCGTCGTCAGGGGCGGCGAACGCTCACGACCCCTCGCCGTGGTCGGGCCCTCGACCGCGCTCGCCTGCCTCGAGCAGTCGTGCGATCTCGGCCACCTCACTGGTGACCGAACGCGCGAACCACGAGCGGGCCACGGCGTCGTGCAGCGATCCGAGCAGCCCGTGCCCGAGGTCGAGCTCCTCGACGTGGCGCACGCGCGTCCCCCCCTCCACCGCATCGATCTCGAACCAGGCGTGCAGCGAACGCGGGACGCCGTGCTCGAGGGTGACGTCGATGCTCGTCGGGCGCGTCCACCGGTAGCGCGTCACCACCGACCCTTTGAACAGGCCGAGGAACTTGCCGTCCTCGCGGGCCAGCATGCCGTCGGGGACATCGGCGAGCTTGGTGACCCACACCATCTTGGTGTCCGCCTTGGTGTACTGGGCCGGGTCGAGAACGAAATCGAAGACCTCGTCGGGAGTGACGCCTCTCACGACAGCGGTCCCTTCACCACGGATCACGACGCCACCTCCGGGGGCCGGGGGCGCTGGGGCCCGGGCCTGTCGGGTCGACATTAGAGACATTCCGAGAGCGGGGGGAGAGCGGTCCGACTGGACCCCGGGTTGCTGTTGGGCAAATGTTGGGAACCGATAGTGCAGCCGGTGAGGCTCGGGGATCACGGTTGGCCCAGACGACAGGGGGCAACCCGACCCGAGCCTGGGCTCGGCGAGGACGGTCGTGAGGGGGGGAAGGGTCCATGGGTCATCGATGCCGCGACTACTGCTTCCGGTGCGACCTGCTGCGGTTCCTTCGGGACGTGCTGGCCCACACCGCCCCCAAGCCTCCCTCCCCCGCCTCTCCCTCCTGAGAAGCCGGGACCCGTCCTCAGCCACCGAGGTGGTCTGAGAGGAAGGCCAGCGACGGGGGTTCCTGGGCCACGAAGAACGGCCCCGAGTGACATCCCTTGGAGAAGTCCACCGTGGCGTGGTGGAGCGAGGCCGCCAACGCCCGCACCCCGGGCTGGAACGGGTCGTCGAGGCCCGACGCCACCCGAACGGGGATCCCGGCCAGCGCCGAGGCGTGGGTGACGGCGTCGTAGGCGGCGAAATCCCGGGCTGAGGAGTACGCGCCGGGGTTGGCCCCGTGGGCCTCGGCGTAGGTCGTCCACACCGCCGGGCTGATGGCGGCCACCGCCCGCACCATGGCGGGATACCGCTCGGCCACCACGAGCGCCCCGTACCCGCCCATGGAGATCCCCATCGTGGCGAGCCCTTGGGCGGGCCGCCCGAGCCCCCGGGCCCGACACATCGGGATCAGTTCGTCGACCACCATCCCCAGCGGGTCGTCGCCGGGGTGGGGGTGCCAATACCCGCCTCCCCCGTCCACCGTGACCATCGCCATGGGGACCAGCGGTCGACCGTCCACCTTGATCGCCACCGCCTGGGCCGGCGACATCCCCGACAGGGCGTCGGTGTGGTCGGCCCCGTACCCGTGGAGCATCACGATCAGGGGGAGCACGCTCCCCGGGCCGTGGCCGGGTGGATAGGCGATCGTGTACCCGACGACCCGGCGCCGGGCCCGGGACAAGAACCGGCCCGAGGAGGCCGGGCCCGGGGTCGAGAACTCGAGCCCGGGTGAGGCCACGGCACACGCCCCTTCCACCGTGAGCAGCATCCCGTGCCCGGGGAGCACGCCTCGGTCCACGAGCTCGACGCCGGTGACCCCGGCCGCCGCCACCACGGCCGTCCCCAGGCCCCAGGCGAGGAAACGGCGCCGGGTGGAGGGCCGGTCGGGCTCCGCGCTGCCCGCCGGTGCGGCACCGCGCCCCTCGGTGGCGTCGGGATCGGACCTCGGACGCGGCGCCGTCGGCATCCCGGAAACTATATATCGGCTACCGATATACCGTCAACCGGTAGACCTGCCCCCGGACCCCCGGCCCGCCCCGATGTGACCAAAGTCACAACATGGGCGCACCCGGTGATGTCTCCTTACCCACGAGCACGCCCCGGTCGATGAATTCAACGAGGTAGTCGTGGTTGTGCGGGTGCGGTGTCGGCCCCGTCGGCTCGACGTCGTCGCAAAACGACAGGGGACACGATGGCATTCACCAATCGAATGTGCGATGAGTCTGGCGTGTGGACAGGGCGTTGTGGACACGGGCAGATCGTCGTGACCAAGGGTGAGCGCTTCCCCGAATGTCCGGGGTGCCGCCGGGGCATCGACTGGCATCGGATCGGAAGCGTCGGCGAGGCCCTGCGAGAGAAGCCGCGCCCGCTGTTCGCCGATTCGGCCGATGAGGGCTGGTGGCCGGGCAAACCCTCCCCGGAGGCCTCGTCGAGTCTTCAGTGAACCCGCGCCGCCGGTGAGCCCGAGGCCAGTGCGAGGTTGCAGAAGGAGACCGCCATGTCCCAGATGAAGATCGTCGACGACCCGGCCACGACGAACGACAACGACGATCCGGCGCGGCGGGCTCGGCTCGGCGACTGGCTCATCTCGCACGGATTCGTCACCGTCGCGGATGTCGATTCGGCATTGGCCGAGCAGATCGTCACCGGTGACCCCTTGGGCGCGCTGCTCGTGGACCGAGGCGTCATCGACGAGGAGGAGTTGAGCCGCGCCCTGGCCGGCATCTTCGACCTCCCCTATCGGGACCTCGTCGAGGAACCCCCGGACCCCAAGGCCATCGAACGCCTGCCCGAGAATTTCTGTCGACGCCGCGGTGTGCTCCCGGTGGCATTCGACGGCATCACGCTCCTGGTGGCCATCTCGGATCCTGCCGACGTGCTGACGCTCGACGACGCCCAGGTGGTGGCCGGTACCGAGGTGGACGCCGTCATCACGAGCCCGGGACAGCTCCATCGTGGCCTCGATGAGGCCTTCTCCTCGGGCTCCCCCGCTTTTGGGAGCGACCGTTCGGGCACGGGCGCCGCCGCAGCCGGGGTCGACGATGCGTGGCGGAACGACGTCCACGTGGTGACCTTCGTGGAGACTCTTCTCGACCAGGCCGTTTCCGAGCGTGCCTCGGACGTCCACATCGAGCCGAACGACGGTCGCCTGCGTTTCCGCTTGCGCGTCGACGGGGTCATGCACGACGCCATCGGTCTTGCCCCCGCCGTGCCCACCGGTGTGGTGAACCGGATCAAGATCCTGGCCGGCCTCGACATCGCCGAGCACCGCCGACCCCAAGACGGGCGCATGACCTTCACCTCGAGCGGTCGATCCATCGACGCCCGCATCGCCACGCTCCCCACCTCGCACGGCGAGGCGATCACGCTGCGCCTCCTCGACCGCGACCACGGGCTCCTCAACATCGCCGGCCTCGGCTTCGATCCCGACGCCCTGGAGCGGCTGCGCCTGTCCTACGGGCGACCCTGGGGCCTGATCCTGGCGGTGGGGCCCACCGGATCGGGCAAGTCCACGACCATCTACTCGATCCTGACCGAGATCAACGACCCGAGCCGCAACGTCATCACCGTCGAGGATCCCGTCGAGTACGACATCTCGGGGATCAAACAGACCCAGGTGCTCACCAAGATCGACTACACCTTCGCGGCCGGCCTCCGAGCCATCCTGCGCGCCGACCCCGACGTCATCGTGGTCGGAGAGATCCGCGATGCCGAAACGGCGCACACCGCCGCCAAGGCCGCGCTGACCGGACACCTCGTGCTCTCCACATTGCATGCCAACGACGCGGCCACGGCCATCGCCCGGCTGCTCGAGATGAGCCTCGAGCCCTACCTGGTGGCCTCGTCGCTCACCTGCGTCGTGGCCCAACGGCTCGTGCGCCGGTTGTGCCCCCATTGCAAGGTCGCCTACCAGCCCGGCGACGACGAGCGTTTGGCCATCGCGTCGATGATGCCGATCTCGGCCTCCGAAGGTCTCCCCCACGACCTCACCCTGTTCGGCCCCGTCGGCTGTCGACAGTGTGATTACGGCGGCTACCGGGGCCGCAGCGCCGTCTACGAAGTCATGGTCGTGTCGTCACGCATTCGGACTCTCATCCTCGAACAGGCCTCGGCATCGGAGATCGAGGCCGTCGCCGTGGCCGAAGGCACCCAGCGGCTGCGGGAGAACGGGGTCGAGAAGGTCCTGGCCGGAACCACCAGCGTCGCCGAGCTCACCCGCTGCATCGCCTGAGGCGACGACGTCGCCCCGGCGTCCGACGTCGCTAGCTAGCGCGTCGAGATCGCCGACTCGAGGATGCGCCCCGCCGCCAACAGCCGCTCCTCGCTGTGCAAGGGCCCGATGAGCTGAAGGCTGGCCGGCAGCGCACCTGCGGTGGGCACCGGGAGGGCGAGGGCGGGAACGCCGGCCAGGTTGACCGGGAGCGTGCAGCGCGCCATGAGCAGCTCCTCGCCCCCGTCGAGCGGTGGGGGGAAGACGGTCAGCGTGGGGGTGGCGATGAACTCGACACGCGAGAAGATCTCCTCGAGGCATCCACCCCACTCCTGCGCGACCGCCCGGGCCGACTCGATGCCGCGGGCGTCGATGGAGCCGCCGAGGCGCAAACGGCCCACCACGTCGGCCCCCACCTCGCCCGGTCGACGCGCCACGAGCTCTTTGTTGGTCTCCCACGCCTCGGTGACGAGCAACAGCCCGGCGGCGGCCGTGGCGTCGTGCCATCGGGGCAGGGCGATCTCGCTCACCTCCCACTCGGCGCGGGCCAGGGCATCGTCGATCGCCGCGTCGATCAGAGGGTGCGCCTCCACCCGGAGACGCCCGACCCGGACCGGCATGGGTGGCCCGACCGCGAATCCGGGCTCGAGGAGCTCCATGCCGAGCACCAGGCCGGCCACGTCGCGGGCCATGGGGCCCACGGTGTCGTAACTGGGGGACAAGGGCCACACCCCGCCGAGGGGGACGCGACCCCACGTGGTCTTGAGACCCGCCGAGCCACAACAGGCGGCGGGAATCCGCACCGATCCGCCCGTGTCGCTGCCATAGGCAACATCGGCTTCGTGTGTGGCCACGGCCACCGCCGATCCGCTCGATGAGCCACCGGGGACCAGCGCGGGGTCGAGGGGGTTCACGGGCGTCCCGTACCACGGGTTCACTCCTGTCACCCCCAGCGCCAACTCGTGAAGGTTCGTCCGGCCCACGATCCGGGCGCCCGCCGCTCTGGCCCCCGCCAGGCACGTCGCATCGGCGCCGGCCGGCACGGCCTCGTTCGCCACCGCCCGGCACCCCGCCGTGGTGGGGACGCCCTCCATGTCGATGAGGTCCTTGATCGCCAGGCGGACGCCCGAACCCGAGGTCTCGAAGCGCGTGATGAACGTCGACATCGCCGTCCCTCCTCCGGTCGTCGGGGCTCCCACTGTTGCACGCCGGATCGGGGTCGAAGCAGCTGCTGGCGCCCAGGAGCTATAAACAGTGGGCCAGCCATCGGGGGGAGGTGGACGACGCACCCCTCCCGGCCTGCGCGCCGACATCATCGCAAGGGGGAGTGACATGGCCAGGTTGAGCGCGCTCGAGATCTCGAGACGGGCCACGCTCGAGCCCGTCACCAAGATCGCCGCCGACGCCGGCATCCCCGAGAGCCTCCTCGAACCGTACGGCGAGTACGTGGCCAAGGTGAACCTGGACGCGATCGAGGCGCTTTCTGATCGACCCCGCGCCCGATACGTGGTCGTGACGGCGATCACCCCGACCCCGCTCGGCGAAGGCAAGACGACCACCACGCTCGGTCTGGGCCAAGCCATGCGCCATATCTCCAAACGCGCCACCATCGCCATCCGTCAGGCGTCGATGGGCCCGACCTTCGGCATCAAGGGCGGGGCCGCGGGCGGGGGGTACAGCCAGGCGGTGCCCTTCGAGGCGCTCAACCTCCACCTCACCGGCGACATGCACGCCGTGACCGCTGCACATGACCTGCTGTCGGCCATGGTCGACAACCACCTCCATCACGGCAACGAACTCGGCCTCGACATCCACAACATCACCTGGCGTCGCGTGCTCGACGTCAACGACCGCGCCTTGCGCAACCTCGTGGTCGGGCTGGGCACGGCCGAAGACGGGGTCCCCCGGCAGTCGGGATTCGACATCACCGCCGCCTCCGAGGTCATGGCGGTGCTGGCCCTGTCGCGCTCCCTGCGGGACATGCGCGACCGGCTCGGGCGGGTCGTCATCGGCTACACCGGCGCCGGCACGCCGGTCACCGCCGAAGAGCTGCGCGCCGCGGGCGCCATGACCGTGATGATGCGCGACGCCATCAAGCCCAACCTGCTCCAGACACTCGAGAACACACCCGTACTGGTGCATGCCGGGCCCTTCGGCAACATCGCCCACGGGAACTCGTCGGTGATCGCCGATCTCATCGGGATCCACACCGGCGACTTCCTCATCACCGAGGCCGGTTTCGGCGCCGACATGGGTGCGGAACGCTTCTTCAACATCAAGTGCCGGACCTCGGGGCTCGCTCCCGATGCCGCCGTGGTGGTGGCGACGGTCCGGGCACTCAAGGTCCATGCCGGCGGTCATCACGTGGTGGCGGGCAGGCCCTTGCCGCCGGCCCTCCTCGAGGAACGGCCCGACGAGGTGCAGGCCGGGGGTGCCAACCTCCGCAAGCAACTCGAGAACGTCCGCATGCACGGCGTGACACCGGTCGTGGCCATCAACTCCTTCCCCGAGGACTTCGCCTCCGAACACGCCGCGATCCGGGAGATCGCGGCCGAGATGGGCATTCGCAGCGCCGTCTGCACGCACTTCGTCGACGGGGGCCGAGGCGCGGTGGAACTGGCCGAAGCGGTCGTCGAGGCCGCCGCGGAGCCGTCGGAGTTCCGCCTCCTCTACCCGAGCGAGGCTCCCCTGCGGGAGAAGATCGAGACCATCGCCACCAGGGTGTACGGCGCGCAGGGCGTCGACTACTCGCCCGCGGCGTCGCGTCAGCTCGACACCTACGAGCGCAACGGGTTCGGCGAGCTCCCCATCTGTATCGCCAAGACCCACCTCTCGATCTCCTCGGACCCGAACCTGAGAGGGGCGCCGACGGGCTGGCGCCTCCCGGTGCGAGAGGTGCGGGCCTCGGTGGGAGCAGGCTTCGTCTACCCCATCTGCGGCGACATGCGCACCATGCCCGGTCTTCCCTCCCATCCCGCCGCCGAGCGCATCGACATCGACGAGAACGGCGAAGTGGTCGGACTGTCGTGACCCTGTCGCGGTGACCGGCTCGGGAAAGGGCTCGGGAGCGCGGTGAGCGAGCCCGGGACAGGCGGGGCCGGTGGTGGGTTCTCGTCGATGCCGCTCGACGACCTCCTCGAGGCCTTCTCCAGCGCCGACCCCGCGCCGGGCGGAGGTGGGGCGGCAGTCATCGCGGTGGCCCTGTCCGCCTCTTTGTGCGCCATGGCCGCTCGCCTGTCGGCTCGGCACATGCCAGGCGCCCAGGAGATCATCACCGTGGCCCTGTCGCTTCGCGACGGCTTGGCCCCGTTGTGCGAGCAAGACGCCGAGGCCTACAGCCGGGTCATCGCCGCCCACCGGTTGCCGGGGGGACCCGATCCCGACGAGCGCCGCCGCCGAGTGGTCGAAGCGCTGTCGCACGCCAACGCCGTGCCCCTGGCGACGATGAAGGCGGCCGCGGCGCTGGCCCCATTGGCGGCCCGACTGGCCGAGGAGGGGAATCCCAACCTTCGCGGTGACGCCGTGGTGGCCGCCGTCCTGGCCGGGGCGGGAGCCGAGGCCTGCGCCGCACTGGTGCGCACCAACCTGGTCGATCTTCCGCAAGACGATCGACACGTCGAGGTGCGATCGCTGCTCAAGGAGACCCTCGTGTCGGTCGAGCGGGCCCGGCGGGCGGGAGAGGCCGGGTCCTGATATTTCTCCTACGAAGCTTCGAAGCGGCCCCCGTCGATGACGGTCTCCCCGCGCTGATTGTCGGTGCGGAAGCGCACGACGTCGTCATCGACCCAGATCGAGACGGTGAGGGTGTCGCCGGGATAGGTCGGGCGCGAGAACCGTCCGGCCATCGACCCAAAGCGCGCCGGGTCCGACCCGCACACGGTGTGGAGCAGCGCCCGGCCCGTGAACCCGTAGGTGCACAACCCGTGCAGGATGGGCCGGTCGAACCCGGCCCGCTTGGCGAACACGGGATCGGAGTGCAGCGGGTTGCGATCACCCGAGAGCCGGTAGAGCAAGGCCTGGTCGGACCGTGTGGTGTACGTCACCACTTCGTCGGGCTCGCGCCCCGGCGCGGCGGCGGCACCCGACGAGGGTCCCCGATCACCCCCGAAGCCGCCCTCACCCCGGACGAACAGCGAGGTGGTCGTGGCGAACCGGGGCTCGCCGCTGTCGGCGTCGACAGACGTGGACCTCGACACCACCAACGCCCCCGAGCCTTTGTCGTAGATCCCCGTGACCTCGCTCGTCGTGCGCACCCTCCCTTCCGGGGGGATGGCGCCGAACAGCTCGATGGACTGCTCGCCGTGGACGAGCTGGGCCAGGTCGAACGAGCCCAGGGTGGCGCGGGGCGGCCCTCCTCCCCCCACCACGGCGGCGAAGGTGGGCAGGACCCGCTGGGACCGGTCGGTCGAGTTCTCCGTGGTGTACTCGAGCTCGAACTCGACGGCGTCGAGCGACCCCGCCCCGACGCCGAGCGCGTAGACCAGGCAGTCCTTCGACGACCACGATCGCTCCACGGGGTCCGAGGTCGTGCCGACTGCCTCGAGATTGATGGGCATGGTCATTCCTCCCTGCACTCCGGGCCGGGTGCCTCCCCGGGACGGTAGATATGTAACACAGAAATATGTTACAATCAACCATGACTTTGAGTCGGAGTCCTCAGACAGGGGTCAACCCCGACGAGCCCCGTCGATCGGACCGGTTGACCGTCGACGAGCTCGCCCGGGCCGCGGGGACGACGACCCGCCAGGTCCGGGCCTTGCAGACCCAGGGGCTACTGGCCCATCCCGATCTGGTGGGGCGCACCGGCTACTACGACGCGCCGCATCTCGAGCGGCTCCGGGCCATCTTGCGCCTCCAGGCCGACGGCTTCTCGCTGGCCGCACTGGGCACGCTCCTCGCCGCGTGGGAAGCAGGCATGTCCCTGGCCCAGGTCCTCGGACTGGGCCCGCCCCCCGACAGCGTGGTCGAGGACGAGCCCGACGTCTTCGGCGCCTTGGCCGCCCCTTCGCGCCGGTCCTCGGCACGCGGGGGAAGGCTCCTGTCGCTCGTCCCCTCGACGATCCTGGACCAAGCCCAAGCGTCGTAGCGGCCCCGCTCCGTATCCACGTCACCGCGTCGGCCGAAGGGGCGCGCCCCGACCTGCAAGCATGGCGAACCGTGCACACGCGTGAGGCGTTCGGGGAGATCGGCCTCCCCGCGCCGATCTCCGAGCTCGCCGCTCGACGCTGGGATGTGGTCGTGGTCGGAGGGGGCCACAACGGGTTGACCGCGGCTGCCTATCTGGCTCGCCAGGGCCACAGCGTGCTCGTCCTCGAGCGGCGCACGCGCCTCGGCGGTGCCTGCACCCTCGAGCAGCCGTTTCCCGACCCGGCCTGGCTGGTGAGCCCGTGCGCGTACTCGGTCGGGCTCCTGCACCCCCTCGTCGTCGACGAGCTCGGGTTACGCGATCGGGGCTATCGCGTGCAGCTGGTGGACCCCCACATGTGGTGCCCCTTCGAAGACGGCACGTCGATCGCGCTGTGGGACGACCCGGCCCGCAGCGCCGCGGCGGTGGCCGGGCTCTCCCCCGGCGACGTGGAGGGCTACGAGGCCTACGACGAATTGTTCGGCCGGATCCGCCACGCCCTGCGCGAGGGGCGACGCGACACCTGGATCGGCGACGCACCCGACCGGGCCGAGATCGAGGAGCTTCTCGGCGGTGACGGCGAGGCCATCGACGTCGTCTTCGAGGCGTCCATCGCCGATGTGGTCGAGCACTACGTCCGCGACGAACGGCTTCGGACCGCACTGCACGGGCAGGGAATCATCGGCACATGGGCCGGGCCCAGAGACCGGGGAACGGCTGGGGTCCATCTCATGCACGCCTCGGGCACCGTCGAGGGCCGGGCCGGGGCGTGGGGATATGTGGACGGCGGGATGGGGCAGGTGTCGTTCGCGCTGGCTGATGCCGCCCTCGACGCGGGCGCGGTGCTCGCCGCGGGGGTCCCGGTGGCGGCGATTGTCCCCGGCGAGGGAGTCCGGCTCGAAGGCGGGGAGATGATCCGGGCCAGGGCCGTCGTCTCCAACGCGGATCCGAAACGCACCGTCGCCCTGTGCAGCGAGGGCGTCCCCGACCCCTTCCGCCGACGCGTCGCCGACTGGCAGTGCGAGAGCCCCGTGCTCAAGGTCAATTGCGCGCTGAGCCGGCTCCCGCAGTTCCCCTCGGCCGGGCCCGACATCGAACCGCACCGCGCCATGGTCACGATCAGCACCGGCATCGATGCCACCCAAGCCGCCTACGACATGAGCCGGCGCGGCCTGCCGGCCCCGGCCTGGTGCGAGCTCTACTTCCAGAGCGCCTACGACTCCTCGGTCGTCCCCGAGGGGTGTCACGTGATGAGCGTCTTCGCCCAGTACGTGCCGTTCACCCTGGCCACGGGAACCTGGGAACAGCGGCGCCAGGAGATCGGTGACAGCGCCATCGCGGCCATCGCCCGGTTCGCCCCCGACGTGGCCGACACGATCGTGCATCGCGAGGTGCTCGGCCCCCCCGACGTGCAAGAACGCATCGGGCTGACCGGGGGCCACATCTTCCAAGGCGAATGTCTCCCCGACCAGATGTGGCACAACCGTTTCGGGCCCCGCACGCCGGTCCCGGGCCTGTATCTCTGTGGGGCGTCCACGCATCCGGGGGGAAGCGTGATGGCCGTCAACGGGCGCAACGCGGCCATGGCCGTCGACCACGACCTCACCGTCGACGCGTGATGCCTCCACGCCCGGGCACCGAGTCGGTCCGTGACGCCGCGCCGAGGCCGGACAACAGTGGCAGCGGTGGTCGCGTTCCGACGGCGGTCATGGTGGTGGTGTACCTGGCCGCGCTGGGGGCGTTCGTCGGGATCGTGGCCGCCCGGGGGGGTCCGTCGGTGGGAGACGCCTACGGCGTGACGAAACCGGCCACCGCGCTCGCCGACGGCGACCTGTCGGGGGCGGCCCACGATGCCGTACTCCCCCAGCCTCCGGGGTACGCCCTGCTCACCTCGCCCTTCATCGTCGTCTTCCGACCGCTCGTCGGGAATTCCGAATGGTGCGACGCACGCGTGTCCCCGGTGACGCGCTACTTCCTGCCATGGTGTGCGCCCGGACAACTTGCCACCCACCGGTGGTACCGGTCCCAGGCCGTGCTCGGGATCCTGGCCTGGATCGTCCTGGCCCTGGGCTGCATCCGGCTCCTGCGGGCCGCCGGCGCGGGAGGGGGGCCGGGTGAGCTGGTCCTGGTCGTCGTGCTGGCCGCCATCCCGGCCGCCAGCGACGGCATCGTCGAGACGTTTCATCCCCAGGACCTGGTGTGCGTCGGACTCGGCTGTGCGGGGCTGGCCGAGGCGCTGCGCCGACGATGGATCGCCACCGGGGTCCTGTTCGGTGTGGCCTTTCTCTGCAAGCAGTTCGCCCTGCTGCCCCTGGTGGCCGTGCTGGTTGCCGCTCCCGGGTGGCGCCCGCGCGCCCGGATCGCCCTCCCTGCCCTGGCCGTGGTGGCAGGCGGGATCATCCCCTTCGCCGTGGCGGATTGGTCGGCCACGTGGAGCACCCTGGGCGCGGTCAGCTCGGGGGGCGTGGTGAAGCTCTCGACGGGGACCGTCGTGGGCATGACCGACCTGTCGGAGCAGACCAAGCTCGTGATCGCCCGCGACGGCCCTGTGGTCCTGGCCCTGGCCATGGCGCTGTGGGCACGGCGGCGTGCGGGTGACCGCCTGCTGTCGCCCGTAGCGCTGATCGGACTGTCGACCGCCTGTCTCGCCGGCCGGCTCGTGGCCGAAGTGTGGTTCGCGAGCTACTACCTCCTGGCCGTGAGCGCGGGCCTGCTCGTCCTCGACTTCGCCTCGAGGCGACCCCCGGTGGCGTCGTTCCTGTGGATCGCGGCGACCGGGGTCCTGGTCGAACAGTCCGGTGGCCTTCCCACCACCGACCTGGCCGCATTCCTGGCCTTCGGGGCCTCGCTCGCCGCCATCGTGATCGCGCTGTACTCGATCCCGACCCGCGCCGTCGCCACATAACCCGAACAGGGCTTCTTCCGCCGGTAGCGTGACTGTCGGACTCCGAACGAGCGAGGCGGGGTCTGGGGGGTTATGTCCCAACATCGGTACTGGCCGTCGCTCGACGGCGTTCGGGGTGTTGCGATCGCGCTCGTGATCGCCTTCCACCTCGGGTACCTCGGGGGCGGCTGGGTGGGCGTGGACGTCTTCTTCGTCCTGTCGGGGTTCCTCATCACGAGCCTGCTGCTCTCCGAACAGGCCGCGTCCGGCCACGTTCGCCTGCGCGCCTTCTGGGCGCGCCGGGCCCGGCGCCTGCTCCCTGCGCTCGGCCTGCTTCTCGTGGTCCTGGCGGTGTACGCGCTGGCCGGCGGACCGGGCGTGGTGCCCTCGCAATTGCGCTCCCCGGCCGTGGCGACGCTCCTGTATTTCGCCAACTGGCAGCAGGTCGCCGCGGGCCACAGCTACTTCGCGCCCTTCCAGGCGGTCAACCCGCTCGCCCATACGTGGTCTCTGGCCGTCGAGGAGCAGTACTACCTCGTCTGGCCCCTGCTCTTCCTCGGACTTCTGTGGCTCGGACGGCGCCGGTCGCGACGCGTCCTCGTCATCGGGACAACCCTGTTGGCGGTGGGCTCGGCCCTGTGGATGGGCGTCGCCGCGCACGTCCTGGGCCCCAACCGCGCCTACCTGGGCACCGACACCCGCGTGTGGGAACTGCTGCTGGGAGGCCTCGGCGCCATGGCGCTGCGATCGGCGGGACCGGCGCGGCGCGGCGCGCTGTGGAGCACGGCCACGGTGGTGGCGGTGGGAGGCGTCGCGCTCGGGACGGCCCTGGGGACCGGTCCCCCGGGGTGGATGTGGGACGGCGGGCTCGTCGCCGTCGCGGCGGGGGTGCTCGTCGTCGTGGTGGGATCGGTCCGCCATCCCGACGGTCCCGTGGCACGGGCTCTCGCCCTCGCGCCGCTGCGGTGGCTCGGTCGCATCAGCTACTCGCTGTATCTCTGGCACTGGCCCGTCATCGTCGTCATGACCACGGCCAGCACGGGATTGTCGGGCGCCCCCCTGCTCGTGTGCCGGCTCGTGACCATGACCGGCGCCGCCTGTCTCAGCTACTTCGTCGTCGAGCAGCCTCTACGGCGCGCCGATTGGAACCTGTGGTGGCGCCGCGCCCTCGTCCCGGTCGCCGTGGCCGGCGTCGTGAGTGTGGTGCTCGTCGCCACCGTCCCTCCCGTGGAGGCCTCGACGGCTGCGGTGCCTCTGGCGCCGGCGGCCGGCTCGGGTCCGCACGCTCTTCGCATCTCGCTCCCGCCCGGCAGGGTGCTCAGCGCCGCCGATCCCCTCCGGACCTGGATCCTCGGTGACAGCGTCATGCAGGACAGCTCGCCGGGGGTCAGCGCCGCCCTCGAGGCCACCGGGGAGGTGGATGTCGTGGCCAACAGCTCCTTCGGCGGGTGGGGCCTCAGCACCGACCACACCTGGGAGAAGGACCTGGCACAGATCATCGGCACCTGGCATCCCGAGCTCGTGATCGGGACGTGGTCGTGGGACGCCCCCCTGGCCCAGGCCCACCCCCACGCCTACCTGTTGGAACTCATCCAGGCCCTGCGCACCATGTTGGCCCCCGGCGACGGCGTCGACCTCGTCGTGCTCCTGCAGTTCCCCCAGGTCGGCCCGAACACCTATGTGATCGACCCCACCGCACAAGCGGCGGACTGGAAGGCGACCAACGCCCGCCAGATCGCCTGGAACCAGATCGCCAGCGAAGCGGTGCAATTCTTCCCCGGCCGGGCGCTGTACCTCCGCACCGATCAGCTCTTCGCCCCCGGCGACCGCTACTACGCCTGGAACCGGACCCCTTCGGGCTCGTGGATCAGAGCTCGAAAGCTCGACAACACCCACGTGTGCCCCTACGGCGCGGCGGAGCTCGGCGCACTCGTCGATGGCGACCTCACGCCCGTGCTCGGGCTCCCGACCATGGCGCCGGGTTGGGAAGACGGCAGTTGGGTGCACGACGCCAACTTCAACGACCCCCCCGGTGCGTGCCCCGACGACCAACCTCCGGCCGGGTACGCGGGCGTGGCCGTGCCGGGCCCGCCCTCGTAGACCCCGTCGAACCCCATCGAGACAGGAGCGGCAGTGGACATCGCCATGCAACCGATCGGTGTCGTGAGAGGTGGCCGCGACGAGGCCGTCGACGACCACTGGGGCGCCGTGGAGGCGTCGATCGACCTCGACGGAACCCTCCTCGGGCCCGACGCCACGGCGGGGCTCGAGGACTTCTCCCACCTCGAGGTGGTGTTCCTCTTCGACCGCGTCGGCGACGGCGAGATCACCTGGAGCGCCCGCCACCCGCGGGGGCGCACCGACTGGCCCGCGGTGGGGATCCTGGCCCAGCGGGCCAAGAGCCGCCCCAACCGCATCGGGGTGACCCTGTGCGAGCTCGTCTCGGTCGACGGCCTCGCCCTGCGCGTCAGGGGGCTCGACGCCATCGACGGCACGCCGGTGCTCGACGTGAAGCCCTACTTCTCCGCCTTCGGCCCTCGGGGGCGTGTCCGCGAGCCCACCTGGGTCCACGAGCTCATGCGCGACTACTGGTGAGTCGACGACTCGTGAATCGTCAGATGCTCACCGGAGGCCGGCGCTGCGCCCACGGCGCCGCTTCCTCCAACTGGGCGGCCACACGCAACAAGACGTCCTCGCGCCCATAGGGCGCCACCAGCTGCACGCCGATGGGAAGGCCGTCCTCGTTCCAGTGCAGGGGAAGCGAGATGGCCGGCTGTCCCGACACGTTGAACGGCGGCGTGAACGGGACCAGCGCGGCGGCACGCAACAGCCCGTGCAGCGGGTTCTCGGGGGGCGAGTCGAACTCGCCCAGCAACGGCGGCGGCTCGGCCAGCGTCGGCGTGAGCAGAAGATCGAAACCTCCCTCGTACCACTGCGCCACCCGGCGCGAGATCGCCTGGAGCTTGCGGTGGGCGTCGAGGAAGTCCGACGCGTTGGCGGCTCGGGCCGCCTCGACCAGCGTCCAGGTGAGGGGCTCCACTTCGTCCTGACCGATGGGACGGCCGAGTTTCCCGGCCCAGTAGTGGTCGACGTCGGCTCCGATACCTGCCGCCCACACCAAGAGGAACGCCTCGACGAATTCGGGGGCGTCGAGCGCGTCCACGTGGGTCGGCTCCACCCGGTGGCCCTGCGCCTCGAGCAAGGCGGCCGCCGCCTCCGTGGCGATCACGCAATCGGGGTGGGTCACCACCGTGGCGCCGAACGCCTCGCTCTGCACCCCGATGCGGAGGCGCCCGGGGTCGGCCCCGACCTCGTCGACGAAGGGGCGCGTCGGCGTCGGTGCCGCGTAGGGGTCCCCCGGGGCAGGCCCCGCCACGGCGTCGAGCACCGCCGCGGTGTCGCGCACGGTGCGGGTCACCGCTAACTCGCACACCAGGCCGGCAAAGACATCGCCCCACTCCGGCCCGCTCGGCACCCGGGCGCGCGAGGGCTTCAACCCCACCAGCCCGCACTCGCTGGCCGGGATACGGATGGACCCGCCCCCGTCACCGGCATGGCCCACCGGCACCATGCCCGAGGCGACCGCGGCGGCCGACCCACCACTGGAGCCCCCGGTGGAACGGGTGGTGTCCCAGGGGTTGCGGGTGGGCCCGTAGGCGGCGGGCTCGGTGGTGGGCACGATGCCGAGCTCAGGGGTGTTGGTGCGACCGACCACGACGAACCCCGCGGCGCGGAACCTCGCGGCGAGCTCCTGGTCGTGCTCGGCGACGTAGTGCGCCTCTTTGAGGACCCGCATGCCTTCGTGGATCGGCTCGCCCGCCATGCTGCACATCAGGTCCTTGAGCACGATCGGCACGCCCCGCATGGGTCCGTCGGGCAGCACCCCGGCGGCTTCGCGCCGCGCCTCGTCGAAGCGGGGACGGATGACGGCGTTGAGCTCGGGGTTGATCTTCTCGATCCGCTCGATGGCCTCGTCCACGAGCTCGAGGGGCGACGCGCGACCGTCCCGGACCAATTGGGCGAGAGCACAGGCGTCGAGGAAGGGTCGCGGCATAAGGCCAACCTAGTGGTGACCTCGACGGATCGGCGGACAGAACCGAGGATGGCGACGACACCGTGGTCCCGTGCGTCTCGGCACCGGCGGGGGGCTCGGAGCGCTGCGCCTAGGGTGGAGCCGTGGCGTTCCCCGGTTCACTCCCCGAGGCCCACGGCGTCATGCCGGCCGCCTTCCTCGGCCACGGGAATCCGATGAACGCCTTGGACCACAACCGCTACACCGAGGCCTGGCGTGGCTTCGGCGAGGAGGTCCCCCGTCCCCGGGCCATCCTCGTGGTGTCGGCCCATTGGTACGTCAATGCCTCGGTGGTGACCGCCATGGTCCACCCCCGGACCATCCACGACTTCTACGGGTTCCCCGACGAGCTCTTCGCCGTGACCTATCCGGCTCCCGGCGACCCCGGCTTGGCCCAGCAGGTGGTCGACGTGGCTGCACCGCTGTGGGTCGGCCTCGACCACGACAGCTGGGGAATCGACCACGGCACGTGGTCCGTGTTGGTGCACGCCTTCCCCGACGCCGACGTTCCCGTGGTGCAGTTGGCGATCGACGCCACCAAGCCCTTCGAGTACCACGTCGAGCTGGGGGCGCGCCTGGCACCGTTGCGCCACGACGGCGTGCTCGTCATCGCCAGCGGCAACGTGGTGCACAATCTCGGACTCATGGATCCGGGCCGTCCCGACTCGGGTACCGACTGGGCCCACCGTTTCGACGAGCACGCCCGGGCCGTCATGACCACAGGGCCCGCCGCCATCGTCGAGGCCGCCCGCCACGGGGACTTCGCCCTGGCCGTCCCGACGCCGGACCATTTCATCCCGCTGCTCTATCTGGCCGGACTCGCCGAGGCCGAGGGTGGCGTCGCCGATGTCCTCGTCGACGGGTACGCGTACGGCTCTTTGTCGATGACCTCGTACACGCTCGACTTCCGGCCCGCCCCCGCCGACCTCTGAGCGTGGCGCGGGTCTCGACGCCGACACAGGCCGGGTTCGGGGGATCGGGCCTGGGCGGTTGGGCCCTGGCCGGCGCCGGCATCGTGGGGGCCACCCTGGCCGGCGCCGTCGACGGGCCCGCGGCCCGGTCCGCCGCGGCCCAGGACTGGCCGCCGTTCGTGCTCGTGTCCGGACTGCTCCTGGTGGGCCTGGTGGCCGACGAGGGCGGTCTCTTCGCCGCCGCGGGCCATGCCCTCGCCCGCGTCTCGGGGCGCGGTGTGGTGCTCTTCGCCGGTGCCACCGCACTCGTGGCCGGCGTCACGAGCGTCTTGAACCTCGACACGTCGGTGGCCTTTCTCACGCCCGTCCTCGTCTACGCGGCGCGTCGCCGCGGTGAAGGTGAGGCGCCACTGCTCTACGGCTGCCTCCTTCTCTCCAACGCCGCCTCCCTGTTGCTTCCCGGCTCCAACCTGACCAACCTCATCGTCCTCGGCCACCTCCATCTCTCGGGAGGTCGGTTCCTCGGCAAGGTCGCGCCCGCATGGCTCGTGTCGGTGCTCGTCACCGCCGGCGTGGTGGCGCTCGTGGAACGCCGGTCGTTGCGCACGACCTCGGTGCCGGCGCCGACCCTTGGAGATACCTACCCCGCCGGGCGCGGCGCCTTTTGGATCGGGATGGTGTCGGTGCTGTCGGTCACCGTGTTGGTGGTGGTGCTGCGGGCGCCGGCCCTGCCCGTGGCGGCGGTGGGTGTGGCGGCGGTGGCGGCGAGGGCGGCCTCGGGACGCGCCCCGTTGGACCGGGTGGTGCAGACCCTCGGGCTCCCGTTGCTCCTCGGGCTCTTCGGTGTGGCCGTGGCCCTCGGGACCCTGGGACGCAGCTGGTCGGGTCCCACCACCGCCCTCACCCACCTCGACGCGTGGGGAACCGCGGCGTTGGCGGCCCTGTCGAGCGTGGTGTTCAACAACCTCCCCGCCGCCTCGCTTCTCGCCGCCCGGGTCCCGCCCCGGCCCTTCGCTCTCCTCGTGGGCCTCGACATCGGGCCCAATCTGTGCGTGACGGGATCTCTGGCGTGGGTCCTGTGGCTCCGGGCCGCGAGGACCGCGGGGGCGGCCCCGTCGATTGCCAGAGCGACCCGGCTCGGCCTGGTGGCGGCGCCGCTGGCCATGGTCGGGGCCCTCGGCGTCTTCGCCTTGACGGGGACGCGCTGAGAATCCCCAAGTTTTCCGCTTGTTGTCCCCAGGCCCGAGCGACGAAGGTGGTGGCGGGTGGGGGATCGCACTGGTTCCCAGTGCGAGCGCGTTTGAGCACCCCACCGCAGGGCTGGGTAAGGCGAACGAATGGCGGGGAGTGCGGTCCGGGGATCCTGGTCCGTGCACGTCGGCTGACATCGCCGGTTTCCGGCTCGGTGGGCTGCCGCACCGTGTGGCCTCCGGCCCCCCCGGGGTCGCACGAGGGCGGCGCCCCCGATTCGTCGACGTGGTCGTCACGGCGCGCCGGCAAACGTGCCGTTGCCATGCCATGGTGCCATCGCCATGGGGCGTCGGTAGCATCCGGGGGTGCTCGACCATCTGTCGATCCAATGTGCGGACGTGACCTTGAGCGCGGAGTTCTACGACGCCGTGCTCCTCGGTCTCGGCGCGGGGCGCGTCATGGAGTTCGGTTCGGTGATCGGCTACGGCACCGAGGGCAAGCCGTCGTTCTGGGTGGGCCCCCTGGCGGGAGGTTCTCCCAACCGAGAGATCCACATCGCCTTCCGGGCCCAGGATCGGGCCGCGGTGCGGGCCTTCTTCGACGCCGCGGTGCGCGCCGGGGCCGAGGTCCTGCACGAGCCCCGCCTGTGGCCCGAGTACCACCCGGACTACTACGGGGCTTTCGTGCGCGATCCCGACGGCAACAACGTGGAAGCGGTCTGCCATACCCCGACGTAGGGCCGGCCGAGGGGGGCGCCGGGCCCGGGTCCCGGCCGGGTCGCCCGGGATGGGAGGTACCGTGAGGTAGTGGACCTGTGCCTGGCGTGCGAGGCGCCCAACCCCAAGGGATACCTGTTCTGCGGGCAGTGCGGAGCCGCACTCCCGGTGGGCGGGTGCCCGGCGTGCGGGGCCGCGATCTCCGACGGGCAGCAATTCTGCGGGCAGTGCGGGGCGGCCCTGCACGGCGCCTCGCCCCGGAGCGCTCCCGTGGCTGCCGCCACCACCGCCACCGCCTCCCCTTCCACCGCCACCACGGTCACCACCGCGGCGGTGGAAGAGCGCAAGCTGGCCACCGTGGTGTTCGCGGACGTCGTGGGCTTCACGTCTCTGGCCGAGCGGACCGATCCCGAGCTCGTGGCCCGCTTGGTCGACACCGCCTTTCGGGAGCTGGGCGACATCGTGGCGGAGCACGGCGGCACGATCGACAAGTACATGGGTGACTCGGTGATGGCGGTGTTCGGTGTCCCCCTCGCACACGACGACGACGCCGAGCGCGCCGTGGCCGCGGCGATGGCCATGCGGCATCTCGGCGGGGACCTCGTCTTCTCGATCGGCGTGAACTCGGGCGAGGTGATGGCGACGGCGGTGGGAGCGGGCGGGGGCATGACCGTCATCGGCGACACCGTCAACGTGGCCGCCCGGCTGGAGAAGGCGGCCGGACCCGGAGAGGTGCTGTGCGGGCGCCTGACCACCGAGCTGACCGCAGGACGAATCGCCTTCCGGGCCCGCCAGCCCATCCTGCTCAAGGGCAAGCAGGAGCCGGTCGAGGTGTGGGAGGCCGTCTCCCTGCAACCCCTCGACCTGCAGCCGAGCGTGGCGTCGCCGCCGCTCGTGGGCCGCGATGACGAGCTCGCCTTCCTCGAGGCGCAGTGGAGGCGCGTCTGTCGCGACCGCCAGACCCAGGTGGTGGTGGTGTGCGGCGACGCCGGTTCGGGAAAGACCAGGGTGACCGCGGAGCTGGCCCGGGCGGCCGAGGTGGACGGCACCGTCATCCGGGCCGCCTTCCCCGCCTACGGCGCCATGGGTGGCGCCCGGGTGGCCGCCGAGGTCATCCGCCAGCTGGGTCCGGTCTCCGACGGCGACGTGAACGCCCGGGTCAAGTCCCTGGCCGGCGAATGGGACACGTCGCTGCAATCGATCGACCCCGCCGGGATGCACCAGGAACAGCTGTGGGCGCTGGGCCGGCTGCTCCAGGAGAAGGGCACCGATCGACCCCTGCTGATCCTGATCGACGACATGCACCGCAGCGGCGACAAGATGCTGAAGGTCCTCGGCGAGCTGTCGGGCCGCCTCAACAACGTGGCCGTGCTCACCGTCCTCGCCGGTCGCACCGAGCCCGGTGAATGGCTCACCGCCTTCCCGGCCGCCACCACTGTCCGTCTGGGTCCGCTCAGCAGGCCCGACGCGGTGGCGTTGGCCGACGGGTTCGCGTGCGAGAAGCCCCTCTCGGGCGAAGCGGCGGACTTCCTCGTCGAACGAGCCAACGGGAATCCCCTCTACCTGCGGGAGCTGGTCTCGATGGCCCGCACCCAGGGCCTGCTCGTCGACGACGGCGACCGCTATCAACTCACCGCCCACGGCGCCATCCCGGCCACGCTGCAGGCCCTGCTGGCGGCCCGGCTGGACGCGCTCGACCCCGAACAGAAGCTGGTCCTGCAGCACGCCGCGGTCATGGGCGGGGCGACGGCGGCGCACCTGAGCACCCTGGGGTCACCGAACGCGCCCGTCGTGCTGCAGTCCCTCGTCGAGAACGGGCTCATGCGCCACGGCGCCGACGCCCGCTACGACACCGTGGACTCGCTCCTGCGCGAGGTCGCCTACGAGACGCTGCCCCGCAACATCCGGGGCGAGCTCCACCGCCGGGCCGCCACCATCGTGGCGGAGCCCGAGGAGCGGGCCCGGCACCTCGATCGGGCTGCGGAGTACCTCACCGACGACGCCACGGTGGCCCAGGAGGCGGCCGAGGCCCTGGCGCGTGCCGGACAGGATCTCTTCGCGGCCGCCCGCTATACCGAGGCGCTGCGCATGCTCGAACGCGCCGTCGCCCTCGGGTGTCGGCGGGCCGCCGTGCTCCTCGACCTGGCCAAGGTCCAGGCCCTGTGCAGCCAGGAGGACGAGGCGCTCGAGACCCTGGCCATGGTGCAGGACGACCCCGACGACCCCACCATCGCCATCGAGCGGGACCACACCGCGGGCAACGCCAAGATGTTCTCGGACTCGGCGTGGGCCATCCCGAGACTGGTGGCGGTCACGGCGCGCTGGCACGAGCTGGGGGTCATCGACAAAGAGGCGTGGGGCCACGCCAACCTGGGCGTCTCGTACTTCAACGTGAGCCAGATGGAGGATTCGGGCCGGGAGCTCGAGCTCGGACTGGAGCTCTTCGAACGCATCGGCGACCGGGTGGGCATGGTCGCCACTTCGTCGTTTCTGTGCCTGGCCCGACCCACCGACCGGCGCGTCCCGGACTGGCTCGCCCAGGCGCTCGCCTTCGCCGATGAGACCGGGGACCGCTCGAGGCAGCTGGGCATCCTCACCACCTTGGCGTGGCACCACTTCATCCGGTCGTTGTGGGGCACCGCGGCCGACACCGCCGAGGCCGAAGGCTTCGCCCTGCGCCTGGCCCAGCTGGGGCAAGAGCTGGCCGCCTTCGACCTCGTCGTCCACGGTCGGAGCCTGCTGGCGATCATGGCCCGGTTCACGGGACGGCTCGACGAGGCCGCTCGCCACGCCGAGGTCCTCTCGCGCCTCAGCGGCGTCGTCGACGACGACCACTTCCCCTGGCTCGGCTGGGCGGCCACGTTCGCGGTGACCGCGGCGCGCGGTGCCACCGACGTGGCGCCGCCGCCCCCGCCCGAGTCCTCGCTCGACCCCGTGGTGGGGATGGGGCTTCTCGTCATCGAAGCCGAGCTCACCGTGGGCGGACGCCTGGCGGAGGCGCTGGCGCGCTTCGATGGGGCGGAGCACCCCGGGCTGGGGCCCTTCGGCGACCTGGTCGGGCTGCTCCAGGGCCTGGCGTTCGTGCTGGCCGGGCGGTCCGCCGAGGCCTTGCCGTGGGTCGACCGTGCCGACCAGGCCGCGCACGCCCTCCAGGCGCCTGCGACGGTGACGGCGGCGGCGGCCCTGCGGTCCGAGATCACCGGGGCGAGCACGGATCTGCCGCCGACCCCGACATCCGCGGCCAGCGTCAGCGAGGCGCTGGTCCTGCGGTCCTACGCGGCCCGGGGCGACGCCTCGGCCCTCGACGCCCTGCGCCGGTGCGCGCAGGAACTCGCCATGCCGGGCCTGCTCCTCGGGCTGGAGAGGTCCTCCCGGTCACCGGGAGGGAATTCGTCAGCCTGCTGACGCCTCGTGCCAGGGGAAGGTCGCGACATCGCTGTGGCGGATCGGGAACGAACCCATGCAGTGCGGGCAACGGACGTAGACGTGTTGCTCGGTCGCCTCGACGTACTCGGGCTCGAGGACCACGGTCCTCCAGCAGAGCCTGCATTCGGGCGTCAGGGACGATCCCGCCACCCTGAACCGCCTCTCCAGCAGACCGGAATTGGCCATATGCCCCCCTCGTGTGCACCTACCAATGATTCTCAACTGCCCCAACTACACCAATGATGCCTATCTGCAACCGATTGGGCATCGTCAAAATTTGGGACTCTGCGCCATAAGCTCCGCTCGTGGTGTGGGGCACGTCGTTACCCGGCACGCCGGCCGTGGAGCGGGCGCCGCCCACCCCGGCCCCCCAGGTGTCGCCGGCCCGGATCCTCGCCGGGCTGGTCCTGGTGGGGGCCCTGACCTGGACCCTGGCGTCGATCGTGGGAATGGGTCCCAACCTGGACGTGGTCCTGGGGGCGGCCTTCGGATCGGCGGTGGCGATCCTTCTCGGGCGGGGTGCGGGTCGCATCGCGCTGATCACGCTCCTGGTCGTCGCGTTGACCGGGATCGGATGGATCGAGCTCATCAACACCGCCCAGTACGGCACGTTGTCGTTGACCGGCGCTCCTCCCCTCGTCCGGTGGTGCGGCACCACCTACAGGCCGAGCGGGGTCGTGACCGCCGACCCTTCGGCGGGGGCGGGCCCGAGGTACACCAAGATCCTGCACACGCCGTCGGGGTACGACGTGTTCGGTGTCGCCCTCGGCGCCCGCCGGTCGTGCGGGACGAGCGCGACGATCGGCCCGCTGTTCGTGGCCATGGGCAGGGCCCGCTACGCGGCGTACGACCCCGTGACCACGAGGCCGGTGGCGCCCGGCCCCATGCCCCTCACGAGCGCTTAGACACCGCCGCAGTCTCCGCGTCGTCACGCCGGGACCGGCTGCGCTGACGACCTCGGATGGCCTGGTCGAGGACGACCTTGCGCAGCCGCACCGAGTGGGGTGAGACCTCGACGCACTCGTCCTCGCCGATGAACTCGAGAGCCTGTTCCAACGAGAGCTGGAGATGCGGCGTCAAGCGCTCGAGCTCCTCGGCGGTCGAGGACCGGACGTTGGTGAGCTTCTTCTCCTTGGCCGGATTGACGTCCATCTCGTCGACCCGGGAGTTCTCGCCGACGATCATCCCCTCGTAGACCTCGGTCCCCGGCGGCACGAGCAAGGTGCCGCGCTGCTCCAGGGACATGAGGGCGTAGGTGGTGGTCACCCCTCGTCGGTCGGCCACCATGGAGCCGTTGCGCCTGACCCGGAGATCTCCGTGCCAGGGTTCCCATCCGTCGAAGACGTGGTGGAGGATGCCCGTCCCGCGCGTCTCGATGACGAATTCGGTGCGGAACCCCACGAGCCCGCGCGCCGGCACCCGGTAGTCCATGCGCACCCAGCCCGTGCCGTGGTTCACCATCTCCTCGAGACGGCCGAAGCGCAGGGCCAACAGCTGGGTGACCACACCCAGGTAGTCGGTGGGGACGTCGACGGCCAGACGCTCCATCGGCTCGTGCAACTTGCCGTCGATGATGCGGGTGACGACCTGGGGCTTGCCCACCGTCAGCTCGAAGCCCTCGCGCCGCATGGTCTCGACCAGCACCGCCAGCTGGAGCTCGCCCCGGCCCTGGACCTCCCAGGCGTCGGGGCGGTCCGTGGGCAGGACCCGCAACGACACGTTGCCGACGAGCTCCTGATCGAGCCGGGACTTGATGAGCCGGGCCGTCACCTTGGTGCCGTCGGATCCTGACAGTGGTGACGTGTTGATCCCGATGGTCATGGCCAGGCTGGGCTCGTCGACGAGGATGGCCGGCAGGGGGCGGGGGTCGTCGGGATCGGCCAGGGTCTCGCCGATGGTCACCTCCGCGAAGCCCGCCACGGCCACGATCTCGCCGGGGCCGGCCTCTTCGGTCTCGACTCGTTCCAGGGCTTTGGAGGAGAAGAGCTCGGTGACCTTGCCGCGTTGCACGGAGCCGTCGAGGCGGCACCACGCCACGGTCTCGCCGCGCCGCAACGTCCCGTTGTACACACGGCAGATGGCCAGGCGGCCGAGGTAGGGAGAAGCATCGAGATTGGTGACCAGCGCCTGGAGGGGCGTGTCGGGGTCGTAGTGCGGAGGCGGGACGCTCTCGATGATGGCTTCGAACAGCGGGACGAGGTCGGGGCCGATGTCATCGGGCGAGGTACCGGCGCGCCCGGCGCGGGCGTTGGCGTAGAGCACGGGGAAGCCGACCTGATCCTCGTCGGCATCGAGGTCGAGGAAGAGCTCTTCGATCTCGTGGACGACCTCGGTCACCCGGGCGTCGGCGCGGTCCACCTTGTTGACCACCACCACGACGGGCAGGCGGGCCTCGAGGGTCTTGCGCAGGACGAAGCGCGTCTGCGGCAAGGGGCCTTCCGATGCGTCCACCAGCAGCAGGACGCCGTCGACCATGGCCAGGGCGCGCTCCACCTCACCGCCGAAGTCGGCGTGGCCGGGGGTGTCGACGATGGTGATCTTCACCGAACCGTAGGGCACCGCCGTGTGCTTGGCGAGGATGGTGATGCCCTTCTCGCGCTCGAGGTCGCCCGAGTCGAGCACCCGGTCGGTGAGCTCCTGGTTGGCCCGGAAGGCCCCGGTCTGGCGGAGCATGGCGTCCACCAACGTCGTCTTGCCGTGGTCGACGTGCGCCACGATTGCTACATTTCGAAGGTCATTTCGTACGGACATGAGCCGACCAGGCTACTTGCCCGGGTGGACGCCCGAGTTCAGCAGACGCTAGAATGCGATGGATTGGGTTTGCCGCTCGCGCCGACCCTGATCCTCGGTTTCCGATTTCCCGGTACTTCGGACTCCTGAAGTCATGTGCGCGACGCTCCAGGAGAACCGCACATGCCATCTTCCCGTAAGCAACGGTCCCGCCCGCGACCGACCGATTCCAAGAGCCGCATCCGCCGCGGCCGGCCCAAGGTCTGCATGCTGTGCAAGGACAGGGTCACCCACGTCGACTACAAGGACAGCAGCCTCCTTCGCCGCTTCATGAGTGAGCGGGGCAAGATCAAGTCGCGCAGCAGCACCGGCACCTGCACCCAGCACCAAGCCGCCGTGGCCCTCGCCATCAAGAACGCCCGCGAGATGGCGCTGCTCCCCTACGTGGTGCGGACCCTGGCCGGCGACAAGGGTGGCCGTCGTGGTCGTGGCGGTCCCGGTGGCGGGCGCCCTGATCGAGACGGTCCCCGCCCTGACGGGCCCCGCCCCGAGCGCGCCGCGCCGGCGGCCGAAGGCGCCGCGGCACCCGCCGAGGCCCCCTCGCCCGAAGCCGGGGACTCGACCGCCGACGCCGTCGTGAGCGTGGGCGCGTCTGACAACGGCGCCGTCGCCGAACCGGCGGTGTAGCCCATGGCCCAACGCAGCAGCGCGTCCAAGCGCCAGCGCGACATCGACAAGCGTTCGCGAGCAGCCGAGAAGCGAGACCGTCGTCAGCGCAAGAGCGATCCCTCAGACGAAGCCGGCGCTCTCGACGGAGCCGCAGAGGACGCCGTGGCCCCCGCCGACAGCGGGGCCATCCTCGAGCAGATGGAGCAGCTCCAGCGCGAATTCGACGCCGACATCATCGATTTCGAGACCTACGACGCCCGCAAGGCCGAGCTCCTCAGCAACCTCCAGATCTGACCGGCGGGCCCACCCGAGCTACAGGGCGCCCAGCACGGACTCTGCCGAGCTGACGTTCAGGCCCCGCTCGGGCTCGACGAAGAGGGCGGTGACGGTCCCGTTCTCGATCACGGCGGCATAGCGCTGAGAGCGTGGCCCGAGCCCGGCCCCCCTCATGTCGGCTTCGAGGCCCATGGCCTGGGTGAACTCGCCGTTGCCGTCGGCCAGCATGAGGACCCGGTCCCCCACCTTCTGGTCCCGGCCCCACGCTCCCATGACGAAGGGGTCGTTGACCGAGATGCACGCCACGGTGTCGACCCCCTTGGCGAGGAACTCGTCGGCGCGGTGCACGAAGCCGGGCAGGTGGTAGTCCGAGCACGTCGGGGTGAAGGCGCCGGGGACGGCGAACAGCACGACCTTGCCCTTCCCGAGCACCTCGAGGCTCCGGACCGCCTCGGGGCTCTTGCCGGCCATGGTGCGCAACTCGACGTCAGGGATGGTGTCACCGACTGCGATCGTCATCGTGTTTCCTTTCGAACCCCATGGTCCATGCACATGCGGGCACTCTACCGCCGCCGTGGTTCGCGTCCCCGGCGCGCCAGTGCGCCTCCCCGGCTGATTCAGACCCGGTAGCGACGCCGCCGACGCGCGCTGTAACCCACTGCGCTGCCACACAGGAGCAGGGCGGCCAGGGGAAGCAGGATGGCCGCCGGAACCTCGGGGGTCCCGGTCCCGGGCTCCGATGGGGTGAGCGACACCGTCAGGATGCTGCGGTACAGCGCCGGGTCATCAGGTTGCACCGTCCATGTCGGCGCACCACCTTGGCCGTCACCCAGGACGGTACCGGCGACAGGGACCGGCTTGGGGGTGCTGTAGCCCGAGAAGATCATGGTGAGCGTGCCGTCGGGGTTCTGGACCACCGTCGGCGAATAGGCTCGGCCCGCGAAGTAGGCGCTGATGCCGAGAGAATCGTCATGACCACCGGCCAGCGCCGCGTCTTGTTGCTGGCGGGCCGAGAACGTGTAGTCGGTGCTCTCGATCACCACCGGTTGACTCCAGTGCACGCCGTCGGTCGACGACGTGTAGAAGATCTGGTCGAAGGCATCGCTGTCACCGTCGGACTGCCATGCACCGGAGTCGAACATGCCGATGCTGCCGTCGGGGTTCAAGATGATCGTGCCCCGTGTGCCGACGAAGCGAAGTTCGGGAGTGTCGGTGGCACCTTGGGGGAGGTTGATGGTGGACGGGAACGTCTGGCCCGACGGGTTGCTGATGTCGGTGAGGTGGCTGGGGTCGGTGCCGCTGATCGGTCCGAGGTCGGTGAAGCTCAACCCGTCGGTGGTGTAGGCGGCGCGCAGGACCGTCAAGTCCTCGTTGTTCTTGTACAAGGTCTTGGGCTTGGTGCTGCCTTCACCGATGGCGGTCAGCGTGGCCGAGGAGGCGATGGCCGCGCCGGGTCCCCCCACGTCGTTCCCCGCCGCCACGGTGCCCGTGCCCCCCGAGCACCCCGAGAAGGTGTTCGACGAGAATCCGGTGCACGTCACCTGCTGGATGGCTCCCGCCGTGGACCCCAGGTAGATCGAGAACGTCCCGCCCGGAATGGGCTCGGCGTCGCTCGTGGAGGGGTTCATGGTGATGGAGCTGGCCGGGAGCGACACCGCGCTGGCAACGGTGCCTTCGATGAAGTAGTTGAGGATCTTCTCGCCGTAGATGACCACGGTGGCGCCCGACGGGGCTCCGGGATAGGAGATCGAGCTCGGGATGGTGCCCACGATGCCGTCGGGGGCGATGAGCCCCGTCGTCTGTTGGGCGCCCCCGGGCTGCCCGGTGTCACTGGGCAGGATCGGATCGGTGGTCACGGGGTCGCCGACTTTGACCGACACGCCCCCGCTCTGGGTGGTGGTGCAGTTGTCGAGCTCGGCCGGGCTGTTGTTGTTGACGCAGTAGATCGTGGCGCCGTCGACGTAGAACCGTCCCGGCACGTTGGCCGCCGCGATGGTGCTGAGCGGCGCGTTGAGGTCCAGGCTGACCCCACCGTTCTCGAGGGGGCTGTTGGGGCCCTGGGGGATGCTCGCCACCGCGGTGGCGTCGCCGAGGACCTCGACGAGCGGATCACCCGAGGCGACGGCCAGTCCGGCACCGTTGGCCGTGGTGCACCCGGTGAGGGTGTTGGCGCCGGTGCCGGTGCAGGTGATGACCGAGCCCGACGGCGAGGTGGCGTTCAGGTCCTCGAACTGCCCGGCGCCGACCTGCTCCGCCCCCGTCCCCAAGGTGGTCACCGTGATGGTGACCCCCGTGCCTCCCGTGGTCGGCACCGGTGGCTCCGAGCCCGCCGCGAAGGTGTCGGGGTCGGTGCCGACCGACTCCACGGGGGAAAGGCCGGCCACCGGGTTGGTGGCCGACGGGTTCACGGCGTGGACGAGCAGGCCCACCCCCGGGTTGTCACCGGCCGGTCGGTTCACCGTGTAGAGGTAGGAGTTGGTCCCCACCGTCATGACGAAGGCGTGACCCTGCCCGTTGTCGTTGGTGTCACCGGTCGGGCAGTAGTTCTCGGGATTCTGCTCCAGGGCCTTGCCGGCGAAGTTCCAGCTCTGCCCGCCGTCGGTGGACCTGGCCACGACGACCTCTTCCTCGGTGTCTTTGGGCCGGTAGTCGAAGTAGCCGGTGAGGTGCCCGGCGGTGGCGTCGCCCGGCGTCTGGGTGACGAAGGGGAAGTAGTACGGCGACATGGGCAGTGCGGTGTCGGCCGGTTCGGAGGCCTGGGTACCGGTCTCGGGGGCGGACCCCCCGCCGGTGCAGTAGGCGTCCACCGGCCCCGGCGTGCCCGCCACACCGCTGGCGTAGGGGGTTCCGCTGGGCGAGTTGGAGTCGGGATACACCGCCAGGTTCGGAAAACCCCCCGCCTGGGTGGGCGTCCCGCCCGGCGTGTAGGCGGGCCAGCTCTCGTCGTAGGGGGCGCCGGCGCCGGGGTCACCCTGTGAGAGCGTCCACGGGCCGTTGGTGACGGTGTCGAGTCCCGGGGTGCCGGGCGTATAGGTGGTGTTGCCGCTGGCCCGCGCCGCCGATGCGCCGGCGACCTCCACCAAGGGTGTGACCACCAGGGCCAGCCCGAGGCCGAGCCGCACCAAGGGTCGATGGCGCAAGAGCACTGAGTCCCCTTCTCGAGCTCGGGGAAACGGTCGATCAGGCGGACGCGTCAGTGGCCCGGGACCGGCGGCGCAGGGCCAGATACCCACCCAACAGCAAGGCGCCGAGGACGGGCAGGGCGAGGACGAAGGGGGTCTCGGGCAGCCCCTCGCCCCCGGTGGCGACGGGTGCGAAGGCCAGCCCCTTGAAGTCGGTGCCGCTGGGCGCGGTGGCCAGCAGGGTGGCCGAGCCCGACAGCGTGCCGTCGTAGCCGGAGCTGTCGGTGATGCCGTCGAGGATGGTGTTGTTCGACGCCGATGTGGCGGTGGCGCCCGTCACGTAGATGTGGGCCACGCCGCCGCTGGCGGTGGCGGTCAGCCCGACTACCAGGGGCACGGTGATGGAGCCCGTCGCCTTCCAGACCCCCGAGACGAGGGAGTACTTCTCGACGGCACTCGGGTCGCCGCTGGTGGCCCCGTTGGACCCGTCGGCCACGTACAGGGTGTCGGGACCGGGTCCCGCCCCCAGGGTGACGAAGGCGAACTGGTCGGGCCCGAAGTGGGCGGGCAGGTTGGCGCCGGTGATGAGGGAGGTGAGGGTCGGCGTGCCGCTGGTGGGGAGCCCGGTACCCACTTGGTTGATGGCCGACGACGTCGACTCGTAGAGCTGGCCGTTCACGACCTGGACCTCGTGGGTCTTGCTGGCGTCGAGGTAGGTGGCGCTCGTGCCCGAGTCGGTCGTGATCCCGGTCCCGCCCCCGCTCCCCACGTAGATGTTCCCGCCCGTCACCGCCGTGGTCGCCGAGCGGAAGTTGTTCCCCTCGGCCGTTCCATCGCTCAGGGCCGTGGTGGTGTCGACCGTGCCCGTCGGCGAGACCAGGGCCACGGTGCGCGGCACCGTCGAACCGGTGATGCTCGTCACCCCGGGAGCGGCGTCGTAGCCGGTGGCGATCAGGGACTGGCCGTCGGCCGAGAGCGTGAGCTCGCCGTCGTTGAGGGCCGACCCGCTCTCGGTGAGCGCGTGGTTCGGGCTGCTGTCGGCGATGGGGAGCGCCACCGAGAACCCGCTGGGTACCCCTCCCGTGCTGTAGTCGACGAGATCGACCGCGAAGGAGGAGCTTGACGTCCCCTGGACCTCGTACACCACCAGATCGCCCGCGGTGAACGACCCGGCAGCGAACGAGGGGGTCTCGAGGGCCAGCACCGAGCCCCCCACGACGAAGAACGCGGTGGAAAGGCGCATCCACTTGCGGGAATGACGGTGACGGGGCACGGGACTCCTCTTCACGTAGGTCGCGGCGCGCCGCGCAGCTTAAAAATGGTTGATGAACCGCTCGCGAACGTTTCTTGAATGCCGGGCAATTTTTGGGTGCCCGTTGAGCGAACTCCTTTCCGTGCGCTCCACCCCTTCGGGTCGGGCGAACGAGGGTGGGTGGGTCACGGCGCGCCGTCAGACGGGCACACGAGACACCCGACGCCGGCGCCAGAACACCACCAGCGCTCCCCCGCCCAAGATGACACCGGCCCCGATGGGGAGGAGCAGGGGGGTGCTCGTCTCGGGCAGGACGGGACTGGGAACGGTCGTCTGTTGGAAGGTGGCGGTGTCGAGGTAGTAGGGCGAGGACCCGGCCACATCGGTGGCACCGGGTGAGAAGTCGAACATGTTGGCCAGGTCGAACGTCGTCGACGGGTTGGTCAGGAGGTGGTCGGCCGATCCCGGGATCGGCGACAGGCCCCAGTTGTACTCGATGAAGTTGGCGATCGAAGCCTGGTCGCTCAGCGTGTGGTCCACGAAGTTGGCCTTGGCGTAGGGAGAGATCACCAGGAGCGGGAGCCGGGGGCCGAAACCGCACCGGCCGTTCTCGGGCTGGCCGGCGGCGTTGGTCACCGTGGGGCTGGCCGCGGTGGAGGAGCTCGCCGCCGTGAGCCCGAGCGACGCCAGGGCGTCACCACTGTTGATGGTCAGCGACGTGAGCCCGTTGTCGGTGAGGATCAACTGGTTGGTCGAGCTCACTTCGGCCGTGATGGCGTGACTCGACGCGGTCGAGATGGCGCTGGCCAGCGCCGAGGGCGAGTAGCTCCCACCAGGGATCGTCAGGGTCTGCGGGGAGCCGGTGCCGATCGTGTAGCTGAGGGTGTCGTTGGTGCCGGTGGTGATGACCGTCGACGACCCCAGGGCCGTGCCCGTGATGGGCGTGCCCCCGCACACCGACGGGTTCTCGGCGTCCCCGAGGGTCGGGGAGCCGCCCGCCGAGGACTGGTTCTGCGCACCGCTCTGGCCGGTCTCGTTCCCGGCGTAGACGTGGTCGTACCAGCCGTCGGAGTCGTCATAGGCGACCACCACGGCGGTGTTCGCCCAGTCCGCGGTCTGCATGAGCGAATTGATCTCCGAGGTGACGAAGTGCTGGCCGTCGACGGGGTCGGAGTTCGAGGGGTGCTCATCCTCGTAGGCCGGGGCCTTCAGGTAGCTGACCGCGGGCAACGAGGAGGCGGGCATGGTGCCCTGCGCGATCGCCGCCACCAACTGGTTGAAGTACGAGATGTCGTACTGGTGGTTGGCGGTGTTGAATTCCGGCGTCCCGGTGCCGTAGGTGCCCCCCGTGAAGCTCTGGGTGTCGGTCCCGATGGCCGACAGTGACGAGGGCAGGATGTGACGGGGGTTGGCGGTCGTGGCGTAGTACTGGAAGGGCTCGTGGTGCTGGACGTAGTCCGCGGTGGTGCCATAGGGCTGCGCCCCGGTCGACCCGGTGCCGCCCAGGGCGGCGCCCTTGTTGTGGACCGCACCGCACACCGCCTTGCCCGACTGCGCCGCGGGTCCTCCCGCGTATCCGGTCGTGGGCGACCCCGTGGCGGCCACGGTGGGGGTGAAGCCGCCCTGGAACCATCCCCAGCTGAGCCCGGCCTCGTTCAGGAGGTCGCCGATGTTGGGATCGGTGACCCCGGTGCCGCTCGTGTTGTTGATCCCGAGGTTGCTCGTCGTGGAGGAACAGTCGTCGTAGAAGGGATCGGCGTCGTTGATGTCGGCGAACCCGCCCTGGCCGTCCGCCACCAACGAGCTGTTGGGCGAGGTCAGGGCGTTCGGCGTCACCGGGTTGTTGTTGACCAGGTTGA
This sequence comes from Acidimicrobiales bacterium, assembly GCA_050011815.1. Taxonomy (GTDB): domain Bacteria; phylum Actinomycetota; class Acidimicrobiia; order Acidimicrobiales; family UBA8190; genus Chersky-840. Next base: position 91,853 of record JBEKIJ010000019.1, on the reverse strand, counting down.
TGTTCCCGGTGTCACCGGAGATCGCGTTGATGGCACCCGGGGTGGACGGTCCGAAGGTGGTGCCGAAGGAGTTGTCGCTGAGGGCGTAGTGCTGGGCGTAGTTCCAGTACGCCGTGACGGTGTTGCCGTCGTAGTAGTCGAGGTCCTGGTTGGCGGTGCACGCCGGCTCCCCGGGCTCGGGGGCGCTGCTCGTACTGCCCACGCTGCCGGGGAACTTGTCCATCCGGCCCCCGTCGAAGGCCTCCTGCTCGGGTTGGTAGTTGTGGTTCTGGCTGCAGGTCAGCACGTCGTCGATGCCGGCATTGCTGCCATGGGTGTCGAGCGAACCGTTGTAGACGCCGCTGGCGTTGGGACCGGGGTCGAGACGTTGAGGGTTGGCGCCGTTGGGATTGCCCGAGAGGAGGTTGGTGTTGCCGTTGAGGCTGTCGGCCACGAGCCCGTTCACCGACGGGGAACCGGGCAGCGCCGTGAAGGTGTCCTCGCCGGCCGGGTTGGTGGCGACCGGGTAGGTGGCGAAGTAGTGGTCGAAGGACTCGTTCTCCTGGAAGATGATCACCACGTGCTGGATCGGGGTGCGCGCCGAAGGTGCCGCCACCGCGGCGGTGGTCGTGAAGAGGGACGCGGCACCACCGCAGATCAGGGACAGGGCCAGCCCTGCGGCCCCCAACCCGGCCAGGCGATGCGCCTTCGGCTTCCTTGTCATTCGAGCGATCCTCCTGTGAGCGCGTCGATCAGCACCGTGGGAACGCTCGGAACGTAACAAGGACAGGTGAACGCCGATCAACCACCCGATGACGTCGCGTGGAAGATGCGGTGAACTGTAGGTGGACAAAAGGTGACCGCAATGCGAACAACCGCCTGAGCCGAGCGTGCATGGGAGCGATGCGAGGGGGCGCTCTTGACGGGAGTTGCGGCACCCGTTGATACTCACCTCATCGGCGCCGGATACAAGCTGTCACCGTGCAGGCCCGAACGATCTCCTCGTGACGGCGATCCAGGGTTGGCTCGATGTTCATTGCAAGGATCACCAGGGCCCTCATGAACCACACCGACCGCACGAAGGCGCGGGCCGGCACCCCACTCTCTGTAATTGCAGGAATTGTCGTGTGTGCCGTGCTGGGCGGATGCCTGGCGGCGTGCGGCACCTCGCCGTCGACGACGATCGCCGACACGACGACGGGGTGCGCGGTGGGCTGGCAGCCCCCGAGCTCCGGCCCGATGACGTTCCAGGTGACCAACGACACCGCCACCACGGCGGACATCCAGTTGCTGGCGACGGGAACGCAACGGGTCTTCGCCGAGATTCCCACGCTCGGCCCGGGGACGACGAGGCCACTCAGTGTGACGCTCGGTCCCGGTCGCTATACCTGGCAGTGCGCCAGCCTGACGAACGAGATCGACACCTCGGACCCCGGGACCGTCACCGGTCCGCACGTGCGCGCCACGCCGAGCTATGTGCCGGTGAACCCCGATGACCTCGGTGCCGCCGTCGATACCTACCGGGTCTCGGTCACCCAGGGGCTGGCGACGCTGGCCGCTGACACCGACACGCTGCGCTCCCTGGTCGACGCCGACCAGCTCCCTGCGGCCAAACGGCAGTGGCTCGTGGCCCACCTGGACTACGAGCGGCTCGGTGCGGCCTACGACACCTTCGGTGCCTACGACACCGAGATCGACGGTCGGGCCGACGGCCTCCCCCAGGGGGTGAACGACCCGAAGTTCACGGGGTTCCTCCGGCTCGAGTACGGCCTGTGGAACGGCCAACCACCGTCGGAGCTGGCCACGGTGGCAGATCAGCTCGACGGCTTCGTGCACGGCTTGGAGGCGGCGTTCCCCCATCAGCTCATGCTCGACACCGATCTGCCCCTCCGGGCGCACGAGATCCTCGAGAACGCCCTGCAGTTCGAACTGACCGGGGACACCGACGAAGGCAGCCACACCAACCTGGCCACGGTACGCGCCAACGTGGGGGGCACCGTGACCACGCTCAACGCGCTGGCACCGCTGCTGGTGACGCGGAACCCGGCCTTGCTGTCGTCGGCCCAACGCGGCCTCACCCAATTGGCCTCGATGCTCGACAGCTACGACGGCCCCGGCGGGTGGACCCCGGTGCAATCACTCACCACGACACAACGCGAGCAACTCGACGGCACCGTCAGCGAACTCCTGGAGCAGCTCTCTCTCATTCCGGGCTCTCTGCGCCTCTTCTCGGTGGGTGCCGACTGATGGCCATCTCCCGTCGTGCCCTCCTCAAGGGAACCGTGGCCGCCGGGGCCGGAGGGGTCATGGCCGCCGGGGTGGGACCCGGGGGATCGCCGGCACGAGCGGCGGCGACGTCGCGCCCCGCCGCCTTCCATGGCGTCCATCAGGCCGGGGTGCTGCCGAGCGAGTCGGCGGCGGCTTCGTTCGCGTCGTTCGACGTGGTGGCCCAGTCTCGAGGCGAGCTCGTCGATCTGATGCGTACCATCACCGACCGGGCCCGGATTCTGACGACAGGCGGAACGCCGCCCGACCTGGGCCCGGCCGCGCCACCCGACGACAACGGCATTCTCGGACCGGTCGTCCCGCCCCATGAGCTCGTCGTGACCCTCGGCATGGGGGCATCGCTCTTCGACCACCGCTTCGGCCTGTCGAGCCAGAAACCGGCTCGGCTCAAACCGATGACGACCTTTCCCAACGACCACTTGAACCCGGCCGAGACACACGGTGACCTGAGCGTGCAACTGCGCGCCGCCGACACCGACACCGTCGTCCATGCATTGCGAGACCTGACCAAGCACACCCGCGGTGCCATGCAGCCCCGTTGGCGGATCGACGGGCTGCACGGGCCACCCCGACCCTCAGGGACGCCACGGAACTATCTGGGCTTCAAGGACGGGATCGCCCACCCCGACGTCTCAGACGCAGCCGTGGCCGACAGCCTCATCTGGGTCCGACCCGGGTCACCCGAGCCGGGGTGGACCGAGGGCGGGACGTACCAGGTGATCAGGATCATCCGCATGCTCGTCGAGTTCTGGGACCGCGTCTCGCTCCAAGAGCAAGAGACGATGATCGGCCGCCGCAAGGACAGCGGGGCGCCGCTCGACGGCAACCAGGAGCAGGACATCCCCAATTACAAGGTGGACCCGGCGGGGACGGTCATCCCCCTCACCGCCCACATCCGGTTGGCGAACCCCCGGACGGCCTCCACCGCGCCGTCGCAGATCCTGCGTCGGGGGTTCAACTACGACCGTGGCATCGACAGCAACGGCAACCTCGACCAGGGATTGGTCTTCACCTGCTACCAGCAGGACATCGAGCGTCAGTTCGAGGCGACCCAGACACGATTGATCGACGAGCCTCTTGTCGACTACATCAGCCCCACCGGGGGCGGCTACTTCTTCGTCCCCCCGGGCGTGCGCGACACCGCCGACTTCTACGGCAGCGGATTGTTCCGATCCGTCTGATCACGGTGGTGCCGGGACGCCGCCCCGTCAGGGCCATGCCAAGATGGCGTCCGTGGCACACGACAGCTCGGGGCCCGAGGACTTGGGTGACATCCGAGAGCGTCTTGACGATGTCGACCGACGGCTGGTCCGACTCCTCACCGAGCGGGGAGACCTCATCCGGCAGGTGATCGACTACAAGAGGGTTCGAGGCATGGGGGTCGTGGACCGGGGGCGCGAAGATGCCATGCTGGCCCGGGCCGAGGCCCTCGCCTCCGGTGAAGGACTCGACCCCCGGATCGCCCGACAGGTTCTGCGGTCGGTGATCGACGCCTTCACGCTCATGGAGGTGGAGCAGCTCGGAGGCGAATGAACCGCGACCGCTCCCGGCGTCCCTGGGCCTCCGGGCCCTGGCACGTCACCGCCGGGTGTCGGTGCCGGTTGGTGATGCCGAATCGTGCTCGTCCATCGTCTCGAGGTGCTGCTCCAATGCGTCGAGGCGAGAGGACCACAGGGCCCGATAGGGCGCCAACCACTCGTCCAGGTCACGCAGGGGCTCGGGACGGACCCGGTAGATGCGGCGCTGGGCGTCGGTCGTGCACTCGACCAGCCCCGCCCGGCGCAGTACCCGCAGGTGCTTGGAGACCGAGGGTTGGCTCGCCCCCATGGCGGCCACCAGGTCGCCCACCGGACGCGCCCGGGCCAGCAGGAGATCCAGGATCCACCGGCGACTGGGTTCTCCCAGCACGTCGAACGTCGTCCCCACCTCTCTAGTATGTCTATCCAGGTATATAACCGTCAAGGCATTGCCCTGCCCGAGACAAGTCCTCCGGGGCGAGGTAGCGTCCCCGGGCGAAGCCCGTCGTCTGGGGCCATGGGGGGAATGAGGGTGTCGGACCTCGGCCCAGTCCCTGCCGAGGACGCCCTTGCGCGTTGCCACCGTGCACCGGTCGGGATGGTGCGTGCCGACCGCCCGGGCTCTGTGCCCCTGGTGCCGTCTCGTTGTGAAGAGTCATTCCCCGGCGGCGGCGAAAGATCGATCTATTCGACAATTACGCTGGTCCTATGCACGCCGGCGCCCAGGAACCCGGATCGACCCCTGAGCCTTCGGCGGCGGCCGGCTCCACCGAGGTCGAGTTGGCGGTGAGCGGCATGCACTGCCCGTCCTGTGTGTCCCTCATCGAAGAGTCCCTGGGGCGAGACCCCGCCGTCCACCGGATCACGGTGGACCTCGACGCCGCTCGGGCGTCGGTGCGCTTCGACGGGGCCGCCCTCTCGGTCGACGACCTGTGCACGGCGGTGGCGGCCCTCGGCTACCGCGCCGCTCCCCTGTCGTCGGGTGCCACGGTCTCTGGATGCTGACCGCCCCTCCTGATCCTGCTGCGCTCGAGGCGCGAGAGGATGCGGTCACCACGGTGGAGCTCACCTTGGAGGGCATGCACTGCAACGCCTGCGCCACGCGCATCGAGCGGGCGCTCGCCGACCGAGGGGCGGTGCTGAGCGCCTCGGTGAACCTGGCCACCAACCGGGCCTTCGTCACCTACGACGCCAACGAGGCCACGACCGAAGACCTGTGTGCGACGGTGCAGAGTGCGGGCTACTCGGCCTCGGAGTTCCGTGACGACGCCGTGGCCCGCCCCCAGGGCGATCCCGACCACTGGAGCCTGCGAGCGGCGATCTCCTGGCCGACGGCCCTCGTCGCCTTCGGGGTGGCGGTCCTCGGCCCCGAGAACGCCGTCTCGGGATGGATCGTCCTGGCCCTGGCCGTCGTCGTCGAGCTGGCGGGCGGCTGGCCCTTCCTGCGCGCCAGCGTCCGCCTGGCGCGCCATGGTGCCACGAGCATGGACACGTTGATCGCCGTCGGCACATTGGCGGCCCTGGCGGTGAGCGCGGTGGAGGCGATCGCCCTGGGTGGCCGACACGTCCACATCGGCGGCGGCGGCGAGTTCGCGGCCCGCCTGCACGGCGTCATGGCTCCGCTCATCATCGCCATCCTCGTCACCGGACGAGCCATCGAGGCGCGGGCGCGGGGGTTGGCGGCGCGCGCCATGCACTCCCTGATGGCGCTGCGGCCCCCCACGGCTCGGGTCGTGGCGGACCTCGACGACGTCGATGGGCGTCTCGTTCCTCCCGAGAGCGTGCCCGTGGGCGCGCTGGTCCGGGTCCGCCCCAACGAGGCCATCCCCCTCGACGGAACGGTCGTGAGCGGCTGGTCGGCGGTGGACGAGTCGATGCTCACCGGCGAGCCGCTGCCCGTGGACCACGGTCCCGACAGCGAAGTGACCGGAGGCACCCGCAACGGCGCCGGGGCGTTGGTGGTGCGCGTGGGGACCATCGCCGCGCAGTCCGTGCTGGCCCGCATGCAGCGTCTGGTCGAAGACGCCCAACGGGACAAGCCTCCGACCCAGAAGCTCGCCGACCGGATCAGCGGGGTCTTCGTGCCGATCGTCCTCGTCGCCGCTGCGGTCACCTTCCTCGCCTGGTGGCTGCTGGACGGGAACTTCGGGACGGCGGTGCTGAGCGGTGTGGCGGTGCTGCTCGTGGCGTGCCCGTGCGCCATGGGCCTGGCCACACCGGTGGCCATGATGGTCGGCACCGGCCGGGCCTCGGCCCTGGGCATCCTGGTCCGCAGCGGGGACGCCCTCGAGGGCCTGGCCCGGGCCGACCTCGTGGTCTTCGACAAGACCGGGACCTTGACCGAGCGGTTCGCCAGCGTCACCGGGGTGGCGTCGGTCACCGACGTCCCCGACGACCGGGTGCTGGCCCTGGCCTCGGCGGTGGAGGTCGAGAACGATCATCCCATCGCGGTGGCCATCTGTGGCGCGGCGGCGCCCATCGGGCCGGCGTCGGGCGTCGAGGTGCTCCCGGGATCGGGGGTCCGGGGCACGGTACTGGGTCACTCGGTGGTGGTGGGTCGGCTGGACAGGGGACCCCTTCCGGCGCCGCTGCACGCGGCGATCTCGGCCTACGAGGACCGGGGTGACACCGTGGTGTCGGTGACCTATGACGAACGCGTCATCGGGATCATCGCCGTGGCCACGCCGATCCGGCCCGACGCCGCGCCGGCCATCGCCGCGCTGCACCACATGGGGCTCAAGACAGCCATCCTGAGCGGCGACGCGGCACCGGCCGTCACCGCGGTGGCAGCCGCCCTCGGCATCGACTCGGCCCGCAGCGGCTTGAGCCCCGCGCAGAAGTTGGAGGCCCTCCAGGCTCTGCAGGCCGACAACCACCGCGTCATGATGGTGGGTGACGGCGTCAACGACGCGCCGGCGTTGGCCGCCGCCGACATCGGGTGCGCGGTGGGGAGCGGTTCCGAAGCGGCTCTGGCCAACAGCGACGTGGCCCTGCTCGGCAGTGACCTCGAGGGGGTGCCCGGCGCGGTGGGCATCGCCACCTCCACCTCGGCGGTCATCCTCCAGAACTTCGGCTGGGCCATGGGGTACAACCTCTCGGCGCTACCCCTGGCCGCGGCGGGGCTCCTCGATCCGCTCATCGCCGCCATCGCCATGGGCCTTTCCAGCCTGATCGTCGTGCTCAACAGCCTGCGCCTGGCCCGCCTCGGCCGCACGGGCATCGACCGCATCCGCCCCCCCGCCGTCATGCGGGGGCTGCGGGGGTTCGTGTTGTCGGTGGCGGTGCCGGTGGTGCTGTTCGCGGGAGCCACCGTGGCGGGCCAAGCCGTGTCGCCGAGCCGGGGGCAACCGCTCCTGCCGAGCCTGCCGAGCATCTCCGAGGTGTCTCTGACCCATGGGGTGCAGGCCGAGCTCTACCTGCAGTCATCGCGAGCGGGGGTGAACCAGTTCCACCTGATCTTCACGTCCACAGCTACGACGTCGGCTACGAGGAGCGTTCCCCACGTGGTGGCGACGCGCCGGGGCAGTCCCCCCATGACTCTGCGGATCGTGAGGTTGAGCCCCGGGCACTACACCGCCTACGGGGTCTTCGCCGCGGGCACGTGGCGCTTCAGCGCGGTGGAAGTCATCGACGGTCGGTCACAGTCGTTCTCCTTCGAGCGCGTCCTGTCCTGACCAGCGCGACCAGAGTGAGACGAACACCGTCCGTTACGCTTTCTTCGATGCGCAGCCGGAGTCCGATGGTGGTCGTCGGGCTCGCCCTGACCATGGCGTTGGTGGCCGCGGCGTGCGGATCGTCCCCGCCGAAGACGGGCCAATCAGGGCAGTATTCGACCGTCACCACCTCGCGGGTGCCGCTGCCGGCGGGAAGATACCCGTCGGAGATCTCCAAGGAGGTCTGTCACGCCGAGGCCCAGCACGACATCTTCGAAGCCCTGGGCGTGAAGCCGGTGAGGATCTCGACGCCGACATGGGTGGCCCACCTCTACTCGTGCAGGTACGAGTACCCCAACGGTTCCTTCACGCTCTCGGTCAAAGAATTGTCCAGTTGGGCCCAGACACTCGACTACTTCCACGGCTTGGGACGACAGTTCGGTGTCTCCCGTTCGTTGGGGAACCTGGGACAGGGTGCCTTCAGCGAGACCGACGGATCGGTGGTGGTCCGCAAGGACTGGAAGGTGCTGACCGTCGACATCACCGGTCTGCCCGATCAGTTCGGTGTGCCACCGACCCGGTCGAGCGACATCGCCGTCACGGTTGCGGATGTGATCCTGGGGTGCTGGGCCGGGGACTGAACGGCCGGTGGACGGCGCCGACCGCCTCGGCGGGGTGAAGACTACGATCTGGTCTTGACCTGGCCGGCACGAGGCGCAGGTTCGGATTCCCCGGGCGCGGGAATCGAGGGGAGACCGTGAGCGGCACGTCCGAGGCTGTCGGAACGACGCAGATCCAACCGTCGACGAGCGCACGGCTCCCATGGCGTCCCCCCGACGAACGTCGAGTGCTGCAACTGGTGCTGGCCACCGTCTGGCTCCTCGACGGCGTCTTGCAGTTGCAGCCGATCATGTTCACCCGGCAATTCGGGGCGGACATGCTGGCGCCCACGGCCCACGGGAATCCGAGCCCCCTCGCCCACTCCGTCTTGTGGGTTTCCCGCGTCATCTCGAATCACTCGGTCGGCACCGACGCCGCCTTCGCGGCCATCCAGATCCTCCTGGCGTTCGGGATCGCGTGGCGACCCACCGTCAAGGCGGCCCTGGCCGCCTCGGTCCTATGGGCGGCCCTCGTGTGGTGGTTCGGGGAAGGGCTGGGAGGCGTGATCTCCACCGCGGCGAGCACCGTCGGCGGCGCCCCCGGTGCGGTTCTCATCTACGGGGTGCTGGCGGTGCTCCTGTGGCCGGTGGACCGCGCCGGGCGCAGCCCCTCCTCCACCGCGGCACGCGCCGTCGGGGAGCACGCCGCCCGGCTCATCTGGGTGGTGTTGTGGGGGGTGCTCGCCTGCTTCGCCCTCCTGGGCGCCAATCGCTCCGCCGACGGCCTTCATGACCTCGTAGCCGGCATGAGCTCGGGGGAGCCCCCGTGGTTGGCCGGGCTCGACCGCCACGCCGCCAACGTGCTCGACCACCGGGGACTGTCCGTGTCGATCACGCTCGCCGTCGTCCTCGGCATCATCGCGCTGAGCGCCTACATGCCGAGAGGTCCGGCGCGGGCGTTGACGGCGGTGGCGGTGGTGCTGTGTGTCGTGGTCTGGGTCTTCGGCCAGAACTTCGGAGAGATCTTCTCCGGCGGCGCCACCGACCTCAACACCGGACCGATCCTGGCACTGGTGGCGCTGGCCTATTGGCGCCGTGGCCCGGAGCCGACGCCGGCATCAGAAGGCCGCCGCGACCTGGCCATGGAAGCGGCCTAGAACGTGGCCCACCCGACGTGGCTGGCGTACACCTTTGCCGTCGTCATGGTGGCGGTGTCGCTCTACTGCGTCGCGTGGTTGATCGCGGCCCGGCGCCGCAACGGGCAGAACCATGTGGACGTGAACGTCGCCCACGTGGCCATGGGCCTGGGGATGGCGGGAACGCTCGTCCCCCGTCTCAATCTCCTCCCCGACGGGGTGTGGGAGGCCGTGTTCATCGCCATCGCGCTGTGGTTCTCGGGGCAGGGTGTCCGCTTCGTGACCGGCAGGGTCGGCGGTGGTATCGGCGCCGGGTCTCACGGCGTGACGCACTACCTGATCCATCTCGTCATGGCACTGGCCATGCTCTACATGTACCTGGCCGCCCTCCCTGCCGCGACGGGGTCGGGCATGTCGATGACGGCACCGACCGGGACCGCCGCCAACTTCGTGGGCCTTCCCTTGCTGTTCGTGGGAACCCTGCTCGCCTCGGCGGTGTGGCAGCTCGACGGGCTGAGCAGGTACGCCCCTTCACGGAGCTCTCTGGTCGCGGCCCCGGCGGCGATGGACACTTCGTCGGCCGGTCCCCGCGGATCGTGGGAGCACTCAGGCAAATCACAAGGTGAGAACTCACGGGGCGAGGAGCCCGATTCGCCCGAGCCCGGATCGTGCGCACAACCGTCGCTCGCACCCCGATTGGAGATGGGCTGCCACATCGCCATGTGCATCACGATGGGGTACATGCTGATCCTCATGCTGTAGCGCGCCCCGAGACACGCCCTCGACATCGCCGATGCCACGGACCCGATGACCTTCGGACCCGCCCCGCGACGACGTGGTGGGCACGTACCGGGTCCTCGTCGGGGACCATCCCGTATCGGTGTCAGACCCTTCGCCCTGACGATCGATCACCTGGTGCTGATCACCTGGTACCGGTGCTGATTTGGATAGCCTCGAAACATGAAACTCGTCATCATGATTCCGTGCCTCAATGAAGAATCGACGCTCCCCTTGGTCCTGGAAACGATCCCGAAGAGCATCGACGGCGTCGACCAGGTGGAGGTTCTGGTCATCGATGACGGTTGCACCGACAAGACGGTCGAGGTTGCCAAGAGTCTCGGTGTTCGCGAGTTCGTCCATCATGCTCGGAACCGTGGCCTGGCGCACTCGTTGCGCGACGGGATCCAACGGGGTCTGGAGCTCGGCGCCGACATCCTGGTCCTGACCGACGGCGACAATCAGTATCCCCAGGAGCGCATACCGGATCTGATCCGCCCCATTCTCGAAGGCAAGGCCGACACCGTGATCGCCGATCGGCAGGTGCAGAAGATCGAGCACTTCTCCCCCACCAAGAAGTTCCTGCAACGGTTCGGTACCGGCGTGATGAATCTGGCGGCGGGGACGAATCTTCCCGACGGAACAAGCGGCTTTCGGGCCTATTCGAAAGAGGCTGCCATCAAGCTCAACCTCATCGGCCGCTTCAACTTCGCAGCAGAGACGACCATTCAAGCCGCCAACAAGAGGCTGGCTCTCGCGACAATCACCATCGAGACGAATCCCAAGACTCGTGAGTCACGGCTCTTCAAGTCTTCTTGGGAGCACGTGCGCAAGAGCATGGTGGCCATGCTCAACAGCTTCACCATGTACAAGCCGTATACGGTCTTTCTCAGCATCGGGGGATTCTTCTTCGTCCTCGGATTGATACCTTTTGTTCATTATCTGTACCTCGTGCTCACCGTGAAGAACCCCAACGGCGCCCATCACCTCCAATCGCTCGTCATCGGGGCCGTTCTGCTCAACGCTTCCTTCGTGTCGGTGACACTGGGGATCGTGGCGAACCTGATCCGGGTGAACAGATCGCTACTCGAAGACACGTTGGAAGTGATCAAGCGCGATCAGTTCAAACTTTGAGGTACCGGCTCGGTCGCCGCTTGAGCGCTGATCGGAGACGAGAGAAGTGTTGTCCTTCTGATCACCGGATAACGCTGCGCAGCACCAGGGGACGCCACGAGGAGGGATCTTGTTGTGCTCCCACTGGTGGACCCGGCGCGACGTGAATACGTTCCACCGTGATGGGTGGGTCGCCACCTTTTGGCGGCGACCGGCGCCGCAACGCCACGATGGCAACGCCCAGGGCGACCAGGACGACACCGCCAACCGATGATGCCAACAGGCCCATCCGGAAACCGGGTGGGACGTAGGTCCACGTGAGCGTCCCCCGTCCCGCCGGGACTGTCACCGCCTGCACGAGGCCTGATCGACGCACAGGCAGCGGCTCGGCGGCGCCCCTCCCCGATGGCTGCCACGTCGCGGTCCACCCTGGGATGTCGGCAACGGCGCGAATCACCGTGGCCCCACGAGGCGACGACACGGTGGCGCGCGTGGGCGCGAACACCGGCCCGCTCGTTGCCTTGATCCGCGTACCCGTGCTCGGTCCGTGAGGAAGGGCCCGAATCGTCAAGGCGGGGCGCGCCAGGGAGTCGTCGAAGACGGCGAAGGAGCCGTCCACCCCCCCGAACCGCCACCGAGGGGGCGCCAAGGCATCCTGGAGCTGTCCGTCAGCCCGGTAGCTGGCACCGTCGGCGGTGTCGATGACGGGCGCTCCGAGATCGACGCGCGTGGATCCGGCGACGACCTTCAGCGCCACGACGTCGGACCGACCGCGGAGGGACACGCCGAGGGCATCGTCGGGGAGCGCAACCGGCACGGTCCATCGTGTCGACCCCGACGGTGCCACCAGGCCGATCCGAATGCCCGACCCGACCGCGCCCGGCGGGTCGCTCACCGGGACCGTGACAGATGCCACGTCGAGGGGCGCGCCGAGATACCACGAGGCGGACTGCCCCGGTGTCAATTGCCGACGGCCCGTCTGGGGGTCGGTGCCCGGAGCGCCGGAGGCGGAGGTGACGAGATATGCCGCCGGGGTGACCAGGACGGTCGTGTCGAGCTGGTCGAGAGTGCCGTTGGCGATGGCCTGCGGGTCGAGGACGTTCTGTCCCTCGCCCAGGGCCTGGTGCGACCCGGTCTCCTCGGCGTAGGTGCTGTCGACGATGGAGCTGTACCCCTCGACCGAGGGCGTGTCGGACATGATGTTGCTGTCGGCGGCACCCAGTTCCGTGAGCTCACCGCTGTCGAGCAGGCCGGGGTCATAGACGGCGAAGCGCCCCCCGTGGACCAATGTGCTCAGCGACACCACCGGGGCGGTGGGGTCGGCGGTGTCTCTCGACGCCGACGCGGTGCTCGACGATGCCAAGTTCGGAGCCGGCGACGGCGTGAGCCCCGGGGACGGGGATGTCGCCATGAGCAACGTGAACACGGCGACGTCGACGACCACGAAGGCCACCAGGCCACGCGTCCGGCGTCGACGGTCGAGCCTCGGACCCCACACGACCAGCGCCACGGCGCCCAGCCCGAGCGCGAGGAACGGCACCAGCCAAGGTGCCGCCGGCCCGGCCGAGTTGGCCATGCTCACGTTCAGGCCGAGCCAGCGCAGCATCCCCGCGCCCCAGGCCAAGGTCACGATCACGATCACCACTGCCGCCGCACCGGGGACGACACCCAGGAGCTGGCGCGCCGAGGGAAGTCGCCGGCGCGACAACCGGGGTTGGCGCAACCAGATGTCGACCCAGTAGGCGAGGAGGACGGCCAACGCCAGATCGGCGATCATGATGTTCCGGCTCTGGAGTCGTTGGCCCCCGAACAGCGGCAGGTGCAGCAGCACCGGGCCGAGCACCGTGTTCCCTCCGAGGGCGAGGACCACACCGGTCAGCGCCATCACCTGCCAGATGACCCACTCCGGCAGGCGCCGGTGCAGGCGCACTCGGCCGAGCAGCGCCACGGCGGCCACCAGGGGCATGAGCCCGACGTACCCGGTGACCTCGGCCAGGCTGTAATGCGCGAAGAAGGCGGGCTCGCCGAACGACCCCGACCCACCCAGCAGGTTCGGCACGATCGACAGCAGCAGCCATTTCGGGGCCAGGGAGCCCGAATCGAACAGCGCCGCGGTATGCGCGGCGCGCTGCGAAGTCGAAACGGCGTCGATCCCGGGCAGCCATTGCACCGTGCCGACCACGGCACCGAGCGCCACACCCGTCACCACGGATCCCCCGTAGGCCCCGAGGCCCGACCCACGGCCCAGACGCCAGGCTCGCCACAGGGCGTAGAGGCCGGCGGCGGCGACCGCATCGTCGATGGCGCGTGGCTCGCCGGCGAGGATGACCATGGCGCCGCCTGTCGCCAAGACGGAGATCCATACCAGGTGTTGTCGGAGTCCGCGGCTTTCCGACAGCCGGAGCAGGGCCAGGAGCACGACGGGCACCCAGCTCATGCCGGCCACCAGACCGAAATGCGGTACCTGGGCAGCCATGGCCCCGGTGAACGCGAACGACAGGGCCCCGAGGAAACTGGCGACCGGGGAGAGACGGGAGGCCCGGAGAAATGCGAAGGTCCCCAGGCCGGCGATCCACCACGTCAGGACCAGGTTCAAGGTCCACGCCACGGTCCCCGACATCACCGCGAACAACAGCGTCAGTGGATAGGCGGCTCCCGCATTCCAGCCGCCGAGAAGCGGAGCCCCGCTCCAGATGTAGGGGTCGTAGAGCGGGAGATGCCCCTGGCGGAGCTGGGCGCCGACCAGCACACGGAGCGGGTAGTTCTGCGTGAGGTCGTCACTGGAGAGAACGGGATGGCCGAGCAACGCCGGCAGGGCGAACACCACGAGGGGGAGACCCACCAGGACGGCGACAGCCCGCTGGGTGGAACGATCGGGGTCGGTCGTGGGCTTCGAGACCTGGCGCGGCCTGAAGTCCTCCGCGCGCCCCACGAGCAGCGCCACGGCGTTGAGCTTCGCATACCGCTGTCTGGGACGGACCTGGGATGCACCGGGGTTTCCCAGGAAATTCTCAGCACGGGGAACACATCAACGGTTGCAGGCCGACGGGCCGGCAATGCGGCGTGGTTCAGGTGGGAGCGGCGAGGTGGCGACGACCGAAGACGAAGGCCAGTCCGTACAGGACGGCCACCACCACGAGGAGGAATCGAAACCCGGTGATGAGCGAGAGGTATTCGAGCACTCCCCCGACGATCGCCCCCAACAGACTGGCACCGAACGCCGTGGTCGACGAGCCCACATTCTTGAACCGTTGGGCGAAGACGAGGTTGGCCAGGAAGATCGGGGCGAATGCGAGGGCGGTCGCCGCCACGAACCGCACCACCACGGGTAGGTTCAGCAACGACCCCTGGGGGACCACGTAGGAGACGACCAGCGCCACCAGCAGCGCTACGTACAGCAGTATCGGTGGTGGGAGCTTCACATGGCGCGCCGTCTCCACCGCGGCGTAGACGCTGAGTAGCACGCCGGCGAACACAAGGGAGTTCACGTACCACGTCGTGCCGAACAACAAGGCGAATTGCACGATGTTCTTGGACTCCAGCAACAAGAAGGCGGCCCCCATGAAGAACAAGTCAGCGAACTGTCCCATCCTCCTGAACGGCCCGCCGGCAATCCGGACAGCCACCAGGGATGCGGCGAGAATGAGCCCCATCACCCACAGGTACAGGATGGGGATGGAAGGAGTCGGAAGGTAGGGGAAGGGCCGATCGTCAGAGACCGCCGCCACCCTGTGGCCGCTCCAGAACGAGGAGCAGTTCGGCGTCTGCCCCGATGACCCCACCGTGAGCACGGCCTGCTGGCGACCGCTCAAGGTGTTGCCCAGCTCCACGCAGGGGCGAGACCCGAACACCGAATCCAGCGCGGTTGCATACCGGTTGATCAGGAACGGCTGGTAGTAGTTGTACATCACGAACGTCCCGCCCGGGACCAGGTGGTCCTTGGCGACCTGGATCCCCTGCGTGGTGAGGAGGTAGTTCTCGAGACCCACCGGGGCGGACTGTCCGGTGAGGGCGGTGAGCGAGTCGGGAAGCGCGTAGAGGATCAGTGAATACCGCTGATCCGTGTTTTGGAGATACGACCTCCCGTCGTCGATGTGAATGGTGACGCGTGGACTCTGGTAGGCGTGTTCGGGGTTGTACTCCTTGCCCAACTTCACGAGGTCGGGGTCGATCTCGACCGCATCGACATGGCGGGCCCCCTCGGACAGAGCCACCGCGACGTCATTGCCGGTGCCGGCCCCGATGACGAGCACGTTGCTCAACGAACTCCGCGACACATGACGGTAGAGGAAGAAGTAGAAGGACTCGATCCTGTGCAATGTGGAGATGGGGTACAGGGTCTGATGCGGGATGTTGTTGGCGGAGACCGAGAGCTCACCGTGTGTTCCCGGGGGCTGAATGGCGGTGATCTTGTAGTACGGCGACCAGATGTCCACGGCGGAGAGCGACTCGAGCAGAAGCATCACCACCACCGCCGCGATCGCGACCCATTGCCACCATTGCGGGCGGATGCCGAGCAGGAGCACGAACAAGGCGGCGACCACCGCCCCCCAGGCGATGGGCGGCAGTCCGATGAACGACAGGCCGGAGAACAAGGCGATGCCCACCAGGCTTCCGATGATGTCGAAGCGGTAGGCGTCGAGCGGCTCGAAGTTTGCGAAGGTCCGGGCCGTCGCTTGACCGAGACCGGCCATCACGAGGACGACCAAGACGAAGATCACCGGGAGGCTCACCCACTGCGACAAGGGATAATGGCCCGAGATCCCCTCGAATTCATGGGGGCCCTCCAGGGTGACGAGCTTTACCGGAAAGGCGAGCGCAAAGGCCACCAGGACAGCCAGCGACACAGGGGCAACGCGGAAGAGGCTTCGCCGCCGTCCGGCGAGCAAGAAGCCCACCCCGATCCCGAGGAAGCTCGCCAGGAGCACGAAGTTCGTGATGTTGGCCAGATGGACGTTGTTGGCGGCGGTCCACCGGATGAGCGCCAGCTCGACGAAGAGCATCAACATGCTCAAGGTCACGAGTCGCCAGGGGCTCTGCTCCGAGGTGAAGACACCCAGCCTGGCTGCCGGTACCGGTTCGAGCGCCTCGCTCGGGGCAGCGGAGATTGTTGCCATCAGAACCGGTGGTGAGCGACGCGAGCCGGAAGAGACATCCGGATAAAGATAGGAGACCCCGCAGCGCTCGACGCAATCGCGATGTGTGCGATCAGTATTGGGGCGCTCCACCCGGTCCCGGTGTTCGACCGAGCGAACGATCAAGCACACCCGGCCTTCGTCCCTGCCGACCATGACAGCCACGACTGTCATCCACGTTCAACTCAGGTTCTTCCCAGAAAGTGCGCGCCCAGAGGCGCCACCGAGTGGCGCAGAGTGCCCGGAAAGGCGACGCCACTCCCCGTCTCGTCGCCGATCCACGCTCGGGAGGGCTCAGCTGGCCTCGACCTCGCGGAGGGTGCCGTCATGGACGTCGTAGACAAAACCTCGCACACTCGACTTGTTCGGGATGAACGGGCTCGCCTGGATGCGGGCCAGGCTCTGGCGAACATCGGTATCGAGGTCACCGAACGTCTCGACCGCCCACGGCGGGGTGATGCCGATATCCGCCCGGATCTGCTCGCGGAACTCCTCATCGGAGAACGTCAGCATCCCGCACTCGGTGTGGTGGATGAGGATGACCTCCTCGGTACCGAGCAGGCGCTGGGAGATGGCCAGCGAACGGATCTGGTCGTCGGTGACCACTCCCCCCGCATTGCGGATCACGTGGGCGTCGCCTTCGGAGAGACCGAGAAGTCCATAGAGGTTCAACCGTGCATCCATACAGGCGATGATGGCCACCTTGCGCCCGGGGGGCAGGGGAAGCTCACCTTTGTCAAAGGCGGCTGCGTATGCCTGCGCGTTCTCGAGCAGCTGATCCGTCGTCGACATGGGTACTCCTCGGTGGGTCGGGGTCTGCTGGACTATCGGCGGGGGGCTCGGCGGGACTCTAATCTACATAAACCTGAGTGACAAGGTCACCTTTCTCCCCGGTGGGCTCCCGGTCGGGCGGTCGCCACATCGGGTAGCTACCGCCCCGGCTTCCAGGCCTTGAGCCAGTCGGTGTCGGGCCAACCCTCGGCCGCCGCCATGAGTTCGTACATCGTGGCGCCGTCGATCGACTCCCGGATGATGTCGGCATGGCCGGCGTGGCGGGCCGTCTCCTCGACGAGGTGCAACAAGACCCACCGTACCGACCACGCGTCGACGTCGGCCGGGAACCACGGCACCCCTTTCGGCACGGGCACAGCCTGGCCCAGGTCGGAGATCCCCGCCATGACGGCTTCGGTCTCGAGGGCCGTCTCGGCGTAGCGGCCCAGCAGTCCGACGAGGGTATCGCTCGGCTCGAGCCGGAAGGTGTCCCGGTATGAGGACTGGCGCTCTTCGTGGGACCCGGATCGGCGTTGCAGGATCGTGTCGATCCAACTCCTCTCCATCTCGGCGAGGTGCTTGAGGAGGCCGCCGATGCTGAGCGAGCTGGCCGCCGGGGTGAGCCGGGCCTGCTCGTCGGTGAGGCCGTAGGCGGCGTATCGGACCCCTTGTCGCTGCTGGGCCACATAGGCGAGGAGCAGCGCGGCCTCGTCGGTCAGGGGAGAAGCTAGTCCAGGCATGGAGATGTCCCTTCGTCCAGGTTCAGGGCCATCATGGACCCCAAACTGGCCATCCACTGGCCAGTTCTCATCCTGGAAGTGCAGTCGCGGGGCTCCGGGGCCGGATTTCGCGCCACGGCGCAGATCGCTACCTCGGGCCCGACAACGGCTCGTCGCCGACCAGGTGCCGACCGACGCCCAACGCCAGATCGAGCGGAATGACGAGACACCATGCGATACGGCATCGTGATCCTTGCTCTTCACCGAGCGGCCTTCGCTCGGGCGCCCTCACCGACCCCTCCCGATTCGCCCCGATTCGCCCCGATTCAGTCCAGCGCCATCTGGGTCTCTCGAGACTGCTGGGCCGACGCCTCCCACTTCGCCTCGATGTTCCCGAATCGCCAGATGGACAGTGCGACCACCCAGGTGACCACAAAGACGCCGACGATGAAGAACCCGGCCGTGTTGATGTTGAAGCCCTCCATGAACCTCCAGAACGAACCGCCCAGGTGGGCATCCTGAGCGAGGAGTCCGAGGGTCTCGACGCCTCCGATGAAGAAGGCGACGAACACTGAGAGGCTCGTGATCGTGATGTTGTAATAGACCTTGCGGATGGGCTTGGCGAAGGCCCAGTCGTAGGCGAAGTTCATGAAACACCCATCGATCGTGTCGAAGAGGCTCATGCCCGCCGCGAAGAGGATGGGGAGCGAGAGGATGGCATAGAAGGGCAACCCACCGACGACGGCGGTACCCGCCAGGACCAGGAGCGCCACCTCGGTAGCCGTGTCGAACCCCAGTCCGAAGAGAAAGCCCACGGGGTACATCTTCCAAGGAGTATCGATCCTTCGGGCCAGGGGACCGAAGAACCGCATCATGAGGCCCCGATTGTTGAGCTGGCGCTCGAGCTCGGCGTCGTCGTAGGCCCCGGTGCGCATCTCTCGGAAGATCTTGAGGATCCCGTAGAGGATGACGACGTTGAGCGCCGCGATGAGGAAGAGGAAGATCGCCGAGACCGACGTGCCCACGATGTTCGTGGTGTGTTGCAAACCCGAGTTGCTGTTCCTCACCTGCTCGTCGAGCCCTCGGATGCCGAAATTCAAGAGCACGGCCAGGACGAAGACCACAGAGGAGTGACCCAAGGAGAAGAAGAACCCGACGCTGAGGGGCCGTTGGCCGTCGTTGATGAGCTTGCGGGTGGTGTTGTCGATGGCCGCGATGTGATCGGCGTCGAAGGCGTGGCGCATCCCGAGCGTGTAGGCCAGTATCCCGGTCCCCACCCCGAAGAGCTGGGTCTTGCTGACGTGGTAGTGGCTTCCGAGGGCCGCCGCCAACATCCCCCATCCCACGACGTTGAGGCCGACGACGGTCACCGCCATGCCGCCCACCCGCGCCCACTCCTTGGCGGTGAGGCCGTCGCGGATCTTCACGAGCCTGGCCCGGGGGTCGGCCATCGGTTCGGTGCTCCTCTGGTTCGGAATGGTCGTCGCCACCCTAGAAACTATGCGACCAGGTCGCAACAACGTCTTGTTCGCCGGTGCACCCCGGCGTACAATCAGCCTGTGACCAGGAGTTCTGCACATACCGAGGCGACCCCGGCCGGCATCGATTCGGTCGAGGGCGCGCTGGCGCTGCTCCGCCAGCAAGGTGGACGGGTCACCAGCTCCCGGGTGCTGCTCCTGCGGGCCCTGTTCGGTTCCCCTGGCCATCGCACCGCCGAGGAGCTCGGAGCCGAGGTCCAGGCCGCGGCCCCCGAGGTGCACATCTCGACGATCTACCGGAACCTCGACGATCTGGAGCGCCTCGGCGTCGTCGTGCACGCTCATCTCGGCCACGGGCCCGCCACCTATCACCTGGCCGCCGGGGCCCACGGGCACTTCGTGTGTGAGGAGTGCGGCGCCATGATCGAAGCACCGGACGAGATCTTCGGGGGCCTGTCCCAGGCAGCCAAGTCGCGCTTTGACTTCGACATCAACCCTCATCACTTCGCCGTGCTGGGCCGGTGCAAGGGCTGTCGATAGCCAGCACGACGTCGGCCCGGTACCGTCGGGTTCGGTGACCACCCCCTGGTTGGACGACGCCTGCAGCCTCGTCGAGGCCTTCCGAGCGCACCGCCTCTCTCCACTCGAGGCGCTCGAGGCATGCATCGAAGCTGCGGGGAGTTCGCCGCTGAACGCCTTCTCCCATACCGACTTCGAGCGCGCCCGAGACGCGGCACGCCACGCCGACATCTCACTGCCCTTCGGTGGCGTCCCCTTCGGCGTGAAGGAGCTCGAGCAGGTTGCGCAGTGGCCCTACACCGAGGCCTCGATGATCTTCAGGGACCGGGTCTCGGGCCATGACCAGACGTCGGTGACCCGCCTGCGCGCCAGTGGCGCCGTCCTGGCGGCCCAGACGACGGCCAGCGAGTTCGGAGGCATCAATTGCACCTCCACGGAGTTGCACGGGACCACCCGGAACCCTTGGGATCTCTCCCGCACCCCCGGAGGCTCATCGGGTGGGACCGCCGCCGCGGTCGCCGGGGGCTTGCTCCCCATCGCCACGGGGAGCGACGGAGGCGGGTCGATTCGGATCCCGGCGAGCTTCTGCGGGCTCTTCGGGCTCAAGGCAACCTACGGTCGCATCCCCAAGGGACCCGGGGCGAGCATCACGCCGATGACGACCGTGTTCGGATGTCTGAGCCGGTCGGTGCGAGACACGGCGCGTTTCTTCGACACCTGTAGCGGATTCGACCAACGCGATCCGTTGAGCCTCCCCGAGAGGACGAGTTGGGAACGGGAACTCGCCACCCACGACGTGGTCGGCTGCACCGTGGCCATCCTCCCCGACCTGGGGATCGCCCGGGTGCGCGCCGACGTCGCCGAGCTCGTGGCCGGATTCGCCCGAGAACTGGCCTCCGCAGCCGGGTTGACCGTCGTCGACGTGACACCGTCGCTGCCGCCCCTGCGAGGGCAGTGGGCCATGGCCGGGCAACCCGGATTCATCGCCGACCTCGGTGCGGCCTACCCCGATCGGATCGAGGAATTGTCGCGGGAGATGCGCTTCGGCCTCGAAGCGGCGCGTGATCGCTTCAACCTCGACCGGGCCGCCTCCATCGAGTCGTACCGGCGTCAGTTGAACGAGGCGATGGCGGACCTCTTCGACGCAGCCGACTTCGTGATGACCTGCACGAGCCCCGACGTCGCCTTCGCCGCCGAAGGTCCGCCGCCCTCGACGATCCCGGGAGCCGATCTGATCCACGAGATCGGGTTCTCCCGGGCCATCATGAACACCGCCGCTCTCACGGCCCCTTCCAACCTGAACGGCAGTCCCGCCATGAGCATCCCGGCGGGTCTCGTCGATGACGTGCCGGTAGGGCTCCAGGTTCTCGCCGCCCATCACCGCGAGCAGTTGCTCCTCGACCTGGCGCTGATCGCCGAGCAGGCGTTCCCCTGGCCGAAGGTGGCCCCCGGTTCACCTCACGTGCGCCCCACCGGGCAGACCTGAGATCGCGAGTCACACACGGCCGTCGCGGCACGACGCGCCACCATGGACAAGCGAGATTCCACCCGGGTGATCTTCCGCTTTGACGTATCTCACCGGAACTGTTCACGACAAGTTCACTCCGCCGTCGCGTGCGGGTCGATCGACCTCTGCATAATTCCTTTGGCCCCAGGGCTCGACATCGGGTCAAAGTGGACCTCTCCCCGATCGGCAAGGAGTGTGAGTGGCGCGACTGCGGACGGATCCAAACGAGGATTCCGGTGTGAGATCGGTACGGATCGATCGACGCCGCTTCCTGCAGACCGGTATGGCGGCAGGCGCGGCGGGTATCGGTCTGACACCTCGCGGAGGCGAGCTCATCGAAACGGCGTTGGAACGGAGCTCCCGACGCGGCTCGCTCTCCGACATCGAACACGTCGTCATCCTGATGCAGGAGAACCGGTCCTTCGACCATTACTTCGGAACCCTCTCCGGCGTGCGGGGCTTCTCGAGGGGCCACGTGCTGAAGCAGAGCGTCGATGGTCGGAGGTACCCGGTGTTCGACCAGTTCGGCTACAAGCCGGGAGTGGGGACGGACCCGGCCGGGTACCTGCAACCCTTCCACCTGGAGAGCGACCCCCCTCTCAAGAACGGGCAAACCACCAATGACATCAGTCACAACTGGGGTCCTCAACATCAAAGCTGGAACTCCGGGGCCATGGACGCCTTTGTCACGGCCCACATCGAAGCGGATGGGGCGTCGAACGGCCCGGTCACGATGGGCTACCTGACTCGCCAGGACCTGGCTTTCTACTACGCGCTGGCCGACGCCTTCACGATCTGCGACGGGTACCACTGCTCGGTGCTCGGCCCGACCGACCCGAACAGGGTCATGTCGATCTCCGCGACAATCGATCCTGGTGGGGTTGCGGGTGGACCCGTCCTCGAGACATACACCGGGGATCGACAGACGCACTACGGCACGTTCACGTGGACCACGATGCCCGAGCAATTGAGTGCATCCGGAGTCACCTGGAAGGTCTACAACGACCCCACCGCGCTCTTGGAGCTGAGCCCGTTCCCCTATTTCAAGGTCTTCACCGATCCTTCATCGCCGGCGGAGGTAGAGCTGGCGGGCCGGGCCCTCGCCCCGACGTACCCGGCATCGTTCCAATCGGATGTGACCGCAGGCACCCTGCCGGCTGTCTCGTGGATCATCCCGCCCCTCGCCCAGTGCGAGCATCCGGCTGCTCCTCCCGAGTACGGCGAGAATCTGACCCAAGAGATCCTCCAGACACTGGTCTCCAACCCCGACGTCTGGAGCCGAACGGCACTCTTCGTCGTCTACGACGAGAACGGGGGCTTCTTCGATCACGTGCCGCCACCGACGCCCCCGGAAGGGACCCAGGGGGAATATCTCACGGTGGCTCCCCTGCCGTCTGACGCCTCGGGCGTTGCCGGTCCGATCGGCCTGGGCTTCCGAGTTCCGTGCCTCGTCGTCTCCCCGTTCGCCCGGGGCGGGTACTTCTGCTCGGACACCTTCGACCACACGTCGCTTCTCCGCTTCTTGGAGACCCGGTTCGGCGTCGAGGTTCCGAATCTCTCGCCATGGCGTCGCGCCGTCACCGGCGACCTGACGCGGGCGTTCGACTTTCATCACCGGCCCGACTCCTCTGTGCCGAGCCTTCCGGCGACATCACTCGGAGACACCGACGTGGCCGAACAGGCGGTCATCAACGCCTTGGCCGGAACCGAGGACGTCGGGCTGGCCTACCCCTTGCCCACGATGAACTCGATGCCGACCCAGGAGAAGACACCGAGGCGCCGGCGGGTGCCCGGCTGATCAGATCGAGACCGGTCGTCACAGGGGCTCGCCTTCGCTCAGCTCCGAGGTGACCTCCGCAACCGCCTCGGTATGGGCTTTGAGGCTGAGGGGCCGACCTCCACCGTCGTCACGCCAAAGTTGGGGAACGCGCCACAACAGAACGGCCACCCCCACCACACAGGCCAGCCCGCCGGACCACACCGCGAACTGCGGGCCACCGATGGCAGCGGCCACGCCGGCCTCGGCATCTCCCAGGCGGGGCCCACCCGCCACCACAGCGAAGAACGTCCCCGACAACCTGCCCTGGAGGTGTTCGGGGACGGCTCGCTGCTGCACCGCCTGGCGGAACACCGCCGAGACCACGTCGGCGGCACCGGCCAATGCCAGCAGCGTCAATCCGATCCACAGCACGGGGATCACGCCGAACACGCCGATGGTCGTCCCCCACACCACCACGCAGGCGGCGATGGCCCTGCCCTGATGGCGCACCCGGCTGCACCAACCCGTGAAGAGCGAACCGAGGAGTGCGCCGGCCCCCGGCGCGGCATAGAGCAACCCCACGACGCCGGCCCCTCCGCCGAACAATCCCACTCCGAGAGCCGGAAACACGGCTCGGGGCATGCCGAAGATCATGGCGTTGAGGTCGATCCAATAGGTCGCCGAGAGGAGTCTCTCCGTGCGCAGGTGGCGGAAGCCTTCGGTCATGGACCGCAGTCCCATGGGCGTCCCCCCGCCGCTCGGCACCAGTCCGGGCAGCAGCGCGGCCGCCACCAACGCCACCGAGAACGTGGCCACGTCGATGCCGTAGACCGCGCTCAGCCCGATGGTGGCGATCAGCACGCCGGCGAGAGCGGGTCCGGCCACCAACGCCAACTGTTGGATCGACGTCTGCAGGGCAATGGCGGCGGTCACGTCCTTGGCGTCCACCAACATGGGCAACGCCGCCCGTCGCGCCGGCCAATCGACCCCTTGAAATCCCGCGCTGGCCGCCGTGCACACGAAGAGCGGCCATACCGCGGGATGTGAGAGCGACGCGTTGAGGACCAGCCCGCCGACGGCGGTGGCCATGGCCACCTGGGTCAGGAGCAAGACCCTTCGCCGGTCCATGGCGTCGGCGAGCGTGCCGCCCCACAGCGCACCCGCCAGCAGCGGCACCAGTTGGGCCAGGCCGATCAGGCCGACCACGAGGGTCGACCGGGTCAGCGCATACGCCTGGAACGAGACCGCCACCAAGGTCAGCTGCGATCCCAACCCCGAGACAACCTGGCCCGACCAGAGGCGTCGGAAGTGCCGGTACCTCCTCAGCGGGGTGATGTCGACGACGAAGCGAGACACCCGACCACCGTAATGGTCACTTCCGAGCCATCGGACGGTTGCTCGCGATCTGTTGACCTCAGCGCGTGACTACCTGTCCCACCTCCAAGCCGTCGAACTCCCCCGCAATGGATCAGCGGTCAGTCGGACCTCTGGGATCGCCACACCTCGGCTCGGAACTCCACGTCGACGGTCACGTCGTCTTCGACGCCCAGTAATTCTCCAAGGAGTCGACGGGCCTCGGCGATCACACCCATGCGCGTCTGTTCGGGCATCGTGATGATCCAACTGAAGGTGCCCAGCAGACCGATCAACTCGTCGGCGTCGAGGGCCACGTTCCAGGTGAAGACCCGGCGTTGCGGTGGCCCGAACGGAACCCCGGGAGGAATCTCGAGGCTCGACGTCGGGCGATTCGCATCCCCCATGATGAGGCTGGCGAACTCGGCGCCGTCGTCGGCGCCCGGCGCGGTCCTCTGGGAATACTCGGCCAGAAGCGCCTGGGCCTGGGCGAGGAAGGGCCCTTCGGGGTCGAGCCCGGACCACAGGACCCCGAGGGTCCCGCCCGGGACAAGGACTCGGCCCACCTCGTGCAGGGTCGGGACCGGGTCCATCCAGTGCCAAGACGAGGAAGCCAACACAGCGTCGGCGCTGCTGTCGGGGACGGGGATCTCCTCGCCACGACCCTTGACGACCCGGACACCAGGCACTTCGGTGCTGAGCACCGACCGCATTCGATCGTCGGGCTCGACGGCCACCACCTCGTCGGCTCTATCGACCAGGAGCCTGGTCAAGGCGCCGGTCCCGGCACCAAGGTCCACGACCCGGGCGACACGGGCCGGGAGGATCCAGTCCACCGCCGCCTCCGGCGGGCCGGGACGATACCGCTCGTAGTGAGAGGCCACTCCCCCGAAGCTCCCCGCACGCTTTGCCTTTTCCTCCGCGGGAAGCTGTGAGAGCGGCACGTCGCGGTCGGTGGGGTCGGGGGCCGGCACGACCAGACCCTACCGGGGCGCAGCGGCGCGCTAGAACTCTGTCGAGACGCGTCGGTGCGCACCCGATCCAACACCACGAGAGGACGTCTGAGACCGACTCATGGAAGACAGAACCGATGCCTTTGGCCGGGCACTCCTGGATTGGACGCGGGGTGGCACCGATCCCGAGATCTACGAACGGGATGACGGCTTTGTCGACGTCGGTGCCGGGCACGAGCTGTTCGTCTCCACCTATCGACACTGGCCTTCTCCCGAAAGGCGGGCGATGCGCTACGTCCGCGGTCGTGTCGTCGATGTCGGCTGCGGTGGAGGGCGGGTAGCGCTGCATCTCCAACAGCGGGGCTCTGCCGTCGTCGGTTTGGACGTCTCCCCGCTGGCGGCCAAAAGCACAAGGGAGCGGGGCGTCAAAGAGACATGGTGCATGTCGATCCACCGGCTGACCCAACACATCCACTCGTTCGACACCGTGGTCTTGTTCGGGAACAACTTCGGCATCTTCGGCACCCCGGAGCGGCTGCAGAGGGTTCTCGGCCACTGGGCACAGCGCATGCCGCCCCGGGCCCGCATCCTGGCCGAGAGCACGAGCCCATACGGTGGCGGGGCCCCTGGGATCGATCGGAACTACTACCGACGAAATCGTGAGCGCGGCCTCATGGCCGGGCAGGCTCGATTGCGGGTTCGATACCACGATTGGGCGACGCCGTGGTTCTCGTGGCTTTTCGTTTCGCCCAGTGAGATGCGGT
The DNA here is from genome assembly GCA_050011815.1 of Acidimicrobiales bacterium. GTDB lineage: Bacteria > Actinomycetota > Acidimicrobiia > Acidimicrobiales > UBA8190 > Chersky-840. Next base: position 65,835 of record JBEKIJ010000019.1, on the reverse strand, counting down.
CACTGCTACGGGGGACGGGCTGGCACCAGGGGCGGATGCTCGCCACCACGTCGGGCGATCCGTATGTGGCTGTCCTGGAGAAGGACTGAACCGGGCGGGGCACGCGGCGGCGATCACGGCCCGTCAACAGGCGCAGCGACCGGGAGGGATGCCGGCCCGACGTGGCGCCCGTAGGATCCTGTGCGATGGATGACATCGTCATCGCGCTCGCCGGCCAGCAGGCGGAACTGTCGGGCCTGCTGGACGGTCTTGCGGACGACGGATGGCGCGCCCCCACCCGCTGTGTCGGCTGGAACGTCGCGGACGTGGTGCTCCACCTGGCCCAAACCGACGAGATGGCCATCGCCAGCGCCACGGGACGGTATCCACAGCATATGGCCGAGGTCGCGGGCCAGATCAGACCGGTCGACTCCGTCGACGCCGGGGCGGCGCTGATGGTCGAGCGAGAGCGAGGCATCGCCACGACGGAGCTGCGGTCGCGATGGTCGACGGGCGCGGCTCGACTGACCGAGACCCTCGACGCCATGGACCTGTCGACTCGCGTGGTGTGGGTGGCGGGCGATCTCTCGGCTCGGACCCTGGCGACCACGCGTCTGGCCGAGACGTGGATCCACACCGGCGATGTGGCGGGCGCCCTTGGGGTCACATTGGCTCCTACCGACCGCCTACGGCTCATCGCCCGATTGGCGTGGCGCACGGTGCCCTATGCCTTTGCCGCCGCGGGCAGGACGATGACCGGACCCGTCGCGTTTCAGCTGTCCTCGCCGAGCGGAGAAGCGTGGGACTTCCTGCCCGACGACCCCGCGCTCACCACCATCAGGGGAAGGGCCGAAGACCTCTGTGCCGTCGCCGCCCGGCGAGTCCCCGCAGTAGCCACGTCCTTGACCGGCGAGGGACCCGACGCCGACGGAGTCCTGGCCCTTGTGCGTACCTACGCTTGAGATGGCCGGGCCATGACCGGCTCGACGTCGACCTTCGTCGTGTCGGTGCCGGGAGGAAGCCTCACGGGGTGGCGCGCCGGGTCGGGGCCGCCGGTCTTGATCCTCCACGGCGGACCGGGGTTGTCGGACTACACCGAGCCAATGGCCGACGAGCTGGTAGACGGCTTTACCGTCTACCGATACCAACAGCGGGGATTGGCCCCTTCGACCACGACCGGGCCGTTCGACATCGAGACCCACGTTGCTGACGCCCTTGCCGTGCTCGATGTCGTGGACGAGACCCGGGCGTTCCTGATCGGCCACTCGTGGGGCGGCCACCTGGCCATGCATCTCGCCGCCACCTATCCCGACCGCTGGCTCGGTCTCGTCGTCGTGGACCCCTTGGGGGTGATCGGTGATGGAGGTGAGTCCGACATGATGCGCATCATGGGCGAGCGGACTCCACCCGAGGCCGCCGAGCGCGCCGCGGAGTTGGACGCCCGTGCAATGCGAGGCGAGGGGACCCCCGGCGACGCACTCGAGGCGCTATCGATAGTGTGGCCCGCCTATTTCGCCACACCCGAGAAGGCACCGCCCATGCCGGCCATGCGTATGTCTCTCACCTGTTACGCGGAGACGTGGGACTCGATTCATCACGAACTGTCCCGCCAGACCTTGCCGGGGATCCTCGGTCGGTTCCGGGCGCCGACCGTGTTCGTCCTGGGTGCAGACAGCCCCATCCCGCCCCGGCACGGGATCGATTCCGCCGCGCTGATCCCCGGCGCCAAGACCGAAGTTCTCGACGGCTGCGGGCACTTCCCTTGGCTGGAGCGGCCCGGCGTGATTCGAAGTGCGATCGACTCCGTCAGGAACGGCACCTAGGAGTACTGCTGGCATTCACCGAGGATTCGACCTCCGTTCGCGGTGCGTTCATCCCCCCGTAATGCGGTCTCCGTATCCTGGAGATGTCGGGAGTTCAGGGCCTTACCATCGGGAAGTTCGAATTGGTGCGAACGCGGTACAACTCTCCCTTGAACAATCTCGGAGGCATCATCTTGAACGCGCCGCGCCTGATTCCCAATCCAATGACCACCAGTGAGTCCGCGACTTTGCTAGGTGTCGCTGATCGGACACTGTTGGCTCATAAGGATGAATGGGGCCTCACGGCCCGAAAGCTGGGCAAGTCATGGATGTTTCTTGAGCACGAGATCCTGGGCCTGCTGGATGGGTCGTCCTCGTGAGCGTCGCGGCGGCGCTCCAGGCCGATGCCCGCCGAGTCCGACTAAGAGGTGCCATTGGGCGACGTGGCCACGAACTGGCTCTGGCGATCGGGACCGGAGACCCTCGTGTGTCTCGCCGACCTCAGAGCGCCAGCGTGAATGGCTGGCTCCTCGGATGCACCGGGAACGAACGTGATGACCTCGCAGATGGAACGCCGCATGCCCAGGTCAGCGGTGAGAGCGATCTCTGCTCGCGCGCTCTCAAAGACCCTCTCGGTATCGGCTACGCCGTTGCCGTCCCACAACGAGATGACGGTGATCTCGTGTCGCACCAGATCGAGGTCAAGAGCCATGAACCCCAGGAAGTTGTCTCGATGGGAGAGTCGTTGTCCTGATGCTTTGAGGGCTTCGATCAGGCTTGGCAGATGGTCGTTGTCAACGTGGAACTTCAAGACGCGCGCTTGTGTCACCCGAGCAACATCGTCTTTCAGGTATCCGCAGATCAGAGGCCTTGGACCCTTTTTTCGGTTTCCGCCCGCGTGCCCTCTGTGCCTGTGACGTCTTGCCAGGCGTGGCGACGCTGGCCGACCAACGGCGAGCCCGACCGGGCGCTGGCTAGCTGTGGGGTTCTCGGTGATCGTTCGTCGTAGTGGGCAGCGTGGTCTTGTTCAGGCAGTGAACGGCACCAGCTACCACATCTCCGTCGATGGAGAGTTGTCGTGGGTGTTGCGGCTGCCGCTGTACCCGGTGCCCTCACTGTGACTCCTGCTCAGGAGCGACAGGTCATGTCCGACCTGGTGGCGCTGAAGGTCATACTTGCCAACGTCGAGGCGCGGCTGGTGGTGGCTCTGGCGGAGGGCCGCGAGATGGACGCTGGGATCTTCGGCGCTCTTGCCGAGGATGTGCACGTCACGGCAGTCACACTGGAGCGGGCGAGCACACTGAGCTTCCGGCTAGGTCAGCGGCATTGATCCCCGGTCACGGCTACTGTTGGACGAGATTGGTCCCGAATGGTGAGCAAGTGCGTTGAAGGTTGTAGGAGTGCCGCACGACTCGCGTCAGGCCCATACGGCGGTGCGCATTATCGGGGCGGTGGCCCAGTCGCGCCGCAGTGTCCGAGAGACAATGGGGCCGATTGGATCTGGCTTCTTGGTGACGGTCAAATCTGAGGCTGGTTCAAGATATGCCTATGTCGTAAGGAGCCGGAGCCCTTCCCATCGGGATGTGACGGCGAGTTCCCGGTCGAATGTTCAGCGGGTGAAGACTGGTTCGTAGTGCTCGACAACCGGGAACGGGTCGTAGAAGTGGTGCAAGAGCCTCCGCCACTCTTGGTACTGCGGCGAACCCCTGAAACCCTCGGTGTGATCCTCGAGCCGGTCCCACTCCACCAGGAGCACGTAACGCGCCGGGGTCTCGAGGCAGCGCTCCAGACGCAGCGACCTGAACCCCGGCATGGACGAGATAATGGTCTGGGCCCGACCGAATGCCTCTTCGAATTGCTGGACCTCACCCGGTAGAACGTCGAGACACGCATGTTCGAGGATCATGGTCCATACTGCCCCACCGATCCGGCTGCGCACCAAGCACGTGTGGGAGTCACGCCCACCCCAGCTCCTCCAGACGGGGGTCGCTGATGCCGAAGTGGTGGGCGACTTCGTGGATGACCGTCTTCCGCACCTGAGCTACCACCTCTGCCTCGGTCGAACATGCACCGCAGATCGTCTCCTGGTACAGCGTGATGCGGTCCGGCATCACGCCGCTGTAGCTCCCCGGACCTCGCTTGGTCAGAGGGATGCCCTCGTAGAGCCCGAACAGAGCACGCCCTTGGGCCCGATCCTCGACGAGCACGGCAACATTCTCCATCTCTTTGCCGAGCTCCGGCGGCAGGGAGTCGAGCGCATCGGCGACGAGCTCCTCGAAGCGCTCCCGGGTGACGGCGAACATGGCTGCACCGTAACCTCTCGCCAATCGAGGCGTCCGACCTCAGCGCGGGGTTGCGCAGTAGAAGATGCCGATCGGCACGATGAGTCCCGAACCCGGTGTGTTCGGCGGTGACGGAACCTTGATGCAGTGACGTGCGATCCAGGCCACCCGGGGATCCTGGCTCCGCGCCGCGGTGAGGACGAGATGGAACTCGCCCGCCGCCACCAGCGACGCGAGGGCCCGGACCGACGGGGCGGGGATGTCACCGGTGAACCCCCCGATGGGCAGCACCTCTTGACCTGTGGCGTAGATGAATGTCGAGGCCAGCACCGAGGTCTGTGTCGCCATGAGGTCGGGGGCGCCGTTCCTGACCGACTCGATCCGGGGAAGCGTCGACAGCGCCTTGATCGGAGCGCTGAAGAACGCTCTGGTGAAGTTCGTCGTCTTCACCGGCTGGAAGGGTGTGTCGAACGGTCCGAGTGTGTTGGTCACCACCGAGGCCGAGGCCACTGCCGGGACCAGCAATGTCGCCCCGACGACTGCCGCCGAGGTCAACACCAGACCCAGGGTCCTGCGTCGGAACAACGATGCCGTGGCCAGCGCCGCGACAGCCACGACGCCGAGGCCGAGCACACCGGGACGGAGCCAGGCCGGGAGGCCGGTGCCCGCCGCCGGAAGGAGCCAATCGGCATAGCCCACGGTGAGGACGACCCCACCCACCAGCGCTCTGCGGGCCGCCACCTTGTGGCGGGCATCCCATGCCAACGTGCTCCCCATCCCGATCAGCGCGGCGACCGGGGGTGCCAGGGCCCCCAGGTAGTACCCGTTGATGGTGCTGGCGGCGCTGAAGACGGCGGCGAGGACCACCAGCCAGGTCCCCCACAAGATGATCCCGGCCCGGTCCCGGTCGGTTCGGGACTTGCGCCGTCGACCGACTACCCCGGCCACCACAACCACCAGAGAGAGCGGGAGCAGCCATCCCGTGTCGCGGCCATAGGCACCGGTGAGGAGTCGATTCCACGCCGGCCCCGAGCTGGGGGCGGTGAAGAAGGGGATGTCGAGTGTTCGGCCCAGCTGCTGGTTCGGTGTCGGTTGGCCGACCCGCCCGAAGCCGTTGTAATCGAAGACCTGCTCGAAGACAGAATCGTGCTGGCTCCCGTCGACATAGGGGCGCTGCGACGTGGGGCTGAGTGTGACGAAGACCATCCAACTCAACGAGACCGCGGCGACAACCGACACCATCGCCGCCAACCGCAGGAGGCGCGACGAGGCGCTGCCGCGCGACGCCACCAGGTAGGTGACAGCCAGTGCCGGAACGACGAACCACGCCTCGATCATCTTGGCCTGGAAGGCCAAACCCACCCATACTCCGGCCATGACCAGACTGCGACGAGATCCGGTGATGACACAACGCACCATCGAGTCCGCCGCCAGGACCAGGAGCAGCACGAGCAGGGTGTCGGAGATGTTGCCGCGATCGAGGGTGACTGCCGCCGGGGACACCGCCAACACGGCGGCGGCGACGATGGCGGCGCGCGGTCCCGACAAGCGACGAACCGCCCGGTACAGAATCAGGACCGTGAGCACACCCTCGAGCACTTGGGGCAGCCCGATGGCCCAGGCGTGGACTCCGAAGAGACGGACCGACAAGGCCTGGACCCACAGGGCCCCGGGCAACTTGTCGACCGAGACCGTGCCCGCCGGATCGAAGGCGGCGTAGACAAAGTCATGCCAGCTTGTTGCCATGCTGCGCACCGCAGCGGCGTAGTAGATCTCGATGCTCGAGCCCATCTGCCAGCCGTAGGCGAGACCGGCCACCACGGCCACACACAGGAGCGTGGGCCGGGCCCAGGCCGGCTGGCCGGAGGGCGAACGCCAGAACGCCAGACGACGGCTCAACGGCTCTGGGTTTCGGGTCACGGACGTGGCTACTCCCCGTCGCGATTGCCTTCGACCAGCGACGCCAGGGTCGCTCGGGCGTGAGCGACGTATTCGGGACCGACCCGCGCGACGAGCTCGGCGTCGACGCGCTCGACGGCGGCCCTGATCACGGCCGCCGCGGCCAACCCTCGCTCGGTCAACGAGATCGTGAGCCGGCGACGATCGCCGCGATCCACCGCACGGTCGATGTACCCCCTCGTCACCAAGGTGTCGACGAGTTGTCCGCCGGCCTGCTTGGACACACCGAGGTCTTTGATGACCTCGCCGAGAGGTGCCCCGGTCCGGGCGATGGCCCCGATCACGTAGGCGCCGTTGCTCGGCACGTCGTCGCATCCAACGTCGGAGAGCGCCTCTCGGATGGCCGCCCCGTAGGTCCTCCGAGCGCCCCGCAAGAGCGCCGGAAAGGCAACCTCGTCGAACCACTTCGCGTCCGCCGCCTCCATCGTCGAAACCATTATAGTCAATAGGCAGGATAGTCAATAGCTAGTACGACTCTGCCGAGACCCTCGGACTCCGGCCCGGGGACCAGCTCGACGGCAATCGCCAGGGGTGGCGGTGACCCGCCGGGTGCGGCCGCACCTCATGGCCGGGGCCCTCGGGGCCCTCGCTCTCGACCGCCGGTCCACGGGCTTGGACAAGGCCCGGGCCCCGAGCTTCTATCGGATCGTCCCGGCCCCGGGGATCAAGGGGAGATCGAGAGCGGTCACCCAACCGGGCGGCAGGGCATTGACGGCCGGGACCGCGTTCAGGGCACGAAGGCCGGTGGCCAGACAGCCGGCGGCAGCGGCATCCCGGCCGCTTCCGTCGGTGAAACGAAAGGCCGTCTCCTGGGTGATCGACGGTGACCCCTCGATCTCCACGCGATACACGTCGTCCTGGGTGCCACGGGGCCATTCAGGGGCGGCGTCGAGCCCGACGCGGTTGACGTGTTCGAGCTGGATCCGAGTCTCTCCGTCGTAAATGCCATTGATGGTGAAGCGGATGGCTGCCACCGACCCCGGATCGATCACACCTTTCGCCGTCGTGATCGACTTGTCGGTCACCCATTTCTCCCAAGTGGTGGTGATGCCGTCAAGCTCGATCCCCGCCGCGTGGGCCATCATGGGGACGGTCGCGCCCCACGACATGACCAGGATGTCTGTGTGCTCGAGCAACGGCGTGAACTCGGGCGGGCGACCGATGCCCATCTCGTCCTCGTAGTCCCCTTCGTAATTGATGTAATCGAGGATCTCCAAGGCACGAACCTTGCGCACCTCACCGCACAGGCCCATCAGCGTCATGGGCAAGAGGTCGTTGGCAAAACCCGGGTCGATTCCGGTGGTGAGGCAGGACGCGCCCCCCTCCGCGCAGGCCGTGGTGATGGGTTCGATCCAGGTGGGCGGGTTCTGGCCCATCGACGGCCACACCCAGGGCGTCATGGCGGTGGATGTCACGTCGATCCCGGCTCGAAGGAACGCTCCGATGACTCGAATGTTCTCGTCGGCGTACTTGGCGGTGGGACCGAAATGCACAAGGGCGTCCGGGGCAAGCGCTATCAGGGTGTCGAGATCGTCGGTGGCACGCAAGCCGATCGGCTCCAAGCCACAGATCTCACCAACGTCCCGGCCCACCTTGTCGGGGTTGCTCACCCCCACGCCAACGAGCTCGAAGGCGGGGTGGGGGACGATCTGGGCGATGACCATCTTTCCGACAAAGCCGGTACCCCACACGACGACCCGCTTCGGAGGCGTCATCGCAGGAGCTCTCCCGAGTTCACCAGCAAGTACTGGCCGGTCACGGCTTTGGCGTAGTCGGAGGCGAAGAACACAGCCACGTCGGCGACCTCCCCGTCTTCGGTCATGCGACGAAGCGGAAAGTCCCCGACGATGTCGTTCAGCACGTCCGATTCGGATCGGCCCTCGTGGGCCGCCTTCCCCGTGACCATCATCTCCACAGGCGGACCCCACATCCACGACGGGATGACCATGTTGCACCTGATGTTGTCGGGGCCGAGCTCGTCGGTCAGGTAGTACATCGCCGTCAGGAGCGCGCTCTTCGAGGCCGCGTATCCCGCCTGCGGCATCTGGGGTCGGAACATCGACTGCGAGCCGATCAACACCACCGAGCCTCCGCCACCTTCTCTCATGGCGGTGGCCACAGGCCGGAGCAGCGTGAGTGCCCCGATGACGTTGGTGTCGAATGCCTTGCGCCAATCGTCGAATTTCGTCTTGAACAGACCTCCCCAGGCATGCTCGAATGCGGCGACCTGGATGAGAGCGTCGACGGTGCCGAACCGATCAACGGCGTGCTCGACCACCGCCGCACACGACTCTGGGTCGGTGATGTCGGTGACGCAGGCCGTGACCCGCTTCCCGGTCGGATCGAGCTCGGCCACGACGCCCTCGAGGACAGACTCGGTCCGGGCCCCGACCACCACGTTGGCACCGTCGCGCACCGCGGCCGCTGCGCACTCACGACCGAGCCCCGCTCCTACTCCGGTGACCAACACGGTCTTGCCAGCGAGAATCATGGGGCCTTTCTACCCCAACCCCTCACAAGTCAGCTACTGGGGGAAATCCTTCAAGAACCCCTCTGCTCTGAAGAGCCACTGATAGACGAGAGCCCTGAAGCCTCGTGGTCCCCGCCCGGCGAGACAGAGGCAAATACCCAAGCTCCGACGGGGCCAATTTCCGTCTGTCGAGTAGATTGGATGCGGTGGTTCTCACAAGGGGGGAGGCGCGCGCCCAGCCGCAAGCCACGAACGTGGCGAATGGCGACCGCGCCCCGAGCTCGGCGCCAAGAAGGGCACCAGCCTTGGTGCGCGCCGGTGGCGCCTACCTCCTGGTGGCAATCCTGGTGTGGTGGCACGTGTGGTCAACTCATCCCACTGGTGTGGCGCCGTGTGGTTGCTCGGACCCGGCCTTCGTCACCTGGTTCTTGGCCTGGCCGGCACACGCACTGCTTCACGGGTTGAATCCCTTTTACTCCTCGCAGGTGTTCCACCCCGTGGGAATCAACCTGTTGTCCAACGCCAGCTCCCTGGCTCTCGGAGTGTTGCTCGCCCCGGTGACCTGGCTCTTCGGACCGGTGGCGACGCTGAATGCCGCGGCGACGCTCGTCCCGGCACTGTCCGCTCTGGCCATGTACTGGCTTCTGCTCCGGTGGGTTCGCTGGGCGCCGGCGGCTTTCGTCGGAGGACTGATCTACGGGTTCTCGCCCTTCGTCCTCACCGCCCTGGCCATCTCACACCTCATGACCGGCGCGCTCATGCTCCCACCGCTCATCCTGGCGTGCCTCGACGAGCTTCTGGTGCGGCAACAACGTCGGCCCCTACGCGTCGGGCTCGTGCTCGGCCTGCTCATCGTCGTGCAGTTCTTCCTCGGTACCGAGCTCCTGACCATCATGGCCCTCTCCGGCGCGGTGGGGCTGGTATTGCTCGGCGCCTACGGCCTCGCCACCGAGGGGCGCTCTCTGGCCCGACGGCTCCCACATGCCATCCGCGGCCTGGTGGGTGCCACCGCGGTGGCGGTGGCGGGCCTGGCATACCCCGCATGGTTCGCCCTGGAGGGCCCGGCCCATCTCTCCGGACAGCTTTGGGGCAAAGCCCAGAGTGGTAGCGCTGACTCTCTTTCGACCTATGTGTCCTCGGTGTGGGCTGCCCTCCCCCACTCCGCGGTGCGGGCGCTTCAGATCGGCGCCGTGTTCGGAGGGTACGTGGGTCGTCCCTTACCGGCACCGACGTACCTCGGGCCCGGAGTGGTCCTGGTCATCGTCGCCGGACTCTGTGTGTGGAGGAAGGACCGTCGCCTCTGGTTCTTCGGTGCGTTCGGGCTGATCAGCTTCGTCCTGTCCATCGCTCCCCACGAGGGCTCGATCTGGGTGCCATGGAACGTGTTGGCGAACGTTCCCGTCGTCGAGGACATCATCGCCGGTCGCTTCATGGTCATAACGATCCTCTGCGCGGCAGTGGTCGTCGCCATCGTGGTCGACCGGACGTACCACGCCGTGGGGCGCATGGGTGACCACAGTCGACTGAGTGCCGGCTCCGTGACCTACCTCGCCACCGTGGCGGGGTTGGCGGTGGCCCTGGTCGCAGTGGGCCCCATAGCCGAGGCTGAATCCTCCGCCCTGCCCCTCGCGGTCCAGCCGGTCGTCGTGCCCCGGTTCTTCAGCCCGACCACACCGAATCACCCCGGTGGCAATGCCGTTGTGCTCGCCTACCCGTTCCCGGGAGAGTCGGCCGGGCCGGTGATGATCTGGCAGGCTATCGACGGCATGAGCTTCGCCATCGCCGGGGGTGGCGGTCCCGAGGGAATCGTCTCCCGCGCCGGGCCCGAGATGGCTGGCTACGTCGCCCTGCAAACCGACTCCTTCTCCTTTGTCTGGGCGGAAGCGACGGCCGCGAACGATCAGGCCGTGCGCAACGCGCTGGCCGGATGGGGTGTGACAACGATCGTCATCCCCGCGCCGAATTCCGTGCCCCTGGGCGAACACGGCTGGGGAGCGTCGGTCCTCGGCGCCGTCGGCCTCATCACGGGAGCGCTCGGTCGGCAACCAGCCATTGTGGATCACGCCCTGGTATGGACCGATGTCCAGTCCCCGACACCTTCGGTGGTGGTGTCGGGAACCGCGTTCAAACGCTGTGCCGCCATGGGCGCGAGCTCCGCGTCGTCGCTATCGGCGGAATCGCGCTGCATTCTGGCGGCGCGACCGTGACCGGGCAGCACGTCGGCACGAAACCTGACGGATGTCGAGGTGACCGCTCCATCGAGACGTCGGATTGAACGGCTCTTGCGCTACGGAGCGATGGCGTCGGCTGGGGTCTTCCTGGCCGCTGTGGTGATCAACCTGGTCGGCATCTGCCTATTCCGACACCCCGTCGTCGGTTTCTCCGACAACATCATGGAAGACGCCCAGGCAGTCGCGACAGGGCACCTTCAGTACGGGAACCCGGCCACACAGTTTGTCGGTTTCCAGTACACACCTCTTTTCACCTGGCTCGTGGCCGGCTTGCTGAGACTGTACTGGTGGGAGGGGTGGGGTTCGGTCCTGTCCGTGGTGGCGGCGTTGGCGGCGATAGCGTCCATGGTGCGGATGCTGTGGGTCTCCACGCGTCAGTGGCAGGGCCGCATCGTGACAGCGAGTTTCGTCGTGGCGCTGTCTTTGGGTGGGCTCTCCGCGTTACCGGTCCTCGGCTTGCCCATCAGCGCTCTCTACGATGCCCGCCCTGATCAGATGGCGTGGTGCCTCCTCGTGATCGCCGGGACACTCACCTTCGGTGGGCTCCTGTCACCCGGTGGCTTCTCCCGCAAGCAGATGGTGGTGATCGGCCTGCTCCTGACCGCCGCCGTGTTCACCAAGCAGACCACCATCGTGACCTGTCTTGTCATCGCGGGAATCGTTCTGGTGGCACCCCGCCTGATCGGCCCGGGACCGACTTGGACGTGGAGGAGGTGGCTCAGCTCGGCCACGGTCCTCGTCACGTTCGCCGGCACATCGGCGCTCTTCGGGATCGTCCTGCAGGTGGTGAGCCGCGGCTGGGCCTACGACCTGCTGGTGGCCGACCCCATGCGCTACGGACGGTGGGTCCCCCTCGGACAGGAGATCGGCACGAGCTTGCGTCTCCTCATCGTGCCGCTGGTGGCCCTGGTAGTGCTCGTCGTCTGCGTGACCTGGTCCCTGCGAGCCAATCCGGAGCGGGACCGTCGTCGCCACGTTGTCCTGGCCGTCGCCGCAGTGGTCGTCGCCATCAGCCCGATCCCCACCGCGATCCTCGCCGAATCCAAGTTGGGGGGCGAGGCCAACCAGCTTGCCGGCCCCGTGTGGACCCTGGTTCTGGGGTGCGCCGTTCTCCTGATGCTGCTGCGTCCCTCGGGTCGTCAGCTGGCGGCGGCGGCCATCGCCTTTGGCGTGCTGCTGGCCGGCCTCGATCCTCTGGCACAGGTCATGCCCGATCACCTCGGGGCGCCGAACCTCGACCAGGTTGTCCACTGGTCCAACATGAATCCCTTTCTCCTCGCCGCGGTGGACAAAGGTGAAGCCGTCTTCGACGAGAACTATCCCTCGCTCTCGGTGTCGACCGCCGATCCGGGGTATCCCGCCGGGGACATCAACGACATTCTGGCGGGCGGCTACACACCGAGGTGGTTCACCAACAATCTGCTGACGGGACGGTACGCACTGGTCGCTCCCTTCGTGCCCTGGGGAGGGCTCCCCTGGTACGACTCCGACGTCGGCCGCTACAGCGCTTCGGTCCAGTGGGAGTACAACCTCCTGCTCCATATGGGCTACACCAAGGTCAAGGAATCCGAGGGCACCGTCTATTACCGACCGGGGCCCCGGCTCAAGCAACTCGGGTGGTTCGCCGGTTGCATCGGTCCCTACCAGGCCCGTAGCGCCGGCGTGGAGGTCCGCCTGCGCGGCGCGGGGGGTCTGGCCTGCATAGACGCCGAGGGGTTGCACCTGACGGTGGCGCCCGTGCAGACGACACAGTTCGTCATGACGCTCGCGACGGGCCAGGGGGAGGTGAGCGTCCACTTCAAGACGACACCCCACGCCCTGCGGGTCACCCCCCTCGACGGCCACGACCGCGCCGCCTCGGCCACGTCGGACATCGTCCACCCCGGTTCCGCCGTCGCTCGGTGCCTGGCCGACGACGGCGGCAGGGACACGTTGACTCTCGAGGCAGGAGGAAGCGCTGGTGGGGCGAGGTGTCACATGACCCAAGCCGGACCGGTCCTTGCCATGCCCGTCACAGCCGGCGGGTCCACCGCGCACGTGGCGCTCAGCATCGCTGCGGCCAACTCGCCGACCATCATGGCGACGTCCAGCTCCGGGGGCTCGGTACCGTTCACGCTGCTCGACCTCACACCGAGCGACATCAACAGCCTCTGAGTTCTCGGCAACGGGGTGTGCCATGACTTACCGGGTCATCCAATGGGCGAGCGGCGGCGTGGGTCGGGCCGCCATGCAAGGCGTCCTGGCCCACCCCGATCTCGATCTTGTCGGATGCTGGGTTCACTCCCCGGAGAAGAACGGAGTTGATCTGGGGACCCTTCTGTCGGGAGACCCGATCGGCGTCTCCGCCACCACCGACGTCGAGGTGCTGCTTTCGCTCGATGCCGATTGTGTCGTCTACAGCCCGATCTTCGCCGACCCCTCGGTCATCATCCGCATCCTGGACTCGGGCAAGAACGTCGTGACGCCGCTGGGCTGGTTCTACCCGCCCGCCGTTGAACGAGATCGATTCGATACCATTTGCAAGACCGCCGGCGTAACCCTGCACGGCACGGGCATCCACCCCGGTGGCATCACCGAACGTTTCCCCATGGTCATCTCCGCCCTCTCCGGCTCGATTACACAGGTGCGGGCCGAGGAGTTCTCCGATATTCGCACCTACGGTGCGCCCGATGTCATCCGCGATTGGATGCTCTTCGGCAAGACTCCCGAAGAGGCGCGTACGAGCATCATGGCCGATGCTCTGGGGGCGGGATTTCGCCAATCGGTCTGGATGCTGGCCGACGAGCTCGGGTTCGACCTCGACCCCGACCTGCGCACGACCCATGACATGGCGGTGGCAACCAAGCCCATCGACTCGCCCATCGGAGCCATCCAACCGGGCACGGTGGCGGCACAGAGATTTCGGTGGGAGGGCCTCGTCGACGGCGCGGTCGCGATCACGGCCGCGGTGAACTGGCTCATGGGCGTGGCCGACCTCGATCCGCCGTGGACGTTCGGCCCCGAGGAGGAGCGTTTCGAGGTGGAGATCACCGGTGACCCCAATGTCCTCGTGACCTTCAAGAAGCTGCACCCACACTCGATCGCCGAGGGACTGGCACGCAATCCGGGCATCGTCGCCACCGCCATGCACTGCGTGAACGCCATCCCCTACGTCTGCGAGGCAGCGCCCGGCCTTCTCACCTACCTCGACCTGCCTCCGGTGGCGGGCCGCGCCGGCCTCGGCCTGCACCGCAGTCGCCGGTGATCCACTCCTCGGACGATCAACCGGCTTCCGAGTAGAACTGCCGGAACCAACGGCGGTACTGCACCACGGGCCCGTCGACCTTCGTGATGATCGGGTGCTCACGGTAGATCTTGTTCTCCCAGATCGGTACGTCCTGGGTGAACTGGAGATTGGTGATCTCGTCGTTGAGCTTCGAGATCGACTCGGTGGCGGCCGCATCCGGAAGTCGCTTCATGGAGAAATGGAGGTTCACCTCGGTGAACTCCTCGTCGATCGGAGTCTGCGTGATGTAGGTGAGCATCTCGATCGGGCCCTGGTTCACCTCGACCGCCACGATTCCCGGCCCGTACGCCGTGGTCCTCGTATTCACCTCGAAGCCTGTTTCTGAGATTGCGGTCACCTTCAGGCTTTGGTCGACGACCATGGAGGGTCCGGAGAAGCTGACTTCGAAGTGCTCGTGTTCGGGGGGTGCCATATCGTGCACCGTCAGGAAGTGGGACCTGTCGATGATGTTCTCCATCAGGTCCTGGAGATGGATGCGCACCCGGTAGCTGTTGCTCCTCCATGGCGTCCAGTCCGCCTCGTCCTCGCGATAGGCCTTGACATCGAAGCTTGGCGGTTCGCCTTGCGCGTGGTGCCAGACAAGGATCCGCCCGTTGCGCTCGCACACGACCCATGGCCGAGCGGCGGCGCGAGGTGGGCGGTCGAGCCTCGGCACCTCGACCAGTCGGCCGTCGCCGTCAAAGCGCCAACCGTGGAAGGGACAGGCGATGCCGTCGCCGCACACCCGCCCTCCCACGCCGAGGTGGGCACCGAAATGCGGGCAATGCGCATCGAAAACCCGTGCCCCTCCGTCCTCGCCGCGGAAGAGCACCAGGTCGCGCTCCAGATATTTCACGGGCGTCACGTCACCCGGGGCGAGATTCTCGGTGGCGCCCACGCAGAACCAGCCGTTCGGCGAGGCGGGAAACGGATAGCGGGCCATCATCAGTCGACGGCGAATCGCCCGGCGAAGGTCCGCAGGGGCAGGTCTGCACTCGTGACGCATCCAGGATCGGCCTCGACGACGGCCCTGATCGCATTGAGGGCCGGCATGCCGGTGATCGTCATCCCGACCGACGCAAAGGCCTCGGGCGACGAGAAATCGGTGCCGGGCTTCGGAAAGATCAGATGCTTGCTGTAGATGCAGGGATCTCCGTCGATCTGCGTGATGTAGCAGGCCTCAATGTCCCAGTGTGGCTCGGTGTGCGGTGTCATCTGCCACTCGAGGTGCATCTCGATCCTCGGCGTGCCGCCAGCCTTGCCGACGTACTTGAGGTAGCAACCCCCGAGTGAACCTTTGGGAAGTTTGTACCACCCGAGGTCGATGTCCTTGGTGCACGCGCCGAGCTCGTACTCGAACTGCACTTCGTCGAGCTCGAGCGCCAGGCAGTCGGCGATCAGCCGCACACCGTCCTCGAACACGCGGGTGTACTTCTCGAGCATCGCAGGAAGCTGGGGATCGTCGACGGGTCGTCCGAAACCCACCTCCACCCACGTATCGACCGAGTGATGGCACGAGACATCAACCGACTCCTTGCACAGCACATGCTGGATCTCGGCGACATCGGAGGAGTGCACGATGGTGAGGATCTGCGCGAGACCCGGATTCATGCCGGTCCCATAGAAGGTCGAGTTGCCTCGCAGGCACGCGGCCTCGAGAACCTCCGACTCCTTACGGCCTGATCGATGTCGGTGGTTGGCGTCCCGGTGGTGACCGGTGATCCAGTCCGCGGTGGTCACGATGTTGATGCCGGCCTCCAAGACGCGCTCATAGAGCTCGATATCGGGGAACACCCCGTGGAACGTCACGCAGTCGGGGCCGGCGGCGATGATCTCCTCGATGGTGCCGCTGGCGACGACCCCGATAGGACCAAGGTCGACGAGCTCGCCTGCGTCCTTGCCGATCTTCTCGGGCGAGTAACAGTGCAGTCCCACAAGCTCCAGATCCGGGTGGTGTTGGATCCGCTTGATCATCTCGGATCCCACGTTCCCCGTGGCCACCTGGAAGACGCGCAGCTTGCGGTCGGGCGAACGATCTGAGCGGCTCATACGTGTCCTCCGGCGCAGGCGTGGGCTCGATCTTCTTCAGAGATTCGTATCACAGTGTTCCGGGTGGCATCGAGCGCGCCGCCAGACCAAGGACGATCAGGTCCGGAGGGGTCGTGTGACGCGGTAAGGACGATGGTGCGTCGCCCGGTCGAGGCCGGACGAGAGCCAGGCCCAACCGAGAAGACGTCCGATCGTCGTGACGAGCTCAAGAGGTCTCGTTCTGGCACGACCGATCCCATCCAGACCGATCCCATCCAGACCGACGCCCTCCACTGGGACGGCGGCCTCAGCCACGAGGCCAAGAACCGCATGTATCGTTTGGAATGATGGGCGGGCTCGATCACGTGACCGGCGTCTCCCAGGGCCCAGGGCTCACGTCGGACGCAAAGCAGTCTGATCCATCAGTGCTTCAGGGGGTCCAGGATTCGGATCGCTATTCGTGGCTAAGTCATCCCATTCTGGTCGTGGCGGCGGCAAGCATTCCCGCCATCCTCTACGTGTTATATGTCTTCCACTACTCGATCGACGTCCCAGACGCCGACGATTGGAACATGATTCCACTCGTCGTCGCGGCAATTCACGGCCACCTGACGATCGGTGCGCTGTGGAGCCAGTATGTAGCCGGACGTCCATTTGTCGCTCGGCTATTCATCGTCGCTTTCGGTCTATTCGATCATTTGAATGAGAAGTCCATCATATTGTTCAGTGCTGCTACGTTCGTTGCGAGCTTTTGCTTGTTACTCCTCCCATTCCGGGCCTACCTGGGACGAAGACTCACTTTCCTGCACGTCCTTTCGCTGAGCGTCGTATGGTTCGGCTTGGCGGATGTGCAGAATGCCCTTTGGGCTATACAAGTCGTGTCCTATCTGGTGGTCTTCTTCTTTGCGGCGATGACGTACGTTCTGCTCGTCCCTCGCCATGGTAGGAACGTTTTCTTTTCACTGGGGATCGTGGCCGCCATCGCGGGATCGTTTTCATTCCTGGAGGGCTTCGTGCTTTGGCCCGTCGGCTTGATTTGTCTTCTCTGGTTCAGCCCATGGAGGCGTAGGACCTTTTACGAGTCGGTGATCTGGATTGTGGTTGGAGTGGCCACCACGGTGTTCTATTTCCATGGCTATAACTTTGGAATCACCACGTGTGCCCTGGAAGGTGGAAGGGTAGGGCTCTGTTCTTCCACGTACGCGCTTCACCACCCAATCATGCTGGCCCGATACCTCGTCGTGCTCGTTGGAAACGTGGTTCCGACGTCACTCTTCGCCATTCAACCTCGATACCTCCTGATGTATGAGGTGCTCGGGACTGCGATTTGTATCGTGGCGGCGTTTGTGATCATTCAAACGATACGTGAACGGCGGAAGCGAACAAACCCCCTCCCTCTTCTCTTGATTGTCTTTGCCTTGCTGTTCGACCTCCTGATCGTGGAGGGTCATCTCGGTGAGGGCCTT
Organism: Acidimicrobiales bacterium; assembly: GCA_050011815.1. GTDB lineage: Bacteria > Actinomycetota > Acidimicrobiia > Acidimicrobiales > UBA8190 > Chersky-840. The sequence goes on along the minus strand of JBEKIJ010000019.1, from coordinate 48,353 downwards.
CTTTCAGCGGGCATCGATCGTTTCCCTCTCCCGAACGTCATCTTGCTGGTCGGCATCGTCGTCTACGCCTGGGGGCGCATAGGGAGCGAAGGGGTGACGCGTAGGCAAGACACGGGTGCCAAGCGACTCAAGACCCTTGCATTTGTCACCCTGACCTCCTTGCTTGTCGCGCAATGTGTCGAGACGACGCATTTCGGCATTACCAGTGGAGACACCATGAGAGAACTCGATGTGACGACTGCTCGCGTCGTGGTCAATTTCGAGCAGATACCGAGCGCCAAGCGCGCTTGTTACTTTGGATCTACGGTGGTTGGACCTCCTCTTGAATCTTTGTACATGTCGCGCACTTTGGCCGCGCGTAATCACCTGAGCGTGTTTCAGCTCAGCGCGAAGAAGCTGTATCGAGCTCAGGGGCCGCCGACGATTCAACAATGCGAGCACGGTTTGCACGTGATCACCGCATCGTTACCAGCGGGCACGGTGGGAACTCCGTATGCTGCGACGCTCAACGCAACGGGAGGCCAACCACCTTACGGGTGGTATGTCACCGGCACCCTGCCACCGGGGCTCACCCTGGATGCCGCCACCGGGGTTATTTCGGGTGCACCTCAACGAGCTGGAACTTCGAGCTTCTCCGTTACGGCGTTAGAGGCAGCCACCACCCAGTCGAAGCCGACGTGCTGGGCATGTGCGGCGGTGGCACCTCCGCCGCTATACGTCACCTACGGGCGCAGCCTCCGGATAACCATTTCATCAAGTTGACGCCGTCGTCGCTCGTGGCGGACTCAGATGACTCGTGCCGACTTGGCCACGGTCGCTCCGGCAAAGCGACCAAAGAGGGTCGAGTCGCCCAGGGAGAGGCCCGAGGCGTAGCCGAAGGAGCAGATCCCCGCCGTGCTCCGCCCCGCGGCGAACAGCCCTGGGATGGGCGCACCGGCGACGTCCAGCACCTCACCGGCGACCGTTGTCTCGAGGCCGCCCAGGGTGAAGGGGGCGTATGGCGCGGCGCCCCGCCGCAGGTCGAAGGCCCCCAGAGGAGGGACGAGGGGTCGCACCCGCTCGGGACGTTTGTGGAAGACGGGGTCGACGCCGAGCTCGGCGTGGCGGTTGTACAGCGCCAACGTCGCCTCGAGCGAGCCCGCTGGGAGTCCCATCTCGGCCTCCAGTTCCCCGACAGTCCCGCAGACCCAGGAGGCCTCGAGGCCCATCCAGTTGGGCGTGTATCCGACCTCATCGATCACGAGGAAGCACGTGGCGTCGCGCTCATAGAGTGCGGCCTGACCGACCCGGCCCATGTAGGTGTCCTCGTTGATGAAGCGCTGGCCGACGCCGTCGACGATGATGCCTTCTATGAGCTGCCGAGGCGGGATGATCGGCAGTGACACTTCCCCGGCGTGCATGTTCTTGACCTGCGCACCGACCGCCTGGGCCATCTCGATCCCCCGTCCGTCGTCCGCCTCGGTCCCCACCTTCCAGGTCCCCAACAGCAGGGAGGGCGCGTGGCGGCGGAGCATCTCGTCGTTCCAGATGAATCCTCCTGCGGTCAGCACCACGCCCCGATGGGCCTTGACCGTCACCCGCTCGCCGTAGCGGGTAGCCACGGCCCCGACCACGCGGCCGGCGTCGACCACGAGGCGCTCGACCCGCGTGTCATAGGAGACATCCGCACCGGCCGCGACCGCCGCCGCCGCGAGCTTCTGCATGAGCAGCCAACCCGTCGACCGCTTGGTCTTGGCGAGATGCCCCCGCGGTGCGGGCACCGCGATCTCGTTGAACGGCCAGGCGTCCTCGCCGCCGGACCAGACGAGTCCCTCTGTCCCCGAGGGAGCCATCTGCGTTTCGACATCGAGACGGGCGTCGTAGTCAACTCCTCGCTCGACCAACCAGTCGAAGTGGTCGAGGCTGGCCTCGGCATAGGCGACGACCTTCGCCTCGTCGGGTTCGGGTCCACACGCGGCGAACAGGTAGCGCTCCATGTTGTCGACCGAGTCCTCGAACCCGCAGGCGATCTGGACCGGTGTGCCTCCGCCGAGATAGACGATTCCCTCGGACAACGCCGCGGCGCCTCCCGCCCCCGAGGCTCGTTCGGCCACCACCACCTCGGCGCCGACCTCCCGGGCGGCATGGGCCACGCAGCAACCCGCGGCACCGAACCCGGCCACGAAGACGTCGGTTTCCACGTCGAACGAGCCGACATCGGCTAAATCGAGCGGCGTCACGGGCTCACCCACCTCACTGGCTCCTTCGCCGGCGGGCCGCCCGCTTCGTCACGAGCTCAAGCCTACGAATCGTCTCTGCGGCGGAAAACGGGGATGCGACTGGCCATGGTGATATCGCTATGCCGTCTGGTTCCACACCGATGCCTCCAGGGGGCATGCCGAGAGCGTCGGCGGGCAGCCAGTGGGCCGAATACTCGTGGCATCGGAGCTGTTTTGAAGTGGACATGGCGACGTCGTTCAAACAATCAGGTGCGAGGAGGGGCCGCAATGCGGGCGAAGAGGTCGACCAACTGATCCACCAGCTCGTCGCGCCCCATTTCCACCACTCCCTGGTGCCAGGCCAAGCAGATCTCCCCGAGGGCTCCGATCTGCGCGTAGGCAATGAACCTTCTCTGGTCGAGCGATTGGGTGTCGGCCAACTGATCGATGGGAAGGAGCGAAGCCACAGCAACCTCCACGATGCGACCCCGGAATCGGCTGAGACTGCCGGCCTGGGTCTCGGTGATGAGGATCCGAGCCAGGCGGCGGTCGTCGAGCAGGGCGTCGATGAAGGCCTTGATTCCGCCGTATACCGAACCGCCAGCGGTGCCCGGTCTGAAGGGCTCGGTGAGCTCGACCATGACTTCGATGGCACGGTCGACGACGGCCGCACCCAGCTGGTCGATCGATTCGAAGCTTTCGTAGAAATACCGTTTCGTGAGTCCGGCTGCCGCGCAGACGTCACCCACGCCGAGGCTGGCCGCCCCCCGCCGTCCGGCCAGGTCGAAAGCCGCCTCAACCAGTCGCTGGCGTCTGTTGGCCAGGCGGTCGGGAGCGCTGACTCCCCGAAAGGGCCGGGTGACAGGTGGGTTCATGGTTGATACCGGATCGTGCCCATTCTACGATGACACGTTAGTTGACACGGGACAGTGTCAACTAACGATCTTGCGAATGGGAGACGCTCGACGATGGCCGTTGTCGTACCGCCCGGGTTCGATCTGACCGACCCCGACATTCTCGCTGACCGTCTGCCCTTGGACGAGTTCGCCTACCTGCGAGAGAAGGCCCCGGTGTTCTGGAATGCGCAGGACCCGGTCGCCTCGGGGCATGACGACAAGGGCTTCTGGGCGATCACGCGCCACGCGGATGTCAAGGCCGTGTCCACCGCTCGCACGGGCTGGTCGGTCGAGAAGAACTCGGCCTTCGTTCGGCTCCTTGATTCGTCCGAGGTGGCGCGCGAGACCACGAAGGAGCTGTTGTTGTGCATGGACCCGCCGCGTCACACTCGGGTGCGCGGCGTCGGGACGCGTTGTTTCACGCCGCCGGCGGTAGCCAAGCTCGAAGACGATCTACGCGAGCGCGCCGCACGCATCGTCTGGACCGCCTCCAAGCAGGAGCGTGGTGATTTCGTCGCCGATGTCGCTTGTCACCTCCCGTTGCAGGCGATCGCCGGCCTCATGGGCTTTCCCGACGCAGATCGTGACCAGCTCATCCACTGGAGCGATCAGATCGCGGGCAGCGAAGATCCCCAGTACGGCACCATGGACCAATCGGCCACCTTCGAGCTTCTGGCCTATGCCTACGCGTCAGCCGAGGAACGAAAGGTCCGCGACATGGGTGACGTGACCAGCCGCCTCGTCCGTCCCGATGCATCAGGCCAGACCCTGTCGAGCGAGGAGTACGGGTTCTTCTTCATGATCCTGGCCGTGGCGGGGAACGAGACGACCCGTCAGGCAATCGCCCACGGCATGCTGGCGTTCCTGGAGAACCCGGACCAATGGGAACGCTGGCGGACAGAGCGACCCTCAACCGCCGTCGATGAGATTCTCCGTTACGCCTCGCCGGCCGTCGTGCTCCAGCGCACGGCGACGCAGGACACCGAGGTCGGCGGCCAAACGATCCGCTGTGGTGAGCGAGTAGGAATGTACTTCGCGGCGGCCAACTTCGACGAGGACGCCTACATCGATCCCAAGCGGTTCGATATCGGCCGCGACCCGAACCAGCACGTGACCTTCGGCGGTGGTGGACCGCACTACTGCATCGGTGCCAACCTGACTCGTCTCGAGGTCCGGATCATGTTCGATGCCCTCGCCGATGGACTGTCGGATGCACGCCTGCTCGGACCGCCCCGGCGGCTTCGATCCTCATGGCTGAACGGCATCAAGGAGCTGCCGGTGTCCTACCAATCCACAGGGGCCCTGTGATGGGGGATTCTCCGGCCGAGACGGGCTCGGTGCCAGCCACGGCGTGGGTGGCCGCCAGACTCGGTGCGCCGACCGACGTCTTGGAGATCCGGGCCGTGGATGTCGGCCTCCCCGGACCGAGGCAGGTGCGTGTGGCCACCGAGACGTTCTGCCTCGATTTCAACGACATCGACACCATCCGGGGCCGATACGGGCTCTTGAAGCTGGAGCCACCCTTCACGGTGGGCATGGTGGCGGCCGGCATCGTCGATGCGGCTGGACCGGGTGCCGAAGCACTTCTCGGACGACGGGTCGTGGGCGTCACGGTAGGCGTCCAAGGTGGCTACGCGTCTGCCGCGTTGCTCGATGCGGCCACCGTTCAGACCTTGCCGAGTTGGCTGAGTTTCGTCGACGGGGCTGCCATGTACTTCCCCTACCTGGTGGGATGGCTCGCTCTACACGAGCGCGGTCGGATCAAAGCCGGTGATGTCGTCCTGGTGCACGCCGGCGCAGGCGGGATGGGTTCGGGGGTGATCCAGCTGGCCAAGGCCGCCGGCGCAACCGTCATCGCCACGGCAGGAAGCGGTGAGAAGGTCGAGTTCTGCCGACAGCTCGGCGCGGACTATGCGGTCAACTACCGCGAGAACGACTTCGTCGAATTGGTGGACGATGTTAGCAACGGACACGGCGTGGATATCGCGTTCGACTCCATCGGTGGACAGGTCACGACGGACACCTTCCGGACGATGGCCTTCAACGGGCGGCATCTCATCGTCGGTTTCGCGGCTGACATCACCTTGGAGGAGCGGCCGGTGAGCCTCCAGCCGAGCATCTACGGAAACTTCGACCTTGTGGGTATCTGTTTTGCGTTCGTCGACGATCCACGTCCGACCCGAAGTTTGGGCATGAACTTCCTCTCGAGTGCCGACGGCCTCCGGATCTGGGCCAATATCCTCCACATGATGGAGCGTCGGCAGATCCGCCCTGTCGTCGGGCGCGAGATCGATTTCGACGACGTACCGGGCATGCTCGAAGCGATCGAGCGGCGCGAAACCGTGGGCAGGACCGTCGTTCGGGCCCCACGGCGCCGGGGACAGGGCTGATCAACCCGCAGGGGCAACAGGGTGGCCGAGGTGGAACACCGCTCCGAGGCCTTCGCCCCACGACGCCAGGTCGGGGAGGGCCGGCAGCCCCAGTGAGCGCAACTCGTCGGCCACGGGCCCGTCACCCAGCTCGACACCGACCGTGGCGGGGTCGGCGACGATGCCTGAGCCCATGTCCATCTCCAACACGGTGGCGTAAGGCGCGCCGTCGAGGTAGGAGTAGCTCACCGCCGCCAGGCGGGTCGGTGGGCCGTCGGCGGGGACGCGCGGGATGGTGAGATGCAACGTCGGCCGACCCCCGAAGACCAGATCGAACACGACGACATCGTCGTGGTACTCGGTGGTGATCTGCTCGACCGTCTTGGGGAAACCCATTACCTTGTTGCCGGCCTCACAAGTGAAGGCCTGGTCGACGGGCATCCGGTAGATGAAGGAGCCCGCGGTCTCCGGGCCGCCGCCCACCGGCTTGGCCAGGAAGCCGATGTTGATCTCGCGGTAGTCCCCCCACGGGTTCTCGATGTAGTCACATGCTGCGATGATCAGCTGCGTCGAGCCGGGTACCGACTCGACAATCTCGAAGTCGCTCCCCGGAACGAGCGCCGCTGCGGCCGCGGTCGGCACCGTGAAGAGCACCGTCGCGATGTTCGCCGACGCCACCACCATGGGGAAGGTGATGGTCTGACCCTGGATCTCGCCCCAGACCGTTTCCTTCGGTTCCGCTTCCGCATCTCTCAGAGCCATCGCGGCCCCCTTTCGGCCATCGCGCGTGCGGGTGACGACGATAGCCCTACGCATCTGCCGGGCTGATCTCGACCGTCCCGGGCCGGCGCTTCAGCCTGGCCACCCGTGGCGGGGCACGCGGCGAACCAGGCGTTCGGAACGTCTCTTCGAAGTACCCCAACCAAAACTTCGTCCCACCGCCGAGACTTCACGCAATCTGTCGGACCGTACCGGACGCGCCCATCCAAACTCGGACGCTGACGTCGGCGATACCGATAACGAATCGGCTGCTTGCACATTAGTAATGTCTCGAGCCTTAGTAAGGTCTTGACATGGTGGCAGCGGCCCCGCGTTCCGGGCGACCACGATGATCGTCGGGCCCGATTCCGAGCCTGCCCAGCAGCGCGACCCCCACGCTTCACCCGAGAGCGACGAGCCCTCCAAGACGCCCGCTCAGATCATGAAGCGTTTTGATGACGCCCTCGCCACAGCCGAGAGGAAGCTGCTGTGGCCCGTCCGGTGGGCACGAGGGACGGTAAGAGAGATCAGGGGTGAGACGCCGCGGCGCGAACCCCTCTATGTCACTTACCTGAGACTGCCCCGTGCCGGGCCCGTCACCGCACTCGTAGCGCTGATGCTCGGATACATCGCTGTGTTCGGGACGCTCACCTATCAACAGCAGTCGAATTACGGGACATACGGCTTCGATATGGGCATTTACGACCAGGGGATCTGGCTCGTCTCCCACTTCAAGAATCCGTTCGTCACGATCCGGGGCCTCGACTACTTCGGTCACCACGTCAACTTCATCACGCTGCTCTTCGTGCCCGCCTATTGGCTGGGAGCGGGACCGCACTTTCTCTATCTCGTCGAGACCGTGTGGCTGGCGGCGGGAGCCATTCCTATCTGGCTCTTGGGGCGCGACCGGTTGAAGAGCTCCTGGATGCCCCTCGGGCTCTGCGCGGCATATCTGCTGTATCCCTCAGTGGAATGGATCAACTGGTGGCAGTTCCATCCAGACGCGCTGATCATCACTCCGCTGATGTTCGCATACTGGTTGGCAACCAGGCACCGTTGGGGTTGGTTCTGGGTTGCGGTGGCCATCACTCTTTCCTGCAAGGAAGACGCCGGCCTGGCCGTGTTCGCCCTGGGGATCTGCCTCTGGCTCAAGCACCGTCAGCGGGCGCAGGGACTGATCACCGCCATAGCCGGAGGGGCATGGTTCCTGATCTGCACCAAGCTCATCATCCCTTTGGCCAATGGAGGCGGAGCGCCGTTCTACGTCGCCACGTTCCCAGACCTGGGCACGTCAGTCTTCTCGATCATCGGGAACTTCGTGTTCCACCCCAGCAAGTGGCTCCGACTGGTCACGGCGCGATCACGGTGGACCTACTATGCGCAAGTGTTCTGGCCAGTGGCGCTGCTCGCCTTGCTAGAGCCCCTGGTGCTGCTGATCGGCATACCGCAGCTTCTTGTCAATACGATCTCGGCGACCAGCGATGCATACGACATCCACTTCATGCTCACGGCGATCGTCACCGCCGGAGTCTTCTTGGCCGTTGTGGAGGCTTGCGGAAAGCGGGGGCGTACACCGGCCGGTCGCCGATTCATGGTCGGTCTCGCAGTGTCTGCCGCCCTCGCCGGCAATGTGGCCTGGTCCCCTTCACCGATCAGTGTCAACTTCCACAAGGGGTACTGGGTCCCGCCGCACCCCCAGGACCAGGCCATCAACGAGGCGATCAGCCTCGTGCCAAGCAACGCAGCCGTGTCCGCCACGTACAACATCGATGATCACCTGACCCACCGGAGCTTGATCTACGAGTTCCCAAACCCCTGGGTCGTCACGAACTGGGGTATCGGCCTCCACAATCCCCCAGACCCTTCGAAGGTCGACTGGCTCGTCCTCGACACGAGGGTAACCGGTACCCAAACCGCGCTGTACGAGACGCTGGTCATCCGGAGGGAATTCAAGGTGGTCTTCGACGACCAAGGGATAACGGTCCTCCACCGGGTGAGGCCCGGCACTCCCAATGACCATGATTGGCCGTAGACCAGATCACCGACGGAGCGCCGATGCATGGTCCTCTCGCTCTACGTGGCTAACCGCCCACCCCGGTGATCCCGGCGAGCATCTGCTCCAACGCGGCCTGGTCCGGTCCGATGAACGGCGGGGCGTCGGGGACTGCCGCGAGCGCATCCAATAGCCGCTCCATCGACGAACCCCGCGCGGCGGGCAGATGGCTGCTCAGGATCATGGTGGGTGCGAGCCCGCGAATGCGATCGAGTTCCGAGGCGAACACCGCCCGGTCCACGTTGTGCAGCCACGAAGAGTCCACCGTCGCCCAGAAGACCTGACCCGTGCGCAGCGCCTCATCCGACAGGTCCTCGGCGCATTCCGGCACCTCGTCCAAAAGGGCTCCGAAGCAGTCCGAACTGAAGAAGATACCCGATCGCTCGTCACGCAGGCCCGTCGTGATGGGATTGTCGAATGCAGGAGGCCGCACCGCGGTCAGGGTTCGATCGCCCACGTCGACGGTCTGCCCCGGATTGACCAGGCACACCCGGTCCATGGGCAGAGGTGCGGCCAGGCTCATGATCCCCACCCCGAGGAAGCTGGTGATCACCCGCAGCCGTTCGTTCTCCTCGAGCAGGCGGTGCAGTGAGCCGATGTGGTCGAAGTCGGTGTGGGTCAGCCAGATCCAACGAAGATCGGCCGGATCGATCACCGTTCGCAGCGCGGCCATGAAGTCCTCGCTTTCCCTCACGGCGCCGGTGTCGACCAACACCGGCTCGGCGGCGTGGATCACGAACGCATTGATCGCGAGATTGCCGAAGTTGGTGATGGTGGCGGTCGACGTCACCACGTCGACATCGGGTGCGGCCTTGTACGTGTACATCATCGGGAACTCCTCAGGTCTCGAAGGGAAGGGTTGGGCTAGCGGTCCGACGGCGTCACCTCGGCGGCGCCCTTCAGCCGCTCCAGCGTGTGCCGCATGGCCTCGCGCAGCTCACGGGCACGGTTGGTCGGGACGTCGGCGATGCGGGCCCACGTCGGTATCCACCAAACCGTGTAGGACTCGGTGACGCGGGTGCCCCCCGCCACGGATTCCAGGCGGTACCGCCACTCGGTCCCCTCCCGGCCGCCCTCTTCGGTCACGAAGGCGAACTCACGGCCAGGGTCGGCGGTAATCACGCGGCCCCGGCGCGACCACTTCATGAGGCCGCGGGGGCCGCCCCGGTTGTGGCCGATGAACGTGGCGCCCTCGGCCGGCCCGGTGGACCCGGCGAGCCACTCCACCTGCTGGCACTCGGGGCTCCAGTCCCCCATGCGGGGCAGGTCCGCCACCAGTTCGTAGATCCGCTCCGTCGGCGCCTCGATCACGACGGACTGCGAGTCCTGCCGCAACCACCATCGGCTGCTTCGGTTCGAGCTCGGATTCTCGGTCATGTCCTTGGTGGCCATCGGTACCTCCTCGGGTCTCCGGCGTAAAGCTAATGTCATTAGCTATAGCTGTCAAGTAGACTTTAAGCTATACTAGGTACGATGCCACCTACCGAGGGAATGGCGCAGACGGCACCCGCCGAGGACGGTCCGGCGCGGCCGGACCGCCGGGCCCGTCGCCGCCAGGAGACCATCAGCGAGATCCTCGACATCGCCCGCGACGTCATGACCGAGGAGGGGGTGAACGGCCTCAGCCTGGCGGAAGTGGCGCGGCGCCTGGGCGTCCAGCCACCGTCGCTCTACAAGTACTTCCCCTCGCTCATGGCGATCTATGACGTGCTGTTCCTCGAGGGGCAACGCCAGAACCTCGAGGCGATGCGGGGTGGCATGCAGGGGGTCGACTCCGGGCTCGACGCCCTCACCGCAGGCCTCGAAGCGAGCGGGCGGTGGTGTCTGGCCAACCGCGCCGTCGCCGAGTTGCTCTTCTGGCGTCCCGTCCCGAGCTTCCATCCCTCGCCGGAGGCGTTCGCCGTCAGCATGGAGATGCTGGAGCTCCAGCGCGACGCCCTCGCCGACGCCGTGGCCAAGGGCCAGCTCGGCCCAGCAGCCAATCAAGAGGGTGCCATCTACCTCGTGTCGACGATCATCGTCGGGGTGCTCAGCCAGACATTTGCCAACGAGCCTGGCCTGCCCTGGGGCGAGGGCCGTTTCACCCCGATGTTCACCACGCTGATGCGCCTTTTGCCCGCCGCCTTCCCACTCGGCGAATGAGTGGAAAGACCTGCTGTTGGGGAGCTGCTTCTGACAGCACGGCCAACGACCGTCGAGGCGGTCGTCGCGCCACGAGGCAGGTAGGCGGTTGAGCTCGAGGCGCTCCAGGATGCGCCACAATTCGGGCACACCTTGGGGACGGCAGGAAGTCAGGCTGTCTCCGTCGGCCCTGGAGACTTGGCGTTGGCGGCAGACCCGCGAACCTGACAGCCAAAGCTCAGGCGAACGCAATTCCCATCACCGGCGACTACAGCGGGCCATCGGCTCTATTCGTACTGACCGCGGGCAGCCTGATCTGCTTCCTGGGTGGAATCTACGTCTGAACCTGGCCCGGCTGGCCCGGGCCGTGTTACCGGTGTGCCTCCGGGTGGTGCCGAGGTCTCACCGAATCGGCCCATCCGCAATCCGTAAGCGCCGCCTATACAGCGGGCTGTCACCAACAAGGTGGGGAATGTGGTCGACACACAGCGGTCGCCTCGGATGAATCCATCGACACACCGGATCCCAAGTACGCCTAGTCCCTCGCCGATGCGACCCTGACTGGCAGTCGGAATTGGCACCATTCGGTCGTTTAGGCGTCACCCGCAACGATAAGGTCGAAGTTACTCGGAGGCCGGATCGTCTCGAAATAAACGCGTTCGGCGGCGTCCCAGCGAGCGTCCCATCCGCGAGGATCGTGTCGACTCACGGTGCGAAGTCTCGCCTCGCGACGCTGCACGCGGTCCCGGTCCGCGACCTTGACGAGAACCTTTAGATCGACAAGATCCTCCAACTCAGGTCGTGCCGAATACACGCCCTCGACAATGACAACGTCGCTTGCTTCGACGGCGACTGAGCCGATTAGCCCCTGACCGGCACTCCAGTTGAAGCGCTGAAACCGGGCAGGCTCCCGTTGCACCAGGGGCATGAGCGCCTCTTCGCGCAAGCGCTGCCAATCGAAGTAGCGGTCAACGCCTTCCAGGGGTGAAAGCTCTCGCCGGTCAGCATCAGGCATGTCCCGATAGAAGTCATCCACATGAACGACCGCCGCAGAGAGATCCCCTGCGATCGCGTTCGCAAGGGTCGACTTACCCGCGCCGCTTGGTCCATCGAGCGCGACAACGATCACGCGGTTCACGGCTCTGAGCCGCAAGCCAAGTACGGCTTCTCGAAGAGCCTCGGCTGGCTTCATACCGCGTATAGATTGCCGCTCTCGAATCACTCGTGCCCATCCTTGCCAGGCCGGCACGATTGGGCAGCAGCTACCGAACCCAGACCGGGCGATGACACCCTGATTCGGGGTGCCCCGCTCCTGGCCTCAAACCGAGTGGACGGGTCGGCTACCGTGCACCCGACTAGCCACACTTCGCCGCCCTCAACCGCCCGGCGTCCCCGGTGGACCTGAGGACTCCCCCACTGCCCATCGGCGTGCACCGGTACGCCAAGCGGCGACAGATCGACGACGGCTCTCGGGACACACGCCTCAATCTGTTCGGGTTAGGTCGGACAGGAGAATTTCACCGAACCAATTTGTCGGATTCGCGAATGGAGAAGGTGATGACCCATTCGAACCGGACGGACCTGCGAGTTCGGATGCAGAACCTGATTCGAGAGCTGCTCGTTACCTCGAGCCACAGACTCCAGGAGTCGAGCGTCGGCTACGCCGAGGTCGGGCAGGTCAGTGGGCCCTTACCTCATGGCCGGGCGGCGAGGCCCCGATCGAGCCCATTGGCCAAGGATGTCGGAGTCGTCGCCAAGCACGCTCTCACCCGGAACCAAGCGCAAGACCTCGTAGCATTTGGTGCTCACGCCCAGGTCGGTGGTGGCGGCGATCCGCTCTCGCGCCAATTCGGAACCTTCCTGCGTGACGTCGAGACCTTCTCCTTCCCACAGAGTGATGACGATGATCTCCTTGCGCACGCTGTCGCGCGTCAAGCACACAAGGCCACCGAAGTCGGCGTGATGGGCGAACATTTCAGCGACTCCATCGAGGGCCTCAAACAGGTCCAGAACCTCATGGCTGTCGATATGGAAGGTTTGGACTCGGGCTCTGGTCATCAAGGCACCTGCGAGGTCCTCTACCAGCGGGCTTCGACGCTCTCGAATGATGCCAAAGCCTCGCCCTGCGCGTCGGTGAGGCCGACGAACTGGGTGCCGATTCTCAGCCGATCTCCCTGAGATGGCCCGGTATGCCGGATCTCCCCTCGCAAGTGAACAGCAATGAGGATGTGGTTCCCGGCCGATGCTTCCCAGGGGGCGTCAATCAGCTCCACCCCTGCCCCCGCCGATGAGATGTCGATCACTCGGCAGTCCCGCCACCGCCGCTCGGGTTCGTCTTCGATGAGGTAGGCACCGCCCCAATCAGCGAACTGCCGGGGCAGGAGTCTTCTGAGCTGGTGATTCATGCTTCGCCCCCTCTGCCAGTTCGAACGTCGTTGTTCGTGAATCGTGGTCAACGAGAAAGATCGGCACGGTCCGGCACGGCGATAAGAGAGAGATTCCACCCAGGTGTTTTCTTCGTCAGTGCTTCTCGATGGTCCCGCATACCGCGTCAGTGGACGACTGGGAATCTCATCCCGATCCTCGCAGGGTCGCCCCCCGAGGGGATATGACTGGCAACGGTGCCATTGAGGATGGCCTGGCCGGTCAGGGACTCCACCGGGCACTCATACCAGCAGCACCGCCTGCTCCGGCACCTTCTGTTACCCGTGCCGGAGAGGGCGATCCGTGTCACCACTGCGGCAAATCATGCTGGCTTGCCCGGAAGGAGATAGGGACGCCTCGGTCCGGTTCTTAGCCTCTCCCCGCCAGTGTGCCCAGACCGTCACCAGTGAGGTCAGCGTGTGCACCTGTTCGTCCCGCCATGGCCATGATCAGCGAAATCAGCGGTCCCGACACCTCAGGACCCTCACCGTGTGTCCAGACGATGTCGGTCGCTCTGAGCCTGAGGCCGGCGATTCGCCGCTTGGAGCCGATGAGAAGATTGGCGTTCTTGTAGTTGTCTGCCACCGCCACCAGGGCAGCCTCGGGCGATCTGTGCAGGATGCCCAGTGGTCGGCGGATGTCTTCGCCATGGACGACAATCTCGCCGAGCATGGCAATGACGGGAGCCGGAGGGTGATTCTTGGTAGAGGTTCTGATACGGAGACGACGGACCAGTTCGTCCGGGCTCAGGGCGCCTAATCGCTTGGCGGCCCGGTCGGCAAAAACGTTGAATCGAAAGCGAGCGGCAACCATCTCTTTGTAGAAGTTGGCGGGAGTTTGCTCAGCGGCGGCCAGGATGTGTCCGGCGGTATCTTGCACCGACCACCCCGCGCACCACGAGGATCTTGCCCACTGCTCGGGTGCCAACTCATCCCAAGTCGCGACCATGTCCATCCGTTCGGAGTGGATGTGTTTCCAGATTTCTGGGGTCTTCATGATCGGATTGCTCCCGAGTGTCTTCGATACCCATAGCCGGCGCACGCCCGGCAGGACAGAACGTATCTGGACCCCTCAAGCACCGGGGCGAGCGCGCTCCGCAAGCTGCCGTTGCCACCAGGGATCCCTCCGACAGCGTAAGCACTTGCTTACGTAAGAGTCAACTTACATGAATCAGTCAGACGGGCGCCAGCCCGCGGAGGTTCGGTTGAACGCCTTCTCCCTCGGCCTTCTGGAGCAGCTTTTCTGTGGAGCGGACGGACGCGTTGTTCGCGGTGGGCCGACTGCTTTGGCTCAGTGCATGATTGCCCTCTAGGTGAAAGTTGGTGATCGATGGCGGAGGGCAACCCAGATTTGGGCACTCCATTTCAGAAGTCCCTGGGTCTGCACTGGTGTGCTCTCGATGATGGTCTCGGGTCGGTGGCCGTTGAAATGGACATTCGGGACGATCTGCGGGGTCCAGCCGGTTCTCTTGAAGGTGGCGTGATATCGAGCCTGGCCGATGTCGCCGGTGCTTCGGCGATCGGATTCTCCGTCGGCATGGTCGCAACCGAACACCTTGCCATTTCTTTCCTTGCTCCGGGACGCGAGGGACCGGTCCGAGCCATCGGGACGCCTCTGAGGATCGGTCGAAGCGCTGGCGTAGCAGAAGTCAGAGTCATCGATACTGGAAAGGACGATCGCCTGATGGCGGTTGCTCTCGTGACAGTGCGAATCCTGGAGAAGCGAACGTAGAGGGCTCTGCCGGCCGGGGCCCCGCAATTCAAAGTGCCATCCCGTAGCCGATCCCTGACCGCCGCATTGCGTGTTGGTCAGCCGCACTGCCTGTTCGTCAACAGTGTCAACCGGCGGGCAACGTCAGCGGCCCCTCGTCGCAACGGGAGAGCAACGACCCGACGTACTGGTGCGCTAGGCAGGATACGCCGCGAGCAGGTGCTCAGACAGCAGCTCCAGTGCCTGTCGTGCGTAACCGCGCCACATCAACGCGACCAGGGGCATGACGCGTGCACCAAGACCTCTCGGGTGCAGGGTCCATCGCCAGGTGATCAAGGTGCCAGTGCCCTGCGTAGCGAACTCCCAGCGTCCGTCGATGCCGTCGACCAGCGGGCGCAATGGGCCGGAAATATCACTCAGGCGATAGCTGAACGAGTGCGGGGAATCCACTTCGGTCAAGAGCTCGCGCATCGTTCCGCCGTCAGAGGTGACGACCGTGCGTGACTGTCCGACCCGACCCCAGGCCCCGTCCTGCCCGCGGACCTCTTTGACCGGCGGCAGCAGGACGTAGCGCCGCGAGAAGATCGCGGTCAGTGGTATCGGTAGGGTCACATCGAAGGCCCGCTGGAGTTCGACCGGAATCGCACGCGACTGCTCGACAGTTATGGTGCCCATCACACAAGGCTAGCTCCGAGTGCGGGGTGCTGGATCCGCTTGCGAACCTGCCCGCGACGCAGATTGCGCGAAAGGGATTTCCCCACGCGTTGATTCACACGAACAACCTTGACCGTGTCGGCAAGACCTGAGCCGCTCCAGCCTGTCGGGGTGGGCACCAGGAACGACGATGCGCCGATTGTCACCCGAAGAACTCCTCCTCTAGCGCCGCGCACAGCGCGTGGTAGACAGCCAGGTGGAGTTCTTGCACGCGGGCTACATCTCCAGTGGGGACCTTCACCCACACGTCGGCCAGGCCTCCGAGCGGTTCACCAGGGTCACCTGTGAGGGCGAGCACTCCCACACCCACCGCCCTTGCGGCGATGGCGCCGAGCACCATGTTGCGAGATCGTCCCGACGTCGACAGCGCCCAAAATGTGTCGCCGGGGCGCCCATAGCCGTGCACCTGCTGAGCGATCGCCATGTCGCCGGCGGTGTCGTTGGCCACCGCCGTGAGGAGGCCGGTCTGGCTCGTGAGGCTGACGGCCCGTAAGGCCAACTCGAGCCGCTCGGCCAGATAGGCGGCATCCTCAGCGAAGTCAGGAGGTGCGGCCGCGGCCAGTGCGCTGCGGGCATCTGCGGGCACAGGCCGGCGACCCTCCATTCCCTTCATCAACTCTCCGACGATGTGCTCGGCGTCGGCTGCACTCCCTCCGTTTCCGCCGACGTAGACGGTCCCCCCTCCTGCGAATGTCCGGGCGAGGAGACCGAAGGCGGCGTCGATCTGAACCGCCACCGGCCCCAGCTCGGGGTGGCGCTCCACCAGACCGGCGACGTGCGCCGACACCGAGCTCACGGCTGATCCCCGGCCCCGGTGGGCGGCGATACTGGCGAGTGGACATTCAGCTCGAGCTCGGGGATATCGAGATCCCGCACCGGTATCCCCGGATCGTCAGAAACGAAGAGGGTGCGCACCTGATGAGGGCCGAGGTCGCCTGCCCAGGACCGGCCGTGGGTGGGAAGCGTCACCTGCGCCCGGCTGCGCCGCCCGGAAACCTCCCACACCCGGAGCACGGTACCCGTTCCCGTCTCTGCACGTTTGACCACTGGCACCACCACGCTGTCGCCCTCCACCTCGATCGCATTGGCTTCGGGCCCGAGGCGCCCGCGATGCCAAGTGTCGATGACCACCGGCATCTCCACCCGATGTTCCTCGGCCATCCGAGCCACCTGGGCCTCGGCCCACGTGCCGAGGTGGGGCGTAAGACGGAACCGCATCCGGTGGAGCCCTTGGTCGGTGACCGGATAGCCGGCGGGATCATCGTTGCCCCAGCCCCACCCGTGGTCCGCAACCCTGGGGCTCCGAAGTGCCGTGAGGCGCAACCGTGCGCCGAGTGCGTCGTATCCGCCGGCCGCGTCCGAGGTGCATGCCAGCCCGCGGCGCCCGTCAGAGAGGTCGAACCAGTGCACCATGACCTCTTCATGTCCAGAACAGGGGCGCTCGACGAACCCGTACGGAGCACCCGCCGCACTGGCTGGATCAGAAAATGTGGTTGGCACCACCACCTTCATCACCCGGGCCGACTCGTGCCACTCGGCGGTGATACGCAGCTCGACAAACGGGCGATCCTGGTAAAGCGAGACCTCCTGGACCACCGTCGAGTGTGCCAGCGACCACGTACTCCTGACAGTGGACCGCACCGGGCCGTCCTCCACCACAGCAACACCCATCAGGTCACCGGACCGCTCGTCGCCCTCGTAACGAGCGATCCCGTGGGACCACGTGTCGCTCTCATCCTCGACCACGACAGGGAGCACACCACCGTCTGCGATCAGCTCCCACTCCTGCTCCTCTTCCTCACTCGTCACGACAAGACTGGCGAGGGCACCGGAACGAGGGTCGATGACGACCCGAAGGAGACCGTTGCTCAAGGTGGGGCCATCAGGCGCTTTGGCCGCCACCGTCGCCGGCGGGACGTCACCCGCTGGCGTGCCGGGACCGGGGTCGGGGTCGACCATGTGGAGCCAGTACCGGCGGTAGCCGAATGGCGGCACCGACAACTGCATGATGCTGCGTGTGGGGCTGTGGGTCACTTCACCCGAGGGGATTTGTTGCACCGCCTGTCGGACGCCCGACGCCGAGGTCACCAAGGACGCGCGGTGAGGGATGGATACGACCCCTGTCGCCGTCCACGACAGAGGATTGAAGACGATCATGGGCACGGGAACCCCGAACCGGGAGGACCCTAAGCCCTCGGCGGTCTCGGCACCCGCGACCCAGGTGTCGATCGACTCGACGATGCTGTGGGCAGCCAAGGTGGTGACACGATCGGCCCGCGATTCGGCCGAGGCCAGCAACTGCTCGACAGCGATGGTGGCAGGATCGCTGGTTGTCCCGCCCAGGGCGTCGTGGAACTGGGCGAACAGTACGCCGCGCCAGGCCTCGGCCAGCTCTTCTTGTACGTCGAGGGTCCGCCCGGTCAATGCCCGGCACAGCTCGGCCATCTTCTCGGCCACCACCAGGGCGTCCTCGGCCCTGGCGTTTCCCCGCTTGAGCGGGGCTCGAGCCGAATAGCAGCCGACCGCGTGCCACTGGAGCTCGCCGGTGACTCGCGGGAGGGCCACATCTCCGTGTGCCAGGACCGCACGCAGGGCCTCAAAGTAGGCGACCGGGCCGCTGAACGTCACCGACCCCGCGCTCGTGGTCGACAGATCGCGGATGGTCCCCACGGCCAGACGGGTCGGCCCGCCGCCGTGGTCGCCCACGCCGAAGAACGCCATAAGCGGATGACCGAGCTCATCGCTCCTCTCGAGCAGCTCAGCACTTCGCTTGCGGATCACCTCGTCCTCGTGTCTTCCTGCGGTGGAGTACTCGTACGGGATGCGATAGGCGGGCAGGGTCGTCCCGTCTACGCCCTCCCACAAGAAGGCCGGCGCGTCGATGTGCTTCTCATGCTCTTCGGGCCGCATCATCACGTACGCCCCGATGCCGCTGCCGACCAGCAACTGCGGCAGTGTCCCGGCATGGCCGAAGGAGTCAATGTTGTAACCGACGGTGGCGGTGATCCCGAGGTGCTCCGCCAGGTACCGCTGGCCGTAGAGGAACTGCCGGCACACCGACTCACCACTGGGCAGGTTGCAATCGGGCTCCACCCACTGGCCACCCGTCACGATCCAGCGCTGTTGGGCCACCAGCTCCCTGATGCGTCCGAACAGCTCCGGCGACGCCTGCTCCACCCATTGGTAGTAGCTGGCTGAGCTCGCCGTAAATACGAGGGCGGGTTCCTCGTCGAGCCGGTCCACAGCGGACCGAAACGTCTGGAGGACCTCGTGCATGCCCTCTCTCCAGTCCCAAATCCACATGGGGTCGATGTGGGCGTTTCCCACCATGTGCAAACGAGCTGGTGGGTAGCGGTCGCTCTTCATCTCACGGCTCCTCGTCGGCTGTCCGGCCCATCATGGTTGCCTGCCTGGTCTTGCCGTGGGCCAGCGACCCGGCTCGGCCTCGGATGCCCCTCTTCAGCGGTGCCGGACACCTGCCCTCCTGCTCGAGCCCCTCCCGGCGATCGTCCTCTCGCCCATCCCCACCGTCGGAGTTGAGCCATGATCTGACAGTTACCCTTTTTTTATACTAACCTCCATTTAGAGGTGACAGTCATGACTCAGACTGATCCACGAAGATGGTGGGCCCTCGGCGGGCTCACGCTCGCCGTGCTGGCCGTCGGGCTCGACGGCACGGTATTGAGCGTCGCCCTCCCCACGCTCGCCAAGGCACTGCACGCCTCGGAGTCCGACCTGCAGTGGTTCTCTTCCGGATATCTGCTGGTTCTCGCAGCCGCGATGCTGCCGCTCGGGCTCCTCGGCGATCGCTACGGGCGGAAGAAGGTGATGCTCGGCTCGCTCGCCCTTTTTGGCGTTGGCTCCGCGGCGTGCGCCTACTCGAGGACCGTCGGCGAGTTCATCGCCGCCCGGGTCGTGCTCGGCATCGCCGGTGCCGGCATCATCGTCATGGCACTGTCGGCACTCACCGTGCTCTTCAGCGAAGAGGAACGGCCGAAGGCCGTCGGCGTGTGGGCGGCCGCAAACTTTGTCGCGTTGCCCATTGGGCCCATCCTCGGTGGCTGGCTGCTCACCAGCTACTGGTGGGGATGGGTCTTCCTCCTCAATGTCCCCGTAGCGCTGCTCGGTCTCACCGCCACCGCAATCCTCGTGCCGGACTCGCGGGCAGCACACCGTCCCGGGCTTGACCCCACCGGGATCGTGCTGTCGGTCGCCGGCCTCGTCGGTGTCATCTACGGGTTGATAGAAGCCGGACAGCACGGCTGGAGCAATCTCGGTGCATGGCTGCTCATCACCGGCGGAATCGTCGTCATCGTGGGATTCTTCGCCTGGGAGCGCGCCGTGAATCGCCGCCCCGACGGCGAGCCGCTGCTCGACCTCGCGTTGTTTCGCTCCAAGGCTTACCTGTGGGGCGTCGTCCTTGCTGCTGTCGCCATCCTCGCCATGTTCGGCGTCCTCTTCACGCTCCCCCAGTACTTCCAAGGCGTCCTCGGAACCACCGCGATGGGTTCGGGCGTACGCCTTCTTCCCCTCATCGGTGGCCTCCTTGTCGGCGCGCTGCCTGCCAGCACGATCGCCAAGTTGCTCGGGACGAAGCTGACCGTCACCCTCGGCTTCGCGGCGATGGGGGTCGGGCTTATCCTCGGCACAACGACCAGCCTTTCGTCTGGGATCGGATTCGTCGCGACCTGGATGGCAATCTGCGGCTTCGGTCTCGGTGTCGCCATGGCGACAACCTCGGCAACGGCGCTCGCCGAGTTGTCGGAGGACCAAGCCGGCGTCGGATCGGCCGTCCTACAAGCGTTGAACAAGGTGGGTGGGCCGTTGGGCTCCGCGGTCTTGGGCAGCGTGCTCGCTTCGGCCTACGTCGCCCGGCTCGACCTCTCTCGCTTGCCTGTGTCTGCTGCGACTGCAGCTCGACAAAGCGTGTTCGGTGGCGACGCGGTCGCCCACGCGCTTGGGTCGAGTACCCTCACTCAGTCGGTACATGCGGCCTTCGTGCATGGTATGGATACGTCGCTTAGCGTCTCGGCCGGGATTGCCTTCGCGGGAGCCCTCCTCGCGCTCGTCTTTGTGCCCCGTGTGAAGCTTCCCGAACAGAACGACGAGGCACCCATCATCGAGGAGGCCACCGTCGGTGACCGATGAGCGAACCTTCGGACTTCGCGAACGGAAGAAGGCGAGGACGCGCACCGCCATTCAGTCTCACGCGCTGCAGCTCTTCCGAGAACAGGGCTACGACGCGACCACCATTCAGCAGATCATCGAGGAGGTCGAGGTCTCCGAGAGCACCTTTTTTCGCTACTTCCCAACCAAGGCCGACGTCGTGCTCGCGGACGAGTTCGACCCGGTGATCGTCGCTGCCTTTCGCGAGCAGCCGCGAGAGTTGAACGTAATCCAGGCGCTGCGCGCCGCGTTCGCCCAAGTGTTCGGACAGATGAGTGACGATGACCGCGCCGTGCAGGAGGACCGAATGCTGCTCGTCCTGTCTGTGCCCGACCTTCGTGCGGCGATGCTCGACCAGTTCGCCTCGGCCATGGGCTTGCTCACCGAGATCATTGCGGAGCGAACCAGACGCTCGCCAGCCGACATCTCCGTCCGGACCTTCGCGGGAGCAGTCGTCGGCGCGGTGATGGCGGCGATGCTCGCGATCGCTGACGATCCCTCGTCGGACATCGCGGAGACACTCGACCAGTCAATGGCGTGCCTCGAGGACGGACTCCAGCTCTAAAATAGCCCGTCCGATCATGCCCTCTTCTCACTACCAATTGTCCGCGCCATGAATCGTAAACCGCGGTCGCTGTTGAGATAGGTTAAGAAGGTGCAGAGAACCGCCAGAATCTCTCTCAAGCCACTGACGGATCCACTCAAATTGTGTTTCCGGAGTCCGTTATTCTGGACGATTGTCATCTTTCTCATTCTCGGATTAATCACCGCGTTCTTCTTCTCTCAGCCGGTCCAGCTGCCAGATACTCCCACCTATATTCCGATTCGTGGAGAGAATGCATTCGCGCAGGTGAGTCTCATAGGTGATGCGCAAAGACCATGGATTGTTACTCTTCCTTACGCACTAGTGAAGAGCTTCAACGACATCGTCGCTATGCAGTTTGCGTTGTCGCTCGCAAGTTGGGCCACCCTTCTGTGGGCTAGTTCGTTCCTCCGAATTCGTTCACTGGCCTTGACTTGGACGGTCCGAATCATCATTGGATCCATCGCGCTGAGTTCGTTAGTCCTCCAGTGGAATCCCCTTCTCCAGTCTGACTCATTTGCCATGTCAGGAGGGACCCTCCTCGTGGCTGGCTTCCTTGTTGCTTCATCAAAGAGGTTTGGCTTCGGATTCTTCTTGCTCGTCACCGGCGCACTCGTTGTTTCACAAATTCGAATAGCTGCCGCCATTCCGATCGTCCTCATAGCTGCTTTGCTCTTGATCGCGCCGGTCCAAGAGTTGGTTCGGGGACGAGCCGGTTCCGTTAAACGGCTCAT
This sequence comes from Acidimicrobiales bacterium, assembly GCA_050011815.1. GTDB lineage: Bacteria > Actinomycetota > Acidimicrobiia > Acidimicrobiales > UBA8190 > Chersky-840. Next base: position 26,626 of record JBEKIJ010000019.1, on the reverse strand, counting down.
AAAAGTGAGCATCGTGTCAAGTGTCTTGATCTTGATAGTGATATACAGCATTTCGCTCAACAACACGCAAGACCTTCATTGGGGTAACGAGGTGATCCCCGGATTGAACATTCACGGTCGCACGTTGCAGCAGATCGGCGTGATCAATGATACGCCTGAGGGCAATCTTGCGGTACACGATATTTTGGAAAACGATGGCTTCAAGTGCTTGCAAAGGGAATATCCCCTAGGAAGACCAGGCACCTATTGGAACCCGACTGTTGTCACGAAGTGTCCGATTCAAGCGAAGGTGTTCAGTGCACAGTTTCCGTCGAAATATGCCCGTTGGATCCTTGACCACCCGCGACTTGTCGCGACGTCATTGATCGGTCCGTTTAACCAGGGTTTTTCGATTCCCGATGCAAGTGCACCCAACGCAAATATTCCCAAAGCAAATGCGTTTCTCAGCTTGACGCCAGATTCTATTTCGATGCTTTGGGCCACCGGCTCATCGGGGGCCAATCCGGTCGTGTTGGGACTACTACTCTTGATCGGGGGAGCCGCGTGGATGATCATCCGGCGTCGCCCAGGTGCTCACCAGGTCTTGGATTTCACTATCCTGGCATGCGGTGGAATTGCATCTGTGGCCGTAACCGTGCCCCGCGATGATTGCGCGACTGTTCGTAATCTTTGGCGCGATCGTCTTTTGTGACCGGTGCCTTTTGGGCGTACGACCAAGACACCCTGAATCGAGTCAGAAGACGCAAGCCACTAGCTAGCTGGCCACCCGCCGGGGGACGATCGGCGCGTCTCGGCCTGTTCCGGCATCTCGGCCAGCGCCCGAGTTCTCCTCGTGGTACTCCTCGTCGACGTTCACCGTCCAGATGTCGTGACCGGCGCCCCAAACGATGTTCTCCACGGTCAGCATTGCCGTGTACATCGAATGGTCCTGGTTGTTGTACCTGTGCATCCCGTTGCGTCCCACCGGGTGAACGTTGGGGACCTCCGCCGCGAGCCAGTGCCGCATCGTGTCCACCGCGGCGCGGTAGGTATCGTCGTAGACGGGATAAGCCTTGGGCATGCGCACCACGTAGCCGCGCTCCACCTGCGATGGCTCGACGAGCCCGATCGCTGCCAGTTCCTCGGTGGCCAGAGCAACGAGCGCGTCGTCGTCGCGTGCCCATAGGTCGTCACCTTCGAAGACGAAGTACTCCATCCCTAGGCAGGTTGTGCCGGCCCGCACCATAAACGGAGACCATGCGCCGAAGTTCTGGATGCGCCCCACCTTCACCTTGGGGGAGTGGATGTAGATCCAATTGTCCGGGAAGCCACGTTCCTCGGGCACTACCAGAGCCACGGTAAGAAAGTCGCGGTAGCAGAGCGCATCGGCGGCGGCCAGCACCTCTTCAGGTGGGGGCGGGTCCATGGTCCGGACCAGGCTGGAAAAGGGCATGGAACTGATGACATCGTCGGTCTCGACCCGCACACGCCGTCCGTTGTGGTCGAACACCACAGCGGTGACCCCGACGGGCCCACGCTCAATCCTCGTGACTGGGCTCTGCAAGAGCACCTCGACGCCGGCCTTCTCGATGACGTCCCGACAGGTCTCCCACATCATTCCGGGGCCGAGCTTTGGGTATTGGAACTCCTCGATGAGACTCGTGACCTGGCGCTTTTGATTCCTGCGGCTGCCTGCCACTCTAGACCGGAGGGGTTCCCAGATCGCCTTGAATAGGGACATTCCCTTGATGCGCTGCGCGCCCCAGTCGGCCGAGACGTCGGACGGAGGCACGCCCCACACCTTTTCGCTGTACGTCTTGAAGAAGTGCTCGTAAAGACGCCACCCGTAATTGGCAACGACGTAGCCCTCGAGGGTGCTCTGATCCTTCGGCGGCACTACCTGTACCTTCAGATATGAGAGCGCGCAGCGGGCGGCCTCGATGATGCCCAGGTTACGCAGGGCGTTGAGCACATTGATCGGATAGTCGTAGAACTTGCCTTCGTAGTAGATGCGGCTCATCCGCGGGCGAAGAAGGAAGTCCGCGGGGGGAAGGATCTCGTGCCAGAGGGCCTCGACTGGCTGTACTTTGGTGAAGAAGCGGTGGCCGCCGATGTCGAAACGCCACCCGTCGCGCTCGACCGTTCGGCTGATACCGCCGACCACATCGTCAGACTCCAGCACTAACGCGTCCCGCTCCGTCTTGGACAGCTGGTAGGCAGCCGTAAGCCCCGCCGGCCCCGCTCCGATCACTACCACCGGGTGATCATCTCGCCACGCCGTGCTCTGCGTCATCTCGCCCAGCTCCACTCTGTCCGGCTTCCCGCCCATGCTCAGGCTACCTGTTAGGGCCTTCTGGCCGCGGGACCGGGTCCGCGGGACCGGGTCCGCGGGACCGGGTCCGGGGAACCGGGTCAGGAGATGGGATCAGAGTCGGGGTGCGGGAACAGCTCGGGTAGGTCTCACCTGCCTGACAGTCTGCGTGAACGTCGCCATAACGGCGGCCTGACTTTCAGCAATACCTTCAGAGGCGATCGTGAGCGACGGGGTCCAGGACCCTACCGATGCGCACACCGTCGCAGCGGCGAATGGTTGCGGGAATCTCGATTGGCGCGCGGTGGCACTCCAAACTGTTGGGCGCCCCACGCGTGAAAACGAGGGATCTCCAACCCATCCTCTCGCCACCTCTTCCGGGCGTCCTGTGGTCACAAGGCAGCGCGCAAAAAGCCGGTTCTGTGCGCCCTGACGGAGCCAGCCCGATCAACTTTAGGCCGCTGGAGGCTCGACGATGGGCGTGGCGCCCGAAAGATCCATCCGACGGAGGTGGAGATCACGGCTATGGGGAAAGCCGACTGCGCCGGGGGCCCAGGCGTCAAATGCGATCCACCATGACCCCGAGGCATCGGTGAAGACCGACTCACCGCCGGGACCTGCCATGTTGGAACTGCTGGCCAAGATGGGTTGTGACAATGGCTTGCGGCACGGACCGAGCGGTCCACTACAGGTCGCCAACCCCACGCCATAGTGGGCGCTATTCCAGTTGTTCCCGGAGTAGAAGAGAAAGTAACGCCCGTTGCTGTCCACCATGTCGGGAGCCTCAACCACCCCGGCCTCCCAAGTTTGATCAGCGAGGATCAGTTCGGTTGGGGCACTTCCGGCGAAACCAGTGCCGGCCGAGTTGAGCTGTTCGGACCAGATGGTGGCCGGTTGTCCTCCTCCCCCGATGGATTTCCACTCGAGGTAGAGCGTGCCGTTGGCGTCGACGAAAGGCGACGGGTCGATGGAGCCGCCCAAAGATGCCTGGCACTCCAACGGGGATGACGAGTTGTCGGTGAAAGGACCTTGGGGTTGAGGCGCTGTCGCCGCCGAGATGCACTCCTCTCCGCCTCCCGGACCAGCCACTACGGCAGCGTAGTAAAGGACGAAGGTCCCACCGACCTGGAGCACGCCCGGTGCCCACGTGGCGTTCGGGGCAGCCCACGCAGGGAGGTTGGGCACGGCATCTCCCACCGCATTCCAGTGACTCAAGTCCGTGGATTCAATGACCTGGATGTTCCCTGCCACCGAGTTGGTGGCGTAGGCGAAGTACGTGCCGCCGACGAGAAGGACGTCGGGATCGGGGAAGTCGAAGGGGTAGACGAGGCCCCCATTTTTGCCGCCCGCCAGGGTCAGGCAGGCCGTGGAGACAGTGGAGATGTCATGGGCGGCCTGGTTGTTGTTGTGGACCCCGATCTGCTGATACGCGCTTTGTACTCCCCCGAGGCAGGTCTGGAGAACTCCGATATCGAGTCCCTGGAAGAGCGCCGACATCTGGGTGCCGGACAGTATCTTCTGGGTCGTCGCGATTTGGCTAAGCATCGACGTCACCGAGCTTTGCAACGCGCTGCGGTGGTCGATAGCGAGGTCCTTTGCGTGGGTGGTGGCATCGAGGTCTAAGTACGTGGTCGAGAGCTTCTCGTGGGCCGCTGCGACGTCCGTGTGCTCATGGCGATCTCGCGCATGGGCCTGGAGGTCGGTGGCCACCGAGGCAACCAGGACGCCGACGGCAACGAGCACAGCCGCCGCCGCCAGCCACTTCGTCCACCGAGGCTCAGCCACTTGTCGCCACCGCGTTGGCGCAGTTTGTGGACTCCGCATTCAACGCGGCGACGGCGCTCTTCTGATCGTCGACCGCCAGGGCGTTTAACGCCTGCTCGACGCCACCAAGACACGCGTGGAGATCGTTGATTGTCGACGTCTGATGCGCCACGTCCGATTGCGCGTTAGCCAGCGCGCCCTGCACGCCTCTGAGCTGGGCGGTGTCCTGGGCGAGCGCCGTCATGTCCACGCTGACCTGCCCGTCCACCACGTTCAAGTTCTGGCGGACGGTGGCCAGGTGGACAACAGCGATCTCGATGTGGTGTCGGGTAACCTCTAAGGAGTGGTGAGCCCGGTCGAACTGGGTGTTGGCCTGTACCTCGTTGCCAGTGACGTAACCCAACGTGCTGGCAAAACCGGCAAACGCGATGGCTCCGATCATCCACTTCCGGCGGCGTAAGTGCCGCGGCCCAGACGCCTCGGGCCCGGTGAGATCGCGTTCAATCGCCAGCGCGTCAGTCGCCACCTGCGCCCGCTCCCTCCTACCCGTTCCTCTGTATATGGTCGCACTTGCCCGCGATGATGCACGGAAGAATCGATGGACTGCGCGGTTATTGTCGGCCAGCTCTCAAGCTTCGATCCACCGATGAAGCCAAAGCTCCCGTGAACTCGCCCAAAAGCATCTCGCCACCCGAGACCCCCAGTGTCGTGGACCGACCTCGGGACTGCTCCATTGCCAGCGACCCCGTCGTGATGCACGGGACTGAACGCCTCTCATCCTCCTCGGTCACCCCTGCCATCGGAGCACCCCATGCGATAGATCCCCTTCCCGGCAGCGTCTGGATCTACCAAGGATATTCGATCGGTCTAGGAAAAGTCATAAGACAATTTGTCGGAAGTCACGAGTGAAGAAGCCCACGTCCTATTCGAACCGAGAGGACCTGCCAGTTTGCATGCAGAACCTGATTTCAGATTCCCTGCTCGTTACCTCGCACTGCTGACTTCAAGCGATAATTCCCTTGGATTGTCGAATAGAGACGTCTTGCCTTAGCATCGTCACACTTCCTGCACCTCGCTCGTTTGGAGCGCTCTCAGCGATCGCGGGCCCGGTGGATGGAAGCACCCTGTCCTCCAGGGTCACACCTGGGTGCCACGAACTAGGGCCATTGGTAGATCCGGCGACGCTGCGAGGAGTCAGGGCGGCCCTGTCCGGACGCATTTACTGGTGAGCGCTTGAGGGACTTTGGTCCCTAGTCGGCCGTGGCTGAGGCACGGAGAATGTGACCACGTATGACCATCCGCCGAAATCTCGCCGCGACGGCGGGTTCCTGGAGCGCCCGCAACAGACGCAAGGCCATTTTCGGGTGGTTGGTGTTCGTGGTCGTGGCCTACCTCGTGGGCGGCATCGTCGGCCAACGCAACCTGACGGACGCCCAAATGGGAAACGGCCCGTCCGGACGGGGCACCAGCGTGTTCGAAAAGGCCTTTCCGTACCACAGCGGCGAAGAGGTCCTGCTGCAAAGCCGCACGGCGACAGCCCCCGCCCGCACGGTCTTCATCGCGGCCGTCGGCGACCTCGTCGGCCGCCTTCGCACGATGAAGACGGTCGCCGACATCCAGTCCCCACTCCCCGTCCCTGGGGCGATCGTGAGTCCGGCCCTGCGCTCGGCCGACGGGCGGTCGATCCTGGTGAACTTCGAAGTGGCGGGGAACAGCAACCAGGCCCAGACGAACGTCGACGGGCCCCTTTCGGCGACCGCAGCCACCGCCCGGGACCATCCGCGGCTGCGGGTGGAGGAATTCGGGTCGGCCAGCGCCACCAAAGCGCTCATCAAGGCCTACGACGGGGACTTCACGCGGGCCGAGCACACGTCGCTCCCGGTCACCTTACTCATCCTCCTCATCGCGTTCGGCTCCCTGGTGGCAGCCGGGGTGCCCCTGCTGCTCGGCTTCACCGCCGTCATCGGGGCTCTCGGGCTGATCAAGCCGATCAGCCACCTCTACCCCGTCGCACAAGGGCAGATCGAACCGGTCGTCTTACTGGTCGGCCTGGCCGTCGGGGTGGACTACTCGATGTTCTACCTGCGGCGAAAGCTCGAAGAGCGGCACCGGGGCTCCGATGACGACACGGCGCTGGCCCGCGCCGCGGCGACATCGGGTCGGGCGATCCTGACCTCCGGGCTCACCGTGATGACCGCCATGGCCGGCATGCTGCTGGCCGGCAACGCCGTGTTCATCTCCCTCGGGATCGGGACGATGCTGGTGGTGGCGGTGGCGGTCGTCGGGTCCCTGACCGTCCTGCCGGCAGTGATGGCCAGTCTCGGCGACCGCGTCGAGTGGGGTCGGATGCCCTTGATCGCCCGCCGTCGGGCCGAAGGTCGGTCCCGGATGTGGACCTGGCTCGTCGATCGGGTGCTACGCAGGCCGCTGCTGTCGGTGGTCTTTTCGGCTGGCGTGCTGCTGCTCCTGGCCGCGCCCGCCCTGAACATGCGCACCGTCGATCCCGGTTCCATCGGCCTGCCCCGCAGCCTGCCCATCGTGCAGACCTACGACCGGATCCAAGCGGCCTTCCCCGGGGCCCCCATGCCGGCTCTGGTGGTGATCACCGCCAAGGACGTCACCGCCCCGGCCGTGACAGGCGGGGTGGCGGCGCTGAGCCGGGCGGTGGTGGCCCGCAGCGGTCAAATGAGCGGACCGGTGGTGGAGACCGTCAGCTCCGACCGCACCGTCGCCCTGGTCACCGTGGCCCTTGCCGGCAGCGGAACCGATCCCACATCCACCGCAGCCCTCACCGCCCTGCGCACCCAGGTCATTCCCGGCACCGTGGGCCGCGTGGCTGGGACCCACACCTATGTGACCGGAACGACCGCCGGATCGGTTGACTTCAACCAGACCATGAGACAGCACCTGCCGCTCGTGTTCGTCTTTGTCTTGGGCTTGGCCTTCCTGCTGCTTCTGCTGGCCTTCCGCTCGGTGGTGATCCCGCTCGTCACCATCGTGTTGAACCTGTTATCGGTGGGCGCCGCGTACGGGGTGATGGTGCTCGTGTTCCAGTACGGGCACCTGCGGTCGCTCATCGGCGCGCAGGACGTGGGCGGGGTCATCGACTGGATACCGCTGTTCCTACTCGTGGTGCTGTTCGGCCTCTCGATGGACTACCACGTGCTGATCCTCAGCCGGATCCGGGAGGGTCACGACCGGGGGCTTCCCTCGGGTCGTGCCGTGGCCGAAGGGATCACTTCGACAGCCGGCGTCATCACCAGCGCGGCACTCGTGATGGTGGCTGTCTTTGCCATCTTCGCCACGCTGAGCGAGATCGATTTCAAACAACTCGGGGTGGCCCTGGCCTCAGCGGTGCTGATAGACGCCACCATCGTGCGCATCGTGCTTCTCCCGTCGGTGATGACGCTCCTCGGCCGGTGGAACTGGTACCTGCCGCGCTGGCTCGGTTTCCTGGACCGACCTCAACCCACTCCAGTTGCCCCGGAGATTCCCAAAGTGGAGTTGCACGTATGACCCTGATCGAACCGGGGGAGCCACTCCCGAGATCGTGGCGCCCACCAACCGGATCGACGTCGCCCTGCCCTTTGCGCCGATCAAGCTCCGGGAACCAACACCCGAGCTCGTGGAGCTCGCGGCCACAGTCGCCGAATTCGTTCGTGCCACCGGTGACCAGAGCATTCATAAGCGGGCGGAGGCCCTACGCACCCGCCTCCACGCTTGGTGGATAGACGAACCCGTGGTCCAGGCCCAAGGCGAACGCCTTCGCCCACCGATAGTCGGCCTTGCCAGACGGTGAGCGCGTGATGGCATCAGCCACGACGACCTGCCGTGGAACCTTGTATCCCGCCATCCTTCCGCGACACAGGGTGCGCAGTGCCTCGATGTCGACCTGGCATCCGGCTCGAGGTTGGACCACCGCCACAACTCGTTCGCCAAAGCGCTCGTCGGGCACACCGACGACGACGACGTCTTCAACGTCGGCGCAGCTCTTCACGGCAACCTCCACTTCGTCGGGGAAAACCTTCTCCCCGCCGGTGTTGATGCAAAGTGAGCCGCGGCCGAGGACCGTAATGGCCCCATCCGAGTCGACCGTGGCCATGTCGCCGGGAAGCGCCCAGCGTTTGCCCACGCTCTCCACGAAGCTGGTAGCAGTCTTGTCAGCATCGCCGAGATACCCGAGGGGGATGTGGCCACTGCGGGCCAGGTGACCCACGACGCCCGACCCTGGGGCCACCGGTTGCCGGGCGTCGTCGAGGACGTCGGTGCTCTCGTCGACATGCAGGAGCGGCGTGCCGTATGGGTCCTTGTCACGAGCGCGCCCACCCAGCTGCCCGGTCTCCGAGGATCCGAACGCGTCGACGACGATCCGACCCGGGAGCACCTCGGCGAGGCGTTGCTTGGTCGCCGGTGAGAGCACGGCGCCGCCTGAGCCCACGGCCATGAGCGACGAGATGTCGTAGCGGGACGCGTGGACATCGAACTCGTCCAGGAGGGGCCGCGCCATTGCGTCGCCCACGACCACGAGGATGTTCACCGCTTCCGTACCCACCAGGCGCCACGTCGCGGCAGGGTCAAAGTGCCCACCCGGGAGCGTCACGAGCTTCCCACCGCCGAATAGCATGGTGAATGCCAGCCAGTGTGCGCTCGAATGCATGAAAGGCGGGCATGGGAGGGCTGTCATGCCCGGCCGCATCACCCGGGTGGCGAGTTCCTGAGGAGACTCGATGATGCTGCCGAGTGCCAGAGCATCGCCTCCGCCCATCCCCGCGAAGAAGATATCCTCGTGACGCCACAGCACGCCCTTTGGCATGCCTGTGGTTCCTCCAGTGTAGACACAGTAAAGGTCGTCTGCCGACCGTGGCGCGAAGCCGCGCGATTCCACACTGGCCGCCAAGGCGCGCTCGTAGTCGTCCCCGAGGTCTGACGCATTCGAGCTGTCACGCACTTCGAGCAACGTCCGGCGCTCGGGAATGGCCCTCAGGGCGTCGCTGACCGCGGGAGCGAAACGACTGTGGAAGACCAGGCCCACGAGCCCGGCATCCTGATAGAGGTAGCGAAGCTCCGAGGTTACGTACCGGTAATTGACGTTGACGGGAATGGCACGGATCTTGAAGCAGGCGAGCATCCCCTCGAGATACTCGCTCCCATTGGCCAGCTGCAGGCCGATGCGGTCACGGGAGCCGACCCCCGCGCTCGCGAGATGGTGCGCGAGGCGGTTCGCCCGACCGTCGAGCTCGGCGTAGGTGAGGCGACGGTCGTCGGCGATGATTGCCGGCTGCTCCGGGACAACGTCGACGACGCTCTCAAAAAGGTCGGCCAGATTGAATTCCATTGCCCTCCTCCCAGTTTGCTTCCCGTTCACGTTCCCCGACGTAGTATGACTTGGGCAAGTGGCGTCGGCTGGTCGGGATGGCGCAGCGTCGTTGCCGGAGGGGCTCATGGGGAATGCTCGGAGCATTGTGGACGGAGGCTCCTCCGAGCCCACGGCAGAAACTGGGTTGCACTCTGACGGGACTGGTCAGGGTCAGGCATCTCTGTCGCTGGCGGAGCGCGTCGTTGGGTCGTATCGCTCCGTCATGAAGTTCCTGGGGCGACGGGCGCTCGCCCGAGCCACCCTGGCCGTACCGCGTACGCTGCGGTTTATGGGTGCCGCGGCGAGGAGCGGTGAAGTGTCTGATGGCTTGGCGGCGCCGCCCCTGTCGCTAGGGTTGGCGGCCGGTGTCGCCATGGACGAGGCCTTGCTCGCCATGGCCATGACGCCCAACCGATTCCCTCGACGGGCCGACTTCGCTCGAGTGAGCGCCGAGCTCGCTGACGCCCGCCGGTTGTTCACGAGGCGAGGTTGGATCGCTCAACCCGCCTCCTATCATCGCACCCCGCCCCCGCTCGCCGCCAAGGATGTCGAGACCAGCCATGGGTGGGCACTGGGCCTGGGCTACGAGCGAATCACTTACGACAGCGAGTTCTCGACGCGCCCGAGCGAGCCCGGTGGCGAGCGGTGGATGGCCTATGAGCCCAACCGTCGGGCCACGGCTGCCATCGTCTCTCACCGCGGGGCGCCGCGCCCGTGGGTCGTGTGCGTACACGGGTTCTGCATGGGCTACCCCTTTATGGACTTCATGGGCCTGCATACCGCCAAACTGCACCGTGAGCTCGGGCTCAACATCGCCATGCCTGTGCTGCCCTTGCACGGGGCGCGCAAGGTCACCTTGGTGAGTGGCGAGCCGTTCTTGTCCTTCGACATGATGAACACCGTCCACGGGTTGACGCAGGCGGTGTGGGACATCCGGCGCCTCGTGTCATGGATCAGGGCCCAGGGAGCGACCTCCATCGGGCTGTACGGGGTCTCGCTCGGCGCGTACGTGGTCGCGCTGTTGGCCGGCATCGAGGAAGGGTTTGATGCTGTGGTGGCTGGCATCCCAGTGGTAGACCTTCCGTCGCTTTTCCATGCTCACAGCCCGGTGCACATCCGAGCTCGGTCGATCGAGCACCACATCCTGGGTGGTGTGGCAGAGGACGTCTTCCGAGTGGTATCGCCCATGAGTTTCGAATCGAAGGTGCGGCGCGATCGTCGGTACGTGTTCGCCGGCTACGGCGACCGCCTGGCCACCACCGAGCAGGCCGGCATGCTGTGGGAGCACTGGGACAAGCCCCGCATCAGCTGGTTCTCCGGGAACCACGTGGGCTATCTGTGGTCACACCAGGTGTCGTCGTTCATCGGGGAGTCGCTGGTGGCGTCCGGGCTCAGCTGCATCCAGGCCGAACACGGGGGCTGAGCGGTGGAAGTGATGGTCGGCCTCGACGCCAAGTTTCTTTACTCGGAGACAGCCTCGACCCACATGCACACCTTGAAGGTGGCTGTGTTCGATATGTCGAACGTCCCTGGTGGGTATTCCTACGCCGAAATCACAGACCTGTTGGAGCACCGGCTCAACCGACTCCCACCGTTCCGTCGACGGGCGGTGCCGGTTCCATGGGGACTCGGGCATCCCGTGTGGGTCGAGGACCCGGACTTCGACCTGAGAAGACATATCACCCGCCGCCGGGCCGCCGAACCGGGGGACGACCACGCGCTGGCTGCGGTGGTGGCCGACGTGGCGGGCCGGCCACTGCCCAGGGATCGTCCGCTGTGGGAGATCGTCGTGGTCGAGGAACTGGCCGACCTTCGCCTCGCTGTCGTGGCGAAGGTGCACCATGCCGTGGCCGATGGAGCCGCCACGGTCGCGCTGTTGCTGAACGCGCTGAGCGCGCACGGAGCCGGCTCCCAAGTCGTTGAGTGGCACCCCGAGGTCATCCCCACCCGGTCCCAGCTCCTGGCCCTGGCCGCGCACGGCCACCGAACACGCCTGCGGCAGCTGCCCCGCCTGGCCATGCGGTCGCTCCGGGGGTTGCGCGAATCAGAAGCCCAACGACGCGCCGCACCGATCAAGCCACCATTGCCCTTCGACACGCCGAAGACGGTATTTAACGTGTCGCTAACCCCGGAGCGGACCTTCGCCATGACGACCCTGGCGCTCGAGGACCTCAAGGCAGTGCGCCGGGCACGCGCTGCGACACTCAACGACGTCTACCTGGCCATGTGCGGCGGTGCTCTGCGCACCTACCTGGCCGAGGTGGGCTCCCTGCCCGACCGCCCGCTGGTGGCGAGCGTCCCCGTCTCGACCGATCCCAGTGTCACCCGTCTCGGCGGCAACCACGTCGACAACCTGTACGTCTCGATCGGGACCGACATCGCCGACCCTCTGGAGCGTCTCCGTCACATCCATGACGTATCCGCCGCCTCCAAAGACGAACGGGCTGTCCTCGGAAACGACCTCCTGGAAAGGCGAGCCGACGTCGTTCCACCCCAGATGTACGCCCTGGTCGTGCGGACGTGGGGTCGAACCCGCCTCGCGAACCACATGCGGCCACCCGTCAACCTCGTGCTCTCGAATGTGGCCGGTCCACGCCAACGGTTGCACATCGGACAGGCGACGCTCGAGGCCATCTACTCGGTGGGTCCCATCCTCGAAGGCATCGGCCTCAATATCACGGCCTGGAGTTACGCTGACGCCCTCCACGTCTCGGTGCTTGGCTGCCCGGCCAGTGTTCCGGATCCGTGGATGATCGCCCAAGGGCTCCACAGCGCTCTCGCTGACATCAAGCAAGCCTCAGATACAGCCGCGGGGTCGGTGCCGGTGGACAACTGACGCGGCGTTGTTGGCACCCCAGCACCTGCCTACCGACAAGGGACCCCGGGCACGATGGAGGGTTGATGCGTAGTGGACAAGCGCCCTACCACCAGTAGCGAGATCGGGTCCGCCCGTGACCCGGCGTTCCTTCGTTCCGTTCGGCCGATCCTCGAGCTCTTCGCGTCCTACTTCCGAGCAGAGGTGAGGGGATTCGAGCGGTTGCCACCACAAGGTCCCTTCCTCGTCGTGGGCAACCACTCGGGTGGGCAGATCCCGCCGGACCTCCCCGTCCTGTTGACCGCATGGTGGCGTGAGCGGGGCGAAGACGAGTCTGTTTACGCACTCTTCCACTCTTTTTTCCTGGGGCTTCCCGGTGTGGGTCCGGTCATGGAACGAGCTGGTGCCGTCGAGGCTGGACGCGAGGAAGCAGAGGCGATTCTTCGCGGCGGGGGCATCCTGATCGACTACCCGGGAGGCGACTACGAGGTCTTCCGCCCCTGGCGGGAGCGAAACCGCATCACGTTCGGAGATCGCACCGGCTTCGTTCGACTCGCGCTCCGAACACAAGTTCCCGTGGTGCCCGCAGTCTCCGTCGGCGCGCACGAAACGGTGATCGTCCTGGCGCGAGGTGAGTGGGTCGCGAAGCGTCTCGGGCTCGATCGGCGATTCCGCCTGAAGGTGTGGCCTCTCGTCCTGGGACCGCCCTTTGGCGTCGTTCCAGGGGGGATTCCGACCTGGCCGCTCCCGGCCAAGATCACGGTGGAGCTGTGCGAACCGATCGACTGGGCTTCACGGTACGGCCCTGAGACGGCTGACGACGACAGCATCGTCCGCACCTGCTACAAGGAGCTTACGAACACCATGCAGGCGACGCTTGACCGACTCGCGGCCGAGCGTCGTTTTCCGATTCTCGGATAACGGGGTCGACGACGAGGGCGCGAGACGGTCAAGGTCCGTTTGCGTTCGGACTCACTCGTGGCACCGAACGGCAGGTTGATGCCATGAGGCCGTCCGTACGCCTAGCGAGAAGGTCACTCCCAGAGACCCTGAACTCCATGGACTGCAGAGTCCCCTTCGACCGTCGCTACATCTTTGCGGGTCTGGCCGACCGGATGTCGACATTTGGCCAGGTCCGGCGGCTGTGGCTGCCCTGGGATCGTCCCACCCTCGCCGCCTACCCCGGTGGCCATGTCGGCATCTTCTAGTCGAGCGCGGTGAGACGGCTCGTCGGCGGCGCGTTGACCGACGCGTTCCCAGCAGGCGAGATCCCTATGCCGGGCTAGGGGCCGGGGCTCGGCCGGGGCTCGGCCGGGAAGGACGCTTGGCCCCGTGGCCCACCCGTGTCGCCGCCTCCACCAACTCGCGCAATGCGCCGGGAACAGCGTCGGCGAGGTCCCACACCCGAGGTACGAGATCGGGGCAGGTGATGAAGCCGAAACCGACCCGATCCTCCTCCGACAACACGGTCACATTCAGCCCCGCCCCGTCGGTGATGGGTCCGAGCGGGTAGAGACCCACCAGCCGGGCTCCCGCCATGTACAGGGGCATGGGAGGACCGGGCACGTTGGAGAGGATCAGGTTGTGCACGACGGGGTGGTGGTCGGCGACGTGAAGGGTCGAATACAGGCGGGTACCCAGGGCAAAGGCGTTGAGCCAAAAGTGCTCAGCCCAACGCATGAGCGTGTCCGCGCCGACCATTTTATTGATCTCTTTGGCCCGAGTGTTGGCTGAGGCGATGACCCGGATCCGCTCGGCGGGGTCCTTTTCGTCGGTGGCCAAGGTCGAGAACATCACCGAGAGCTTGGTCATCCCCCCACGCTCGACCGTCTGATCGTGGACGGACACAGGTGCAGCGGCCAGCAGTGAATGGTCGGGAAGTTCACCACGATCCTCGAGGTACTGCCGAAGGGCGCCGCCCACGATCGCTGTCACGGCGTCATTGACGGTGACTCCAAACGCGTCTTTCACCATCTTGATGTCGGCTAGGGCCACGTCGGTGAAGGCCACCGATCGGCGGGCGGTGATGGTGGCGTTGAACAAGGTGCGTGGCGCCGTAAAGGGCATGGCGCCGGGCGTGGACCCGTCCTTCTGTCGTCCGAGCCTCCACAGCGTGGTCGCCAGGCGCAGCGCGGTGGCCGGCACGAGTCGGGCCAGTTCGAGAGGCTCGCCCAGCCGGGTCACCACACTGCGACCGAGGAGTTCGAATGAACTCGGCGGGGAGGCGATGCGCCAGGCGCCAAACAGGGGAGCGGGGGCTGGAGGCTGGGGCTCGAGGTCAAGGAGCTGCCCCATCATGCTGGCTCCCGAGACGCCGTCGATGGTGGAGTGATGCATCTTGACGAGGACGGCGATGCGGCCATCGGCCAGTCCTTCGATCACCCAGATCTCCCAGAGGGGTCGGTTGCGGCGCAGGGGCCAACTGGCGATGTCACCGACGACATTGGTCAACGACTCCTCGTCACCAGGAGCCTCGAGCACGACGCGATGGATGTGGCGATCCATGTCCAGGTCCGGATCATCGATCCAGTACGGTCGGCCGAGGTTGAATGGAGTTTTCGCCAGCTTTTGACGAACGGAGGGAATCTTGGGGAGGCGCTCGAACAAGACAGAGCGGACGCCGTCATAGGAGTACCCCTCTGGCATCGTTGAGGGGTCTAGGAGAAGCAATCCGCAGACATGCAGGTGCATGGTCGGTGTCTCGCAGTAGAGAAACGCCGCATCCAGTCCTCCGAGTTGTTCCGCCATCTCACTTCCCTCCACGACGCGAGTCCGCCCGCCCCACCATTTCCGGCAAGACGGGCGAGCTGTCATTCAGTTGTGACCAGCACTCCGTGGGGGTGCCCTACCGACAGACGGACGCTCAGCGAAGCCTTAGCGCTCCGACCTTGTGCGGACCAGGACTCGTGTCCCGGACTATCGCACCTGTCACCGCTGAGGAATATCCCGGTGTGCGACCACCGGACGCCTGCCTCGAGCTACTCACACGGCGGCGCTGGAGTTCACGCAGGTCATAGGCAAGACCTCCTGACTTCGTTCCCCAGTCCCCTGGGTCCCTCCGCTCCATTGGTACATCACCACAATGGCTCACCCCGAGCCGTGTGCCAAGGGCCGAAGGTCCCCGTTGCGGCGGAGCGGGAGGGAGCGGAACACTGTGCCGGGACGGCGGAGACGATAGGGGTGGTGGGGGTCTCCCAGCGGTGACCTGGCTCGGAAGGACGCACGTGCGCCTTACGCCTCGAGTCGATCTGGAATCAGGACGAATTCCTCTACTGCGTGCCAAGGCCTGGGTTGATGCTGCCAGAGGGGCGCTGTTGGGTTTGGGCAAGGAGGGTTGAAATGTGGAATCACAGGTGGCTCGGGAGGGATTTCGCCCGCCATTGGCATCCCCGAGGTGGCGCCATCGGAGCTGGACACCCCCGGCCCCGCGTACTCATCGAAGAGCCGGACGTGGTCGAGGCCTACGCGTCCTGGCGGCTTCTCGAAGAAAACGGGTACGAAGTGTCGTGGTGCCCCGGTCCCGCAGGCTCGCGACCACGGCGGTGTCCGCTCGTTGCCTGCGGGCTATGTGATCTGGTGTGCTATGCCGACGTGGTGGTGACCTCGCTCGCTCTTGACAGCAAGTCCTCGCGCGAAGTCGTCTCCGCTCTCCGGTACCTACACCCTGAGACCCCGTTTATCATCGAGGCTCCAGCGGAGGCGCTCACACAGTGGGCACCGCGGTTTGAGCGCCGCTGGGGGGCCACCCGGATGCCCGTGACGAAACGAACGCTTCTCGACTCGGTTGAGTTCGCACTGGCTGCGTTGCCCGAAGAGAGGCCAGAGGAGGCTGTGGCGGCAAGGTACGTGGCCCCCATTGTCGCAGAGTGCTGGCCCTGAGCTACGCGTTGGCGCGCAACGTCACCATCAAACGCACGAGCGTTGGATCAGCCTCGGTGCTCCGTCGTTCCGGTTCGGATTCCGATAGCGGTTGCACCCATTGATCTGATTGCGATTTGTGTCCACCAGCTAACGCTTGGCCCTCGTCAATAATCCGTGACGGCTTTCGTGAACTCGCAAAACATGATTCGGTGACTGAGACTCGGCTGACTCGTCTCCATAAAGAGAGATGGATCGCATCGCTGCGACCGACGGAACGGCGGCTCATGCGCCGAGGGTCTGAGAGGGTACCTGAGTCGGTCGAACTTCTCGCCGCTTCCGACCAGATGGGTCCTTTGGCTCTGTCCCATTCTGCGACAAAGGCTCACGCTAGAAATAAGTGGTATGGATGTTTCGTCCACGAAGGAGAGCCAATGGACATCTTGATAGCCGATACAGCTTCGGGGGAGGCTGCCGACCTGGCCCAGAGGCTTCGGGCTCACGGCCACGTGGTGCACAGCTGTCGCAGCGGCTACGAGCCGCACGACGTCGCGTGCGCCGCGTTACGAGGGACTGAGTGCCCTCTGGATGCCCAGGCGGTGGACGTGGCGGTGGGTGTCGGTCTCGAACCCAGTGTCGATCGTCTCGGCGATGGCGAGGTGTGTGCGATACGGCATCGAATACCACTTGTCCTGCTCGACCGGCCCGACGATCCCCTGGGGCGTTGGGCTGCTGCTATGGCACCTGCGGCTCAGGCGCTCGAAGTGATCAGCCAGGTGAACGCCGCGATCCTTCCGGAGCACACCGGCCAGGCGCAGGACACGGTCCGCGAGTGGTTGCGTCGGCACGAGCTGGACGATACCGCCATCGAGGTCGAGGTGAGGCGACGCCACGGAGAACTCCTGGTGGAATTATGGATCGACGAGCGCATCACAGAACGGGACGCCGAGGGACTGGGGGTCTATCTCGTTCAGTGCATGCGCCGCATTGATCCGTGGGCCAAAGGCATCAACGTGTCGGTGCACGATACGACCGAGCTTATCGGCAACTGACGCCCTGACTCCGGGCGGCTCACTTGATCACGTTGAGCGTCCCGTTGTGATGAGGGCGCGGTCGTCGAAACCAGTTGGGTTGCCGCGGTGTAGTGCTCCAGTGGGATCTCGGGTTGTGGAACGATATGCCCCACCGATGGTGAGCGAGCACTGGCTGCATGGGCTCGAAGGGGATTCAACGACCCCAATGGTACGAGGCCCGAGGACCTCGAACGCCTTCGCTTGGCCGGATTCATTGATGCGCAGATCTTCGCCGTTACCGCCTTTGTGGCCCTGCGGCTGGCATTTTTCGACGGTCAACGATGCCCTCGGCGTCGGACCTGATGTCGCCCTTCGCTCAAGCGCGCCGGCCGCGGTTGTCGACGCCATTGGGTACGGCAGGCCCCCTAGGTAACCGCTCCGCATTGCCGGTTCTGAGCGCCCTGGCAGGGCCAGCCCGACCCCCTCGGGCCTCATCCGGGACAACCGTTCCAGGGTGGGCGGGGAAGGCGTTCAGGCCGTCCTTGTTTGTGCGCCCTCTGCCTTCGAGAGCGACCGGTAAGGACGGCCACTGCGCCGCCCTGTTCACCTGTCCTGCAGTCAATCTCGTTGATCACTCCCTCAAATCGGCGGTAAGGGTGCAGGACCCGAGGGGGACGGGGTGACCACCCGCAACCTCACCGCCAACTCCAATGATCCGACTCAGAGGCCGGGGACGACAGGGTCTAAATCCTCTGAGTCACCTTCGCCGCGATCCATCTTGCCCAAAGGTGAGCCGTTACGACGACGAACACGTAATCTTGTAGACGTAGTGACGAACCGAGCGACCGGAGAGACCGCCCAACCAGTCCGCATCACCTGTCCTGATCACGGGCTGCTTGAACTCAGCACGTGGAAACCCAGTGAGGCAGTGGCGTTCGCACACTCGCACGACGAGGGGCACGGCGACAGGCTTCATCACGCCGTTATTGAATGGATTGCGGACGGGCCATGGGAGGCTGACCCGCACGATGTCGATTAGGTCCGAACAGGCCCAATATCTCGGTCGCGGCGTGATCACGCACCCCAACTAGAGAGGCGGCAAGGGCCACAGGATTCCGAGGGGTCTCGGTGACCACCTGCTTACCTCACCGCCTACAACAATGTTCCGCCTCAGAGGTTGGAGGCAACAGGGCCTAAGGTCCTCTGCCTGCGACGACCACGTATACGGCCCCGTCGGGGGCACAATGGGGTCATGGGTTCCAAGCGGGAACGTCATCGGCAAAACCTGATCCGACGTGCGTCACGACGACGAGTTCGGGTGCCGCCTTCCTGGCCCTCCCGTGCCGAAACGTTTCCGTGGCTGCAAGGCCCCGGTCCCTATCCCAGATGGTCCTCTTCGGCGTACTTGGGGTCGGTGCTCTTCTGGTGAGCTCTTTGGTGACCGTGCTGGCCTTTCTTCACTGGATCTGACTGCCCGCCCGCCACGATGATCGTTGCTGGGACTCACCATCAGCGGACGCCATTGGGGGACGCTCACATCGTCCCGGTCCCTTCACCAGGAACACGAGCCCTGAGCGGCGCCGGTTGGACAATCTCTCGACTCCTCACCAACGAACTAGCCACCACCATTGAACACGGGCACTCGTACTGCGGATGCTCGGATCGAACATTATGCCGTAGGATTATTGACCTGTTCGGAAAACTGAAACGAAGCGGACTGCCCGCCCGTCATGTTCAACACCTTGCCTCCGCTGTCAAGCTCATTACCGGCAGAGTCAAGTATTTCTGCGCCAACTGAAACGACTGAGGCCGTGGTGATCCCATTTGTCGTAGCGGTGCACTGACGACGACATCGTTGCTTCGGGCGTGCCACTCACGCCCGAAGCCGTCAGAACACCGAAGGCGAGGTGTGCAATAGGGGCGGAAGACACAATCATCTCGAATGAGCCCAGTCTGTCCGAGTCACAGAACCGATGAAAGCGGTGATGCGAGTTGGATGCACGAGTGCAACGCGTTCCTGCTGGCGCTGCAGGAGGGCAACCGGAGTGAGGTCGTGCCCACTGTGTGCCGCATTCACGAGTCCGGGTTGCCCGTTGTGCTTGATCCATTTCTTTGTGTCGTCCGCCTCTATTGGTCCCAGGTGTTGTCTGTCACAGTTGAAGTGTCCTGCCCCCCGATGGGGCGGCACGGGGGGTAACGTCCCATCGGGGGCAGACAAGTTCCAGTGGCAAGTAGCGATCTGGTCGGAATCTCCAACCTTTCGTTTGCCCAAGTTCCTCGCTCAGCGTCGAGCTGAAGTGGTCATGTGACCGCGCAGCCACATGACGCTCGTGGGGTCAGAAGGTGAAAGACGATGAACGTACGCACCCCTACCGTCGGCGGAGAGGTATACAACGACCACGACCGGCCTCCACGGAGGTTCTCACCGGGGCGGGTGTGCGTGGAGCACGACTGTGGTGTATACGTCTCCATCTACAACGCGAGCGACTACTGCTCGCTGCACGAGGTAAAAATGGCACCTCGTATTCGGCGTAAGAAGGTCAGGTGACCTCGGGAGGAAAGGGGCAGAGTTCGTCACGGCAGCCTCTAGAGACCTTCGTGGCTGCTGGTCATGCTCGGGGGCGGGACTAGGTCCCCGACCGGACCATCCGCTATCGGCCGGCGACGCGAATACTGCGCGGGTCACCGTCCGGCCCAGTTACCCGAATCCGGTGAAACCCGTCGGATGGAGAGGAAGACACCGGGAGCGTATAGCCCCGAGACGCGCACCCGCGCTGTTGAGCCGGACCCCAGTCGAGACCCACATTCCAGGGGGTCTCGACGCCCTCAGATTTACCAAGGCTCATCGCCGACCGAGGCTGCTCGGCCCGTCTGGGAGTCGAAGTCGTTCGAGCTGGGATCGCTCCATGGCGTGATGAAGCTCGGCCACGAAGGCGTCGATCAGACCCTTGTCCAGCGCACTTGGCCCCTCAGCCAAAAAGGCCAGGACCCGATGATCGGAGAGTTCGACCGCCGTCGTCGCCTCCTCGGGTCGTTGGGGGATCGGCTGCCCAGCCACCGCGTCGACCTGCCAGTCCCGCCCGACAGGACGCAATACGGCTGCGCTCGTTAGCCAGGCTGGATCTCTGGCGGAGGCCCACGCTCTGCGCGGATATGACGCACTCCACCTCGCCGCTGCCGATTCCGTCAAAGACAGCGAGCTTGTCTTCGTATCAGGAGATGCCAGCCTGTGTGAGGCGGCTGATGATCTGGGAATACTGGTCGCAAAGACGTGAGTAGCTGCCGGCAAATCCAATTCAGTGACCCATCCCCCCCGTTTCATCGACACCCTCGCGGTGATGCGGTGACGAACGAGATCGACAAAGTGTTTCGCGATCCTTCGCGCACGGATCGCGCACGCCGCCCGTCGTTGCGCAATGACGAATCGGAAAGACACCCACCGTGACTAGGGGACATTGCAGTGGAGGTGATCGCGATGTGCTCGAACCTCACCAGGGGTTTCCGTCGCCTTCTCATTTCGTCGTATCCAAAGACATTTTCCCAGTTCAGGGGCCAAATGCCACTGGAGACGGCCTCTGAGGCCCCTCGCGGTCAGGAGATTCCATACGCTCCCAGGCGTCATCTGAGCCCAGAGCAGATCGAGGAGATCGTCGCCGGTTACCTAGATGGGACCACGGCCCGGGAGCTAGGTGAGAAGTTCGACGTACATCGGACGACGGTTTCCGAGATCCTGAAGGACCGTGAGTAACGATGCGACACCACCCGATGCAGCCGGCAGAGATCGAACAGGCGATCCAGCTCTACGAGTCAGGTCTGTCGTTCGTCAAGGTTGCCGAGATACTCCCCTACGACCCAAGCACGATTTGGAGGGAGTTCACGAGGCAAGGGGTGCCCATTAGGGATTGTCAAGGGCAGGTGACCGGGTAAACCCCTGCCCCGCTAAACCTGAGGTCACCGGTCAGCTCGCTTTCCCGTCATGCTTTACGTCCTGCGAAAGTCGGAACCAGTTCACGCAGTCGCACCCGTCGGCCGGTTCGGAGCACGGCCGTTCGGTAGACGCGGGCCGCAACCCGGGCCACCAACACGGTGCACACGACGCTCACCATCACCGACAACAGAAACTGCCACCAAGTCGCCTCCCCGAACCCGACTAACGTCGGCATGGCGAAGGGGGCAGTGGGAGGAAGGTAGGCAAGCACCTTGACGAGAAGCGAGGCACTGCCTGAGGTGACTCCGATGAGCGAGACGATGTAGCCGAAGATGAGCGGTGCGGCCAGCGGCAACGCCAAGCTCTGCACCTGGTCCTGGCGCTCGGCTAAGGAGCCGGCGGCGGCGTACACCCAGCTGTAGAAGGCGTACCCGAGGACTAGCCAAACGAGGGTGGCGGCCACCACAAGCGGTGCCGATCCGTGCACGAGGTTCGCGCCGACCAGTTTCGCCAGTACCAGCGCGAACGCCACCAGGGACAGGGCTTGCAAAAGGGCGACCGCGCCGATGCCCGCCAACTTGCCCGCCAACAGCTGGCCCGGCCGCACCGTGGCGAGAAGGACCTCGATGACGCGGCTCGCCTTCTCCTCCATGACGCCCATCAAGATCCAGGAGAGGTACTGGGTGAGGACGATGAAGATGAGGATGACCCCGATCAGCGCCGTCGCCTCCTCCGGGGTGGTGGCTCCTTTGCTCGGGTGGACGCTCTCGACCGGCCACGGCTTGGCCTCGGCGACCGCGGCCGCCTGTTCCGGAGTCAGGCCGGCCTGGGCGAAGGCCTGCTGTGTTCCGAGGGCCGTGGCCACCGCTCGCACATACCGGGACCCGGTGGAGGTGTCGGTGTCCGAGATGGGGTTCTCCACGAGGATGGTCCCGCTGCCGTCCACCACCATGTTGAGGTAGCCAGTGCTCAACGCAGCGCGAGCGGTGCTCAGGTCAGGCTCGCGCACCAGCTCTAGGGGCAGGCCCACGGTTGTGCCCAGCTTGTGCAGCTCTTCGTCGAGAGCCGGCGAACCGGCCACGACCCCCACCTTTTGGCGCGTGGTGGTGGAGGTGTGGATGGTGGGGATGACCACGGCCGCCGCGACCACAGCAAAGAGGATGAGGGTGACCACTCGAAACACGCGGCCCCGCATCCGCTCTCGGATCTCGCGCTCGGCCACAAGTCCGGTGTCTCCGAGGAGCCTCCTGTCGCGTAGTGCGCGTGTGAGTCCACCGAGCTGTGACGATCGCCCCGGAACAACATTCATCGGCGCATCGCCTCCCTGAACACCTCGGACAGGCGGCGACGTCCGAAGTCGAATTCCGTGACGCGCCCAGCGGCGCGCGCCGCATCCAGTACCACGTCGCTGTCGGTGGAGTCGTCGAGGACGAGGCGCACCTCGCCCCCATCCATCTCCGACACGGTCACGCCAGGGATCCCCTGTACCCAAGCCCCCTGGCGGTCTCCCTCTACCCGGACGCTGAGGCGCCGCTCGCCACTCGTTGCCAACTCGTCGACGGTCCCCCTTGCCACTAGCCGACCACGGTCGATGATGGCCACCGATTCGCAGAGGTCCTCGACTAGGTCGAGCTGGTGGCTCGAGAACAGCACGCAGCGCCCGGCGCGAGCCTGCTCGACGAGTACCTCGCCGATGGCGTCGATGCCCGTCGGGTCGAGTCCCGAAAGCGGCTCGTCCAGCACCAGCACCTCGGGGTCATGCACCAGGGCCGCCGCCAGCTGCACACGTTGCTGGTTTCCGTGTGACAAGGTCTCGACTTTGCTAGACGAGCGGTCGGCCACGTCTAGGCGCTCCAGCCACTTCTTGGTGGCAGCTGCGGCACTCCGCGTGTCCATGCCGTGCAGCCGGCCAAGGTACTCGAGCTCTTCTGCCACGAGCATGTTTGGGTACAGGCCCCGCTCCTCTGGCATGTAGCCGAAGCGGCGGCGTTGGGTGGCTCCGACCGGTACGCCATTCCACCGCACCGACCCGGCGTCGAGATCGGTGAGGCCGAAAATTGCCCGCATTGTCGTGGTCTTGCCGGCGCCGTTCGGACCGAGGAACCCTACGACCTGGCCCGAGGGGACCGAGAAACTCAGGTCATTGAGGGCGGTCACCGTGCCGAACCGGCGGCTCAGGCCGTCGAGTTCCAACAGGCTGGCCACTAGTGGTTTCCCGTCTTCCCGGCCGTGGCGAACGTCCTTGATGTCTTAGTGGTGATATCACTATGATAGGGTTATGGTATCAACCGAGTCAACCGGAGGATTTGGCAACTTGTCCCGGCAGTTTCCAAACGGCTCGGACAAAGATCCAGACCCGGTAACCCAAAAGGGATCGTGGTCTGCACCTGGCGTCCTGTGGGCTGGTATCCCGGGGCGATGACCGACCGCAAAGGAGTACTCCTGCGATTGGACCCGGCGGTCCATGACGCGTTGGCACGCTGGGCAGCCGATGAATTGCGAAGCACGAACGCGCAGATCGAATTCCTTTTGCGCAAGGAGCTTTCCGAAGCAAACCGATTGCCCAAACAAGCGGCTGAGGCGGGCGGGCCAGGACGGCCGAGAGCCGAGAGCTCTCACGGAAGATGATCCAGGTGCGGGGCGCAACCGAATCGAGGCGTATCGTCACTCGTGGCATTTCTCGTTGATCCGCACCGCTCAGCGCCTAAGACTAGCGAGTGTCAGTATCAGACCGAGAGGTACCCCACGACTCCGGATGGAAGAGGGGCTTCCGAAGGACCACCGCCAGCGGTCCTGATCGACTGGCAGGCGCCCATCTGCCAACAGGGGTCAGTGGAGGTGAGCGGACAACTCTCGAACCAAGACATCAGGGAGGAGATTGAAACCCTCTGGTCCTTAACCAGGTACTTTGCCTGACTACCTCGGCGCCGGTTCTCGATTTCGCCCCTCCCCCACCCGGTGGTCGTCGCCTCCGGGGCAAGACGATGCTAGGTGATGGGTAGCCGACACGTCCGGACTTACCGAAGGGCAAGACGGATACGCAGTTGGGTAGTTGAGTGCAGGGACCGGGTCGGTTGTCAGCGAGGTCCCCCGCCGGATCAGGAATGCCGTCCAAGGTCATCTCGGTTGAGCATTTGTAAACGCTCAACCCGAGCCGCCGGTAGACGTACCATTGTCCTCTCTATTGCTCAATCGAAATTGACGGATGTCACCGGTGGACGATCAGAGGCGGTTAGGTGGTGGTCTTGATGTGAATGCTCCGCCGCATGCGGCGGAGCATTCACCGTCCGGCTCGGCACCCTTCGCTCCGGGTGCGACGTCAGCGGAACAGCGGCAGGAGCCCGCCGTCAGGCGCAGGTGGCGACGCCGACGCCTCTTGATCGCGGCGCTTCTTCTGGCGCTGCTGTTGGTGGCGGCCTCCTCGTATACGAGGTGGATGCTGGAGCCCACGAGCATGTCGTGGAGTGAACGGAGCACCGAGTGGGTGAGGAACGAGGTGCCCTTCGGCAACTGGGCGGTCGACAAGGGCGAGCACATCTACTACACCTGGCACGCCCCCAAGAAGGGCGGGTCACAGCTGAAGAGGCTGCCGAAGGTCGGCCTGAAGGTGCCGACGACGACACATGCCTCTGCCTGGCCGCCGCCGATCACGCCGGTCTTCGCCCAGCCACTGCCGGGCGAAGGCGTGTGGAAACCCACGGGCCCGGTGGTTGACGGCGGCCCACCCGTGCTGTTGACGACCTATCGTCCAGAGGTCGACTATCCGCAGATCGTCGCCTACGTGGCCTGGTTCGACCAGACGCGTACCGAGATCGGGTATTACCCAGGCCGCTACGAACCGCCGAACGCGGCGGTACGTGGGCCGATGATGGTCCCCGACGACCAGCGCCCGCGGCTGCTTGCCACCTTCAATGGCGGCTTCACCTACGTCGACGGCGACAACGGCTCGAGCGACAACGGCCTGGTGAACGAGCCGCTGAAGGATGGCAATGCCACGCTCGTTGGCTATACCGACGGTAGGGTCGCGATCCTCGATTGGAGCGGCGGCCCGAATGCGGGGCCGGACGTGGCGTGGGCCCGCCAGAGCCTGGCTCCGATCGTCTGGAACGGGCAGCTAAACCCCGCGTTGGACGACAACCCGAACAGTCAGGAGTGGGGTTACACGCTCGGCGGCCTTACCCGGGTCTGGCGCACCGGCGTTGGCATCGACGCTCGCGGCAACCTCATCTACGTGGTGGCGAACGACCAGACAGTGATCACTCTGGCGCAAATCCTCCAGCACGCGGGTGCGGTGGATGCGATGGAGTTCGACATCAACCCCGAGTGGCACACCCTGATTACCTACACCCACCAAGACGGTCTTGTCCCGACAATGGTCGAGCCCCAACCCATGCAGTCCGCCGATCGCTACCTGTTCCCAGACGACCGTGACTTCTTCGCCGTCTACCAACGCCTTCCCGGTCCGGTCACCGTCCCCCTGAAATAGGGGGATCATCCTGGAGATCAGAGAACGGGTCTCGCGGCGCACCTACGGCAACTCGTCTTTGGTCACCCCCATCCGATCGCTCACGTGAATGGTTCGAAAGCCAGCACTCTCTCACCAGGTCATTGAGGTTGTCGCAGACCATGTTGCACACCAGGGCAGTGGAGAAGACGATGTCTTATTCGAACCGGCAAGACCTGCGACGTCGTATGCAGAACGTGATTTGAGAGCGGCTCCTTGCCATGTGACACGGACTCAAGGCGACAATCTCCTTAGTTGTCGAAAAGAATGCGGAGAAGCCTTGTTCTTCTGATGGGGTCTTCTGTCAGCTCGGCCATCTTCACCCCTAGAGTCCTGGTCCCCACGCAATTGGATCAACCACAAACCCCTGAATAACTGTCCGTAAGAAGATGGATCATCGAGACACGATCGACTGGATCAGCGTCAGTCGATACCCGGCCGGATAGCCACCTCGAGCTCGTCGAGCAGCCCTTGATCGCCTGAGCGCTCAAGGGGAGCAACGGTCGGGCGGCGCCAGAGCCAGCAGTCCAGGTCAGCCGCAAAACCGGTGACCGTGGCCTCCACCTCACCGCCAGGGTCGTCGGTCACCCGGAGGCAGGGTTCGTCCGCGGAAGCGCCGTCCTCGGGGTCTGTGCCCGCGAGTCGGCCGGGGCTGACCAGCCAGGCGTGGCGGGTGTCGGAGGCCCGCAGCCGGACGACGCCCGAGCAATTGGAGGAGAACGTCGCCCATTCCGGTATGTACCCGTACATAACGCGCAGCGCCTCATCGATCCCGTCGTCGCTCAGCTGAGCGTCCATCGAGCCCCGGCTCTCGATGGTGAGTTCGGCGTCGACCCTGTGGATCAGCGCCTCGTGGGCCTGGCGTCGGCAGACGAAACCGACCGTCTGGTCCGTGAACCACGTCCAGACCCGGTCCTGCGGGTCAGCGGCGGCTAACGCAGCGACGAGATCACCGCTGGCTCGTTCATAGAACGCTGTGAGCTCCGCCCGGCCACGGGGACGCTCGGGTCTGGCCTCGGCAGGAGGTGGCTCTGTCAGCGCGTGGCGCACGATCGTGCCCCAGAACCACTGGACCTCCGCCAAGTGCCACAGCAAGTC